>JBMOMX010000030.1:0-106370 GCA_049323435.1 Pseudomonadota bacterium
GCGAAGCCGCGCCCGGGCGGCGGCATGGAAGCAGCGCTTCTGATCGGGTGCGTAAGAGCAAGAGGTGTACCAGTCCATCAAAAATCTCCTGAAATGCCAAAGCCCGGCACATTCCTGTTTGCTCAGGGGCCGGGCCTGGTGTGAGAAGGTGCGGGACGGCGGAAGCCGCCCCGCTGGTCGTGGTCATTCCGCTGCGAAGGCGTCCGGTTGGGATTCCTCGGGATCGGCATCCTCGTCATCGGCGAGGAAAGCCGGTAGCGCTTCAGTCTCGTTTGCCGGTTCTTCGGCGGACGCCCCAAGCTCAATCATGCGCAGCGGCTCCGGCAGCCAGCCCGCGCCGTCGAGCAGCCGTTCTGCCTCCTTGGCCATGTCCGGCTTTTTCAGATGGCCGATGAGCTGGGCCGAGGCTTCGCCCTTCGCCTCCCGCACCGCATCGAGAATGCGCGCCTTCGGTATCCGGCCGAGATAGTTGCCGACGGTAGGCTGCCATCCCGCCGCCACCATGTCGAGAGTGACGGCTTGCGCGAGACGTTCGCCGTGATCGAGCGCGGCCGGACGGCGGTTCCAGGGTTCCTTCACGACATTGACGGTAAGAGACGCGCAGTGCGCGAAGAGCGACATCCGGCTGTCGCCATCGAGGGTCATCAGGGCGTCCCACAGATCGCCCGGCATCCCCGGCAACTGCCGCGCCCAGGTCTCGTGCCGTGTGTCGATGGCCCTGGCCGAAGCACTGTCCTGCAATCCCGGCGCCTGGATGCTGAAGCCGGCGCTCTTCGCCGTGATCTCCAGGCATGTGCTAGAGGCCCGGCTGTAGAAGGCGCCAAGGCAGAGCGCATGCAGAACCGCTACGAAGGCAGTATCCGGTTCATTTGCGAGGGCGTCGCGCAGCGCCAGGGTGCGATGGGCAGTAAGCTCCGAAACCAGACGATCAGACAGCGGACGAATGGCGTCGTCCTCATCACTTGTCCCGGTTTCGGGGGCCGGGGCGCCACCGACAGTGATCGTCGTCCGTTGAACGCCGCCATCTGAACCCGCGACGATTGGATGATCGCTGTCGCCATCAGGACCGGCCGTGACCGGCGCGTCGTCTTCCGGGCGGACAAACCCGCGTTCAATCTTCAACCCGCCATCGCCGTTGATGCTGACGAAGACGCCGGCGCGGGTGATCTCCGCCGGATTGTAGATGAGGGGGCGTTCCTCGAAAGCCGCCAGCGCCATCTCGATCTCGCCGAGCCGCTGGTCGATCTCGTCAGGCAATTCATCGGCTTCTGAATATTCTTCCTCCAGCCGGTCATACTCGGCCTTCAGAACATCGAAGCGCGCCTGTTCGTCGTCTGTGAAGCCAGGCGTCTCGCCGGAGAGCCGGCGCAAGCCAGCCGTGTGCCCGTAGGGAAATTCCGCTGCGGCCTCGATCCACTTCCAGCCCTCAATGCGCAGGGCTTCGGCTTCATCCTGAAGTTTGGAAATGACAAGCCGGTCGAGCAAAGCCGGGTCCTGCAGCCAGCCGCCATCGTCGTGCTGGAACAGATCGCGTAGCACAACGCCACCCGCCGCCTCATAGGCTTCGACGCCAACGAATTGCGCACGCCGGTCGGCGGGCCGGACAGCGCCCTCGGTGAGCTGGCGGCGGATATGATAAGGCTCCTTGCTGTAGGAGTTGGTGAGCGCCTCCCACACCTGTTCCTGGCGCGCATGGTCATTGGCGACGGTGAACGCCATGAGCTGTTCGAGCGTCATGCCGTCCCCGGCGTAAACGTCGAGAAGCTTTTCCGAGACAGATGCGAGGCGCAGCCGCTGTTTGACGACGGTGGGGTTTACGAAGAAGCGGGCCGCGATGTCCTCTTCGCTGAGGCCCTTGTCACACAGGGCCTGGAATGCGCGAAACTGGTCGAGCGGATGCAGCGCGGCGCGCTGGACGTTCTCGGCCAGGCTGTCTTCCTCAGCGATGCCGCCTTCACGCACCACGCAGGGCACCGGCTGGGTTTTGGCCATACGCTTTTGTTTGACCAGCAACTCCAGCGCCCGGAAGCGGCGGCCACCGGCTGGAACCTCGAACATGCCGGTTTCGGCGCCGCCAGTATCCAGCACCGGCCGGACATTCAGGCTCTGCAGGAGGGTGCGCCGGGCGATGTCCTCGGCCAGCTCCTCGATCGAGATGCCGGCTTGCACACGCCGGACGTTGGACTGGCTGAGCACCAGTTTGTTGAAGGGGATATCGCGCGAGGAACTCAAGCGTATCTTCTGAACAGTATTAGCCATGTTGGTCTCTCCATAACGGGCGGCCGAAAGCCTCTCTCTCAACCTTCAAACCCGTCACTAAAAACCCCGCCTTCCTCTTACTCTCCTGGGCCGTGGACCCGGGAAGCCGCGAAAGCGGAAACGCGGCTTTCGGAAAACGCGCGCGCAATCCTCACGCCGCGTCCCGCCCGCTGGCCGCCGCATCGGCGGATAGGGACTCCAGATGATCGACCTGGAAAGCCAGCAGATAATCGGCCGCCTTCGAGGCGGCGCTGGCGGCGCGCACTATGGCGCGGTCATCCTCGCGCAGCACTTCGAGCCAGGAACCGATATAGTCGGCGTGGCGCACGGTCGGCGTGATGCCAAGAGAAGCGCAAACGAAAGCGCCCGCCATTTCGGCGACCAACTCCTCGCGCGCATAGTTTTTCGAGCCGAAGGATCCCGAAAGGTCGCGCCCGAGTCTGGAAGCTGCTCCACTCCAATGACCAAGTTCATGAAACGCGGTGCGGTGCCAGTTTACCGGCTCAAAATAGGCTTGCGGAGGTGGCGCCTGCACGAAGTCGCGGGTGGAGTTGTAAAAAGCGCGCGCGCCGCCGATGCGGAAGTCAGCGCCGGTTGCGGCGATCAGCGCCTCAGCCTGCGGCAGGATCAGGCCTTCCGGTGGCGGCGGCGCAGTCGTGGTGAATTCTTCCGGCATCCCTTCGCACTGGTCGATATTGAACACCGTAAAGCGCTTCAGGAACGAAATTGCACCCGGTTCATCGCCATCGCGCTCAGCCCGGCGGCGTTCGTCCTCGGGCGTGAAGCGATCGGCATAGACGACGGTCGTGCCGCGTTCGCCCTTGCGGACATTGCCGCCAAGGCTTAGCGCCTGACGGAAGGTCAGCCAGTTCTGAGACGAGAAACCACGCTCGGTCACAGCGCCCCAAAGGATGAGGATGTTGATACCGGAATAGCGGCGCCGGGTGGCCGCGTTCTGCGGCAAGCCCAGCCCAGCGCAGACATCCGGCCCGCCCCAGGGCTGGACCCAGGGCACGCGCCCGGCCTCCAGTTCGGTGATAATCTTGCTGGTGATTTCGGAATAAAGGCCCGCCCGGTCCCGGCCGGGGCGAACGCAAACGGTGTTTCGTGGCATCGCAGATCTCCGCGACGGGCCGGCGAGAGCCTCTCTCTCACCTCAAACCCGTCACGAAAAACCCCGTCTTCCTCTCACTCTCAGGGGGCGTTGCGGGGTCTCCCCGCTTCAAGGGGTGACGGAAAACCGCTGCTGGCGGGGGTTACAGGCAGGGGAAGGCTTTCCCCGGCGGAAAAAAGAGTAAACAGAAACTCGGTGTAAGAAATCCCGTTGCTGTTCCGTCTAACCATGGCCAAAGCAAAATCACACGTCAGGCGTTCCGGCACGAAAGACATTCTGCAAGACGTCTGTATGAGAAACAAAAAAGGAAACGTTCCATGAAGCACCCCTCGCGCCCACGTTTGGTAACGGCCACTTTCCTCTCGGCTGCTCTGCTCGCCGCCTCCACCGGGGGCACACTGGCGGCCAATCCCTGTGCTGCAAAGAACCCCTGTGCTGCTGAGAGCCCCTATCCGCAGGGACCGCGCGGTCTGAAAATGAGGGCTGCCAATCCTTGCGCCTCTCATGCTCATGCCAAGTCGGTCACCCCCTGTGCAGCCACAAATCCTTGCGCAGCGGAAAGCGCCTATCCGCAGGGGCCACGGGGCCTAAAAGCAATATAAGCATGCGCTGGCAGGGCGATCAGGAGCGGTCAGGATAATGATAGATATCCCCAGGATCGCATCTCGACATCAAAACATAGGATGGAGAAAAGGGTAGTCAGAAACATGGCGTTAGAAATCCTGTCTTTCTTCCGTCTAGTCATAGCCTAAAAGGCAATCCGGAGTTTGCAAGCGTAATTGATCGTTATTTGATCGCGTGCCTTGCGGACACGGTGTGAGGTCTTCACACCGTTTCTTGTGTAGCGCCGGTAATCCGGCGCCATGCCTCAATGATACTAGGCGGTCTGCCTTCCCCCGGCAGACCGCCCCTTTTTTCATCAAGGCAAGCCGACGGCAAACAACTGCGCGGCGAAGAACCCTTGTTCCACCAGGAATGCCCATCGGCCGCGCCACGGGGCCTAAAAGCAATACAGGCATGCGCTAGCAGGGCAGACAGGATAATGACAGAAATTCTTAGGATCGCATCCGGACATCAAAACATAGGCCGGGAAAAAAGAGTAAACAAAAACACGGTGTAAGAAATCCTGTTGTTCTTCCGTCTAATCAGGACTTAAGCGAAACCACGTGCCGGACATTCCTGCTCAAAAAAACTTTCAGCAAGACGCCCGCACGAAACACGAAAGAGGAGACTTCCCATGAATCACCCCGCGCGCCCCCGTTTGCTAACGGCCACTTTCCTCTCGGCTGCCCTGCTCGCCGCCTCCACCGGGACTACACTGGCCGCCAACCCATGTAATCCTTGCGCGCCTCGTGCTCAAAAGGCCAAGTCGGCCAATCCCTGTGCAGCCAAAAACCCCTGCGCAGCTAAAAATCCCTGTGCAGCTAAAAATCCCTGCGCGGCGGAAAACCCCTGCGCAGCCAACAATCCTTGTGCGGCGAAGAATCCCTGCGCAGCAAAATAAAGCAGTTAAAGCAAGCCCCTCACAGGAGGACGTCATGGACTGCTGCACCCCCCGTTCCGGAGCAACGCCAGAATGAAACTTCTTGAACAGGTTGGCCATTGGCTGGGCGTTTCGGATGATCTGGCCGATCAGCGTCATGAACAGCAACGGTTTGCACAGTTGCTAACCAGTCTTTTTGTGATGGGGTGGTTTGTTGAGGCGCGCGATCCCTATACAGGCGGGCATCTTTGGCGCGTTTCCCGTTATTCTCAGTTGCTGGCCGAGGCCGGCGGGCTGAACCAAGTTGAAGTGGCGAGCATTAGCCTGGGAGGTTTCCTGCACGATCTTGGCAAGATAGGCATACCGGACGCCATACTGCGCAAGGCTGGTCCTTTGACCAAGGACGAGTATGCCATCATCAAGACCCATCCTGATATAGGCGCACGCTTGCTGGAGGCCCACCCGCTCGCGGATATCGTGCGGTATGCCGTGCACTTGCATCACGAGCGGCCGGATGGCCTGGGCTATCCATTGGGACTGCGCGGCAAAGATATTCCGCAAATGGCTCGCATCGTCGGAATCTGCGATGCGTTCGATGCAATGACCAGCCATCGCCCCTACCGTCCGGGAATGCCAGCCGGCGAAGCGCTGGACATCCTTGAAAAGGAGCAGGGGCGTCAGTTTGATGCGCATTGGACTTTACATATGCTGGCTCTTGGCCGGGCGGGTCATTTGCACCATATCCAGGGTCACAGTGATGACGGCATTCCTCTGCAATCCTGTCCTATGTGCGGCCCGACCTTGGTGTTGAGGCGGGAGCAGCACGCTGGCGACTCGCTTTTCTGCCGCAACTGCGGTGGTGAGTTCACCCTGGTTTCCCGAAACGGCGGGCTAACAGCCACGCCAACCGGGCGCACCGGTTCCGCCTCCGCCTTGCAGCCCAAAGCCGATGCCGCCTTGATCTCCCGGGCAGTATCATCGGCTGTTGCGGTGATGCCGGTCCCCGGCCTGATGAAACTGGTGGACTCGCATTCCTTCAGGGTGTTGTCATGAGACGCCTTCTTCGGGCCGCGCTCTTGCCGGATATAGTCCGGAATGCGCTCAAAATATCGTTGGTGGTCGGAAGTGTGCTTAATATCATCAATCAGGGAAATCATTGGCTGCAGGACCATAAAATCGTCTGGTGGAGTCTGTTCTTAAACTATCTTGTGCCTTATTGTGTGTCGAGTTACAGCGCCGCAAGGCATGAACTCGCAAGGAATTCAATCAATGGGTACACGAAACGATGAGGATGTCACAGATGCAGCCAGCCGCCTCACGGATGATACCTTTCTGAATGATCTCCGCCAGCAGATGATAAAATTCGCTATCTTGCAGCTTCGTGACAAAGACATGGCCGAGGACGCCGTGCAGGAGGCGCTGATCGGCGCCCTGAAGAATGTCAAATCCTTCGATGGCCGGGCTGCGCTCAAGACCTGGGTGTTCGCCATTTTGAAAAACAAGATCATCGATATTCTGCGCCAGAAAAAACGTCTGATCAATGTAAGCGATCTGCTGCATGAAGATGGCGAGGACAGGGATATTCTGTCGCTATTCGATCAAAAAGGAATGTGGCGGCTGGACGAACGGCCGGCCGATTGGGGCGACCCGGAAGATGCGCTGCGAGGAAAGGATTTCTGGCGCGTATTTGAGGCCTGCCTGGAAGGCCTGCCGCCCAAGCAAGCGCGCGTATTTATGATGCGGGAGTTCATCGAACTCGAAACAGATGAAATCTGCGCGACGGTTGAAATTACGGTAACCAATCTGAACGTCATGCTGCATCGCGCGCGCCTGCGGCTGCGGGAATGTCTTGAGAATAAATGGTATATGCAAGGAGCGGTTTGATGTTGAATTGCCACGACGCGACACGGCTGATGTCAGAGTCGCAGGAACATGCGCTCTCACTTTTAGACCGGATGGTGCTCAGGGCGCATGTGATGATGTGCGACGGCTGCCGTAATTTCGAAAAGCACTTGCCAGTGCTCCGTCGGGCTGCCCGCTCCTTTGCCAGGGGCCGGGATGATGAGACGAATGTGGAGTAAAAAATAACGGGGCGCCGGCTTACATCATCCGTTCAGCTTTGCGCCTCGGTGCAGCGCCGGGCGGCAGTGCGGAGCGTCAGCGCCAGCCCTACCGCCAGCAGGAAAAAGGCCGCCGGGATCATCAGTCCCATCAACGTAATCAGCGATGCTGTTATCTGAACCCCCAGCAGGATGAACAGGATCGGGGCGCAACAGGCGCTGCCCGCCAGTAATCCCGGCAGTCCGGCAAGCAGGCCCGTGGCCGGGCTTATCCCGCAAGCTGCGGCGCACTGCCGGGCCATGCGTGTCAGCGCGATCTGGAATCCGGTCAGCAGCCCCAGCATAATCCCGATGGAAATATTTACCGGCGAGATCAGCCATGCCAGAAAAGGCGTTTCCAAAAACGCCACCGCCTCGAACTGGAACGGGGCGCGCATGCGCAGAAGCAGGCCCTGCCAGTTCTCAACAACCTGTATCGAGCTCAGGCGCGATGCGCCGCCGAGCGTCATGTCGCCTGCCGCAATCTGGAACACCAGCAGATAGGCCAGCGCCACCATCCAGGCAATAAACTGGCTTGCGGGATCGGTCAGAACGCGCCGCAGCATCTCAGTCATGCACAGCAGTCTCCGGATAGAATGCCGCCCAGGCGAACCACATGGCGGCGATGGTGTTTATTGGCTCGAGCGCGCCGCCAGACCAGGAAACACCCTGGGGGCCGGTACCGTCAATTTTCGCTTTCGCGCTGGTCCGCCCTCGAAAGATGTAGCCGGCGTCAAATTTATCATCGTAAAGCGCCGTGAAAACCTGGTTGTCCGTTTCCAGTTCCAGACGGCCCGCTTCCCTCAGGCTCTCCATGCGAAAGGCGACGGCTGCGTCTCGCGTGCGCGCGCCAGCGACGACTGACTTGGGTGGAAAGCGGCGGTCCTCATGCATCAGCGGAAAAATCGTATCGCTGTCCGGCGCATAATAGCCTTCGAGAGGATTGTATGCGCCATAAGGATCGCCACTGTAATTGCGCATGAAACCGGTTTGGGAGGATAGCACTTCGCTGCCGGGATGTGCGGTGCGCCAGCGTTTCCAAGTGGTCCAGATCATCGGCCGCTCAACCAGCGCCTTGCTGCTGTGCGGGCCGCTAATCCCAGCGGCAAGCACCTGAGGAAACCAAGTGTCGCTGTCCCGGTCGTACATGATGAGGTTGCTGTTCACCAGCGAGCCGGACACGCCAAACTCTGTCTTGCCCCGCTCAAAAGCGATGGCGGTGCCGGTCAGCGGGCAGTATGTAACAGCGAGGCCCAGACCGCCCACGGTGTCGTTGACGATTTCATGCCAGACCAGGATACGCTGCGGATAGGCGCGGGCAACGCCGTTCTCGACCAGTCCGAATACAATATCGCCGTCATCCAGAAAACGTCCGGCCTCTTCAGCGTTCCAGAAACCGGGATGGTCAATGGCGGGAATTCCGTCCTTGCCGGGGCCGCCTGACAGTATGGCGCTTACATAATCCTGTGGCCCGCGCGGCATCAGACGCCCTTGCGGGAGTATGGGGAAAGACGCCACGCCAGCCGCCGCCGGTGTTACAACGGGAAGCGTCGCCAAAGCCGCATAAGCGCCCAGACCGGCCGCCCCCTTTATCAGGGCACGGCGTGTCACAGGTCCGGATAATGTGTGCATTTCCATTTCTCCATGTTACTGCAAACTGGCGGGAGCAGTGTCCCCCCAGATTAGGGATCTGAAATTGAAGCTGGCGTTGATGGAAGGCTTGATCACCTGAAAATAGGGCGAGACATCGAAATCTCGCGGGGCATACAGGCTATGATGCCGGATTAAGAAGACTTCTTCGACACATTCGGGACAATCTGGCATGTTCGCATTGCGTGATCCAATGTTAGGGAGGATCGGGTACTCGATTGACTGGAAAGCCTGCGCGATGAGTGTCGAGCAAATCGCCCGTGTCGGATCACCACTGCCCAGCGCTATCATACGCCGCCGGAAGCGTGTGGGTACGGGCGGTGTGGGCAAGAGGTAGCGGGCGAGATCAATGACATTACGAAGGTCGTACTGGTTGCCGAGCCGCTGGATCGCGAAAGTAATGACCGCACGGCGATCCTCGCTGCTCAATCCAACCGGACGGCAGATCCGTGTGTGCAAGCCGGCGAATTCTTCGATTCCCACACTTTGCACGCCCTTCACCAAGTGCGCCTCGATAAAGCAGTGCGACGGATTACCGCCTGCATCCGCCAAATGCGAGCCGGCATAGAGCGCCGCATGCGACCAGGTGGATTGTGTCAAATATTTGATTGCCGTGCTCACCCGGCTGCTACCTTCGACAAGTAAAACGTCGGCCGGCTGCAAGCAGGCTAGCAGTTGTTCCGGGCGTAGCGCCGGACCGGTTCCATGGACGTGGATGGTCTTGTTAAGAAAGCCAGCCAGCTTGCGCCCACACCATGACAAGCCGATCCCCATGCGGTTACTCCAGTTCATTTACAGGCAACGGGAAAAATCCGCCCGGCGCCGAATGCTTATTCAGTCCTTCCACGCCCATTTGGAAAACCCCGCATCGAGTGGTGTGTGGAAAAGATGGTTGGTGTAATTGCTCAAGGTCTTGATCGAAATAGCCAGTATGATTTCCAGGATTTGACGCTCCTCGAATCCGGCGGCAAGAAATTGTTCGACATTTGAGCGCGTTGGCAGACCTCGTGACTTGACCATACTGCGTGTGAAACTAATTAAGGCTTCGAGCCTCGCGTCTTGAACGGTTGATCCGTTTCTGACTGCCTGGATGACGTCCACAGGCACCCCGGAGGCAGCGCCAGCTATCGTGCTATGCGCGGCGACGCAATATTCACATCCGTTCTCGCGGCTGATGACGAGAAAAATTACTTCCTGTTCGGCTGGCGAGAAGCCCGATTGAGAGCGGAATGACGCATAGCCATCAAGGTAAGTATCAAGCAGCGCTGGCGAGTGCGCCATCCTGGCATACATGTTGGGGATAAACCCAACCTGCTTCTTGGCTTTTTCAAGCACCGCACGGGCATTGCCTTCCGCGTTTTCAAGCGTCAGGGGTTCGAGTGTCATTTTATATTCCGAAAGCATGGCTAATCTCCTGCGTGTGGGTCCACTTTTGCCGCAGCCAGGGCGTAAAAGAGCCTTGGCTTGCACATCTCTGTCGGCCCGGTGGCCTTGTTTCTTACATTTGGAGTTCGGGAGGGCGGTCAGCGGCGATCCGGGATGTCTCTGTCCCACATGTAAGAAACCACCCCATGGCGGCGACCAATGCCGGGTAATCCATTCAAATCTTTTGTGGAACCGAACCGCATGCACGCCACCTTGCCGCTACTGGAGAGAACAGAGTTTCCGCCTCTGCGCCGGAATGCACTCGACATTCTTCAGGTTAATCTCGGCTATCGCTGCAACCAGAGCTGTGTGCATTGTCACGTCAATGCCGGTCCAAATCGAACCGAGATGATGGACCGGGACACCTTACGCCTGATCCCGAAGGTCCTGGCGGCACGGCGTATTCCGACGCTCGACCTGACTGGTGGCGCACCCGAACTGCACGAGGGTTTTCAGGATCTGGTGCAGGCGGCCAGAGCGCAATCCGTCAAGGTCATCGACCGCTGCAACCTGACCATCCTGTTTGAGCCAGGACAGGAGGGGCTAGCGGAATTTCTGGCCGGACAGCGAGTGGAAATCGTTGCATCACTGCCTTGTTATTCGCCCGCCAATGTCGATGCGCAGCGTGGCCACGGCGTGTTCGACAAGAGCATCGCAGCCCTGCGCAAGTTGAACAGTCTTGGCTATGGCCGCGACGGCAGCGGTCTGATGCTTAATCTGGTCTATAATCCACCAGGCCCTTCGCTTCCGCCCGAACAGAGGATGCTTCAGGACAGCTACAAGCGCGAGCTGTCCGAACATTTCGGCATCGTCTTCAATCAGCTTTTCGTGCTTGTCAATATGCCTATCAAGCGGTTTGGCAGCACGCTGATCTCCAGGGGACAGTTTGACGATTACCTGCAGCTTCTAAAAGATAATTTCGCCGCCGCTAATCTCGCAACTGTCATGTGCCGGAACCTAGTCAGCGCCGATTGGCAGGGATATCTCTATGATTGTGATTTTAATCAGCAACTGGGGTTGCCGCTGGCAGGTGAGGGAAGGCCTCATTTGCGCGACTTGCTTGGCGAAGACATTGCAGCACGCGGCATTCGTGTCTCCGGCCATTGTTATGGATGCACGGCGGGACAGGGAAGTAGTTGTGGCGGGGCCTTAAACGAAGGAGGCGGTTTCCCGTGAAGCGATGTCCGGCCATTTTTCATTGCCGCCGCGCCGCCATATTCTTTCCCCTGAATCCGGATCATGTCCTGATCCGGGAGGCGTGCACCCCATGCTCTTATTAGCGCTTTTCCGGCGGCGCGCGGCTTGCGGGCACCGCTTGCCAAACGGCGGTAACATGCTGGCGTCCATGAAATTCCTGATCTCGATCCTGTTGTGTTTGTTGTATCGGCCAGTTTTAGCCGGAGAGCCAGTTTGGCTTGGCCGTTTCGATGAGGCGCTGTCTGATCCGCCCGCCCCATGGCGGCTGGTACGGTTTGATGAGAAAATACCCGCCACCCAATATCGCGTGCGTGAATGGGATGGAATTTCCGCAATCGAGGCGGTGGCGGTCCGTAGCATGGCGCTGCTGGCGCGCCCCGTTGCGGTTGATCTTGCGGCAACACCGGTGCTGTGCTGGCGCTGGCGGATCGATGCGCCGCTGGCCTCAGCCGATATGGCGCAAAAGAGCGGCGATGATTATGCGGCGCGGGTTTATATCACATTCAAGCTCGCGGATTCTGATATGAGCTTCAGTACCCGCATGAAATTGAAACTTGGGCGCGCCATCTACGGCCCGGACGCGCCTGACGCCGCGCTCAACTATGTCTGGGACAACCGTTATCCGGTGGGGACGCAGCGCTGGAACGCCTATACCGACCGGGCCCGCATGATCGTGGTTGAGTCCGGAACCCAGCGCGCCGGCCAGTGGGTCATCGAACAACGTGATATCCAGGCCGACTTTATCGCCAATTTCAATGTGAAGGAGGCCGAGATCACTTCGCTGGCAATAGCGTCAGATACGGATAACACGGGCGAAACAGCCCATGCAGGCTTTGCCGATTTTCACTTGATCCCTCGCGGACGGTCTTGCTCATTTTCATGACTTGTAAGAAACACCCGGTAAGCATCGACAAATCACCTCTGGATAACGACGGCATTGGATGGGACTGGTTTTTATGCATGATATCGTCAAGGACTATTATGGACGCCAACTGCGGGCGTCAATCGACCTGAAAACCTCGGCCTGCTGTGACGTATCATTAACACCGGACTGGTTAAAGCCGCTGCTTGCGCGCATTCATCCCGAAGTGACCCAGCGTTATTATGGTTGCGGTCTGGTCTGCCCGCCCCTGCTCCGGGGCGCGCAGGTGCTTGACCTTGGTTGTGGTTCGGGACGCGATGTTTACGCCCTGTCGCAATTGACGGGGCCTGCCGGCAAGGTGACGGGCGTTGATATGACGCCTGATCAGCTTCAAACGGCCCGCGGGCACACGGATTGGCATATGCGCCGGTTTGGCTACCAGCATCCGAACGTTTCGTTCCTTGAGGGCTATATCGAAAGGCTCGGCGATCTCGGACTGCCGCCATCGAGCTTTGACGCCATCGTCTCAAATTGCGTGGTCAATCTGTCCACAGACAAGCCCGCCGTTTTCAGGGGCGTTTTCGATCTGCTGAAACCGGGCGGAGAATTCTATTTCGCGGATGTTTATGCGGATCGCCGCCTTGACGCCGGGATTGGGGACGATCCCGTTATCTATGGCGAGTGCCTTGGCGGCGCGCTCTACTGGAATGATTTTCTGACGATCTCGAAAGCCGCAGGCTTCAAGGATCCGAGACTGGTGAGCAGCCGCCGCCTCGAAATTACCGACCCGGCGATTTCGGGCAAGCTGGGCGCGGCGCGCTTCTATTCGGCGACCTACCGGCTGTTCAAGATCGACGGATTGGAACCGGCTTGCGAAGACCATGGACAGGCCGTGATCTATCGCGGCGGCATTCCGGCAGCGTCTGATGTGTTCATGCTTGACAGCCACCACAGCATTGAAAAAGGGCGCGTTTTTCCGGTGTGTGGTAATACGTGGCGGATGCTGCGGGAAAGCCGCTTTGCGGACTATTTCGAATTTATCGGGAATTTTGACCGGCATTATGGAATTTTCCCTGGCTGCGGGACCGCCATCCCGTTCATGGAAACAGACATTCTGGCTGGCGCTTCGCCCTCTGCATGTTGCTGAGGCGCATGGCTCCTATCCATCAAGTTTTTAGTTATGCCTGCCGTTAAAGGAAAAAGAAATGCGAAAGCATTTTGCCGCCGCCAGACTGGCCATGCTTTTTACAGCCCTGCTGCTGTGGAGCGGAACTGTTGCCCAAGCGGATGAAACCCGGCTGATACTGACAGGATCGAGCACAATCGCGCCCCTTGCCGCCGAAATTGGCAAACGCTTCGAAAAGCTCAATCCCGGCATTCGAATTGACGTACAGTCTGGCGGTTCGTCACGGGGCATCAATGATGCGCGGTCCGGAATTGCAGACATTGGCATGGTCTCCCGTGCGCCAAATCCCGGCGAATCCGATCTCAAATTCTTTGGCATTGCGCGCGATGGCGTCAGCATCATCCTTCACAGGGATAACCCTGTGCGGTCCCTGACTGGTGAGCAAATCACCGGTATCTTCAAAGGCAACTTTACTGACTGGAAAGATGTTGGCGGAAACGCGGGCCGGATCACAGTAGTGAACAAGGCCGAGGGCCGTTCGACGCTTGAATTGTTCCTCAACTATTTCAAGCTTAAAAACAGTGAGATCAAGGCCCAGGTGGTGATCGGCGACAATGCGCAGGGCATCAAGACCGTGGCCGGCAACCCCGGCGCCATTGGGTATGTTTCAATTGGTGCCGCCGAATTTGAGGCCGGTCAGGGTACGCCAATAAAATCGTTGCCAATGTCCGGCGTGGCCCCTTCCGTCGAAAATGTAAGAAACGGCAGCTTCCCTTTATCGCGGCCTCTCAATTTCGTCACAAAGCAGGAACCGCAGGGGCTGGCCAGGCGTTTCATTGATTTTGCCCGTTCCAGGAATGTAAATGACCTCATCAAAGCGGAATATTTTGCCCCCCTTGCGGAGTGACGCATGGCTGTTTCATGTGCTGGCGGTTGCTTCCACTGCCGCCGCCTGCATCCTTGTGCTGATCGTCCTGTTCATGCTCCGGGAGGCCTGGCCGGTTTTGCAGCGGGTTGGTTTTTTGCACTTCCTGTCGGACCCCGCATGGCATCCAGCTGAAGGGCTTTACGGACTTGCCCCGATGCTAGCGGCGTCGCTGGCTATCGCAGCAGGCGCGGTGTTGCTGGCGGGGCCGTTCGGCGTGGCATCAGCGCTTTTTGTCCGTTTCTACGCCGCCGCACCCCTTGCCTCGGCCTTCCGGCTGGCGCTGCTGCTGTTGGCGGGCCTCCCCTCAGTGGTGTTGGGCCTGTGGGGGTTGACGGTTCTGGTTCCGATGATCGGCCGGATTGAACCTCCGGGCGCGAGCCTGATCGCCGGGGTTCTGGTTCTGGCCCTGATGATCCTGCCTACCATCGCACTCACCACGGAAGCAGCCCTTGATGCAATGCCGGAATCCTATCT
The DNA here is from genome assembly GCA_049323435.1 of Pseudomonadota bacterium. GTDB lineage: Bacteria > Pseudomonadota > Alphaproteobacteria > UBA11222 > UBA11222 > UBA11222. Next base: position 14,618 of record JBMOMX010000030.1, read on the forward strand.
TCGCGGTGCGGCGGCGCTCGGGCTGTCGCGTGAGTCCACCATTCTGGGCGTTATCCTGCCTGCGGTTAAAGGAAGCATAATGGCAGGCGTGCTGCTTTCGGCGGCGCGCGCACTGGGCGAGACCGTGGTCCTTCTGATGGTCACCGGCAATGTCGTGCAGCTGCCCGCCAGCGTGTTCGATCCGGTGCGTGCGCTCACCGCGAACATCGCCCTGGAAATGGCTTATGCGATGGGGGACCATCGCGGGGCATTGTTCGTGTCGGGGCTCATGGTGGCCTTACTGGTTCTGCTTTTTGTCCTGGTTTCCAGACGCCTGGGTGGAGGATGGTCTTTCAATGTTTGAGGCGGTGCGGGAACTGGCCATGCTCCGCGTTTTCAGGGATTGGAGCGTATTGATTGCGATCTGGTCTGCGGCGGCCATGGTTGCCGGGGTGTTCATCTGGCTGCTTGCAGATATCGCGATGCAGGGCGCGCCGCGTTTCGATTTGTCCTTCCTGATTGACGCGCCCGGGAATTCTGGCCGGAGCGGCGGTATTGGCCCAATACTGGTTTCCACCGCACTGATCCTTACCGTCGCAATCGCCGCTACCGTGCCGGTTGGGCTTGGAGCGGCGATATTTTTGTCCGAATTCACCCGCAGCGGGGGGCTGCCCGGCCGTGCGATGGGGTTGAGCCTCGACGTGCTGGCGGGTGTGCCATCCATCGTTTTTGGCCTCTTCGGCAACGCCTTTTTCTGCATCTGGCTTGGTCTTGGATTTTCCATACTTTCAGGCGGATTGACGCTTGCCTGCATGGTGCTGCCGGTATTCATCCGGGTTGCCGAAGCGGGGCTGCGCATGACGCCCGGTGACTGGCGCAATGGCGCCGCTGCTCTCGGGCTGTCACGCCTGGCGGTGCTCAGGCAAATTCTCCTGCCTGCGGCGGCGCCGTCACTTGTCCTCGCGCTGATGCTGGGCATTGGAAGGTCCGCGTCGGAAACTGCGGCCCTGATATTCACAAGCGGATATGTCGATCGCATGCCCGCTTCGCTGCTTGATTCGGGGCGGGCAATCTCGGTTCACATCTATGATCTTTCCATGAACGTGGCGGGGGGCGATCCTGGCGCCTATGCCTCCGCGTTGGCCCTGATCGTCTTTCTCTTCCTGATAAACGGCGCGGCAAAATGGATAACAGACTCCCTGATAGGACGCAGGATTGTCACGATATAGCCCCAAACACAGGTGAGAAGGCTCTGCCCATGAAAGAAACGAAGGATCCGGGTTACACAATAGCCCGCGTGGAACAGGGACCGCCCTGCTGTGACCCGGTCCCGGTGATCGAAATTGCCGGCTTGTCCATCAGCTATGGCGGCAAGGCTGCGCTGACGCATGTAGACCTCGATATCTACCGGGGCTGCATCACGGCGCTGATCGGCCCGTCCGGGTGCGGCAAAACAAGCCTTCTGTCAGCGCTCAACCGGATGACGGACCTTATCCCCGGATGCACGGTGGAAGGAAGCATTCACTTTGGGGGTGTGGACGTGCGCGCTCCTTCGCTCAACGTGGCGGCGCTGCGGCGGCAAATTGGCATGATCTTTCAAAGACCGAACCCGTTTCCATTTTCAATCCGCCGCAATCTGGAAATGCCCCTCAGGGAACATGGGATCAGGAACCGGACCGAGTTGTCGGACAGGGTGGAACGCTCGTTAACTGATGTCGGATTGTGGCCGGAGGTAAGGGACCGGCTCGATTCTCCGGCGCTCGCGCTTTCTGGCGGCCAGCAGCAGCGCCTGTGCATTGCCCGCGCCCTGGTTCTTGAACCGTCAGTGCTGCTGATGGATGAACCGTGCAGCGCACTTGATCCTCTCTCATCCGGAGTGGTGGAAGACCTGATCGAAAGCCTCAGGCATCGCTTTACAGTAGTCATCGTTACACACAATCTGGCCCAGGCGCGACGGATCGCGAATTACGCGGCATTTTTCTGGATGCCTGAACGCGCCGGGAAATTGATCGAATTCGGCCAGTGCAGACAAATTTTTGAAACGCCGGCGCACAGGCTTACCGCTTCTTACATCCGGGGATTGCGGGGATGAAGCTGTCCGCAAGCAGCAGCGGTCATCTGATTGCGGGGGCGAAAAGTTTGTGCCCACTGTAAGAAATACGTCTTTCTGAACGACAGACCATCTCAAGTCCCGTCTGCGGCTTCGTAAAAAGGGGGATCGAAGATGAACCGGCGCACAGTCTATATTGCCCTTGTCGGCTCGCTTGCCATCCTTGGCCTTGCGGCTACTCCCGCCAATGCCATGGCCGGGGGTACAGAACTTGATCATTCGCAAATGCCGAAATCCAGTGAAGAATATACCGAACATTTCGGGCTGGACCTTTATAAACGCGGCTTATATCCGGAGGCCATGGCTGTCTGGTCTCACGCCTTCGAGAATGCGCAGCACGCGGGCGCCGCCTATAATCTCGGGATAACGTATGTCGATGCTCTGGTGACTAAAAAAAATCCCGCGCTTGCACTTAGATATCTCCGGTTTAGTGCGCTGCGCGGAGACGCAAGGGCCCAGTTCGAACTCGGCGCCATCTACGACAATGGAGAACTGGCGCCGCGCGATCTTACCCAGGCGCTGCTATGGTATTATATGGCCTCTATGAGTAACAAGCCGGATGCGGAATTTAACCTGGCTAGCCTTTTTGAGTCAGGCGAAGGGGTCGAGGCGGACCTGGTCATGGCGTATGCCTATTACTCTCTCGCAATTTCTCACGATTACAAGGAGTTCGGCGAACCCGCCCTGAAAAAGCTGTCATCAAAAATGACTGAACGGCAGAAAGATCTGGGAAAACTCATGGCCAGGCAGATTCAGGCGTCAAGGGCAATAGTTCTGGAGCTAAATGGGCAAAAAGCACAGCAGTCTCCTGTCGTGGGCAGCAACTGAAGAAGGCGGTTCGGATATTCACAGAAGAACGGCCGGATGTTTTCCGGCATGACTTCAGATGTTTAGGTTGCACTTTATATCGGACATAAGCAGGGAGGATAGAATGAGAAGACTTTCGCCACTGAACCGGGCCGATGTTCCCCAACTCGAGCCGGTGCTCGATTTTATGGAATCTACCTTGGGCTACGTTCCCAACAGCCTCCTCATCATGGCGCGAAAGCCGGAACTTGTTGAGGCATTCGCGACGCTGCTCGGAGCGGTTTTGCAGGGAGGAACGCTTCCACAAGGGTTATCGCCGCTCATAGCGTTTATCGTCAGCCGGTCCGACGGTTGTCAATATTGTCAGGCGCATACCCATCAACTGGCCGCCCATTCCGGCATTGGGACGGAAAAGCTTGACGCAATATGGAACTACGAAACAAGTGATCTCTATACGGAGGCCGAAAGATCTGCGCTTCGCGTTGCGCAGCTTGCCGCGCAGGTTCCCAACGCAGTTGACGACGGGGATTTCGATGCGCTCAAACGGTATTTTTCGGAGACGCAGATTGTCGAGATCGTCGCCATCATTTCCATGTTCGGATTTCTCAACAGATGGAACGACACATTGGCGACGCCGCTTGAGACGTCACCAATGCAGCATGCGGAAAGCCGTCTTTCCGGGCACGGATGGAGCGGCGCCAAGCATCGCTGAAGTGCGCCTGAGCCATCCATAATTTTGACACCTGTTAACCCGCCTCTGTAAACATGAAAGGGAACGCCATGACCATTCGTCCAAGAGAACTTGCGCCCGACCTCAATCTGCCAACGGCCGGCGGCGACAGCTTTGTTCTCTCCGCGCAGAAACCGGATTCTTTCACCATGCTCGTGGTTTATCGCGGGCTGCATTGCCCCATCTGCAAAAACTATCTCGCCGATCTGAATCAGCGCGCAGACGAATTCGCTGCTCTGGGCGTTATTCCGGCTGCAGTCAGCTCCGACACCGCAGAGCGGGCCACCGAGGCAAAGAACCATTGGGAACTTGACAGGCTGACGGTCGCCTATGGCATGTCGATTGCCGAAGGGCGCGAATGGGGCCTCAGCGTTTCCCGCGCGATTTCAGACAAGGAACCCGCAGAGTTTCTGGAACCGGGCATCTTTCTGATACGGCCCGACAGGACGCTTTACGCGGCATCCGTACAGACCATGCCCTTTGCCCGGCCGAGTTTTGCAGACATTGCAGGCGCAATCAAATTCGTCACCGGGAAAAACTATCCCGCGCGCGGCGAAGCCTGAACCGGCTGCCCTATTCCATCCAACTGGCGGCTTTGGGCCAGTTGGATGGTAGTCGATATTAAAAGTGACTTCGTTCCGGCGCTCTCCGGACGCATCCTGGGCCTGTCATGTTTTTGTTCCGGGTGCAGTTTTTATTCAAGCGGCTTTCTGCGCATCTGATTGCAGAGGCGCAGAGTCAGTGTCCTTTGTAAGAAATGCGGCTTTTTGAACGACAAACCAGTTCAAGTCCAGTCTGAGGCTTCACAACAAGGAGAATTGAAGATGAACCGTCGTACAGTCAATATTGCCCTTATCGGCTCGCTTGCCAGCGCGCTGGCCCTGCTTTCGATTCCGGCGTCCGCCGAAGATGCGGCAAAGGAAAAGTGTTTCGGCGTGGCCCTGTCAGGGCAGAACGATTGCAAGGCGGGTGCGGGCACCACCTGCGCCGCCACCTCCAGGGTTGACTACCAGGGCAACGCCTGGAAGCTCGTGCCGAAGGGGACATGTGAGTCCATAGAGTTGCCCGATGGACGCAAAGGCGCCCTAAAAGAATTGTCCCGGGATGTGCCGAAGGCCTGAGGGTATCCACACGTCACGTGACGTTCCGTCCCCGGCAAGCCCGCAGGCTTGCCGGGCGTCGAAAGCGCCTTCGGATCGGCACAAGCAATAGGGGTTCGTTATGACCGGGACTGCCAGGAGAACCTTACCGAAGGCAAAGGCCATGCCGGCACGTGCTGGCGTCGGACTGAAGCCTGTGCATTACCAGTCAATCCTCGATTTTATGCCGGACATCGGCTTCTTTGAAATCCATGCTGAAAATTACATGGGCGATGGGGGGCCACCGCATCGCTATCTTGAGGCCATCCGGTCGCACTATCCGCTTTCCGTCCATGGTGTGGGCATGTCGATTGGTGCAGACCGGCCGCTGGATCATGAGCATCTCGAACGCCTGAAGAGACTGCTGGAACGGTATGAACCGGCTCTTTTTTCCGAGCATCTCGCCTGGTCAACCCACGATATGGGCTTTTTCAACGACCTGCTTCCCATCCCCTATACAGGCGAGGCGCTGGAGCGGGTCTGCGATCATGTCGACGAAATTCAGACGAAGCTCGGTCGGCGCATGCTGCTCGAAAACCCTTCGACCTACATCCTGTTCGCCGAGAGCGTCATGCTAGAGGTTGAATTCCTGACCCAGGTTGCGGCCCGCACCGGTTGCGGCCTTCTTCTTGACGTCAATAATGTGGAAGTATCCGCCACCAATCATGGCTACGACCCGCTGGCTTATCTCGATGCGTTTCCAATTGAACATGTGGGTGAGATTCATCTGGCCGGGTTTGCGGAAACACATGACGATGAAGGCCGCAGGCTGCTGATCGATGCACATGATTCCCCCGTCAGAACGGACGTCTGGGCGCTTTATGTCCATGTCCTGAATAAACTGAGCCCCATTCCAACAGTGATTGAATGGGATAATGACATACCGGCATGGCCAGTCCTTTTCGCTGAAGCTTGCCGTGCCGAACGATTGCTGGGCTCCTCCAACGGCCTCCCCGATCACAGGGAGGCGTTCTATGCTTCGCACGCTCTCTGATATCCAGCAAAGCTTCGCTCTGGCGCTTGCCGATCCAGGCCTGCCTGTGCCGGCCAATGTTCTGGGACGCCGGGGCAAACCGGATTTGCGGCGTTTTTCGGTTTACCGGAACAATGTGATGATAGGCTTGACCGATGCGCTTCGCGCGCGCTTTCCGGTAACCGAACGGCTTGTCGGTGAAGAATTTTTCCGGGCGATAGCGCATATTTTTGTCACGTCGCACAAGCCCCGGTCACCGCTGTTAATGATATACGGGGACGAATTCCCGGCCTTTATCGAATATTTCGAGCCAGCCAGCAAACTGCCCTATCTGCCGGATGTCGCGCGCCTCGAAGTGGCCTGGAGCCAGGCCTATCATGCGGCGGAAGCGATCCCTCTCAACGCCAGGGCTTTCGCCTCTTACCGGCCTTCTGATCTTATTGAAGCGCGGCTCAGCCTTCACCCCTCGGTGCGGCTCATCCGCTCCGCCTATCCAATCGCGGCAATCTGGGCCGCGCACCAGGGCGATGGAGAGGTCAATGGTCCGGAACACTGGGAAGGGGAAGATGTCCTCGTGCTGCGTCCTGACGCCGGGGTTCTGATCCATTGCCTTCCAGCGGGGGGGTACGACTTTGCCGCTGCCCTGCTTGCGGGAAAATCCCTTGGCGTGGCCGCGGAATCTGGCCTTGAGGTTGACGGTGATTTTGATCTCGCCCGTAATTTGACCGGCCTCGTCAGCGCCGGTGCGGTCATTGCTCTTTATGCTGACCAATAGGAGACAACACCATGAATGATACTGATGTGATCCCAGTTGCCAATCCGGCGCTGCGTTCATTTTTCCAGCTTGTTGACAGCACATCGAGACTGCTTGCCCGGTTTCCGGCGTCGCTTACGCTATTCGCGCTGCGTATCGCCGTCGCCGTACCTTTCTTCCGGTCCGGCCTGACCAAATGGGATGGTTTCCTTCAACTCTCCGACAGCGCCGTTTATCTTTTCACGGAAGAGTTCCGTCTCCATCTATTCGGCGGCGAATATGCCTATCCCGCCCCTAACGTCATGGCGTTCCTGTCCGGCAGCGGCGAAATTGTGTTGCCTATACTGCTTGTTCTTGGCCTCGGCACGCGGTTTGCCGCGCTGGGTATTCTAGCCATGACGGCGCTCATTCAGCTGACCGTCCCCGACGGCTGGGCCAATTTTCACCTGCCATGGGCAGCCATGGCGCTCGCGGTCATGACGTATGGTCCAGGCCGGATCTCCCTCGATCACTTGATAGCATCCAGGTACCGGGCGTTATGAAGACGGATTCCGTTTCGCATTGACGCATTCATATGGGTTTGGTGCGGAAGACCTGGTCTTACCGCATATGATTACCGCACTATAATCTTTGGAGGTTACACGCATGTCTCAACTTCGTGCTTTTATCATTTCTGCGGTGTGTATTCTTGGCCTGAGTCCTGCTCTCGCCGCGACAGGCTGGATCGATTATTCGCCGGAGCTGTTTGCGGATGCGCAGGCGGCAGGAAAAACAATACTCGTCGATGTGTCTGCGGACTGGTGCCCCACCTGCAAGATACAACATCCAATACTGGAAGAATTGAAAAGCGATGATAGGGTGCAGGACACCCTGTTCGTTCGCGTGGATTTTGACGTGCATAAAGAGTTTCTGAAAAATCATAGAATTCCCCGTCAATCCACCATCCTGATTTTTAAGGGTAAAACGGAAATTGACCGTTCAATTGCCGAGACAGACAGGGACCGCTTGCGCAATTTTGTGTTTAACGCTGTAAAGCGCTGACGGCCTCTCGCGCACCTGAACGGGGACACTGTTAAATGGGCAGCATGATTTTGGCCTACGTGGCCGGATTTGTCACAATCCTTAACCCCTGTGTTCTGCCCATTTTACCAGTCATCTTGGGTTCCGCGATGGGCCAGAGCAGGTTTGGTCCAGCGGCGCTTGCGGCCGGACTTGTCTGCTCTTTTTCGTTGTTCGGACTGTTGATCATTACCTTCGGGTTTTCAATCGGCCTGAGCGAGCAGGCAGTCCGGACCGGCGCGTCGCTGCTTCTGGTTGCGGCGGGTTTGCTGCTTCTTGTGCCCCAGGCTCAATCCGCCTTCGCCACAGCGGCCGGTCCGCTTGTCAATGGCGGCAACCAGTTGCTCAACCGGGTTTCTGGTGACGGTCTTGGCGGACAATTTGTTGTCGGCGCTTTGCTCGGTCTCGTATGGGCACCGTGCGTTGGCCCGACACTTGGAGTAGCCATTGCCGCTGCGAGCAGGGGCGAGAATCTCCTCAACGCATTCTTTATCTTTATGGTCTTTGGACTGGGGGTGGCGGCATCCATTCTCGCGTTCGCCTACGGCTCCCGTAAAGCGCTCGCAACCCGCAAGGTGCAGTTCCAGTCGCTCGCCCGTTATGGCAAGCCTCTGTTCGGCGGTGCGCTGGTTGCCGTTGGCGTCATGATATTAAGCGGCGCTGACAAGATCATCGAGGCATGGATGCTTGATCTCATGCCAATGTGGCTGATCGAACTTACGACCAGGTTCTGAGTGTCTTGAGCGCTCCGGTGTTCCCTGCTTCTCCCGGCGGCAGTGGGCGACGGCGTGTTGCGCCAGAAAAACACAATTGAACAAGAGAAGGGCCTGACATGACCGATTGTTACAGCACTGGAGGAAACCGGAAGGGTGCCTACGATCTCGCCGTCATCGGCGCGGGTTCGGCGGGTTTCTCCGCTGCGATCACTGCCGCCGAACAAGGCGCGAAAGTTGCCCTCATCGGACATGGGCTTATCGGTGGCACCTGCGTTAATGTCGGTTGCGTGCCGTCGAAGACGATGATCCGCGCCGCCGAGGCAATCCATGGCGTAGGGGCGGCAAAGCGTTTTCCGGGTCTCTCCGGGATGGGGCAGGTGGATGACTGGGCCGCAGTGATCGCTGGCAAGGATGCGCTGGTGGGCGAACTTCGGCAGAAGAAATACGCTGATCTGCTGCCGGGCTATGAAGAAATTGCCTATATCGACGAAGGCCCGGCCCGGCTTGTCGAAGGAGGGGTTGAAGTCGGCGGGCGCATGATCCGCGCGCCGAGGGTCATCATCGCGACAGGTGGGCACCCGGCGCTGCCGCCCATTCCCGGCATCACAAACGTACCGACGCTCGACAGCACATCGCTTCTGGCGCTGGAAACCCTACCTGACAGCCTTATTTTCCTGGGCGGCGGCTATATCGGTGCGGAGCTTGCGCAGATGATGGCGCGGATGGGAGTGCAGGTGACGGTGGTCTGCCGTTCGCGCCTGCTGCCGCAGGTGGAGCCAGAGGTGTCCGGGGCGCTGACCACGGTGTTCCAGGCCGAGGGCATCACGATGCACTGCGGCATCACCTATGACGCCTGCCACACGAAAGACGGGCGAGCCGTGCTGTGCATCGAGGAAGGCGGCAAGCGGCTGGAGCTTACCGCAGATCATTTGGTCGTGGCTACCGGGCGCACGCCCAATACGCAAGGGCTGGGGTTGGAAGCCATGGGGATCGAGACCGACAAGCGCGGCGCGATCATCGTTGGCGACGACATGACCACCTCGCGGCCCGGCGTCTACGGTGCAGGCGATGTAATCAACCGCGATCAGTTCGTCTATATGGCGGCTTACGGCGCCAAGCTAGCCGCGCGCAACGCGGTGCTGGACGGCGCGGAGCGCTATGACAACAGCGCTATGCCGTGGGTTGTCTTCACGGATCCGCAAGTGGCGGGAGTCGGCCTCTCCGAGGCGCAGGCTATCGAGCGCGGATTCAAAATCAAGACGTCGGTCGTGCCGCTTGACCAAGTGCCGCGCGCGCTCGCAGCACGGGATACCCGTGGGCTCATCAAGATGGTGGCGGATGAGAACACCGACCGCTTGCTCGGGGCGCAGATACTCGCGCCCGAAGGCGCCGACTCGATCCAAACCATGGCGCTGGCGATCAAATTCGGCATGACCACACAAGACCTCGGCGCAACGATTTTCCCATATCTGACTACGGTCGAGGGACTGAAGCTCGCGGCGCAAGGCTTCGGCAAGGACGTGACAAAGCTTTCGTGCTGCGCGGGCTGACAACGGACAAAACACAGCTTGAATCACAAATCAACCCTTTTGGGAATCCCAATTCGATTCAGTCAAAATAGGACAGACTCTAGCATGAAGATCCTATCACGTTTCGCCGTCGCCGTTTTGGCCACGGCATGGTTTACGACCGCCGCGTTGGCTTCCGGCCCGAGCTACCGGATTGAAGTTGCCGGTCTCGCCGTCATCGGTGCGGGTTCGGCGGGTTTCTCCGCTGCGATCGCGGCCGCCGAACAAGGCGCGAAAGTTGCCCTCATCGGACATGGGCTTATCGGTGGCACCTGCGTTAATGTCGGTTGCGTGCCGTCGAAGACGATGATCCGCGCCGCCGAGGCACTGTATGGTGCACATCGCCGATGATCTGCTAACCAACAATTGATTACTGACATTATGCGATGACTGCGCTACGGGCTTTGACGACCGCGTAGATCGCCGGGATGACTATCAGCGTCAGAATTGTCGATGACACCATGCCGCCAATCATAGGAACGGCGATCCGCTGCATGATCTCGGAGCCGGCACCTGAACTCCACAGGATAGGCAACAGCCCCGCCATGATAGCCACCACCGTCATCATTTTCGGCCTCACCCGCTCGACCGCGCCGGTCATGATGGCCGCCTGTAAATCCGCTCGTGTAAATGCACGCCCGGTGTGCTTGCATTTATCGAGGGTTTCATTGAGCGCCTGATCCAGATAGATCAGCATCACCACTCCAGTTTCGGCGGCAACACCAGCCAGAGCAATAAAGCCAACAGCTACAGCGACACTAAGGTTAAACCCCATCCACCAGGTTAGCCATACCCCGCCAATCAACGAAAATGGCACCGAGAGCAAGACGATCAGGGTCTCTGGCAGGCGGCCAAAATTGAGATATAGCAGCACAAAAATGATTGCGATGGTCAACGGGACGACCAGCATCAACCGGGCTTTAGCCCGTTCCAGATATTCGAACTGGCCGCTCCAGATGGCGTGATAGCCAGGCGGGAATTCCACTTCCTGCGCCACTGCGCGCTGTGCGCGCGCAACGAAACCGCCAATATCGCTATCGCGCGTATCGACATATATATAACTGACCAGTTGAGCATTCTCTGTACGAATGGTGGATGCGCCCTGCGTCAGACTGATGGTCGCAATTTGACCCAGCGGAATCATGGCGCCATCCGGCGTGGCAATCAGCACCTCACGCGCAATGGCTTGCGGATCCGCGCGCAAATCACGCGGGTAGCGGACATTGACGCCAAAGCGCTCGCGCCCCTCGACAGTGGTGGTGACGGTTTCTCCGCCCAGCGCGGTGCGGATGGTATCCTGAACGTCGCCGATCATCAGGCCATAGCGGGCAAGCTGAGCGCGATCCGGCTGAATGTCGAGATAATAGCCGCCGCCGATCCGCTCGGCAAAAGCACTGGTAGTGCCGGGCATAGCGCGCAGAACCGCTTCTATCTGCCTGGCCAGTGCGTCGATTTCCCCGGTGTCGTTACCAAACACCTTGACCCCGACAGGGGTGCGTATGCCGGTTGAGAGCATGTCGATGCGGGCCTTGATCGGCATCGTCCACGCATTGCTGACACCGGGGAATTGCAGCGCGCGGTCCATTTCGGCAATCAGTTGATCGATGGTAAAACCGGGCCGCCATTCCTGTTCGGGCTTCAGGGTGATGACCGTCTCGGTCATCTCGACGGGTGCGGGATCGGTGGCGGTAGTGGCCCGTCCCGCCTTGCCGAAAACGCTAGCCACTTCGGGGAAGCTTTTGATGATCTTGTCCTGGGTATGCAACAGCTCCGCCGCCTTGGTAATCGAGAGCCCTGGCAACGTCACCGGCATATACAGCAGTGTGCCTTCGTTGAGCGTTGGCATAAACTCGCTGCCCAGCCGCATAAATGGCCATGCAGTAATACCAAGAGCCAAAACTGCGATTGCCATGGTGGACCAGCGCCAGCGCAACACCGTTGCAATCACCGGCCGGTAAATCCAGATGAGAAACCGGTTCAGCGGATTGCGGTGTTCGGGAATGATTCTGCCGCGAACAAACAGCAGCATCAGCACCGGCACCAGTGTTACCGAAAGAAAAGCAGCCCCCGCCATGGCGAAGGTCTTGGTGTAGGCCAGAGGTTTGAACAGGCGGCCTTCTTGTGCCTCGAGCGTAAATATCGGCAGGAATGAAACCGTAATGATCAACAGCGAGAAAAACAGCGCGGGGCCAACCTCAACGGCTGCCCTGATTAACGTCTCCGAACGCGGCGTATCCGGGCGCGCGCGCTCAAGATGTTTATGCGCGTTTTCCACCATGACGATGGCCGCATCGATCATGGCGCCGATGGCGATGGCGATGCCGCCGAGGCTCATAATGTTGGAGCTGATGCCAAAAACATGCATGACAAGAAAGGCAATCAGCACACCAACCGGCAGCATCAGAATGGCGACCAGGGCGCTGCGCACATGCAGCAGAAAGACAAAGCAGACCAGTGCGACAATCAGACTTTCCTCTAGCAGTGTCCGCTGCAGTGTGGCAATCGCGCGGTTGATCAGATTGGAGCGGTCATAGACCGGCAGGATCGAAACCCCTGAGGGCAGGCCTGGTGTGATCTCTGCAATTTTTTGCTTGACGTTACGAATAACATCCAGCGCGTTCTGCCCTTGGCGTTGCAGGATAATGCCGCTGACAGCCTCGCCCTCACCATTCAATTCGCCGATACCGCGCCGTTCATCCGGGCCAATCTCGACCCGCGCCACATCACGCAACAATACCGGCGTTCCATTTTCTGATTTGAGCATGATCTGCTCAATGTCCGATGCGCCGCGCAGATAGCCGTGACCACGCACCACATATTCCGTCTCGGTCATTTCCACCGTGCGGCCGCCGACATCCTGATTGCTGCTGCGGATGGCTTGTGAAACGGTTGCGAGCCCGATGTCGTAAGCTTGCAGCTTTTGCGGATCAACGATCACCTGATATTGTTTGACGAAGCCGCCGACACTGGCGACCTCGGCGACCCCGTCGGCTGTAGCAAGCGCGTATCGGATCACCCAGTCCTGCAAGGCGCGCAGTTCGGCCAAGGTTCGCTGGCTTCCAATAACGGCATATTGATAGACCCAGCCAACCCCGGTGGCGTCCGGTCCCAGCGACGGCGTAAGGCCCGGTGGCAGTTGTGTTGCGGCAAAATTTAGATATTCCAGCACACGCGAGCGCGCCCAATAAATGTCTGTGCCTTCCTCAAAGATCACGTAGACAAACGAGACGCCGAAATTGGAAAAACCGCGCACTACTTGCGAGCGCGGCACCGCCAGCAGCGCCGTTGTCAACGGATAGGTAACCTGATCCTCGACCACTTGCGGGGCCTGTCCGGGATATTCTGTAAACACAATGACCTGTGTGTCGGACAGATCAGGTATCGCATCCAGCGGCATCCGTATAACGGAATAAATACCCGCAGCTACAATGAAAGCCGTAGCGAACAACACCAGCAGCATATTGCGCGCGGAAAGCGCGATGATCCGCGCGATCATCTGGTTTCTCCTGCCGGATCTGTAAAGGCGCTGAGCGCCGCCTTCAGGTTGCTTTCGGCGTCGATCAGAAAATTCGCGCCGGTCACCACCCTTTCGTCAGCCTGCAAGCCGCTGCGGATTTCATAAAATCCGTCGGCTTGCGCGCCAAGTGTGACTTCACGTGGTTCGAACTGGCTCCCTCCGTGGGCGACAAGCACCGCCTGGCGGGAGCCGCTGTTCAGCACTGCAGATGCAGGAACACTAACCACAGCGCCATCACTTACCGGCGCGGTCAGCTCAATCGTGGCGTACATATCGATCTTCAGGCGGCCATCCGGATTAGGGACTTCGATGCGCACTTTGGCCGTGCGTGTGGCTTTGTCGACATCGGGATAGATAAAGGCCACCGTGCCGGTGAACGCTTCGCCCGGATAGGCGGCGATGCTGATACTGGTTTTTGCGCCGTCGCGGATTGCAGCAAGGTCCTGTTCAAAGACATTGGCGATCACCCAGACGGTTGACAAATCGGCAATCTCGAACAGCGGATCACCGGCCATGAAGCGCATGCCCTCGACAGCCTTTTTCTGCATCACGACGCCTTTTGCCGGAGCAAACAGCGTCAATGTCCGGGCAAAGCTTGCGTCGCGTTCAAGACGTTTGATCTGATCCTGGGATATATCCCAGTTTTTTAGACGTTGCAGCGCTGCCTCCGCCAATTGCCTGGCGGAGGCGCGAATATCATCGCTCGCGCCCTGCATGTCTTGCAGGGACCGCCATGCGAGCAGATATTCCTGTTGGGCGACGACAAGTTCCGGCGCGTAGAACTGCATCAGAGGTTGCCCGCCTTGCACCGATTGGCCGGTGGCGTTGACCTGCAGCTTTTCAATGAAGCCGTCAAACTTTGTGGTGACAATGCTGAGGCGGCGTTCGTCTGGCTGTACGGTTCCCGCTGCGCGAATGGTGCGGCTGAGCTGGCGAAGTTTAACGGCTTCGGTGCGCACACCCAGACGCTGAACTTTCGCCAGGCTGACCTTGACGCTGCCGCGATCATCTGGTTCCTCCCCTGCGTAAACCGGGAGGTAGTCCATCCCCATGGAATCTTTCTTCGGTGCGGGCGAGGTATCCGGGAGTCCCATCGGATTGCGGTAAAACAGAATTTTTGGTTCCGGCGCTATCAAATCAGGCCCTGATGCATTCGTCTCTGGCATCGCACGCTGACCCAACCAGTAACCGCCAATGGTGGTACCTGCAATCAGTATACAGACAATAGCTAAAATTTTCCAGCTCATAGGCTGCCTCCAATAATGAGCTCAATATCGGCGAGCAATGCTTGCTGTTCCGCTTGCGCCTTGAGCAGTTCCAGCCGAATCTCCTGCGTGCGATGCGCCGCTTCAAGCACCGCCGTCAAATCGCTACGGGCCACCTGATAGCCGCTCAACGCCGAGCGGTACGCCGCCTGTGCTTGCGGTTGCAGGCTGGTGGTCAGCAGTGTTTCGGTTTGCCGCGCTGCCTGCAGCCCTGCCAACGCCTCTTCCAAACCGCCCTGCAATTGCAGCAGCGCTGCATCACGCCGTGATTGCGCCGCGCCAGCCAGCTTGGTCGCTTCGCTGATCTGTGCCTTACGCAGGCCCCATTGCAGAGGAACCCGGATGCCAGCCGACGCCATGACGCCCGCCGGGCCGTCCTCGCGGTCAATTGCGCCAACGCCCAGCGATATGTCGGGATAACGGTTCTTTTCAACAAGGCGGCGACTGGCTTCGGCTGCGGTAATCTCATAGGCCGCCGACGCCAACATCGGATTATTTTGCCGCGCGCGATCAAGCAGGCTATCAATGCTGAGCACGCTTGCCGATGGAAGCGGTGATAAAGCGACAGGCTCGGCTAGCGGCGCGCCCGGCGGTCGGGCGAGCAAGGCATTCAATTGACCGTGTGCGATGCGCTTGTCGCGCTCAATCGCCGCCAGTGCCAGATCAAGACGGCTGCGTTCAAGCGCACTGCGGATGGCGTCCGATTGCAGCCCAATGCCTTGGGCATAACGGCTTTGCGCGCTTTGCGCGACACTGTGCAGCAGCGCATGCACATCATGCGTCACCTCCACCTCCCGCGTGGCGCGCCAGTACTGCGCAAACACGGTTTTAATCCGCGCATCCAGTTCAATGGCCGCCAGCTGCTGCTGGCTGCGGACCCCCGCTGCTTCGGCTTGCGCGATTTCGCGGCGCAGTTGCCGCTTGCCCCAGAGCGGAAACTCCTGCTCGACGGAATAGATCATCTTGTTGATGCGATTACCGCCGGTCCGGTCCACCTCATCCGAGGTAATCCGGAACATCGGATCGTCAAGTGCGTCTGCCGCTGACGCCACCGCAAGTGCGGCCTCGCTTTCTAGCGCCCGTGCGGCAAGTTCGGGATTAAGCTGGCGCGCCATCACAAGCAGTTCATCGACAGTGGCACCCGGAGTGGCGTCACCGGCGCTGGCTGTTAATCCGGCTAAGAACACGGTCGTCAGGGCGATACCCGTGACGGCAGTGATGCGGCGAAAAGCGCCACCTATATGCGGGCGCATGTTACTTCGCGACCGCAATTGTAACTGTGCCGGTGATCGCCTCTGGTTCGCCTGGTGCCTTTGCCGATAGGGTCAGCCCCCAGTTTCCCGCCATTGTCGGCTGAGCCTCGAACAGATAGACATCTGGCTCACTCGATGGCAGCGCCTTTACCTTTGCTGTCATCGCCGCCATGCCGTCCGGACCCATATCGAGGCGCGCCTCGACAATTTCCACACCGGAAACAGGTTTTTCGCCGGCCACGCTAACCAGGCGTACCTTGACGAGCATTGCCGTACTGGTTTTCTCGGGCTGTCCGGCCAACTCGAAACGATAGTCCGCGGGGGCGGCCCGGCTTGCGAGCGGGGCGGTTAAAAACAAAGCGGTTAGCGCCGCTATTTTAACGGAATTACGAAATCTGGACATAGGACATCCCTCATTGCCATCCGTACAAAGACGGTGGTGCGCCTGAAGATTGAGACTGCCGTTGATCGAACAGCAGTCAGCTCAAAATCAGTTCAGGCGCAGGGGATGGGAGGGGAATGTTCCGGCTTGATACTTACGCCCACCGACACGGCATTAAGGGAGAAATAGCTGACATCGCCCCATAAAAGCGGCTCGGAAATCGCGAGGGGCGCAACAGGCGCGGCGGCGTTTATGACGCAGCCGATGATATTGATGCAATCTGGCGTCAGGCCTTTGCAGGGGGCTGCGGGCTGTTCGCAATCGCTGCCCATGTGCATCATAGAAGACTGCCCGGCAGCAGCCAAAGCCGACCCAGAAGTTTGCAGCGTCACTCCCAGGGTGATGGCAAAGGCCAGAAAATATATCGTGGCACGTTTCAGCATGGTGCTAAACATAGAGGCATGAACTTAACAAATCAAGACTGCTGGCAACTAAAGTGGAAATCGCAGTGATCCTGGTTCATCAAAATCATCAGACCGCAAATTTCGGACATCGGCCATCTCACCCTT
Source organism: Pseudomonadota bacterium (assembly GCA_049323435.1). Classification (GTDB taxonomy): domain Bacteria; phylum Pseudomonadota; class Alphaproteobacteria; order UBA11222; family UBA11222; genus UBA11222. Next base: position 31,439 of record JBMOMX010000030.1, read on the forward strand.
ATGGGCCAACAGTTTCCAGGTGCCGATCGGATTGATCGCCGCGAGAGATGCGAGCACGTGGCGGCGCTGCGCGGCCATCGAGCAGATCGGCCATCTCACCGGCCACCCGATCTGCCGTCATCCTCAGCGCTTCGTCGATATGGATGTAGCGCTGGGTGACGCCCCGGGCGGAGTGACCGAGCAGCGCCGCGATCGTCAACTCGGAAAAGCCGAGATCGCCTGCGAGGCTGGCGAAGGTATGGCGCAATGTGTGCGGGGTGACGTCCGCCAGCCGGGCCTTCTCACAGACACGGTCGAGTACGCGCACCACGCCGACGAAATGTCCGTCGCCCCAGTCGGCGGGGAAGAAGAAAGGCGATTTCGTCTTCGGCTGGTCGAGGAGGAGATCAATGGCGGCCAGACCGATCACGCGGGTCTGCGCGCCACTCTTGGTGTCGGGGAAACGGATCGCGCCTTCCTCCTCATCAAGCCATGCGCGTTCCAGGCCCAGCGCCTCCATGCGCCGAAAACCCGTAAGCAGCAGAAAACGGATGGCGGCGAGACCTGTTGGGTGCTCACCTTCTTCTACCGCAGTGCGCATCGTCTTGCCGAGCCGCTCGATCTCGCTGCGGCTGAGCCGCCGCTCGCGCGGCGTACTGGAGAGCCTGCGCACGCCCTTTGCCGGATTGGTCTCAATCTGCCCGAGGCGCACGGCGTGCTCTAAAATCGCATGCAGCGTCGACATGGTGCGGGCAGCGACGCCTTCCCCGCCAGTGACGGCGCCGCCCCGGCTGCCGGCACGCGGCTTCGATGTTTTGCCGGCGGCGATATCGGCCTGCGCGCCCTCGATGTCGCCGAGCTTGAGCGCGCTGACTTGACGCCGGCCGAGCAGGGGCTTGATGTGGGTTTCGATCCGGCTGCGGTCCATCGTCAAGGTGGATGCTTTGATCGGCCGTCGGCGGCGGCCAAGGATACGGCCCGCTTCGGCTTGAGTGATGTACCAGTCGCAAATTTCAGCGACAGTCAGTCCGGCAGCCTTCGCTTCCCCGGCGACCGGGTCGAGGCCCTTGGAGACGGCGACGAGTTTCTCGTGGGCGAGCTTGCGCGCCTCCTCGACAGTCATCAGGCCATAGCGCCCGATGACGGCCCGGCGGTTGCGCCCCTCCGGGTTGCGGTACAGGATGACGAAGCTCTTGAGGCCCGACGGCATGACCTGCACCCCGAAGCCGCGCAACTCGCGATCCCACACGAAACTCTCCCGAACCTTGACCCCAACCTTCGAAGGTTCCGGAGCCTTCAGGGCATCGACAATCCGCTTGGTGAGCTTTTCCGTAGCCATATCAATACCCTCCTGGAATTCTGCTTAGAATTGCTCATCATACCCTCAATCGGAGTTGATTCCAAGCATTTAGAAGCAAGTCGCGGGGTATCTCTGGGATATGAACGGCGGAGCTGGTTCGAACTAACCTAATGTTTTATAGTATATTTTTCGTCTTTAGCGAAGCCCCGGATATTATGGCGCAGGCCTGTGGGGCACCTTGCCAAGGTTAGGGTCGTGAGTTCGAATCTCATCGCCCGCTCCAGTTTTTTCTTAATTAATTCCCGGTTTTTCTCAATTAATTCAATGTCGTGCGGGTGCCGCGCTTACTTTTTCTTGCGCGCCCGCTTGGCCTTGCGCACGGCTTTGCCTTTGGCGGTTTTGGGGGGCGGGGCGCCTGCGGGGCCGGGCAGTTTGCGGGGGCTGCCGGGCCGCGATCCGGTTTTTTTGCCGCCTGGCGCGCTGGCTTCGGGGCGGCGGATGCGGGCGGGTCTGGCTTCATCATCGGCCAGTTCGAAGCGCAGGCCGCCGCTGACCGGCGTGGCTTCCATCAGGCGTACACGCACGGCGTCACCCAGACGGAATGTCACACCGGTACGGTCACCGACCAGGGCATGTTGCGCCTCGACATGGCTGAAATATTCCGTACCCAGATTACGTATGGGTATGAGGCCGTCTGCGCCGCTGTCACGCAGGCGCACAAACAGGCCAAAGCGGGTGACGCCGGAAATGGTTCCGTCAAATTCCGCGCCGATGCGGTCCGCCAGATAGGCCGCCAGATAACGGTCTGAACTGTCGCGCTCCGCCGCCATGGCGCGGCGCTCATGCGCGGAAATCTCTTCGCCGATGGACATGAAATCCTCATGGCTCTGGGTTTGCGGCAGGCCGCCATCACCCAGATTGCAGGCGCGGATCAGCGCGCGATGCACCAGCACATCGGCATAGCGCCGGATGGGCGATGTGAAATGCGCATAGCGCGGCAGCGCCAGGCCGAAATGCCCAATATTTTCAGGGCTATAGGCGGCCTGGCTTTGCGCGCGCAGGATCACTTCATTGACCACCGGCGCATGTTCCGTATCCGCTGCCTTCTCCAGAATTCGGTTGAACAGCACGGGTTTCAGCGCCTGCCCGCGCGCCAGACTATAGCCCAGCGTTTTCAGAAATTCGCGTAAGGATTCCAGTTTGGCCATCGCCGGTTCCGCATGAATACGGTACATGCAGGGCGTAGCTTTATGCTCCAGCGTTTCCGCCGCACACACATTGGCGGCAATCATGAATTCTTCGATCAGGCGGTGCGCATCCAGCCGCTCGGCAATGCGGATTGACTTTACCTGTCCTGCCTCGTTCAGTTCAATGCGCCGTTCCGGCAAATCCAGCGCCAGAGGGTGACGCGCATCACGCGCCTTCGCCACCGCCGCATAGGCGCCATAAAGCGGGCGGATAACTTTCTCCAGCAAAGGTGCTGCAATTTCATCCGCATTGCCATCCTGTGCCGCCTGCACCTGGGCATAGTTGAGCGAGGCGCGCGAATTCATCAGTCCACGTATAAATTCATGACCCAGTTTCCTGCCGTGCGCGTCAAAGCGCATACGCACCGCCAGCACCGCGCGGTCTTCGTCATGCACCAGTGAACACAGGCCCGCCGACAGCGCCTCGGGCAGCATAGGCACGACGCGATCCGGAAAATAGCTGGAATTGCCCCGTTTCAGCGCATCACGATCCAGCGCGGAACCCGGCCGCACATAATGCGCCACATCGGCAATGGCGACAATCACCTCCCAGCCGCCAGGATTTTTGGGATCGCTATCCGCCCCGGCCCAGACCGCATCATCATGATCGCGCGCATCAGGCGGATCAATCGTCACCAGCGGCAGGGTGCGCAGATCCGTATTGCCGCCCAGCCTTGGCGGTTTTGCGGCCTTGGCCTCCTGCAATGCGGCAGGAGAAAATTCGACCGGTATGCCATGTTCATAAATTGCGATCAGGCTGACCGAGCGCGCATCATTGACCAGACCCAGACGCGCCACCACTTTGCCAAGCGGCGGGCCATAGCGTCTGGCCGCTTCCATCTCCACCTGCACCAGCTCGCCGGTTTGCGCACCCATCGTGTGATCGCGGCTGATCAGAATTTCATCGCGGCCTTTTTCCACCGGCTGCACGCGGGCTTCTTTCGGGTCGGCGTGGAATACGCCGAGCTGGCGGCGCGCGCCCGTATCGCGGCTGGCGCCAACATGACGGATGACGCGCGCCTCATAGCCCGCATCGACAGGCGTCAGGCGCGCCAGCACCTTGTCGCCGACGCCTGCGGGTTTTGCGCCCTCGCCCTCGCCCGGAACAATCAGAATTTGCGGGGCTGGCGTTCGCCCGCGCCATTCAAACGGTTGCGCCAGCAATTCGCCGTCAATATCGCGCCCGGTTATTTCCAGAACCAGAACCCTGGGCAGATCAGCCCCGCCGTCTCTTTCACGCGCTTTATCGCGCGGGCCTTTGGAACGCTGTGCGCCGCCCGCAGTTGCGGGCCGCGCGCCCGGAATCCGATTTTCGGGCCGGCTGTTTTTTCCCGGCCGGTCCCTGCTCACGCAACCGGTTCCGAAGCGGGAGTTTTCTTGGCAACGGTTTTTTTGGCCGCCGGTTTCTTCGCCGGGGCTTTTTTCCCGGCGGATTTTTTCGCCACTGGTTTTTTCGCGGCGGTTTTCTTTTCTTTCGCCGCAACTTTTTCCGCCGCCGGTTTTTTTGCACCCGCTTTGGTCTTCTTTACAGATGGCCCGCGCGCCGCCTTGGCGTTTACCAGTTCAATTGCCTCGATCAGCGAGATGGTTTGCGGATCATAGCTTTTGGGCAGGGTCGCAAAAACCTTGTTCCATTTGATATAGGGGCCAAAGCGCCCATTCATTACGCTGAGCGGCGCCTCATCCAGCGGATGCACGCCCAGTTCGCGCAAGGCGGCATTGCCCCGGCGCGGCGGTTTGTTTTTGGCATCCGCAATCACCGAAACCGCGTGATTGACGCCGATGGTAAAGACTTCATCCGTAGACGTCAGATTGGCATATTTGCCGTCGTGCCGCAGATAGGGGCCATAGGGGCCGATGGCGGCCTCGATCAGCTTGCCGGTTTCGGGATGCATGCCGACAGGGCGCGGCAGCGACAATAATTGCAGCGCGCGTTCCAGATCAATTGTCTCTGGCGGCATGTCTTTTGGCACCGGGCCGCGTTTGGGCTTGTCGCCTTTTTCAACGGCCTCGCCCAATTGCAGGAACGGGCCGAAACGGCCGCTGCGCAGGGTTACCGGCAGGCCCGTAACGGGGTCCATACCGAGCAGTTTCGGCCCCGCATCAAGCGCCGCCGCCTCGCCATTGGCGGTCATCTGCCGGGTGAAGGCGCATTCGGGATAGTTGGAACAGCCGACAAAGGCGCCGAATTTTCCAACCTTCAGACTGAGCTGCCCCGCCGCGCAGGCCGGGCACTGGCGCGCCGCAACGCCGTCTTCGCGGGCGGGAAACACATGCGGCCCCAGCACCTCGTTCAGCGCGTCCAGCACCTGGGTCACGCGCAGATCGGACATGCCTTCGATGGAGATGTTGAAATCTTTCCAGAAGTCGCGCAGCACCTGTTTCCAGTTGATTTTGCCCGCCGACACATCGTCCAGCTGTTCTTCCAGATCGGCGGTGAAATCATATTCGACATATTTTCTGAAAAAGCTTTCCAGAAACGCCGTCACCAGCCGCCCCTTGTCGGACGGAATGAAACGGTTCTTGTCCATCGTCACATAGTCGCGATCGCGCAGCACGGACAGGACGCTGGCATAGGTGCTGGGCCGGCCGATGCCCAGTTCTTCCATCTTCTTGACCAGGCTGGCTTCGGAATAGCGCGGCGGCGGTTCGGTAAAGTGCTGCTCGGGCCGCACGGCCTTCAGCGACAGCGGGTCCTTCGCCGCAACTTTGGGCAGGCGGCCGCCCTCCTCATCCTCGGCCTCATCGTCGGTGCCTTCCTGATACAGGCGCAGAAAGCCGTCAAACAGCAGCACCGAGCCGGTGGCGCGAAACCCCACCTGGCCATCCGGGGATTCAATTTCAACAGTGGTGCGTTCCATGGCGGCGCTTTCCATCTGGCTGGCGACGGCGCGCTTCCAGATCAGGTCATAGAGGCGCTGCTGATCCGTATCCAATACGCCGCGCAGCGAAGCAGGCAGGCGGCCCATATCCGTGGGGCGGATGGCCTCATGCCCTTCCTGGGCGTTTTTGGCTTTGCTGGTATAGATGCGCGGCGCAGAGGGCACATATTCCTTGCCATATTCCTGCGCGATCATGGTGCGCGCACCGGCAATGGCCTCGCCCGCCATTGTCACCCCATCGGTCCGCATATAAGTGATAAGGCCGGTGGTTTCCCCGCCAATGTCAAAGCCTTCATAGAGGCGCTGGGCGATCTGCATGGTGCGCGCGCTGCTGAAGCCCAGCTTGCGGGCGGCTTCCTGTTGCAGGGTAGAGGTAATAAAGGGTGGCGGCGGATTGCGCCGGGCGGGTTTGCTTTCGACACTCTTTATACTGTAGCTGCGTGTCAGAATGCGGGCGCGCGCCGCCTCGGCGGCGGGGGCGGTGGCGATGGTGAACTTGTCCAGCTTTTCCCCGTCCAGCCTGGTCAGGCGGGCCGTCAGGGACTGGCCGCTGTCAAGGCCGAAATCGCCCTCGACGGTCCAATATTCCCGGGCGGTAAAACTTTCAATTTCCAGCTCGCGCACACAGATCAGCCGCAGCGCAACCGATTGCACCCGGCCAGCCGAGCGCGCGCCCGGAAGTTTGCGCCACAGCACCGGCGACAGGCTGAATCCCACCAGATAGTCCAGCGCGCGGCGCGCCAGATAGGCATCCACCAACGCCGCATCAATCTCGCGCGGATGTTTCATGGCCTCCAGAATCGCGGATTTGGTGATTTCGTTAAACACCACCCGCTGCACCGATTTGGCGCCCAGTGCCTTCTTTTCCTTGAGAACCTGCAAGACATGCCAGGAAATCGCTTCGCCTTCGCGGTCCGGGTCGGTAGCCAGAATCAGACTGTCCGCGCTTTTGGCGGCCTGGACAATCTCATTCAACTGCTTCTTGGCGCGGTCGCCAACTTCCCAGACCATTGCGAAATCTTCATCGGGCAATACCGAGCCATTTTTGGCAGGCAGGTCGCGCACATGGCCGAAGCTCGCCAGAACCTGATAGTCCTGACCGAGATACTTATTGATGGTTTTCGCCTTGGAGGGCGACTCTACAATAACCAGTTTCATACGGACCTGTTTCACATACGGGGCGATTTGCGCCGCTTGATGTGCCAAAGGGGATTGCAAATAGGTCAATAAACCGTAAAGAGTCAAATCCATGAATCTGGCGGTTCCGGTGGACGCCCGTCAAAATGGCCGTGCACTGAACCGCGCCCTTTTTTGAAAACTTGAATAAGGACAAGGACTTATGAGTACAAATCGCCCCCGCGCATTGGTCGCAGGAAACTGGAAAATGAACGGCCTGGCGGGGTCGCTTGTGGAGGCCGAAAAATTGGCCGCTGGGATCGCTTCAGGACAGACGGCGGCATGTGACGCCATGCTCTGCCCACCTGCCACCCTGCTCGCTCCTATGCGCGCCAGGCTGGGTTCCAGCCCGGTATTACTGGGGGGCCAGGATTGCCACGCCAATGCCTCTGGCGCCCATACCGGCGACATCAGCGCCGAGATGATCAAGGACGCAGGTGGGGTGGCGGTAATCGTCGGTCATTCTGAGCGCCGCGCCGATCACGGTGAGACCAATGCGATGGTTCAGGCGAAGGCGCTGGCCGCGCACCGGGCGGGGCTCATCGCCATCGTCTGCGTCGGTGAAACCGAGGCCGAGCGCAATGCAGGCAAGGCGCTGGAAGTGGTTGGCGCACAACTGGCCGGATCGCTGCCAGATGGCGCCAATGCGGCTAATCTGGTGATCGCCTATGAACCTGTCTGGGCCATCGGCACCGGGCGCACCCCCACCGCCGCAGATGTGGCCGAAGTACACGCCTTCATCCGGGCGCAATTACAGGCCCGTTTCAAGGACGGGGCGCAGTTCCGAATCCTTTACGGTGGTTCCGTAAAGCCTTCGAATGCGGCGGAACTGATGGGCGTCGCCAATGTCAATGGCGCGCTGGTCGGCGGCGCCAGCCTGAAAGCGGAAGACTTTCTGGGGATTATCGCGGCGTACCGGTAAGCGTCCGATAACCGGTTTTTGATGTCGCGGCTGTTCAGCACGGTGCTGAACCGTTATGCTGTCAGCTTACAAAATAATATCAGCAGGGAGATGCCCCATGACGGCCATTAATCAGGTTACCGATCTTGATATTCGTGACGGCATTGCGGTGCTGACATTGAACAGCCCGCCGGTGAACGCGCTGAGCGGCCCGGTGCGTGACGGATTGCACAAGGGCATTCAGCAGGCGGTTGCCGATCCGGCAGTAAAGGCCGTGGTGCTGGTCTGTGCGGGGCGTACCTTTATTGCGGGCGCGGATATTACCGAACTGGGTTCGGGTGGCCCGCAGGGGGCCAGCCTGCTGGATGTACAGAACATGATGGAAGGCAGCCCCAAACCCATCGTCGCGGCCATTCACGGTACCGCGCTGGGCGGCGGGCTGGAAGTGGCGCTGTGCTGCCATTACCGCGTCGGGGTTGCCTCGGCGCAGTTTGGCCTGCCGGAAGTAAAGCTGGGTCTGCTGCCCGGCGCGGGCGGCACCCAGCGTCTGCCGCGCATTGTGGGCGCGCAAATGGCGCTGGAGATGATGGGGATCGGCGATCCGATTGACGCCGCCAAGGCATTGGAGGTCGGACTGATCAGCGAGATTGTTACCGGCGATCTGACCGGGGGCGGCATTGCCTTCGCCAAAAAGCTGCTGGCTGAAAAGCGCCCGCTGGTGCGGGTGCGCGACAATGACACCAAGATCGCGCCCGCACGCGGCAAGCCGGAAATTTTCACAGCGTTCCGCGCCGCCCATGCGCGTAAAAATCGCGGCTTCCTGGCGCCTGAATATAATATCCGCTGTGTTGAAGCGGCCGTGAACCTGCCCTTCGATGAGGGCATTGCCGTAGAGGGAAAACTGTTCCGCGAATTGTTGCAGGGGCCGCAATCGGCCGCGCAACGCTATATGTTCTTTGCCGAGCGCCAGGCCGCAAAAATTCCAGATGTGCCCGCCGATACGCCGCAAATCCCGGTCAACAAGGCCGGCGTGATCGGTGCAGGCACCATGGGCGGCGGCATCACCATGAATCTGGTCAATGCCGGCATTCCGGTGACTATCGTCGAAACCAGCCAGGAGGCCCTGGATCGCGGGTTGAAAGTGGTGCGCGGCAATTATGAAAACACCGCGCGCAAGGGCAAACTGACGCAGGCGGATGTCGAAGGGCGCATGGCGCTGATCACGCCCAGCCTCAACCTGTCCGATCTGGCGGATGCGGATATAGTGATCGAGGCGGTGTTCGAAAACATGGATATCAAGAAGGATATTTTCCAGAAGCTCGACGCCATCTGCAAGCCCGGCGCGATCCTCGCCACCAACACCTCGGCGCTGGATATCAACGTCATTGCGGCGGTGACCAAACGGCCGGAATATGTCATCGGCACGCATTTTTTCAGCCCGGCCAATGTGATGAAGCTGGTCGAAGTGGTGCGCGGCGCGAAGACGGCGAAAAATGTCATCGCCACCGCCATGGCGCTGTCCAAGCGCATCAACAAGATCGCCGTGCTGGCGGGCGTGTGTCATGGCTTTATCGGCAACCGCATGCTGTTCGCCCGCACCACACAGTCCAGCCGCATCATTCTGGAAGGGGCCACACCCGAACGCGTCGATAGGGTGCTGACGGATTTTGGTTTTCCCATGGGGCCGTTCGCCATGAGCGATTTGGCAGGCGTCGATGTCGGCTGGAATCCAAAAACCTCAAAGGGCGAAACTTTGCGCGACCGCCTCTGCGAAGCAGGACGGCGCGGACAGAAAACCAATGCCGGCTATTATGATTACAAGCCAGGCGATCGCACCCCCATCCCCAATGAAGATGTGGTGAAAATGATCCGCGAATTCGCCGTGTCAAAACAGATCCGGCAGCGCGATATCAGCGATGAGGAAATTCTTGAACGCTGCCTCATGCCGATGGTCAATGAGGGCGCAAAAATCCTCAGCGAAGGCATCGCCATCCGCGCCAGCGATATCGACACCGTCTGGGTGCATGGCTATGGCTGGCCGGTCTATCGCGGCGGGCCGATGTATTGGGCGAACATTTATGGCCTGGACAGGATCGTGGCCCGTATGCGTGACTTCGCAAAGGATGACGCGGCATTCTGGGCGCCGGCGTCACTGCTCGAAGAATTGGCGGCGAAGGGTGGCGGGTTTAAATAACCCGCCCCTTCGCCTGGCCGCGAAGGCGTTGCCTGCATAGGCCACGCTTTCGCGCCCAATTACTGCAATGGCCGCAAGATTATGCGTGTGCTGATGAAGTGATTTGAGGGGAGTGATGAAAAATCTGAAATTACTTGTCATGGATGATGAGGCGATGTTCGGCGAATTTGTCGAAGAGGTTGCGCTGGAGCTTGGTTATAATGTCCGGGCACTGACGGAACCGGCGGCGTTTTTTGAAACATTCAGGGATTTCCAGCCCGGCACAGTGGTTCTGGACATGGTGATGCCGGAATTTGACGGCACGGAAATTACCCGCTGGCTGGTTGGGGAAAAATTCACCGGCAAACTGATTATGGTCACCGGCTATAATCCGCAATATTCAAAGATTGCAAAGGCCATAGGCGAGCTGGGCGGGCTGCACCAGGTCATGCGCCTTGGAAAACCTGTGCGGCTGGAGGAATTGCACCGTGCACTGAACGCTTAGACCCTATTCGGATCAGGCGCTAAGGGGCGCTTACCAGCGGCAAACTCAGAGTAAAACGGCTGCCTTTATCTTTGACGCTTTGCAGGCGCAGCGTGCCCTGCATCAGTTCCGCCAGGCGCCTGGATATGTGCAATCCCAATCCAATCCCTTGCCCCGTATCGTCATAATCAACGGCATTGTCACCGCGAACAAATTTTTCAAAAACTTTCTTTTGCATATCCGGCGCAATACCGATGCCCGTATCCCAAACCGTGATCTCCAAAGCCGGGGCGCCGTCCTTTATATCCGTTTTAACATCGACGCCAATGACGCCGCCGGCATTCGTGAATTTGACGGCATTGCTGAGAAGATTGACCAGAATTTGCGTCGTCAGCATCGGGTCCGCCTTGACCACCCAGCCAGGTTTGACGGCAGTATTGCTGATATCCAGATTTTTTCCCGCGGCGCGCATCCGCACAATGTTCACCGCCTGCTGGATCAATCCCGAAATATCCACCTGTTGCGGGTTCGGGGATATCTCACTGCCTTCCACCCTGGCGGATTCAAGCATCGCATTGATCAGCGACAGCAGATGTTTGCCGGACTTTAAAATATCGTTCGAATAGCCGGCATACTGATCGCTCAATGCGCCAAAAAGTTTCATGCTCATGGCTTCGGAAAAACCCAATATGGCATTGAGCGGTGTGCGCAGTTCATGACTCATCGTTGCCAGAAATTCAGTTTTCGCCCGCAGGGCTTTTTCGGTGCGGGCCCGCTCAATATCCAGTTGAATGTTGCGATGCATAAGCGCTTCACGGGCCATTTCCAATTCGCGCAAGGCTTCGGCGGCCCGGTCTTCCGCCTTGAACCGTTCCGTTACGTCCACGGCGGCGCCGCGAAAACCCTGGAATTTTCCACTGCCAGAATCAAAAATCGGAACGCCGCTCATGTGAAAATGATAGCGCTGCCCGTCATGGCCCTGCATCTGAAAAATGGCGTCACGGAAAGGCTGGTGCTTCAGGAAGCCAGGCGGGGGTTGCGCATCCGCACCCGCGCGATCCACAAAGCGTCCTATCGCGCCCAGCTCACGCCCCAGAAAAAATGCGGCCGGCTTGCCCAGAATACCGCTCGCTTTGTCCGACAAGGCGGCAAGCTGGCCATCTGCATCAAGTTCCCAGAACAGGTCAGAACCGGAGCGCAATTGATCATGCTTGCGGGCGGCCTCATCGCCGGCGCGCGCCAGGGCGGTGGCCTGGCCTGACATATCCACATAATGCCCGGCAATTCCCAGCAAATTGCCCCGCTCATCATTCAATGGATAGTGGTAGGAACGTATATAGTGCGGCGCACTGTCCACATCTTTTTGGACTGTCACGTCATGCACATAGCTTTCGCCATTGTTGCAAATGAACTGGTAGACATCTTCTTCTACCCGGCCATTTTCGGGCAGACCGCCAACAAGATTATGATAACCCGCACTCAGGAACAGAATTTTTCCGGACGCACCTGCAACATAAAGCGCCGCATCTTCGGAGAAGCTGACCCTGCTGGCCACCTCTTCCAGCAGATGGGTCAGCACATTGCCATCCGCGGCGCCACTATTCACATGGGGGGCCTCCGAATTCACTTGCGAGGTCTCCGAGGCCGGCGCATCAGCCTCTCCATCGCTATTTCGGATATAACGCTGCATGCACGTGCCTCAAACCCCAACAACCGCATTGAAAAAGTCACTTAATTTTAAGTGCCGCTTTTTGTAATTCCGAGTCATTGTGCCAGTAGGTTAGCGTTTTCTGTGCCTGATCAGAAGTTATTTCTTTAAATAGCCTGAGTAAATTTTGAAGCTGTTGGGCTGACTGTTGTTTATTGTTCTGAGAATGTAAAACTAACAGCGCCATGGTGGAGAAATGCGCCTCGTTGAGCTTGATTGCCTTACACAAAATCGCAAATGGCGTAATATCCTTATCCAGAATTATGCGATAGACTGTCGAAAAAGATATGCCTGCTAGATGCGACATACTGGCACAAAAAGCCGGAATTCTGTTTTTGCGAAGCATGTCGATCAACAATTCAACTGTAAGTTGTCCCTCATCTTTTAATGTTTTTGCCAGCGTTTCCGCCTTTGCCCTGGCGGTGCCGGCGCGCTCGGCTTCTGTTTCGGCGAGTATATCCTTTGTCGCCGCTTCCAGAAGCGGGTCCACCTCATGTTCCTCAATATTGAAATCACTAAGTATTTTTTGCCGTAATTGAACCGAAACCCACCAGAACATTTTATGCGCCAGTTCGGCGGGAAGATCGGCGCGCGACAGCAGAGGTTCCTGAAACTGGTCAAAGCGGCGGCTTTCCGCAACCAGATAAGCCATCGACGCCTCGGATATGCTGGCGTTCGGATTGCGTATCAATGCCTCCAGAATATCCGGTTCTGCGGCATGTTCCACCAGGGCGTCACTGACAGTCGTGGAAAGGTTTTCACGCATGGCGATACAAAGCTGATGTTCACGGGTGCGCATCTGCACAACCTCAACCAGCGTCGAATCCTTCAGAATCCTTGAACATTCCAGCAGCGGGCCCGCTACCAGGATTTCGTCCTTTGCCAGCATGGCAAGCAGCCCGTCAGGGGCGTGGGGCAGATCAACAAGCCGGAGCGCGAGTTCCCGGCGCACCTGCACTTCCATGCTTTTGACCAGATTGGTCAGAACCTGGTCGGTCAGCGCGCGCGCGTGATCACTCAGCCGTCCATCCTGCGAGACGACCAGATCAAGCACATTCTCAGCGAGAAGCTGGCGCGAACGCTTGGTGCCTTCTCTTGCCATGGCAATCAATGATGCCATGTCACGGTATGAGTCCTGACGCTCATCAAGCATATTAATCCCACAGATCCGATTCCGCTGACGCTTATATTTCCTGTCTGACATCAACCTATGGTGCTAATGCAAATAATCTGTTAACGAGGGGCAGCTGAGCAGACAAAGATATGGGAAAATCGGGTTATGGCCGAGCTTGGGCGTATACGATTCGTTAACGATTCCGGTGTCGAAGAAATCGTCACCGGCGTAAAGGAATTTGAATGCATGGGCGCGTCCGCCCCGCATGATCATCCGCATATCTATCTGGATATGGGCCGCAACAGCCATATTCGTTGCCCCTATTGCGGCACCCTGTTCAGGAACGACCCCAAACTGGGCGCCCATGAGGCCCGCCCGCAGGACTGCCTCGTGGCAGGCTGAGTTGAGTTGAGCGGCGCTTCTTTCCAGATCAGCGCTGTCATGTCCCGGCACGCCGGGAAAATTGGCCTTTGCCCCTGCCCCGGAAGAAAATATCCGCCCGTACTGGGCACCCATACCAATCATGACCTGAGCCGGGATCTGCTATCCATCCGGAATTTTCCGGCCGCTGTGCTGGTCACGCTCATGGAGATGGGCGAACTTGACTGGGCCGGGCCCAGGCTGGCTGAACTCCAGGCGGCCTGCGGGGCGCTGGGATTGCAGCATCTCTATCTGCCGATTGAGGATGGCGGCATTCCCGACCCGCAATGGGAGGCGGGCTGGCAACGCCACGGCCCCGGTCTTCACGGCTTGCTGCGCGCGGGACACAATATCATATTTCATTGCCGGGGCGGACGGGGGCGGGCGGGTCTTGCCGCCACCCGCATGCTGATAGAAACAGGCGAGGATCCGGCACCGGCCATGTCGCGTGTGCGCGACGCCCGGTCCGGGGCGATAGAAACACGGGATCAGGAAGCCTATTTACTGCGTCTGAGGGATAGTTTTCAGGCGACCTGAATTCTGTTTGCTGCTTTAATAAGGGCAATAATAACACCTCAAAGGCGGGAAATACGCATGGCCAGTTTCACATCGGACGGATTGAAGATTGCGTTTAATGCCGTAGGCTATGGCGATCCGGTATTGCTGCTGCATGGCTTTGCCGCCAATCGCGGACAGGCCTGGCGGGCCAGCGGCTGGTTTGATCTGCTGGACAAAGCGGGCGTTGATTATGCCGCCATGGACCATCGCGGCCATGGCGAAAGCGACAAGCCGCATGACACAGAGGCCTATGCCAGCGACAAGATGATCGCCGATATCATCAACTTTCTGGATTATCTAAAAGCCGAAAAGGCAAGCATTGTCGCGCATTCCATGGGGGCCCTGCTGACATTGCGTCTGCTGGACCAGCATCCGGAACGCTTCAAAACCGCCATTCTGTGCGGCGTGGGCGCGCGCATGCTGGAAAAACGCGACGATAGAAAAATCATGGCGGAAGGGCTGACGGCCAGTGACCCGAAAAGCGTCAGTGACGAGCATGCCTTGTCATTTCGCGCCTTTGCCGAGTCCACCGGCAGTGATATGAAAGCCCTGGCGGCCTGCATCCAGGCGCGGCGTGAGCCGGTTGACGAACAGGCCCTGGCCGCCATCAAAATACCCGTGATGGTCATTACCGGATCCGAAGATGATCTGAGCGGCAAGCCGGAACCGCTTGCGGCGCTGATCCCGGGGGCCAAGGCCGTAACCATCGAAGGGGCCAGCCATCACACCATCATGGGCGATCCGGATTTCAAGCGGGAAGTGGTGCAGTTTCTGGGTTTGCGCGTAAAACCCACGGTCTTTGACGATGATGACGAAGATCGCTGGAAGCGTTAGACTTTATTCGGATCAGATGGTATCGCCGTTAGCGAGCCGTCTGATCCACAAAATAGACACTAGCCCTTGCGCGCAGCATGCGCCCCGTTCACGGATGGCTGATGCGTCTGCCTGGCCAGCGCGGCGCGATCGCGGCGCCTGGCAATGGAAGCCTTTAACTGAAGCGCTGCCTGGATCAGATTATCGAGATGCCGCGCGAGTTGATAAGTGTTGATCGAATCAGGCGTCAAGGTGCCGTGATCTGCAAGCGCCGAACCGATCTGTCTTAATGCAGCTGCGGTTTCCTCGCCAAGTTGCGCAAGCAGGGCAGTCCAGTGATGGTTGGGTTCAACATTGATCTCCGGCTGCACCGGCATCAGCGCAAATTCCATCAGGCCGGCAAGGCTTTGGGTTACCAGCGGCTCACGCGCGATGGTTTCCAGATCAGCCGCCACGTCGATGGGCATGAACAGTTTCTCCGATGGATCATAATAGCGGGCCAGTTCGCTATGCCCCACCCGCGTGACCAATGAGGCGGCGTCCAGACCGCCGCAGGACTTGATCAGACGCTTACTGGCCTGTTTCAGGGCCACATAGTCCGCCAGAGATTTTGACCGCCCTGGTTGTTCCGCCTGGTTCATTGCTGGCACCTTTTTCTATCGCTTCACACGCACAAATGGCCGCAGGTTAATGCGCAAACCTATCCAAATAGGAGAATCAGTACGCATTAATATATCTGCATCTGAGAAATATTAAATTTTATTCCTGTTGATTGCAATACGAAAAATAACAATTATAGCGTGTGTTCAGTGACGCGGACCTTCGGGTCCAGCACGGTGCTGAAAAAGAATTTTCGGGGGTGGCACAATTGTTCCACTTCCGGAAATACCGGTGATAATCCCCATCTCGCCGGTTTTCTGCCGGTCTCTTTTGACGATTCGCCCCCGTCAGAAGGGGCCGGCATTCCTGCTTGCGGTTGTCACCAGTACCGGTCAGGCATGCAAAAAGGGCTGCGCCTGCACGCAGCCCTCTCTGGAAGTTTCAGCTAAAGCGTGGCGGATTACATCATGCCGTCCATCATGCCGCCGCCCATACCGCCCATACCGCCCATACCGCCCATGCCGCCCATACCGCCGCCATCAGACTTATCCGGCTTCTCGGCAACCATGGCCTCGGTCATGATCAGCAGACTGGCCACAGAGGCTGCGTCCTGTAGTGCTGTGCGTACCACTTTGGTCGGATCAATGATGCCTTCCTTGAACATATCGACGAATTTATCGGTCTGGGCATTGTAACCGATATTCTTGTCCTTTGATTCAAGCAGCTTGCCAACAATGGTGGAACCATCCACGCCGGCATTTTCGGCAATTTGCCGCGCCGGGGCCTGAAGCGCCTTGCGCACGATGGCGATACCGACTTTCTGGTCGTCATTGGCGGGCTTAAGCCCATCCAGTGCACGAATGGAATAGATCAGGGCAGCGCCGCCACCCACAACGATTCCTTCCTGCACCGCAGCGCGGGTTGCGCTGAGCGAATCATCGACGCGGTCTTTGCGTTCCTTCACCTCGACCTCGGTCGCACCTCCGACACGGATCACCGCAACACCGCCGGCCAGCTTGGCCAGACGTTCCTGCAATTTCTCCTTGTCATAATCCGACGTGGTTTCTTCAACCTGCATCCGGATCTGATTGCAGCGCGCCTCAATGTCTTTCTTCTTGCCGGCGCCATTGATGATCGTGGTATTATCCTTGTCAATGGTGATCTTCTTGGCGGTGCCCAGCATGGCAAGGGAGACGCTTTCAAGCTTGATACCCAGATCTTCCGAGATCACAGTGCCGCCGGTCAGTATCGCAATGTCTTCCAGCATCGCCTTGCGGCGATCCCCAAAGCCCGGCGCCTTGACTGCTGCAACTTTCAGTCCGCCGCGAAGCTTGTTGACGACCAGGGTCGCAAGGGCCTCGCCTTCCACATCTTCGGCAATGATCAGTAGCGGGCGTCCGGCCTGGACCACCGCTTCCAGCACCGGCAACATGGGTTGCAGGTTGGACAGCTTGCCTTCATTGATCAGGATCAGCGGGTTTTCAAGCAGCACACTCATTTTGTCAGCATTGGTGATGAAGTAGGGCGACAGATAGCCGCGGTCAAACTGCATGCCTTCGACGACATCCAGTTCGGTCACCAGCCCTTTGGCTTCTTCGACCGTGATCACGCCTTCCTGGCCAACCTTGTCCATTGCCTTGGCGATCATTTTACCGATCTCGGTTTCGCCATTGGCGGAAATGGAGCCCACTTGCGCGATTTCTTCGGAGGACTTGATTTTGCGCGAACGCTTGAGCAAATCTTCGACAACGGCGGCAACCGCCAGGTCGATGCCACGCTTGAGATCCATCGGGTTCATGCCGGCGGCAACCGACTTGGCGCCTTCGCGTACAATCGCCTGCGCCAGAACCGTCGCAGTCGTTGTACCATCACCGGCAATATCATTGGTCTTCTGCGCCACTTCACGCAGCATTTGCGCGCCCATATTTTCGAACTTGTCAGCCAGTTCGATTTCCTTGGCAACCGTCACACCGTCCTTGGTAATGCGTGGCGCACCATAGGATTTATCAATCAACACGTTGCGGCCTTTGGGGCCCAGCGTAACCTTAACGGCGTTTGCCAGTATATCAACGCCCCTAAGCATGCGGTCGCGGGCATCCCCACGGAATTTGACATCTTTCGCCATCTTGCGAATTCCTTCTGTTTAACGGCCCATAGCTATGGAATGCACTGGCCCCGGTATGGCGCCAGGCATGACTGAGACTGTGCTCAGCTCACTATTCCTAAAATGTCGCTTTCTTTCATAATCATCAGCTCTTCGCCTTTGATCTTGATCTCGGTGCCAGACCATTTGCCATACAGCACCCGGTCGCCGACCTTGACATCAAGTTTCGCGATGGATCCGTCTTCGCGGCGCGCACCCGGCCCCACGGAGACAACTTTGCCTTCCTGCGGTTTTTCCTGGGCGGTGCCTGGAATAATAATACCACCTGCGGTTTTTTCTTCCGCGTCGAGCGGCCGCACGACTACCCGGTCATGCAATGGTCTGAAAGCCATATGCGAAGTCTCCTCAATTCAAGATGTCTAAAATCACAGGGCCATGCCGAGCACAGCCGGTTAGCACTCACACTATGCGAGTGCTAACTCCGGTCTGTAGATAGGTCACAGCCGGGCGCCTGTCAAGGCGCATTAAGGAAAATTGCTCCAGGATGGGGTCTAGCCGGCGCGCTGTTTGCGTTGGACAATGGCAGCTATCAACAGGATGTTGACATTTTCCCCATCGCTCGAAAGCGGCACACCGAGGCGTTCAAAAATGACATAATCTTCCCCATCCGGCAGCTTGAATTTGCCCTTCAGATAGGCAGGTTTCCTGGTGTTCACGCTGTAGCGGCAGACCTCGGTCAGCGATTCTGCCTGATCGCCAAGCGCCAGCTCAGTGCTTAACTTGCCGGTCACTTCGCTGCCATATCCGTCAACAATGTTTGTCCCCGCCAGCCTGACACGGAATTGCGGCTCGTCATCCCCATCGCAAAGCACGTCAAGCAGCATCGTGTGTGGCAAAAAATCCCGCATATGCACCGGATTGATATCCGAGCGCGACGGCATCAAGCGGTCCCCACGTTTTTCCTGCCAATAGTCGTGCAAAAGCCGAAGCGGCTTAGGGAGACTTTCTACTGAAAAATCCATGTCCTTCCTGACGGATGATCCCTGTTGAAATATCGAGAATCTAAAATATAAAGAAGTCAGATCAAAGTAAAGAATTTTATCAATCGGACTTATTAAAAGTAGAAAAAAATTTACCAGCACAACTTTTATAGTATTTCACACAAATATTTAAACAAAATATCTTAAATTCTTACATTAATTCTAATTGATATAAAGCTTTCATAAATAATTTCTTCATTTGTGAAAGTAAATCGTACTGAATTTAGGCTATATTATATTGTTTCAATGAAATTTTTATAGGTTTATTCGACTGGAGTGAAAGTATTTTAAAATTTAGTCAATTCATGCCCGATCCCGAAGCTTGAAGCGGATAAGCGCGGTTTTCATTTTTGCACCAGCGCCAAACTTGTCTGCCAGGGATAAGCCTGGCTGTTTTGGGTGTTTGCGATAGACTGGGTCAGGGAGAGATTTTTTGGGAGAAACAGGATGCAGCTAAATCTGCAAGGCAAGACCGCGCTTGTAACCGGCGCTTCAAAGGGTATTGGCCGGGCGATCGCAAATGTTCTGGCTGAGGAAGGCTGCCATCTGCATCTTGTGGCGCGCACTAAAACCGATCTTGCTGCTGTTCGGGACGCCCTGTGCGCCAGGCACCAGGTGTCAATCACCATTCATCCCCTGGATCTAAGTGTGGGCGGGAATGTCCGTGCGCTGATTGCGGCCTGCCCGGATATCGATATTCTGGTGAATAATGCCGGTGCGATACCGGGCGGAACCCTTGATGCGGTAGATGAAGCACGCTGGCGCGCGGCCTGGGATCTGAAAGTGTTCGGCTATATCAACATGACCCGTGAAATCTATGCGCAGATGAAGGCGCGCAGAAGCGGCGTAATCATCAATGTCATTGGCACCGGCGGAGAACGCCCCACCGCCACTTATATTGCAGGTGGCGCCGGGAATGCCGCGCTGATGGCATTCACGCGCGCCATGGGCGCGGTCAGCGCCAATGATGGCATCCGTCTGCTGGCGGTGAACCCGGGCATGATCGAAACCGAAAGACTGACCGCGCTGGCCCAGGGCATGGCCGGCGGGGTTGAATCCCCCGCCTGGCAAAAAATGCTGGCGGGGCTGCCATTCGGTCGCGCCGGGAAACCCGAAGAGGTCGCGGATCTGGTGGCGTTTCTGGCGTCCGAACGGGCCAGCTATATTAGCGGCACGGTCATCACCATTGATGCGGGCGCATCAGCGCGCGGGTAGGCCGGGTATTCTATATGACAGATGAAGAGATTATCCAGTTGCTGCGGGCGCGCGTGCTTAAACTGAAATTCATGCGCTATCTGAACGGTGACATTCATGCCGTCAACCAGGCAAAGCAGGAAGCCATTCTGGCGTTTCATCCGGGAGAGGATTTATGCCAGACGGCCGGCGTCATTCAGGGCGGGTTTGTAACCGCAATGCTGGACGGGGCCATGGCGCATGCGGTGCTGGTGGCGTCAAAAATGACGCTGGCGCCGCCTACATTGGAACTCAAGGTCAGCTTTTTGCGCGCCGCTTTGCCGGGGCCGCACAAAGCCGTCGGGCGCGTATTGCGAATGGGCAAAAGCATCGGCTTTCTGGAAGGCGAACTTTTCAATGCCAAAGGTGAAGTGATCGCTAAAAGCTCGGCTACCGCCATGCTTGTGCCGCAGGAACCGGTCAAGCCTCAGGCTTGACGGGGCGACGGTGTCCTGTCACGCTGCTATCAAGCGTCTGCACAATAACAGGACGCATAGCGCAGGGAGAAAATCATGCGGCATATCCTGGATGGATATCGTGTACTGGATATTACACAATTTCTGGCCGGACCGGCGGCGACGCGCCTGATGGTGGAAATGGGCGCGGAAGTCATCAAGGTCGAATTTCCCAGCGGCGATCCCAGCCGGAATTTCCCGTTTCTGAAGGATGGCCGCAGCGCCTATTATGTGCAGCAGAACCGCGGCAAAAAGGCCATCTGCCTGGATCCCAAATCACCTGAAGGGCTGGAAATCCTCAAAGGGCTGATCGCCAAATGCGATGTTTTTATTGAAAATTTCGCGCCCGGCGTGATCGGACGTATTGGGCTTGGCTGGGACGTGGTGAAGGCGATCAATCCGAATATTGTCATGTGTTCGATTTCGGCCTTTGGCCAGACCGGGCCGCTGGCGCATTTGCCGGGTTTCGACAATATCGGTCAGGCCTATGCCGGCGTCACCAGCATGATCGGCGATCCCGGCAAGGCGCCGGCTTTTCCGCAATTGGCGCTGGGCGATGTGGGCACCGGCGTGCATGCGGCGGCGGCCATCGGCTATGCGCTGCTGCATCGTGAACGCGGTCATGGCGGGCAATATATAGATGTGTCCCTGCTCGACAGCTATTTCCACCATCATGAAGTCAATGTGCAGGTCTGGTCCTGCAGTAAAGGCGAGATCAAACCGACACGCTCCGGCTCGCATCATTATGCGGTGGCGCCGGCGGGAATTTTTCAGGGCAAGGAAATGCCGATTTTTCTGCTGCCGATCCTCAATATGTGGCCGCGCTTTTGCGAAGTGATCGGACGCCCCGATATTATCGACCATCCGAAATTTTGTGACAATGCCGCGCGGGCCGCAAACCAGATTGAACTGATCGCAATTATTGAGGGCTGGCTGAAGGCGCAGGAAAGCGATGCGCATTCCATTCGCATATTCGAGGAAAATCATATCCCGGTAGCCCCGATTTTATCGGTGGAGCAGGCCTGTCAGCATCCCCATCTGATCGAACGCGAAACCGTGCGCTGGATCGAGGATCGCGGGCTGGGACGGTTTCAGGCCCCGGGTATGCCGTTGCGCTTTTCTGCATTTCCGGGCCATCTGGAACTGGAGGCGCCATTTCTGGGCGAACATAATGTCCCCGTTCTAAGCGAATATCTCGGCTATTCCAAAGACCGGATCGCCGCTTTGCAGGCCAAAGGCATCCTGGCGTCCGAGCCAATTCCGGCCCATGCCGATGCGGCAGAATAATTTCTATCAACCAGCAGGAGCATATCTATCATGACCGGAATTATGGAAAACAAGGTCGTCATCATCACCGGCGCTGCATCCGGCATCGGCCGCGCCACGGCCCAGATTTACGCCCGCGAAGGCGCGCGCGTGATTATTGCCGACATCAATGAAAAAGGCGGAGAGGAAACCCTGTCCATGATCAACAAGCAGGGCCATCAGGGCCTGTTTGTCAGGACGGACATGACGGTGGAAACCGATGTCAAGACACTGGTGGACCGCGCCATGAACGCACATGGACGGCTGGACGCCGCCTTCAACAATGCCGGTATTGAGGGCATGCAGGCGCTATCAGCGGATATGCCTACAGCGGAATTCGACAAGATCATCGCCGTCAATCTGAAAGGCGTGTTTCTGTGCATGAAATATCAGATTCCCGCGATGCTGAAAGGCGGCGGCGGGGCCATTGTCAACACGGCGTCAGTGGCGGGGCTGGTAGGCTTTCCGGGGCTGGGCGCCTATGTCGGCTCCAAACATGGCGTGATCGGGCTGAGCAAGGCGGCGGCGCTGGAATATGCCAAGCTTGGCATCCGCGTGAACTGTGTATGCCCCGGCGTCATTGACACACCGATGGTAGGCCGCCTTGGCGGAACCAATCCCGAACTGCTCGCGGGTCTTGCCGCAGCCGAGCCAATAGGTCGGCTGGGCAAACCGTCTGAAATCGGCGAAGCGGCGGTGTGGCTATGTTCGGATCACGCCTCTTTCGTCACCGGCCATTCGATGGTGGTGGATGGCGGCCTGGTGGCGCAATAGCGCCACAAGTAACTGCGAGGCGCAATAGTCTTTATACGGAATATAAATCAGCAACAGGAGAATAACCTTGACTGGTATCATGGAAGGTAAAGTTGTCATAATCACCGGCGCAGCATCGGGCATCGGGCGCGCCACGTCATTGATTTTTGCGCGCGAAGGCGCGCGCGTCATCATCGCCGATGTCAATGAAAAGGGCGGCGAGGAAACCCTCGCCATGGTCAACAAACAGGGCCATCAGGGCATGTTTGTACGAACGGATATAACCGTGGAGACCGATGTTAAAACCCTGATCGAACGCGCAATCAATGCGCATGGACGGCTGGACGCCGCCTATAACAATGCCGCGATCGAGGGCTATCAGGCGCTGACCGCCGATGTGCCGGTGCATGAATTCGACAAGATCATGGCCGCCAATATCAAGGGTGTTTATCTGTGTATGAAATATGAAATCCAGGCGATGCTGAAAACCGGCGGCGGCGCTATTGTCAACACCGCGTCGGCGGCGGGCCTGGTGGGCATTCCCGGCATGGGGGCCTATTGCGCATCAAAACATGCGGTGATCGGCATGAGTAAAACCGCAGCGCTTGAATATGCCAAACTGGGCATCCGGGTGAATTGCGTATGCCCCGGCGCCATCGACACCCCGATGCTGGCCCGGGTGAGCAATGCGGATCCCGCTTTGCTCGGAGCGCTGATTGCCGCCGAGCCGATTGGCCGTATGGGCAAGCCTTCAGAAATTGGCGAGGCGGCTGTCTGGCTGTGTTCGGACCATGCCTCTTTCGTCACCGGCCACGCAATGTCGGTAGATGGCGGACTGGTCGCGGCATAGCCGGTCCTGCCATTCAGAATGCTTAGCGCCCATCCCGCTTCAGTGCCAATGTAATTGCACGGGGGCGGGACAGCTGCGGCATTGAACGGGCAAAAAGGAATGTGCTAATAGACCGCATGCCCTTTCAGACTTTTTCAAAATCCAGCCTTAGCCCACACAGATTCCATTTTATTGGACAAAGTTTTTCATGATCGGTAATGCGCGCAATCTGCTGGACGGGCAATTACTGGAATGTGATATCTGCATCGCTGGCGCAGGGGCCGCGGGCATTACCCTGGCGCACGAATTGTCGGGCAGCAAGCTCCGGGTCATCGTGCTGGAAAGCGGCGGATTAAATTTTGATGCAGAAATTCAATCCCTGTACCAGGCAAATGTAAACAACCCTCATTATAATGACCCCGAAGCAAGCCGCCTGCGTTTTTTCGGCGGCAGCACCAACCACTGGACGGGCAATTGCGGGCCGCTTGAACCCATTGATTTTGAAGTGCGCCCATGGCTGGCGCATAGCGGCTGGCCCTTCAGTTACGCGGATCTGGTCCCATTCTATGAAAAAGCGCAATCCTATTGCCAGCTTGCCGCATTCCGCTATGATCTGGACTATTGGACAAAGCAGCGCGGGCTGAAGCCGTTACCGCTGGATACTGAAATTGTCACCGCCGGTTTTGCGCAACCCAGCCCGCCTACAAGATTTGGCGAAGTTTACCGCAGCGATATTGGCAGCAGTGAAAATGTTCAAGTTTATCTGAATGCCAATCTGATTGATATTAATCTGCACCCGGATGGATCGCATGTGCAGACCGTTCTGGCAGGCCAGTTGGACGCAAAGCGCTTCCAGATAAAAGCAAAAATATTTGTGCTGGCGCTGGGAGGCATGGAAAACCCCCGTCTGCTGTTAAATTGCGACAAGGTGCATGCCGCCGGTATTGGCAATCAGCATGATCTGGTGGGACGCTACTTCATGGACCACCCTGTTGTTTCCGCCGCGACATTCCTTCTTGCCGGACCGTCAATCAATCTGGATCTCTACAGGGAAGCGCCACCCGTCAAGGGCGCATCGGGTGAAACGCCTGTCGCATACGCATATCTGAAATTATCCGACGCTATGCTGCGCCAGCATGGACTGAACAATATACGCGCGCCAATCATCCCGGCCAGCCGCCTGAGTGCATCCGATGGAGTCGAATCTATTCACATACTGGGCAGCACGCTCGGCGCCGGTGAATGGCCGGATGATCTGGGCGGGCATATCGGCAATATAGTCCGTGATTTCGACATGGTCATCGAAAAGTTTTCACGCAAGACTTTCAATACAAAACTGTTTGATTCGGCCGATGACACCAACTTCATGTATAGCGACGTCATGATCGAACAGCGCCCGGAAGCATCCAACCGGATCACATTATCATCGGAAAGGGACCGGCTTGGGATGCGCAAAGCCGCCATAGAATGGAAGCTGGCAGATGCCGATAAAGAAAATTTGCAGCGCTGCCTGGAAATCATGGCCAAGGAATTTGGCCGGGCCGGGCTGGGCAGGCTTCGCATTGATGGAGAGCGTGGCGGACGCACATATGGCGAATTGCTGAGCTATGGCGACCATCATATGGGCACGACGCGGGCGCATGTTAATCCGCGCCAGGGCGTGGTTGATGGCAATCTGAAAGTACATGGCGTGGAAAATCTTTATCTGGCCGGCAGTTCCGTCTTTCCAACGGGGGGGCATGTCCCGCCAACCCTGACGATCGTTGCGCTGGCAATAAGAATGGCGCAGCATCTTCGCCAGCAATTGGAGCGCGTATAACATGCCCATGCCACGCAGAAAATTTTTATTGGCTCTGCTTGGCACTGTTCTTGCTGGCCCATTTGCAGGTTCTACGGGTGCAATTTCCGCATCCGCAACGCCTGACATCAGGATGCTGGAAAGTGTACGCCGGGTGGGTGAGGCCTATTTGGCGCAATGTCCAGCCGAAGCAATCAGGTCGCGATTATTGGCGGCGCTTGAACAGGCGCTGGAGCAGGCGCTTGCCGGGTCAGGCCGCGCCCAGACGGCAGAGCGGCTAAAGGCGCTTATCCGGGCTGATTTTTCTGCGGGGCGTACAATAATGCTGGACGGCTGGGTGCTATCCGTCACCGAATGCCGGTTGTGCGCACTCTATGTTGCAGCTTGAGAGCCGCCAGCGGGTTTGACGGCATAGCGGAACAGTTACCGGCTTCTGTCCCGGCCCTTCAATTTGGCGCGCACCACATCCATCCCCCGGCGCATGGCGAAAGGCGACTTGTCATTTTCGATGGATATGCGGCCTTTTTCGTAAAGCATAAGCCAAATGACGGCCCACATGGCCCCGATCAACGCGCTATAGAGAAGTAATCTTCCGACCATGGCTCTGAAACGGACCCGCCCTGAGTTGCTAACGATTGCTTCGCAAATATATAGTACGAATCTGGGGTTAAAATCGTAATAATTATGCAGTTAAGGCGGATTTACAAAACATGTCCGGATTTATTATTACGTTGTGGCTGCTTGGTATCACGATACTGACCATGGTCCAGCCTGTTGTTGGCCCATTGGTTTACTATCTGATCACATGGATGCACCCGGAACAGCAAATGTATGGCGGTCTCTCAATAAGATGGACGCTTCTGATCGCTGTCACATCCCTGATTGGTTATCTTTTTATCAGCAAGGAACGCCAATCACCAAGAAATGCTTTGGTGTTCTTCCTGTTTTTATGGGCATTTTGGTACTTATTTACCGCCATCGTAAACAGGGTCGATCCGCTTGAATTTGGGCTGGCGACGGATTTTGTTAAATTAATTGTGATGAGCTGGGTCACAGCGAGCGTGATCAACACACGCCACCGCATACATGCCCTTATCTGGATTCTGGTAATATGTATCGGCAGTGTCAGTTTTCGTACGGGTCTGATTACAATCGTGGCCGGCGGAGGCGGCGAAATTGTCGGCCCCGATCATTTGGGGCACACGAACGAATATGCGCGTTATGTCATCTATACTTGGCCTTTCATGCTTTATCTGGCACGGCATTCTGCGCATAAATATGTACGCATAGGGCATATGGTGCTTGCGGCCACGGCCGTATTTACGCTGATAGGTACCAATTCTCGCGGGGCATTTGTCGCATTCGGCGCAATGTGTGCCATTTTATGGCTTTATGGCAGCAAAAAAGTTGTGACTGTGCTGCTGCTTGCCGCCTTTGTGGGCGGGGCCTATTTGGTTTTGCCGCCGGCACGGCTGGAAAGTTTCACCAACCGGGCCGCCACCATAGAGAACCCGGAAGAAAACACTTCATTCCAGCTCAGGACCGAATCCTGGGCTTTTGGATGGGACTACACGCTGAAAAATCCATATTTTGGCGGCGGGCCCGGCACATTTGAGCGGCTGCATGGATTTGCCGCGCACAGTAATTATTTTGAAGTCCTTGGCGAGACCGGCTTTACAGGTTTTGGCATCTACACCATTATCGCATTGCTGGCTTTCTCTATGGTTTTTCGCATCCAGAAAAAGACCAAGGGCATACCGGATCTGGCATGGGCGCATGATCTGGCATTCTATGCCATGATCACACTGGTTGGTTATTTTGTCGGGGGGATTACCAAGAACCACGGCATGAATGAATATTATTATATGCTGCTTGGAATTATGATGGGCGTGGAAACAGCCGTTAACAGATATCTGGCCATAGCGGCGAATGAAAAACGTCAGGGGGACGGCGCCGTGGAAATGGAGCCTATTCCCCAAGCCGCCCGAACGTGAAAAATCAACTTGCGGAGTCACTCGAATTTTACGGAATAGTCAAAGCTGTACGGTAAGACGATCGTGACTGATATTCTTTTCGATAATGTCTCGCGCCTGCTTGAATTGCTGATTGTCTCGCCCGACGGAGAAGAAAGGCGCGGTCAGCTGACGCTAACCCGCATCACGCGGAAGAATGGCGATTTCTTTCTGCATGGCATGGGCGTGAGCTCCAACCAGGAACATCATTTTTCCCTGTCCGACGTGAAGGAAATCATTGATATTGATAGCGGAGAAAATGTCGATATCGGCGAATTTCGCGCCGAACTGATGGCTCATCAAAGGTCCTGATCAGCCTTTCGACCCCGCGAGCGCCAGTTCCACCAGACGCCGTGACGCCGCCGGAAGTTCCCGTTCAAGCGCCGCCTGCTGCGCCTGCGCGGACATTTTCGGCCAGGTCTTGCGGATCACATCCACAACCTTGGTCTCTGAATGTTTGGGGGCAAAGTCCGCCAGATGATCTTCGAGAAACACCAGACAGGCCACATCCTCAAGGCGCTGCACCTCCTCATCCTGTTTCAGCCGCTCTTTACGCACCAATTGACCCACGCGATCCACGGCAGAATCTTCATATCCGGATTTGCGTAATATATCCGCCGCCAGTTCGGCATGGCGGCGCTTTTCCTCTGTACGCCATTGCAGATAGCCGGCACGCCCTTCCGGATAATCTGTACGGGGAAGTTTCCAGCGCTGAATATGCTGACAGCGCACGGCAAGCCGCAGTGCCTCAGATGCATCCGGATAAAGCGCCTGTAACATTTCGCTCATGCGCATGGCATAGACAAGTTCCGCCGGCCGCGGCACGCCGCCATATGACTGCCGGGCGGGATCCCCGGCATGCAGTATATCCATCGCGGCGATGGCTTTTTCAAAGCGGTTCACAATCACATTCTCCCTTAATGCCCATTTCCTGCAATGCCCACCCCAGGATGCGGCACGCTCAGGCAGCGTCCCGGCTGACGGCGGCGCTATTCAGCAGGGTCTGAATTTCCGGACGGCAGGACCCGCAATTCGTGCCCGCCTGCACCGCCGCACCCACGCCCGCGACTGTCGTCAATCCCTGCGAGACTATCGCACTGATAATGGTTTTCTGGCCAATGTTAAAACAGGCGCAGATGACAGGGCCATTGTCGCAGCCGCGCCCAGCCGGCCGGCCATGCAGAATGGCGGCGCGCGCATCCTGCCCCAAAGCGGTTTCGGAAAACAGCGATTCCAGCCAGTCGCTTTCCGGCAAATTATCCCCGGGACCAATGAACAGGCAGGCCTCAATCCCGTCAGGTCCGGCATGCGCCATGCGATACACGCCGCGCCCGCGATCCTGATATTCTATATCCCCGGCGCCCAGAACCATGCCAAAATAATCACACGCCCACTGATCCGCTTGCGCTGGATCCTCATAACCCGCCAGGCGGTAAATATGACAGGCATCGCCTGCCCGCTTACTCCAATAGCCCAGCCGGTCCAGTGCTATCTGGCGGCGCGACAATAACAGGCCGGACCATTTAAAGCTCGCATCTTCAATGCTGGCCGGTGTGCATTTCAGTTCGGGCTGCCCCGAAACAGGATCGGTCATGGCGGGAATCAGACTGCCAATCGTGGCCGCCGACGCGAACTGGCCGCTCCAGTGTATCGGGGCGAACATCATGCCGGTCCGCTGATCCGGACTTATACGCACCCGCAATACGCACTGCCCCAGCTCCGTTTGCACCCGGGCCAGGCCATGATCCTTGAGGCCGTAAAGGGCGGCATCCGCCGCGCCGATCTCGATATAGGGTTCAGGGCTGTGACGGCCCAATCTGGCAAGGGCGCCGGTTCGGGTCATGGTGTGCCATTGATCGCGGCTACGCCCGGTATTCAGCACCATGGGATAATCGGAAACCGGCCAGAAGGCGGGAATGCCCGGTTGCGTGGCGATAAAGCATGCCTTGCCGTCCGGGGCCGGGAATTTCCCATCCCCCAGCAACCGCGGCGTGCCATTGGGTTGCGCGGCTGTTACCGGCCATTGCACCGGGCGCAACGCTTCATAGGCCGCATCATCCAGATCCGCCAGCGCACTGATATCAAAAAGCCGCGCCCCGGCATTTTCAAAACCGGACAAAAGTGCGTGCTCCCGGAAAATTTCCGCCGGTTTGGAATAGGCAAAGGCTTTGCCATAGCCCATGCGCTGCGCCACCTCGGTGATAATCCACCAGTCCGGCCTGGCCTCGCCCGGAAGCGGCCTGAATTTGCGCTGGCGCGAAATACGCCGTTCGGAATTTGTCACAGTGCCATCCTTTTCGCCCCATCCTGCGGCGGGCAACAGCACATGCGCATAACGCGCCGTATCCGTGTTGCGCACACAGTCCGACACTACGACAAATTCGCATGCCGCAAGCGCCGAACGCACGGCATTGGCATCCGGCAGGCTGACGGCGGGATTGGTCGCCATGATCCATACCGCCTTGATGCGCCCGTCACCGATGGCGCGAAACATATCAACAGCCTTCAATCCCGGGCGCTGCGCAATCCTGCTGGTGCCCCAGAATCTGCCTACCCGTTCAATGTCATCCGGGTTGGAAAAATCCATATGCGCAGCAAGCTGGTTCGCCAGGCCACCCACTTCACGCCCGCCCATGGCGTTGGGCTGCCCTGTAAGCGAGAAAGGCCCCATGCCGGGTTTTCCGATCCGCCCCGTGGCCAAATGGCAATTCAGGATTGCATTGACTTTATCGGTCCCCTGTATGGACTGATTGACGCCCTGCGAATATAGCGTGAGCACTTTGCCGGTTGTGCTGAACCAGTTCATAAAAGTGGCGGTATCCTGCGGCGCAAGGCCACAGGCTTCGGCAACGGCCTTTATTGTGCCGCCCTGTTTGCGGGCTTCGGCAAGCGCCGCTTCAAACCCCCTGGTGCTGCTGGCGACAAAGGCCTGGTCCACAACGCCAGTATCGTGCAAATGGCAAAGCAGCCCGTTGAACAGATTCACATCGGTACCCGGACGCAGCCCCAGATGCAGATCGGAGGATTCATTTGTCGCCGTGCGCCGCGGATCAATCGTGACGATCCGCAACAGACCGGCTTCCCGGCGTTTTTGAAGCCGCTGGTATAAAATGGGATGGCACCAGGCCATGTTGGCTCCTACCAGCACGGCCAGTTCCGCCGTGTCGAAATCCGCATAGCAGCCGGGCACAATATCTTCACCAAAGGCGCGCTTGTGCCCGGCAACACTGGACGCCATGCACAGTCTGGAATTGGTGTCGATATTGGCCGTGCCGATAAAACCTTTCAGCAGCTTGTTGGCGGCGTAATAATCCTCGGTCAGCAATTGTCCTGAAACATAGAAAGCCACGGCGTCGGGACCATGCTGGGCGATGACCGCACGAAATTTCGCAGCAACTTGATCCAGCGCATGACGCCAGTCCGAAATTTGCCCGTTGACGAATGGATGCAGCAGCCTGTCTTCAAGTCCGAAAGTTTCACCCAGCGCCGTTCCCTTGGAACAAAGCCGGCCGAAATTGGCCGGATGGTCCGGCATGCCGCTGATATTTACCGTATCCGCATCAGATATTTTGACATCCACCCCGCACCCTACCCCGCAATAGGGACATGTGGTGGCGGTGCTCATTCGGCAGCCTGCTGACGCGGCACGGGCAGGACATAAATCCGCCCATCCGCTATTTTAACCGGCAGGGTATGGGCGCAGCCATCCTCGGGATTGGCGCCAACGCCGCTATCCAGATGAAACACCTGATTATGCAGCGGGCAGGCGACAGAGCGGCCATGCACGATCCCCTGCGATAGCGGCCCGTCTTTATGCGGACAGCGGTCCTCCAGCGCAAAAATTTCATCATCCGCCGTGCGGAAAACCGCAATCTTCATGGCGGATGTTTTCACGACCCGCGCACCCAGCCTGGGTATATCCGGCACCGCGCCGATATCAATCCATTGCGTCATTTTACCGGGTTCCATCTATCCGGCCAATTCAAGAGACTTGAATTCATGCGCATGCACGCCCTGGCTGGCACGTTCCGCCCACGGATCTTTCTGCACAAATTTCTGTGACATCAGAAAACGGGCGTTAAGGCGCGCCCGGCTCTGCGCATCGTGAACGATTTTTTCCTTTATATGGTCAAGCCCGACACGTTCGACCCAGGGCGCCGTGCGTTCCAGATAATGCGCTTCCTGCCGGTAGAGCTGCATGAACGCGCCGCAATATTCCAGAACCTCCGCTTCGGTTTCGACCTTGCACAGCAGATCGGTCACACGCACCTTGATGCCGCCATTGCCGCCGACATGCAGTTCCCAGCCCGAATCCACCGCAATCACGCCGAAATCCTTGATCGTCGCTTCGGCGCAGTTGCGCGGGCAACCGGAGACCGCCATTTTAACCTTGTGCGGGGTCCAGCTTCCCCAGGTCATTTTTTCCATCATGACGCCCATGGACATCGAGGCCTGGGTGCCAAAACGGCACCATTCGGAACCAACACAGGTTTTTACCGTGCGCAGCGCCTTGCCATAGGCATGGCCTGAAACCAGGCCGCCGGCGTTGAGATCCTTCCAGACCTCCGGCAATTGTTCTTTTTTGATCCCAAGCAGGTCGATGCGCTGGCCGCCGGTGACTTTTACGGTGGGAATATTATATTTATCGACAACATCCGCGATGGCGCGCAATTCCCTGGCATTGGTAAGCCCGCCCCACATGCGCGGGACAACGGAATAGGTGCCGTCTTTCTGGATGTTGGCATGCGCGCGCTCATTGATGAAGCGGGACTGGTAATCATCTTCATATTCGCCCGGCCAGTCACAGACGAGATAATAATTCAGCGCCGGGCGGCAGGTGGAACAGCCATTTGCCGACATCCATTGCAATTCCTGCATCACGGCGGGAATGCTTTTCAGATCCCTGGCCAGTATCAGCCTGCGCACATCGTCATGAGACAGATCCGTACATTTGCATAGCGGCTTTATGGCGGCGCCGGCCACATAGCCCTCTCCCAATGACAGCTGCAGCAATTGCTCCACCAGGCCGGTGCAGGAACCGCATGAAGCCGAGGCTTTGGTTTTGCTCCGGACATCCTCAAGACTGGTCAGGCCGTGGTCATTGATCGCGCTGACGATCCTGCCTTTGCATACGCCGTTGCAGCCGCAGATTTCCGCCGTATCCGGCAGCGCCGCAACGGCGGAACTAGGGTTTGCCTGGACGCCGCCTGCAAAAGCCTGCCCAAAAATCAGACTGTCGCGTATGGGGGCGATATCCTCGCCATCGCGTAACATCTGAAAGTACCAGCCGCCATCGCTGGTGTCGCCATAGAGCACGGCGCCGCGAATGCGGTTGTCCTTTAACACCAGCCGCTTGTAAACACCGCGATGGGCGTCCCGCAGAATAATATCCTCAGTGCCTTCCGCTTCTGAAAAGTCACCGGCCGAAAACAGATCAATGCCGGAAACCTTCAAGCGTGTATTTGTGACGGAACCCGTATAGGCGCTAGTGGCGTCCTGCGCCAGCTGGGCCGCCACGACTTTCGCCATGTCAAACAGCGGCGCCACAAGGCCATAGACCGCGCCACGATGCTGCACACATTCGCCAACTGCAAGGATGGCCGGATCAGACGTGACCATATGATCATTCACGACAATGCCGCGCTCGCACACCAGGTCCGACGCCTTGGCCAGGCCTATGCTGGGTTTAATTCCCACCGCCATGACCACAAGATCGGCAGCGATCCGCCGGCCATCCTGCAACAAAACGCCCTCCACATTTGCGCCGCCATAAATTTCCTGGGTATTGGCGCGGGTATATATTTCGATACCCCGCTTCTCGAATTCGCGTTGCAGCAGATAGCCCGCCGCTTCATCCAGCTGGCGCTCCATCAATGTCGGCATCAGATGCACCACACTGACCTGCATGCCGTTTGCGCGCAGTCCATTGGCGGCTTCCAGCCCAAGCAGGCCGCCTCCAATCACAACCACATTGCGATGGGTGCGGCTGGCGGCCAGCATCTTTTCTACATCCAGCACGTCACGAAAGGTCACCACGCCGGGCAGATCGGCCCCTGGAACGGGCAGTATAAACGGATCGGAGCCGGTGGCGATCAGCAGCCGGTCATAGCCTGCCCGGATGCCGCAGGCGCTGATCACCTCGCGCTTTTCGCGATCAATGCGCGTAATCCTGGCGCCCATATGCAGGACAATACCGTTATCGGCATACCAGTCGCGGCCATTGATAATAATGTCTTCGAAGCTCTTTTCCCCGGCCAGCAGCGGCGACAGCAGGATGCGATTGTAATTCACATTGGGTTCCGCACCGAACACCGTGATGTCATAGCTTCCCGGCGCACGATCCAGCAGTTCTTCAACCGCCCGCATGCCCGCCATGCCATTTCCGATAACGACAAGTTTTGGCTTCATTTCCACTATCCTGTTTCTCAGCGCCTGATATGGCGCATGTGATACAGGACAACCAGCAACTTTCAGGCCAACTTGGCAGGCGGCTAAATCCGGGAGAAAATGGCCTATCCCAAGCCGGGATGCCGCTTTTATAGCCACATACGGGCGGCAGGGCGCTTAAAAGCCGGGCACGGCGCGCCTGCTTAACTATTCTGCGATTTCAGATTTTCGGCCCAGGCCTGAAGCTCTTTGATGCGCATATAGCCGCCCTCCCCCTCCACAACCCCTTCCGTGCGGGCGTCATGAATACAGTCGACAGGGCATACCGGCACACAAAATCCGCAATCAATGCAGTCTTCCAGTACGATTTTGAAACGCCCGCGAAAATCGCCCGGTATCGCTTGAACGGCATCGGCCTTGCCGGGACACATTTCATCGCATGCGCCACAGCCAATACAGGTTTCATCAATATAAAATTGCCCGGCGCGATGTTTTGCCATGGAAAATCTTTATCCCCGCCGGTCAGGCAAACCGGGTTTCGATATGATGAGAATCGTTCATCATCTGTTGCATGGTCTGATTGTAACGGAAAAAATAATCCCGCCGCAGCTGGTCTTCAGCGGAAACCGTGAACAGCGGCTCGCGCATGCTCAGATAATTCAGGGTATATTCATGATCGGGCTTGCCATGATTGCGCGCAATATTTTCGATCATGGCTGTCCACACCGAAAGCGGCGCTTCAAACGCAAAATCGCTGATATCCTCGCGCACGGGATTGGCCAGCGCCACTTCCGTCACATCATAAGTATCGAAGGTAAGCCGCACACTCCAGGGCTTACCGGCATTGCCATCGGTAATGATGAACTGCATGACGCAATCCGTGTAACCAAGATGTTCGTAGCGCGCGGCATTGCTGCGCATCACGGATACCAGCGCCTCGAACCAGGCCAGCGACGTAAACAATACCGGCCCGGAAGGCGCCGCCTGCGGCTTTGCGGCCACAGGCATTTCATTTTTAATATCCGGCATACAAAAACCGCCTTCAGGCTGCGATCATACCGCCCCACGGGAACTGCGCCGGAATGGTGCAGCGCGCGCGGCGGTTAAACCCGGCCCGGTCACAGCGTTGGAGATATTCCTCGATAAACACTGTCCACAGCTTGCCAAGGCCATCCATACCCGCATCTATATGTTTGAGGCCGCCGCCAAGAAGAATCGCCACCGGCTCGGTCACTGTCGCTTCGCTGAACGCGGTCAGGATGATCTGTTCTCCAAGATCGGCAAAACGGTGCAGTTCCTCCTCGGCCTGGGCGCGGTTGGGGTGATTATCTAGATAATATTTGAATTGCAGCACGCCATAGGAAACGTGACGCGCCTCATCCTGCATGCACAGACGGAAGATTTCCTTGTCCGTATGCGTCTTCGCGATCATCTCGCCGGAGCGGAAAATCGACAGAACCAGCCCCTCGCCCAGCAGATTGAGCAGGAACGTACCCATCACATGATTGGGCGCGTCCAGTATGGATTTCAACGCCCATTCAAAGCCCGGCGAAGCATGCATCAGCCCGCCTCCCATCAGCGCACGTTTGCGGAACACTTCCTGATGACGCGCCTCGTCCATGATCTGCGTCGCCAGAAAGCTTTTCACCTCCAGAAAATCCTGCGGAATGCGATACAGCCATTTGGCCGGAAAATCACCTGCGGCAAATTCAACTTCGGACAGGAAGGTAGAAAGCTGGC
This sequence comes from Pseudomonadota bacterium, assembly GCA_049323435.1. Taxonomy (GTDB): domain Bacteria; phylum Pseudomonadota; class Alphaproteobacteria; order UBA11222; family UBA11222; genus UBA11222. The sequence goes on from JBMOMX010000030.1 coordinate 66,450, forward strand.
AGGACGCCTTGGCAAGGTCTTCGGGAATGTCGCCCAATTCGTCCCACGGGATATCGCGAGTGGCATTCCACTGCCGCGCCTTGGCCTCTTCATACAAAGGCGAAACATTGTCCGACCACACATCATATTTGTGCATGACATCATAGCTTTCCAGCACCGGCATCATATTCTTGTAGGGATCGCGAATTGAACCGCGCGGGGCAAAACTTTTCCAGGTGGAGACTTCTTCGATTTCACCCGTGCCCTTGACGCGGTTAACATCATTATAGGTCAGGCCGCGCGAGGAAATTTTCGGCTTCTGGCTGCCCCAGCCATTGGCTTCCCCATTCATCCAGTGCAGGGAATAGCTGCCCTTGCTCAGGCGCTCAAAATTCTTTTGCAGGATTTCGCCCCATACCTGCCCATGAGACTGGAAATCGCGCTCATATCTCTCCAGCGCCTCGGCATTGTCCGGCGCATTGCCAGGCAAGGGTTTCAGTTTGTCTACCGTCACATCTACGCCCATAAGCTGATCCTCCGATTTGCGTAACACGATTTCCGCGCTTATTGTGTAGTTAGTCAATACATTGCTGATTAATTTGTCAACAATAATTTTTTATAAAAAAACGCCTGAATCTCTTACAATAAATAGACAAAATCCCGGAAATATATTAGACAGCATAATATGAATGTCCTAGCGCCACGAAAACGCATGAACCCGGATGATCGCCGTGCGCAATTGCTTGTGTACGGGGTGCGGGTGTTCGCAAATCTGGGCATTGGCCGCGCCAGCCATGCCGAAGTGGCCCGTGCGGCCGGCGTTTCGGTGGCGACCGTGTTTAACTATTTTCCCAGCCGCGAATATCTGGTTGAGCAGGTATTGAGCCAGGTGGATGAATTTCTTACGGAAATGACCGCCAGCATTGAGGGGGCGCATCTGACTGCCCCTGAGGCGCTTTACAAATTGATGCGTTCCTTTGCCGACGCTGCGAACACGCACAGTGACATGATCCGGGTCTGGCTGGAATGGAGCACTTCCATCCGGGACGACACCTGGCCAAAATATCTTGAATTCCAGGAGCGCATTATCAACCGGCTCAAGCAGGTTATTGTGCTTGGCAAGCAGGCAGGATCGGTTGCAAGCGATGTAGATCCCGAAGACGCTGCACGCATTGCGGTCGGTGACGCGCATATGGTTGCCCTGATGCAGTTCGCCCACAAGGCCTCGGCCGATATGGACCGTTTTTTACCGCACCTGGTTGAAAGCGTCCTGAAAATCCCCAGTGCGGATATTCCAGGGCGGTAAACTGGACTGCGCTTGGTATTGCCTGCGTTTTTGGCTAGGCTAAAGGTCTTGTAACAATCCTGAAAGAAAACAGCATGACCTATGGCGTGGGACTGGGCATTGCCAATTTCCCGTTCGAAGATGCCGATGGCTTCTGGCAATGGGTTTCCCTGTGCGAGGATGGGGGCGTCGATTCGATCTGGCAGTCTGACCGCATCGTGTCCAAAGACCCGCATCTCGAATGTATGAGCGTGATGGCCGCACTTGCCGGGGCCACCAAACGGCTGAAATTTGGTATGAATGTCGCTTCGGCGGGCCTGCGTGATCCGCTGCTGCTGGCCAAACAGTGCGCTACCATTGATGTATTGAGCAAGGGCCGCCTGTTGCCCGCCTTTGGCGTTGGCAGCGCCATCGGCCCGGAATGGGAGGCCACGGGCCGCACCACAAAACGGCGCGGCATCCGCACCGATGAATGCCTGACCCTGATCGCACGCCTGTGGCGCGAGGAAAGCGTCACTTTTCATGGCGAGTTTTTTCAGTATACGGATGTTTCCATATCGCCCCGCCCGGTACAGCCCGATATTCCCCTGTGGGTAGGCGGCTCCGCCGAAGGGGCGATACGCCGCACTGCGGCGCTCGGCACCGGCTGGCAGGCGGGACTGGAAACCCCCGCCCAGGTCGCCCCGGTGATCGCGGGCATCAAGCAGGCCCTGACCCAGACCGGCCGCGAGATTGATGAAGACCATTATGGCGCGGGTTTCGCTTTCCGTTTCGGTAAATGGGATGATGCCCCGGTGGCGCGCAATGTGGCAGCACTGGCTAAGCGCGTGAAAGACGATCCGCGCGGCTATTACGCGGTGGGGGGTGCCGATGAAATTCTGGCCCGGCTGAAGGAATATATTGCAGCCGGAGCGCATAAATTCATTCTGCGCCCGGTGGCAGGTGACGCCAGCGAAATGCTCGCCCAAACAAAGCTGCTGATCTCCGAAGTGATCCCGCAAGTGGCGGCCATGAACGCACGCTGACAGATGCAGGGGCGCTAACGGCCCCGCAGATTGGCCTGCGGGTTAAAAACCAGGGCTTCAACCCGCAGGCAGGCTTAGTGTTGCAGCAGGACTTCAGTTCTTCCTGTTCTCGAATTTGAAATATTTCTCCATCGCCGCCTGCGCTTCTTTGGTGTGCTCTACATAGCGGTAGAAGCCGCCATTATAGGTGCCGTCCTGGCGCCGGTTGTCCTCGCCTTCGAAATTATAATAGCCCGGCGTGCATTCCTTGTTGCGGTCGGTCTTGCCGCGGAAATTGATCACTTCCTGCACCCACCAGTCTTCCGCATCCGGCGTCACCTCCAGCGCGGCGTAACCATGCTTGCGGGTATAATCGATACAGGCGGCAATATGTTCGCCCTGCGCATACAGCATGTCGGTCAGGTTGAACTGGAACGACGCCTGATAGCCTGCCATGATGAACATGTTGGGATAGCCATGCGAATGAATGCCAAACATGGTGCGGATGCCGTCCTTGTATTTGTCATTGATCTCCAGGCCGTTGGCGCCGACGATCTGGTTATAGATGCCGGTCTTCTGCACGTCGAAACCGGTGGCGTAGATCAGCACATCCACCTCATAGACCTTGCCTTCAAATTCCGGGCCTTTTTCAGTGATCCGGTGAATGCCCTTGCCATGCGTATCAACCAGATGCACGTTGGGCCGGTTGAAGGTCGCCAGATAATCTTCATGGAAGCAGGGCCGCTTGCACATCAGCATGTACCAGGGCTTCAGCGCCTCGGCGGTGGCGGGGTCTTTCACTTCTTTTTCGATGCGCCGGTGAATGCGCATCATCGCGTCAATATTCGCATTCTCCTGCTTGCGGATTTTTTCCTCTGGCGTGAGCGTGGCTTTTTTGGCCTTTTGCTCATCGGTTTCCTGAGTGGCCAGCAATGTCCGCTCGCGGCGTTTGGCCTGCCAGCCGGGTTTCAGCTTGCGCGCCCAGTTGGGATCGGTCGGCCAGTCATCCCGAAAATCAATCGAGGATGGCGTGCGCTGGAACACATACAGCTCCTTGCAGGCGGCGCCCAGTTTGGGAATGGCCTGCACGGCGGTGGCGCCGGTGCCGATAATGCCCACGACCTTATCCTGCAATCCGGACAGATCATTTTTGGTATAGGCGTAATCCCAGCGCCCGGTATGGAACGAGTGGCCCTTATAGTCTTCAATGCCATCGATCCGCGCCAGCTTGGGCTTGGACATTGGCCCGTTGGCGCACACGACAAAGCGCGCCTTCATCGTGTCGCCGCGATCGGTTTTGACGACCCATAATTGTTCGATGTTATTCCACACCGTCGAGGTCACCGTGGTCTGGAACACCGCTAGTCCGTACAGATCATATTTTTTGGCGATGGCCTGGCAATGTTCGAAAATTTCATTGCCCTTGGCGTAATGGTCGCGCGGCACATAATTCATTTCATCCAGCAGCGGCAGATAGTCATACGACACCACGTCGCAGGCAATGCCGGGATAACGGTTCCAGTACCAGGTGCCGCCGACATCGGCGCCGCGTTCGACAATGCGGATGCTTTCGACGCCATATTCGCGCAGCTTGGCGGATGCGAGCAGCGCGGAAAAACCGCCGCCAATGAACAGAACCTCGACAGTGTCGGTCAGTGCGGCGCGCGGGGCAGGCTGCGGCGCATAAGGATCGACCTCATAGCGGGCCAGATTGCCTTCCAGCTCGTATATATATTCCTTGGTGCCGGCCGGTTTATATTTCAGGCGCAGGTCGCGCTCTTCGGCGAATTTGCGTTTGATGGCGTCATAATATTCCTGCGGTTTTTGCTCGCCAGGGGGTGTCTTGTATAATTGCCCCTGCGCCAGCTCGCGCAGTTCGGGTTTCACTTCATTGGCCGTTCCCTGTGACTTCTCCATGGCTTCTCTCCACTATTGGTGTTTTTATTGTATAATTCCGGTCCAGCATGATGACACAATGTCAGTTCTTTTGTGAATTTTTTTTGGCTTTAACCGGCGGCGGCTTTCGCAAAAATATGCCCGCCTGTAATCCACTACAGGCGGGCAGAACTTGCCGGAAATTCAAACTGTTAGAAGAACGGGGCGAAGCCGCGTCACCTAATTCATGATCTGCCAGTCGCCGTCCGGCGTGCGGCAGGCAGTGCCATAGGTTGACTGGGCCCTGCCGCCCACGGTGGCGACGGCCTGATATTCACGGCAATATTGTCCGCTATTTGCCTGATAGGTGCGGATGGGCGTGACCTGATAAGCATAGCCATCATCCGGGTTTTGCCAGGCGACCGTCTGGTTGCTGGGCGTCACCTCAAACACATTGGCGGCATGGGCGTGATCATAGGGGCTGCGGCCGATATTGCCGCCCACCAGCGCGCCAATTACCGTGCCGCCGATAATGGCGGCGGTGCGGCCGCTGCCATCGCCGATCTGCGATCCGGCAATACCGCCCACCGCGCCGCCAAACAGCGTACCCAGCAGGTTGGAATCATTCCGCCCATAATAAACCTCCGGCTGATGCCGCCGATAGGTCCGGAATTCCGGGCGATGGCCATAATATGGCGACCAGCCGGAGCTGGAGCCATAACTCTGGTTCAAAATAATCTGAAAATTGCTGGACCGGTGATGGCCGCGATCATGACCGCGATAATGGCGCCAGTGATCATCGTGATGTCCCCAGCCCCGGTGCCCCCCGTGTCCCCCGCCACGATGGTAGGACCTGTCATCATCACGCCAGGCCAGCGCTGGCGTCACCGCCGCCGCCTGCGCGATTAATGCTGTAAACAGGACATTGACGAAAAATAATTTCCGGAAACCCATGCTAATCTCCACAGGGAAAGGTCTATGCCTAGACTGCAACATGCAGGGGCAATCAGGCAATTTTATGGCCGAATTAAGGTATTTTGCATGATTGCGGCATTGCTGGAAATATTCTGCGCGTAGCAAACGCATCTAATTGCCTGACACGGCACATCAATGCACGCCGGTCTAAAGGCGACATGCCCGCCAGACTGTCTTGTCTGGCGGGCATGTTGAAATCATAGTCCGGAATTACAGGGCCGCGATACCGCCTTGAACTGGCGCGCGCGGCCCGGTTTTCAAGCGGCGGCTCTGCGGCGCTTGAAGCGTGTCAGCCAGCCAAGGCCCAGCAGACCGGCAAGGAAGGTCGCCAGTGTGCCTGGCGCCGGAATGCTGGAGTCGCCGCCGACCTGTTCCCAGCGCGCATCATGCGAGAAGGGCGCGAAAGCCAGATCGCCGGCATCGGTGAAGCCATACACGTCAAAATGCACCTGCGCCCCGATCGGCAGTCCCGCGACCATCACACTATATTTATTGATCTGGCCCCTGCCATTCCCTGCAGCGGGGAACCATCCCTCACCGTTAAAGGGATAGGGCCCATCCGGCTGGAAGTCCGCCAGTTTTGTTGCTGTCTCGGTGAAATCACCCAGACAGAAGGTTATCGCCACCCGGCCGGCAGTCAGCATGCCATGATCAGGCAGTGGCACATCATCTGCGTCAAAGGGCTGAACAGCCGGATCAGCACACCTAGTCACATCAGCAGGGGTCGTAAAGTCGTTAAAACCGTGATCATTACCATCCTGGGTCGGCGTAAATGACAGGGATGGCATGTACCCGTCTAACAATAACGCCCGGTCGAACGATGCAACAAAGCGCACATCCCGGATCGCACTGCCCCGGCCACCGCCAACAAGGCCATTGCCGCCAACATTGCCTACAACCCAGAGATTAAACTCAGAGATGCCCAGCTTGGCCCAGGTTTCCGGATCATCCGCACCGGCGCCATCATAGCGCGCATCTTCAATGAAGAGCTGCATCGAGGCAGAAACAGCAGCCATCGCACCGGTGCTGAGCAACAGGCCCGCGGTGAAAACACCGGCAGCCGTCAGAAATTTACGCTGACTCATTGAATAAACCCCTAAATGATAACTGCCAGAATACGAATACCAACCCGAATCAAGATTCTTATTTTTATGACAGGCCGCATTGATTAAATTTGCGGCCATTCCAAACAGCTTATATATAGCGAATACTTAGTATGATCTGAGCTTGAAAGATAACATCCAAATGCTGCATCGGCAAGAAAAATATGAAATTAACCATAGTTTCTGGTCACTTATCACACTTCACATATTGCCTGAGTGCCGGCCACGGCAGTAAAGAATTAGTTACTTGATCATAGAGGGAATTCAGTTGCGCACTGCATGCATCAATCCGTGATCTGCTGCGCTATCCAGCTTGTCCAATGTGCGCGCAAGGATGTCAGCAGATCATAGCCGGATCGCCGGTCGCGGAACCTCCGGTGTTAAACTGTGATTTAAATCACATTCCACACGGATTTTCAGCGATCTGTATTAGCGGGAACTGGCAGGGAGGGCATTGGACCCCATTCGGATCAGATGGAATCATCTCTGGCGCTACCATCCGATCCATAAAATTGCTGCTAGTCCTTGGCGGCTTTGGGTTTCAAGGTGACTATGCTTGCGGTTGCGCTAGCTTTGGCCAGCAGTTCGCCATCCGCGGAGCGAAGCTCCGATTCTGCAAAACTGATAGATTTGCCCCGCCGGATAATCCAGGCTTCAGCCAGCAGCCTTCCGGGGCGGGCGGCCTGCAAAAAAGTGGTTTTCAATTCCAGTGTCGGCGTGATCTGCCCCCAATCTATGGTCAGCCCGAAGGCAAGCGCCAGAACATCGTCCATTATCGCGGCGACCATGCCGCCATGAATGCCGCCCCACAGATTGCATAATTCGCCGCTGGCCTGATAGGCCATCTTGACGCGGCCTGTCTGGACATCACATTCCAGAAACTCCTGTCCAAGATATTTACTCGCCGGCGAGGGTTTGCGCAAAATGGCCTGGATATTGGGCGGTAAAACCGCCGGGTCGATAGTGTTGCTCACGCGATTACCTCTGCTTTTTAATGCGGCCGCCTATTAAAGCGGTATCATTCCTCAATCCCGGCGCTGCGCAATTTAGCGCGCGCGCCAGTAAGATCCAGTGTCGTTGCCTCAAGCCGCCTGACCAGAATCCGCATCAATTCGATGGCAATTTTCGGGCTTTCCTCGATAAGCTGGAAAAAGCTTTCCTTGGTGATCTCCAGCGTAGCGACCTCGGTTGCGGCTGTCACCGTAGCCGTGCGCGGCTGATCACGCAAGATGGCCATTTCGCCGACCAGACTGTTGCGCCCGACCTTGGCCACCTTGACCGGCCCAGTGCCCATATCCACCAGCACATCCGCTTCACCGCTCAGGATCAGATAGGCCGAATTGCCCATCTCGCCCTGACGCATCAGATTTTGCCCCTGCGCAAACACCATACGCTTACTGGTGAATGCCAGCAGTTTCAGTTTCGCAGGCTCAATCCCTGAAAACAGGGACACTCTGCGTAACACTTCCACTTCTTCGTTGAGCTGCATTTTTTCTTCTCATTCCATTAGGCGCAATTGCGCTAGCCAACAGCCAGTAATTGTGAAAGGCGCGAACCTTCGTGCGACAAATGTTCAAAACTGCCCTGCGCGACTATCCTTCCGTCTTCAATCACCAAAATCTGATCAAAATCCCTGCACGGCTCGATCTGTCCGCTGATCCAGACCAGGCCCCGCCCTTCGGAGAATTTTTTGATATTGCACAATATCTGCTGCTGACTGCGCGCATCCAGCAGTGAAAGCGCATCGCTGAGCACCAGCAGATCCGGCCGTTTGAGGATCGCCTTGGCCAGAGCGAGCTTCTGCCGCTGCGGCGCGCTTAATAGCCGTCCGCGCGCGCCAACATTGAAATTCAGCCCGACCATGAAAATTTCCCAGCGCAGATTGAGCTGGTTCACCACTTCATTGATCAGCGCGTTAATGCGCGCCTGCGCTTCCGCCTGACCATAAATCACGCGGCCAAAAAGAATATTATCCAGCAGGGTTGCGGCGGAATTATATTTTTGCGGATCATAAAATTCGATGGCCTGAATATAATCAGCAGGCAGATTTTCAGAAAATTGATGCCGCACGGCCAATATGCGCGCCTCCATCGCCGCGTCAATCAGGCCAAGGCGGTGACGCGCCTCGCTGTAATCAAGCGGAAGCTTCGCCAGCATATGACGGTCCGCCCCCGGCAGCACTTCCAGGCCAATCTTGCCCGCGCGTTTGACTATTTCCTGATATTCTGGAAGATCGTCTGACGAGATAAAGCTGAACTGTTCAAAAAACGGATGGCCGGGTGCAATATCGGTAAAAAGCTCGACCATGGTTTCGGCAATGGTCAGGCCCATGCGGATGAGTTCCGTTGTCAGGCCGGTTTCATCCAGGATGGACTGGAAATATTCATTCTCGATCAGGCCGGCAGTGGCGAAAGCGCCGCCAACCGCAGTGCCAAACAGCAAATTCTCGCTTAATGTCGCATTCTGATTGAAGCGGCCGGGATCGAACGGCTCCACCAGCGATCCATATTGCGGGTCCTTCAGCATTTCAAACAGTTCGGCACGCGCCCGTAAAATATTCTCCGCCAGAGAAGGATGCTTGAAGGGGCTGATGCTGCCGCGCAGGCCGAGCTGATAGATATCCTCGCGCAGCATCACCACATCCAGCACTTCTGCTATCTGATTGTCGATATCAAATGGCCCCTGCGCGCCCGCTGCGGCATAGTCGATCCAGTCCGCGCGCATGTCAAAAAGCGAATTGCCGGATCGGCGGATTTCAATTTGTTCCAGAACCTCACGCTGCGGATCGTCAACCTGAATGACCGGCGCGGTAAGGGGGCGATGCATCAGCCCATACAGCAGATTTTCGCGCACGGTGCGCGCAAACAGGATGGAATCGCTGCCCGCATAGGACATGCGCCGTCCTGTCACCGCTTCGGGTAATTGCGACATGTCACGGCCGCCAATACTTATCTTGCCGCTGGTCGGAAACACCAGCCGCGCCAGCACAAGCCCCAGATAATCCTGCCCCCCCCCGACCGGCCCGGTAATGGCGATATGGGAACTGGCGTCAAACGAGAAGGACACGCCGTCCAGCAGTTTAAGCCCCGCATCATCTTCCAGCGAGACACGCGAAGCCGTGATCATGCCCGTCAGCGGCTGATCTTCATGCCGGTCCGGGTCCTGCAATTCCGGCGCGAGCATCCCCTCGGGATTGAACTGGGTGATAATGCTTTCATATTTGATCTGCACGTCCAGCCGCTGCTGATCCCAGTCTATGAGTTCCTTTACCGGGGTTGGAAGCTCCTTATAGGCAACCAGTGCCGCCACAAGCTGGCCTATATCCATGCTGCCCTTGATCGCGAAATATCCACCGGCGGCGTAAAAAATAAACGGGGTAAACTGCGCCAGCGTATTATTCAAAAACTTGACCTGAAATTTACGGCGGTAAATTTCAAAGCGGAGCAGAAAAATTTTTCCCAGCCGCCCTGTGATTTCGGCGCGTTCATAATGGGAGGTGTCATGCGCATGAATTTCCAGCGCCCCCTCAACCACTTCGCCCACCCGTCCCGCCAGCTGCCGCGCCGCCAGCTGCCGCTGCCGGCCCAGTTCAAGGATGCGGCGGCGCAGTCTGGGAATGATCAGCGCCTGCGCCAGCACAATCACGCCTGCAACCAGGCCCAGCCAGAAACTCTGGATCATAATGAACAGTAAGGCTGTGACCGCCTGCCCGCCCAAAAAAGCGGGCTGCACAAAGGCGTCGCCAATGAAGCCGCCCAAAGGTTCCACTTCATCCTTGATCATGGAGGCGACTTCGGCCTGGCGCACCTTGCGCACATGCGCGGTGGGAAACCGCAACACCCTGTCAAACAGCTGATAGCGCAGACGGCGCAATGTCCGCTCTCCCATGCGGCCCTTCAGGGTGTTGATCTGGAGCTTGAAAATGCCATTGACCGCAACCAGGCCCAGCAAGGTGCAGCTTAACGCCATAAGATAGGGTATGCGCTCCAGCGCATAGCCCTCAAAAAGCACCCATTCGGCCGTCCCAAGCCATTGCTGCAAAAATTCCGGGATATTCAGGGTAAAGCGTAAAAAAGAGGCCGTGGTCTGCGCGCTGTCAAAGCCCTGGCCCTGAATCGGGCCGTTCACAATTTTACGCGGCAAATCCAGCATCAGAAAATAAAATGGCAGCGACGCCAGCACCAGGGTCAAAACCGTTAACTGGCTGGTGCGGCTGTAACGCCATATATATCGGAAAATATTTGGATCCATCGCGTGCGGCGAACTCATTTCCAAAGCTTTAATTCTATCATAGTAGAACGAATGAAGCTGCTCTATCACTTTCATATCCAGAGCAAAGGCCGATTCGCGCGACATCATGACATTAAGCAGTTTTCCAGCGCCAATTGCCCTAAATAATTAGATCGGCCCCATTCGGATCAGAAGGGATCGCCTCCGGCTAATCCGTCTGATCCGAATAGGGTCAAGGGGGACAAAAATCGCCATGCGGGCTAAGAAATCCGGCTCACGGGTTTTAATCTACAGCCATGATACCTTTGGCCTCGGGCATCTGCGCCGCTGCCGGGCCATCGCCCATGCCCTTGTCGAGAACTATTCCAAACTATCCGTGTTAATTCTGTCCGGATCGCCGATTATCGGCAGTTTCGATTTCAGGGCCCGTGTCGATTTCGTGCGCGTTCCGGGCGTCATCAAACTGCGCAATGGGGAATATACTTCGCTTAATCTGCATCTGGACATTTCGGAAACCCTGGAATTGCGCCAATCCATTATCCGCCACACGGCAGATATTTTTGCGCCCGATATATTCATTGTGGATAAGGAACCGCTTGGATTACGCGGCGAGGTCGCGCCCAGCTTAAAAATGCTCAAGGCCAGGGGCACGCGGCTGGTGCTTGGTCTGCGCGATATTCTGGACGAACCGGACCGGCTGGCGGCGGAATGGAAACGCAAAAAAGCTCTGCCCGCCTTGCGCAAACTTTATGACGAGATCTGGATTTACGGCAAACAGGACATATACGCGCCGCTGGACGGCATCGGCCTGCCTGCGGAACTGGATGCAAAAATAACCTATACCGGTTATCTGTGCCCCCGCATGCCGGCCCAGCCTGCCGCAATGGTGATGCCGGAAATCACCCGGTCCCCCTATCTGCTGGTCACGACGGGCGGCGGCGGGGACGGGGAAGGATTGATTGACTGGGTCCTGACCGCTTATGAGCTGAGCGCCTCACGTCCCGGCCCCGCACCCCTGCCCGCGCTGATCGTTCTCGGCCCCTTTATGAACCCCGACGCACAGGCCAGTTTTACGCATCGCGCGGCGCGGCTGGCGGCGGTAACGCTGATTACTTTCGACAGTCATATCGAGCAATTCGAAGCGGGTGCCGCCGGTATCATCGCCATGGGGGGATATAATACTTTCTGTGAGATTCTGGCGCGCGACAAACCGGCCCTGATCGTTCCGCGCGCCACGCCGCGCCTGGAACAGACCATCCGGGCCGAACGCGCCAGCGGTCTGGGCCTGATCACCATGTTAAGCGACCCGCTGGATGAGGCAGCCGGTGCGCGCGATCCTGAAATCATGCTTCGCGCATTGCTGGCGCTGCCGGGTCAGGCGCCGCCATCGCGGGCCGGCCTGCTGGGGATCGGTGACGGGCTGGCCAGGGTTGCGGATCTGGCCGGGGTTTCACTCAAGCCGGAAACCAGGCTGACCCGGGAGCCAAAGGCGCGCCGCAAAAAGGAAACGCACAGCCATGCGTGAAGCGCCCCCGCCCGTGGCGTTTGTGCTGAAAGGTTATCCAAGACTTTCGGAAACCTTTATCACACAGGAAATACTGGCATTGGAACAGCGCGGCCTGACAATAGCCATCTTTTCGCTGCGCCACCCGACGGACAGGGCCATACACGCCATGCACGGGGAAATCGCAGCCAGCGTCACCTATCTTCCGGAATATGTCCGCGACGATCCGGTACGGATATGGCGCAGCTGGCGCAAGGCGCGGCGATTGCCCGGCTATGCGCAGGCAATGCGGCTATGGCTGCGCGATCTGCGCCGCGACCGCACGGTCAACCGGATGCGGCGTTTTGCCCAGGCCCTGGTGCTGGCGCACGAAATGCAGGACAATATCTGTCACCTGCATGCACATTTCCTGCACACGCCCGGATCGGTCGCCCGTTACACCGCGCTGATGCGCGGTCTGAGTTGGAGCTTTTCCGCCCATGCCAAGGATATCTGGACGACACCGCAATGGGAGTTGAAAGAAAAACTGGCCGATTGCGCCTGGGGCGTCAGTTGCACCGCTGCCGGGGCCAGCTATCTCAACAGCCTGTGTGACCGGGGGCAGGCAGGCCAGGTGAAGCTGGTCTATCACGGGCTTGATCTCGCGCGATTTCCGCCGCCGCCCGCCGGGCACAGCCTGCGCGACGGTCAAAGCCCGGAAGACCCCGTCCGGCTGATAAGTGTAGGACGCGCCGTGGTGAAAAAGGGCTATGACGTGCTGATGCAGGCGCTGGCCCTGCTTCCCCGGCATCTGCATTGGCGGCTGCTGCATCTGGGCGGCGGACCGGAGATGGCCCGGCTGCGGGAATTATCGCAAATATTGGGGCTGGACAGCCGCATTAGCTGGGCCGGGCCGTCAGAACATATCCGTATCCTTGATGCCTTGCGGGAAAGTGATCTGTTCGTGCTGGCCTGCCGCATCGCACCGGATGGTGATCGTGACGGCATACCCAATGTCCTGATGGAGGCGCAAAGCCAGGCCTTGCCGGTGGTCACCAGCAATCTGCCCGCGATTTCTGAATTTATTTGTGACCGGGTAACCGGCCTGCTATGTCCGCCGGAAAACGCGCAGGCAGTTGCAGACGCCATTGCGGAATTGATCCAGAACCCGGCGCAGCGCGCCCATATGGGACAGATGGGGCGCGCGCGGCTTGAAAGTCATTTTCAGATGCAGGCGACAATAGATAGTTTAGTGCATCAATTTAACTCCGAATCCGGCTTACCAGAATGCGCATAGCCTTTTACGCCCCGATGAAAGCCCCCGATGATCTGACGCCTTCCGGCGACCGGGAGATGGCGGGACTGCTGATCTCAACCCTGAGCATGGCCCGTCACGATGTGGAAATCGCATCCAGTTTTCGCGCCTATGAAGGTGCGGGATCCCCAATACAGCAGGAGAAGCTCCGTGCGGGCGCCGAGCGCGAGGCGGCCCGCCTGATCGCGCGCTACCGTGCCCGTGATGAAGATATGCGCCCGGAATTGTGGTTCAGCTATCATGTCTATTACAAATCGCCCGACTGGATCGGCCCGCAGGTGGCCAAAGCATTGCAGATTCCCTATGTGGTGGCGGAAGCATCCTACGCGGCCAGCCGGGCGCAGGGCCCTTGGGCGCTTGGGCACATGGGGGCCGAGCTTGCCATCAAAAGCGCCAATCTGATTTTTTCCATGACCAGCATTGATCGAGAAGGCCTGGAGAAAATTTTGGATGAAGGGCAGATCCAGCGGGATCTGCCGCCATTTCTGGACCCTGCCCCTTACAGCCGGATAACACGCACAGACCCCGAACCGGGACAGCCTGTGCGGCTGCTGGCCGTGGGCATGATGCGCCCCGGCGACAAAGTGGAAAGTTACCGCAGACTGGCGGATTATCTCGGCCGGACGAAAAACCAGAACTGGAACCTGACGGTCGTCGGAGATGGTCCGGCGCGCGCCGAGGTGGAGGCTTTGCTTTCCCGGTTTGGGCCAGAGCGGGTGCGAATGCTGGGCGCGCGGGCAAAATTCGAAATGCCGCAATTATATGCCGAAGCCGATATCTGCGTCTGGCCGGCCGCTGGCGAGGCCTATGGCATGGCGCTGCTGGAGGCGCAGGCTGCCGGCCTGCCCATAATCGCTGGCAAGGTGCGCGGCGTTACTGAGGTTATCCTGGATGGGCAAACCGGTTTCCTGACGCCTGAGGGCGATGCAGAGGCCTTCGCCGGAGTCGTTGATTTTCTGATCTCCGACAGTGAGGCGCGCCTGCGCATGGGCGCGACCGCAAAAAGATTCGTAAGCAATATGCGCAGCATGGAAAAAGCCGCCATCATACTGAATGCCGGACTGAATAGATTGCCGCGAAAACCGGACCCTTCACGGGGCTGGTGGGTGCGGCTTTTAAAACGGCGGCAAGGCTGAATGACGCTTATCGCTTTCATCCGGCATGGTGAAACCCAATGGAACTGCGAGGGGCGCATCCAGGGCCGCGCCAGCGTGCCGCTCAGCGCACAGGGTTGCGCCGAATTAAAATCACTGCGGGCGCCCGGCATGTTGCGCACCAGCCGCTGGCATGCAAGCCCTTTACCACGCGCGATTGAAACTGCGCGCATCCTTGGACCCGGCGCTTTTCGTATTGAACCGCGCCTGAGCGAAATGCATTGGGGAGAATGGGAAGGCGAAACCCTGCATAGCCTGAGGGCCCGTTATGGAGCCGTCATGCAGGAGAATGAAGATCGCGGGCTGCATTTCCGCCCGCCGGGCGGCGAATCCCCCGCCGAGGTGCAGGAACGGCTGAAATCCTGGTTCAGGGATATTGCCGATCCTGGCCGCCCTGTTACCGCGCTAACCCATAAGGGGGTTATCCGCGCAGCCCTCGCACTGGCCTATGACTGGGACATGCTGGGCAAGCCGCCGGTGAAACTGGACTGGCGCGCCGTGCATCTGTTTGATGCAGACGCAGACGCAAACATTGTTCCGGTGGCGCTGAACATCCCGCTGGCGCCTCGTCATGACGGGTAAATTAATCCGTAAACGGATCATGTTCTATGTGCAGCATCTGCTTGGCATAGGCCATCTGGAACGCGCCCTGCGTCTGAGCCGTTATCTGCATGACGCCGGTATGGAAGTCACCCTTATCAGCGGCGGCATGCCGCATCCCCATGCCAGCATGCCCGGAGGTGAAATCATCCAGCTGGCGCCTGTCCGCGCCGCCGATGCGGCATTTTCCCAATTGCTGGATGAAAGCGGCAGGCCCATTGACACGCATTGGCGCGAACAGCGCAAAAACGCTTTGTTGCGGGCATTCCAGAATGTGCAGCCGGATGCGCTGCTGATTGAGATGTTTCCGTTTGGCCGCAGACAGTTTGACTTTGAATTGCTGCCTTTGCTGGAAGCCGCGCGCAGCTGCTCGTCTGCGCCGCTGGTGCTATGCTCGGTGCGCGATATTATCATACCATCGGACAAACCTGGCCGCACACAGAAAGCCGTGACGCGCGCGCGGAATTATTTTGATTATATATTGGTTCATGGTGACGCCAGTTTCATCCGGCTTGATCAAACCTATCCGGCCATCGCCGGACTGAGCGGCAAGGTTTTTTACACCGGTTATGTGACGGCAGACACATCATCTGCACTTGGCGCCGCGGCCAATCTTGCCGGTAGCAATGAAGTAACCATATCTGCTGGAGGCGGCGCGGTAGGGGAGGCATTGCTGATGACGGCGATGCAGGCACGCGCGCACTCAACACAGGCGGGGCAGAAAATATGGCGGATACTTGCGGGCGGCAACGCACCAGCAGGACAATTGCAGACCCTGCAAAAAATCGCGCCGCCCGGCATTATTGCCGAAGCGTCGCGGCCAGACTTTCCGCAGCTTCTGTGCAACAGCGCCTGTTCCGTAAGCCAGGGGGGCTATAACACCGTTATGGATATTTTACAGGCCAGGCGCATCTCGCAAACACCCGCTGTCATCGTGCCCTTTGCCACTGCGCGCGAACAGGAACAGAGTGTGCGCGCACAGGCGCTGGCGGCGGCAGGACTTGCGATCGTGCTGTCAGAAATGGAATTAACACCCGTATCACTGGCCGCAGCCATCGACCGCGCCATCCTGCACAAGAACAGGCCATATGCGCTGCCCGATATGAACGGGGGCACGGCAACTGCCGGCTTTATTCTGGAGAAACTGCATGGCTGAGGCCGCATCTGCCTGGAAGGCGCTTGAAGCGGAATTGGCCGCCTGGGCCGAGGCCGGGCGCAGCGCCACATTCTGGTGGCGCGATGATGACGCCACTACCGGCAGCGAAGCATTGAACCAATTGCTGTATTTGTCCGATGAATTTTCCGTGCCGCTGGCGCTGGCGGTAGTACCGAAGCTTGCCGATAGCGCATTGGTGCAGGCAATCGGCCAGATGCCGCGCATCACGCCCATCGTGCATGGCTATGCCCATATCAACCATGCGCCAGCGCATGAAAAGCAGGCCGAATTTGGCGGCCATCGCAGCATTACGGACATGTGCGCCGAGCTTGCACAGGGCCTGGCCCTGCTGCGAGACAGGTTTGGCGGCAGATTGCTGCCGATCCTGGTGCCGCCCTGGAACCGTCTCGACATCATGCTGGCCCCGCATCTGCCAGCACTGGGGTTTTGCGGCGTGTCCAGTTTCCGCCCGGCGGCGCAGCGCCAGCCTGCCCCAGGCCTGGTGCAAACGAACTGCCACATTGATTCGATTGACTGGCATGCGCAACGCGGCCAGCGTCCGGCGCAGGACATATTGGAGGAGATGACCGCGCTATTGCGCGTGCGCCGCCTGTACCCGGACATTCCTTCGGATATTCTGGTTTTCGGCAAGCCCCTTCCGGCCGGCTTTGACCCGGACGAGCCCACCGGCATTCTGACGCATCATCTGATTCAGAACACCCGCAGCTGGGATTTTCTGTCGCAGCTTTTACGCTTCATCTCAGCCCATTGCCGGGATGGCGGCGGGGCGCGATGGCTGGACTGCGCCGAAGCATTTAAAGCGGACGCCGCATCAGCAGCTTGATTCCGGGCTTCCAGGATGGCCGCCGGTTCACCAGTTCAAACCCGCAGCGCCGCGCCAGCGCCATCAGATTTTGCGGATTGAAATACAGCACATGCGATGGCGGGCAAAAACCGTCCCAGCGCGTCAAGCGCCGCGGACGCCGCCAATGCGAAATATCCGGCGTGGTCAGATACAGCACGCCGCCAGGCCGCATCACGCGGAAAATATCGCGCAGGAAATTCTGCGGCTGCGTCACATGCTCGATCACTTCGGAGCAATAGACCACATCAAAGCGGACCGGCGCGCCCTGCTCATCTTCCGGATTAAAATCAGCGATCAGCCCATGAAAATACCGGTTGCCGGAAAAATGGCGGCGCGCATATTCCAGTGACACCGCGTCCGGCTCCACCCCCCATGCGGCAAAGCCCGCACGCCGCGCCGCCTCAACCATGAAGCCGCCATTACAGCCAACATCCAGAAAATTTCCGCCCGCATTTTTCGTGAAGCGCCGGATGACCTTGAGCCTGATGCCGCTTCGGCGCAGCTTGGCATGCGGTTTGGCGAAATAGCCGGTTTGCGCCTGGCCATAGGCGTCATGATACATTTCGGCCAGCAGCCCCGGACCGGGCATCGGATCAAGATAAATCAGCCCGCAGGAATCACAGGCATAAAGCTGCCATTGCTTTTCCTCACAATAGCGGCTGCGCGCCCCGGCATTGCAGGCAGGGCAGGATGGACAACCGGTCAGGGATGCATCTGGCATGTTTTACAGTCTTTCCGGGTTTTCGATCAAAGCCGCGCCTCTGGCGGCGCGGCACCCTGCCCCTATAGCTGCCTCTATATAAGGCTTCAACTGGCTTTCCTGCCACCCTGTTAGTATAAGGTGGCCAGCACAATCAAAGAAAGTCTGCGGCGCGATGCCTGATGCCGGGCCTGTACAAATTCCTGCGATCCGCCTGACCGGCGATTCCTCCGTAGCGATCTGGGGGCTGAACGGGGCTGCGCGGCTGACCCGCACCCTGCGCGGTTCCGGCATGACGGACATTGCACCCTGGAGCGCGCCGGATATGGCCTGCCCCTTTGTGGTGCTGGTTCATGCGGGCTATCTGATCGAGGACAATTTATTACGTAAACTGATTGCAAGCCCCGGGAAATATTTAACGGATCCGGTTTCCGGCTATCTGGTGGCGGCGCATATTCCGCTTAAGCATGCCGCTGTTATGGCGGAAATCATGCAGCGCACCGTACCTATGGAGAGGATTGGCCTGCCCGATGGGCTGAGCGCCACACCGCTAGGCCTGTCCGAAGCGGAGGATTATAATAGCGAAATCAAAAAACGGATTTCCGCCTATATCATACCCATCACCGCCGCGAACAGGGACCAGATCGAACGCCATCTGTTCGGCGCGGTGTATAAGGGCGTTACGGATATTGTGACGAAATATGTCTGGCCCTGGCCGGCCTATCACGTCACCCGGTTTTGCGCAGCAACCGGCATCACGCCCAATATGGTCACTTCAGCCAGCGCGGTTCTGACGGTGCTGGCCTATTTTCTGTTCGCCCAGGGCCTGTTCGGCTGGGGGCTTCTGGCGGCCTGGGGTATGACATTTCTGGATACGGTAGACGGCAAACTGGCGCGGGTCACCGTGAATTCCAGCCCGTTCGGGAATATTTTCGATCACGGTATTGATCTGGTTCATCCGCCCTTCTGGTACTGGGCATGGATTTTGGGAATATCCGCAGCAGGCGGAAGTCTGTGGCAGAGTGACATTATCGCGGCCATCGTCATTGGGGGCTATGTGATACAGCGGCTGCAGGAAGGCGGGTTTGAATTTTTCTTCGGCATCACGCCGCATGTGTGGCGGCCCATAGACAGCCAGTTTCGATTGATAAATGCGCGGCGCAACCCCAATCTTGTTATCCTGATGGCGGGCGCGATGCTGGGCCGCCCGGATACCGGCATGATACTGGTTGCGGCATGGACGCTGGCATGTATCGGCGTGCATTTTGTGCAGATTGCGCAGGCTGCCGGCTACAGGCTGCGGGGCCAGCCGATAAATTCCTGGCTGGCGCGTTGAACCGGCTGGCCATTATCAGCAATCCGAAAAGCCACCGTAATCTGCGCGGCCCGCTTGTGCTGCGTGATCAGCCTGAGTGCGATTTTTTTGCGGGCTTTGCCGAGCCGGAAACGCAGGCGGAATTACTGCGCGCGCTGATTAATTTCAAACAGCAGGGCGCCGATATCATCGCGATCAATGGCGGCGACGGCACGGTGCGTGATGTTCTGACGGCGCTTTGGCAGGCCGATCCGGACTGGCGGCCCGCGCTCAGCATTATTCCCGGCGGCAAAACCAATATGATCGCCTATGATGTGGGTTCAGCGCGGCATGGACCCGCAGGATTACGGCAAATTCTTGATGCCGCGGGCAAGGGCGTTTTGGGCCGCAACAAGGTCAGCCGCCCGGTATTGGACATTATCCGGCCCAACGATCCCGGCCCGCCCATCTGCGGCATGTTATTTGGAACAGGCGCCTTTTCACGGGGCACCGCGCTTTCCCGCGCGCAAGCCAATGCGCTTGGCCTGTATCAGGGGCTGGCGGTGGCGCTGACGATTGCATCCATGAGTGTCCGCACCCTGCGCGGTACGGACGGCGAAAATCCGGTCACGGCCGTGACCGCCGATGGCGCCAGTATGCAGGACGGCCCGCAATTTCTCATGCTGGCGACAAGTTCGCAGCGCATCATCATGGGGCTGAAACCGTTCTGGGGGCCGCGCGGCGGCGCAATCCGCTATACCGTGATTGATGGCCCCCCCAGGCGCCTGTTATCCGCATTGCTGCCTGTCTTGCGCGGCAAACCGAAACCCTGGATGCATGCAGCCGGATATCGCAGCGGCAGCGCCGGTCATCTGACAGTGCGCCTGACATCTTCCTTTACGGTGGATGGTGAATTGTTTGATCCCGGCCATTCGGGCCTGATCGAACTTTCCGCCCGGCGCCTGTATGATTTTGTGCATCCATGAGCCGCGTTCCAAAACCCGCCTTGAACCAGCTGCTTGCGCGCACCCTGGCGCAGCCTGCCACTATGGCCGCGCATCACGTGGCGGACGCCATACTTGCGGCGCATGGCGGCGCGGTAAAGGCCATTTTGTTCTATGGTTCCTGCCGCCGCGCGGATCAGCCGGAAGGGGTGCTGGATTTTTATGTGCTGGTGGATGACTATCGCAGCTATCACCGTTCGCTATTCCGTGCACTGATGAACAGAATATTGCCGCCTGACGTGTCATTTATGCGCACGGGTGATCCGGCCAATGCGGTGGCGGCGAAAGTAACCGTCATTTCACTGGATCAATTTGCCCGCCGGATGCGCCCGGCGGCGATCGACACCACCCTGTGGGCGCGCTTCACCCAGCCTTCGTCCCTGATTTATGCCGCCAGTGACACGGCAAAAAATCAGGTTCTGGCGGCCCTGGAGCAGGCCGTGCACACCGCCTGCGGCTGGGGCTTGCGCCAAGGGCCGGCAGGCCCTGAATCCAGACCGTTCTGGACCCGGCTTTTCGCCCTGACCTATGGGGCCGAGTTGCGGGTGGAACGGGGCAACCGGCCGCAACTGATCTATGATAATGACCCTGACTATTATGACGCGATTTTTAATGCGCTTGAATTAGATCTTCCCGATACATTGCCCGCCGCCGTGCGGGGGCGCTGGTTATTACGGCGTTATGCGGGAAAAATCCTATCCATTCTGCGGCTTTGCAAAGGCGCGTTTACCTTTGAAGGCGGTGTTGAATATCTGCTCTGGAAAGTCGAGCGCCATTCCGGCATCGCGCTGAAATTAAGCCCCTGGCAGCGCCGTCACCCGATTCTGGCCGCGCCCTGGCTGCTCTACCATCTCTACCGCCGGGGCGCCATTCGCTGATCCGTAAAGAATCTGATTTTTCATTGAACATATGAATCGCTATTTACGCAAATAATGACTATATTCCCGGCCTGACTAGACCGAAAACCGGCGGAGACCGGCAGGTTCCAGGGAGACATCAAGATGAGCAAAACCACTACCGTTTGCCGCATCACGGCGCCGGCCATCCGTTCGCGCAAGGGCGGCACACCGATCGTTTGCCTTACCGCCTATACCACGCCCATGGCGCGGATGATGGACGATATGGTTGATCTGATGCTTGTCGGCGATTCCCTTGGCATGGTGCTCTATGGCATGGACAGCACCCTCGGCGTGAGCCTGGATATGATGATCGCGCATGGACAGGCCGTGATGCGCGGATCAAAACGCGCCTGCGTGATTGTGGACATGCCTTTCGGTACGACCCAGGAATCGTCCGAAGCCGCGTTTCGCAATTGCGCGCGGGTGATGCAGGAAACCGGATGCGCCGGGATCAAGCTGGAAGGCGGGCGCGAAATGGCTGAGACAGTGCATTTCCTCACCCAGCGCGGCATTCCGGTAATGGGGCATACGGGCCTGCGCCCGCAAATGGTCAACACGCTGGGCGGCTACCGCTCGCGCGGGCATGGCGAACGTGAAGCCAAAGCCATTCTTGATGACAGCACCGCCATTGCCGAAGCAGGCGCATTCTGTATCGTGCTGGAAGGCATGGTGGAGGATCTGGCGCAAGATATTACCGCGCGGATAGACATTCCCACCATCGGCATCGGCGCATCATCCGCCTGCGATGGGCAGATACTGGTCAGCGAAGACATGACCGGCCTGTTCGGCGAGAATGTTCCCAAATTCGTGCAGGTGTTCGGCGATGTCGCCGGTGAAACCCGGCGCGCCATTGACGCCTATGCGAACGCTGTGCGCCGGCGCGAATTTCCGGCACAGAAAAATGTGTACAAACAGAAGCAATCCATTGCGAAACCCCGCCTGTCGCAAATTGCCGGTTAATCCGCCCACGGGACAATAATGGTGTAACGGATGGAAAATCCGGCTATCGCGACCGTCCGCGCCATTCCCGAGCTGCGCGCCCAGGTGCGCGCCTGGCGCCAGCTGGGCCTGCGCATCGGTTTTGTGCCCACCATGGGCGCATTGCATGACGGCCATATATCGCTGGTCAAGGCCGCGAAATCGCACTGCGACAAGACCGTGGTGTCGATTTTCGTCAACCCCACGCAATTCGGCCCCAATGAGGATTTCGACGCCTATCCGCGTAACGAAGCCGCGGATCTGGACAGGCTGGCGTCCGCACAGGCCGATCTGGCCTATCTGCCCACGGTGGACATCATGTATCCGCCGGGCGCATCGACGGTGGTGAATGTGGCCGGCCTGACCGAGGGCCTGTGCGGCGCGGCGCGGCCCGGGCACTTTCAGGGCGTGACCACGGTTGTCACCAAACTTCTGCTACAGGTGCTGCCCGACGCAGCGTTTTTTGGCGAGAAAGATTATCAGCAGCTTAAAACCATCACCCGCATGGCGCGCGATCTGGATATTCCAACCGAAATCGTCGGCGTGCCGACGGTACGCGAACCGGACGGGCTGGCGCTGTCATCGCGCAATGTGTATCTGAGCCAGGCGCAGCGCCAGCAGGCGCTGGCGATACCGCGCACCTTGCAGGGCGTGGCGAAGCGCCTGGCAGACGCATCGGATGCGGCGGCGCATCTTGACTGGGGCAAGAATGAATTGCTGCGCAACGGCTTCGACAGCGTGGATTATCTGGAACTGTGCGACGCCGAAGATCTGACGCCGCTGGCGCATGTGGGCGAACGCCCCGCCCGCTTGATCGTCGCCGCGCGCATCGGCAAAACCCGGCTGCTGGATAATATCGCGGTAGGCTGAGGCCAATAAAGAACTTGAATTGGCCCGGGCGCGGGCGAAGCAGGTCAGATGACCAAAATCAAGGACCTGCATGCTCAGGCACCCGCCAGCCGGAGATAGAGTGACAGTGTCATCACCCTATCATGAATTTTCCGGATCAGCGCGCGAAGCTGCCGCCATCCACGGACATGGCAAGGCCGGTAACGAAGGACGCGCGGTCTGAACACAGCCACATCGCGGCTTCGGCGATTTCAGAAGGCTTGCCAAGACGCCCGACCGGCTCCATCCGGCGCATCGCTTCATAGCCTTTTTCGGTGCCGCCCGCGATACGGTCCAGCATCGGCGTTTCAATCGCGCCTGGGCAGACCGCGTTGACGCGGATATTTTTACGGGCATATTCCAGCGCGCCTGTTTTGGTCAGGCCGATGACGCCATGCTTGGCCGCAACATAGGCATTACCGCGCGGCACGCCTACGATGCCCGCCAGCGAAGATGTGTTAACGATGGCGCCTGGTGAATCCTGACGCAGGAACTGCTCGATTTCATATTTCATGCACCACCACACGCCCTTCAGATTGACGGCGATGTTGAGATCAAAATTTTCCTCAGTACACGAAATAATTGTTGCGCGCGTGTCGCCCTCGACGCCCGCATTGTTGAATGCCGCGTCCAGGCGGCCGAATGTGTCAACCGTGGCCTTTACCATGGCCTCGACTTCCGGCCCCTTGGCGACATTGCAGCGCACGAAACTGGCCGTGCCGCCCATCTGTTTCACCAGGCCGGCAGTTTCCTCGCCGCCCTTTTCATTGATATCGGCGACCATAACTTTCGCGCCCTCGCGCGCAAACACCAGCGCCGATTCCCGGCCAATGCCCGAACCGCCACCCGTGATAAGGGCCACTTTGCCTTCCATATCGCCTGCCATGATATTTTCCTTTCCTGATTAGATTAGTTCGCCGCCAAAGGGATGGATTCCGCAACCAGCACACCGGCATCCTGTAACGCCTTGATCCGGTCTGCGCCATAGCCAAGATGTTTTTCCAGAATAAAGGCGTTATGTTCGCCCAGGAACGGCGCCTGCAACCCCTCCAGATCGGGATATTTGGAAAAACGCATCGGCGCGCGCGGGAAGCGCCAGTCGCCAAGCCCGCGGTCATCATCCGGCGGCGCGACACGGCGTTCAATCACATGCGGCTCCGCCAGCGCCTCGGGCACCGACAGAATTGGCGCGACCGGCAAATGCGCCTCGCGGAATTTATTGATGATGGTGTCGTCATCCTTTTGCGTCGCGCACCATGCCTGAATAATTTCCGCCAGCGCATAGCGGTTTTCGGCCCGCTCCTGCACCGTGGCATATCCGGGCGCCTCAATCAGGTCTTCGCGTTCGATCACTTTACAAAAGGCCGGCCAGTCCTTCGGCGTTGACAGAATGAAGATATATTTGTCGCGTCCCTTGAACACGCCGATCGGCGCCACCGAAGAATGCAGATGGCCAAACCGTGTCGGTTTGATCGCGCCTTTGCTTCCGGAATACATCTGCACATTAATTTCATGCAGGTGGAAATAGGTGTCGAGCAGCGTAATATCGAGATACTGCCCCACATTGGTGCGGGCGCGTTCAAGCAGCGCCGTCACCACCGCCGCATAGGCGTTCACCCCCGTGCTGACATCGCCAATCGCCATGCCCGTCATCAAGGGCGGCCCGTCGGGATAGCCAATATTATCGAGAATGCCTGCATAGCCCGCCGCAATATAATCATAACCCGGCAAGTGGCTGAGCGGCCCGGTCTGCCCGAACGCCGAAATCGAACACATCACGGTGCGCGGATTGATCGCATGCACCACGTCCCAGCCGAGACCCATGCGGCCAATCGCGCCGGGCGAATAATTCTCGATGAACACATCCGCCGTTTTGATCAGACCCTTGATGATGTCCAAGCCTTCGGGTGTTTTTGGATTGAGGCAGAGCGATTTCTTGCCGCGGTTCTGCTGAACGAAATAGCCGCTGCGGCCATTATGCATATAAGGCAGGGCACGCGTCATATCGCCATTGGGGGCGATTTCAATCTTGATCACCTCGGCACCCATATCCGCCATTATCCGCGTACCGCTGGGTCCGGCCAATGCATGCGTAAAGTCCAGAATCGTGTAGCCATCAAGAACATGCTGGTGCGCCATGGTAAGCTCCCATTTCTTTTCTTTCCGGGGTTCCTTGCTGGACCCTGCATTCGCCAGCCAGCATGGGTTAACCCGGATGCGCCGTCAAGATGCAGGGTGCGGCCGGAAATTTCTGTACCACGCACCGCCTATCTGGCAGCATGCAGGCCATGATGGCCGGGGGCCCAACGCAGTTGCGGCAACAGGCGTAAACCGTGGGAAGGATGACGATGAGCCAGACAGTTCCCGCCCCAATCGACGGGCGGCTTACCTTCGATGCTGAAGGGCGGGAAGGCGGACTATATCACAGCCGCCGCCTGCACGTGCCGGGCGCCGCATCGGGTCTCACCCTTGGGCGGGGATATGACATGAAAAACCGTACCAATGCCCAGATCCGCAACGATCTTCTGGCTGCGGGCGTGGATGCGGGCCATGCCCAGCTTATCGCCCAGGCCAGCGGACTGACCGGGGACAAAGCGGAGGATTTCATTCAGGACAATGACCTTGAGGATTTTGAAATCACGCCGCAGGCGCAACTCAAACTGTTTCAGATCGACTATAACTGGCACGCTGCGGACACCAAACGGCTGGCGACCAAGCCGGATGTCACCCGCAGATATGGCACAACCGGCTGGGAGGCCCTTCATCCGGCGATCCGCGACGTGGTCATTGATCTGCGCTTCAGGGGGGATTATACGCCGCGCTGCCGTGAATTTCTGCAATCCCATATCGCGGCCAATAATCTGCATGCTTTTTCAGGGGAAATCGGAAAAAAAACCAACTGGCCCAACGTGCCCAGGGACAGATTTGAACGCCGCCGGAATTTTTGTCAGCAGGCCTTGCAGGCATGAATCAGGGCTTTGGCCACGCTAAACCATTTCGCCTATGGTGCGGCGGAAGCGCGCCAGGGAGAGGCTGAACAGGACAAGACCGATGGCGGCGATCTTGATGAATTCGGGCCAGACCACATCGAGACCCGCGCCCCGGTAAAGAACCGCCTGTGACAGCATAACGAAATGCGTATTGGGCGCGGCCTGCATGATGAGCTGTATCACTGGCGGCATGCTTTCGCGCGGGCTTGTGCCTCCGGAAAGTATCTCCAGGGGCAGCAGCACTAGAAGCAGCAACATGCCGAACTGCGGCATGGACCGCGCCAGGGTGCCAAGAAAAATCCCCATAGAGGTGGTGGCGAACAGCAGCGCCGCCGCCCCGGCCAGAAACAGCAGCCGCGAACCTTCGATAGGCACCGCCAACGCCCCCTCGATGACGAAAAAAAGCGAGGCCGCACAGGCCAGCAGCACCACCAGCGCCATCGCCCAAACCTTGCTGGTCATGATCTCGAACGGCGTGACGGGCATCACCAGCAGATGCTCCACCGTGCCATGCTCGCGCTCGCGGATCAGCGCCGCGCCGGTCAGAATGATGGACAGCATGGTGATGTTATTAACCAGTTCCATTACCGAACCGAACCAGACTTCATTCAGTTCGGGATTGAAACGCGCCCGGATGACGAGTTCGGCTGGCGGCGGCGGCGTCCCGCGCTGGCGCTGCACAAATTCGCGCACTTCGCTGGCGGCAATGGCCTGAACATAAGTGCTGCCCGCAAAGGCCTGGCTCATGCGCGTGGCGTCCACGTTCAGTTGCAGCGTGGGCGTGCGCCCGGCCATAACGTCGCGCTGGAAGTCCGGGGGAATGTTCAGGGCGAAGGTGGCGAGCCCCGCATCCATCAGGGCGTCCATCCCGGCCTGATTGATCATGACCGGCGCAACGAAATAGGGAGGATAGAAAGCATCGCTGATGCGCGCGGAAAGCGGCGAACGGTCCTCGTCCACAATGGCTATGGGCGCTTTGTTGAGCGTCTGCGGCAAGGCCTTGGCTGCGGCATAGATGGCAAATGAAAACGCATAGAAGATAAGCACCAGCATCACGGGATCCCGCGCCAGGCTGCGCAGTTCCTTGACCCCCAGAAAAAGAATATTGGCAAGGCGCATGTTTATCGCTCCTGTTTTTGCAGCAGCAGGGCGCCAAGGGCGGTCAGAACCGGCGCGGCAATCAGCAGGGGGACATAGGCAGCGTATAAATCCGCAAATTCCAGCGCCTTAGAAAAAGTCCCGCGCGAAATGATGATGAAATAAGTGGTGGGATAGATATTGCCGATCATCCTGCCTGCCCCTTCCAGCGAAGACACCGGATCAATCATGCCGGAAAATGCCACTGCGGGAAGAATGGTCAGCACCGCCGTACCGAAGATCGCAGCGATCTGGCTGCGCATGAAGCTGGAAATCAGCAGCCCCATCGCAGTGGATGAAATCACATAGAGCAGCGCGCCTGCGGCGAGCGCCGGAAAACTGCCCTTGAGCGGCACGCCAAAAACAATGACCGCGAACAGTGTCAGCAGCAGAAAATTCAGCATCGCCAGCACCACATAGGGCAATTGCTTGCCCAGCAGAAATTCCAGCCTGGTTACGGGCGTGACATAAAGATTGATGATGGAGCCCAGCTCTTTCTCGCGCACCACGCTGAGCGCCGCCAGCATCGCCGGGATCAGCAGCAGCAATAGCGGGATGACCGCGGGCACCATCGCCACCAGACTTTTTATATCGGGGTTATAGCGAAACCGCGTCTCGATATTCACAGGATTGGTCAGGTTGTATCTGCCCGCCAGCCATTGCAGGTGCAGGCCCTGGACATAGCCCTGTATGGTTTCGGCGCGTTGCGGCATGGCGCCGTCAATCCAGGCCCCGATCTGCACTGGATCGCCGCGCGCCAGATCGCGGCCAAAGCCCGGCGGAATTTCGATCGCCAGGCCGATTTCGCCCGCCCGCATGCGCCGGTCCAGTTCTTCATAGCTGGCGATGGGCGGGTGTTCGATAAAATAGCGCGAGCCGGAAATATTCAGTGCATAATCCCTGCTGGCGGCGGTATCGTCGCGGTCAAGCACCGCGAAGGTCAGATCCTCCACATCAAGATTTACGCCATAGCCCACGACAAACATCAAAATGAGGCTGCCCAACAGCGCCAGCGTCAGGCGGATCGGATCGCGCCGCAATTCCAGCGTCTCGCGCCGCGAATAGCTGAACATGCGCCGTATATCGAACCAGCGCCGGAGCGTTTTGGACGCGGCGTGCGCCACAACCGGCGCAGGGGGCGCAACAGACGCCGGCTGCATTCCGGTTCCCGCTTCCATTGCGGCATCTTCCAGATAACCTATAAAAGCGTCTTCCAGATTCTGCGCGCCGCGTTGCGCGATAACCGCCGCCGGCGTATCGCAGGCCAGCACGCGCCCCGCATGCATCAGCGCAACGCGGTCACAGCGTTCCGCCTCGTTCATGAAGTGGGTTGAAATGAAGATCGTCACCCCCTCGCGGCGGGCCAGATCAATCATGATCCGCCAGAAGGCGTCGCGCGCCACCGGATCGACCCCCGAGGTGGGCTCATCCAGAATCAGAATCTCCGGCGCATGGATCATGGCGACAGCCAGAGAAAGACGCTGGCGCTGCCCCAGCGGCAGCGCGCCAGGCAGCAGATCGCCGAGCCCGGACAGATCGAAGCGGTGCAGCATTTCATCCACCCTTGCGGGGATTATCTCCGGATTCAGGCGGAACAGCCGCGCATGCAGATAAAGGTTTTGCCGCACCGTCAGTTCGGAATATAGCGAGAAGCTCTGTGACATGTAACCGATGCGCCTGCGGGTTTCGATGTCGCGCGCGCGCATCGGCTGGCCAAACAGATGCGCCGTCCCCTCGCTTGCAGGCAGCAGGCCCGTCAGCATTTTCATGGTGGTCGTCTTGCCGCAGCCATTGGAGCCGATGAATCCAAAAATCTCGCCATGATAGATGCGGAAACTTACATGATCGACCGCCGTAAAATCGCCAAAGCGCAAGGTCAGATCCCTGGCCTCGATCGCTACAAGATGGTCTGCGCCGGGTTCACGCGGCGGCACGGTCACAGGGCTGTAGCCTTGGCGCTTTGCTTCCGGCAGCAATGCAATGAACGCCGCTTCCAGCGTGTCCGCGCCTGTGGCGGCCAGCAGATCCCGCGGCGCGCCGTGGGCCAGCACACGCCCTGCGTCCATTGCCACCAGCCAGTCGAAACGCGCGGCTTCTTCCATATAGGCGGTGGCGATCAGCACGCTCATGCCGTGGCGGGCGGCGCGGATGCGTTCGATCAGTTCCCAGAACTGATGCCGCGACAGCGGATCAACACCCGTTGTGGGTTCGTCCAGTATCAGCAGATCGGGATCATGGATCAGGGCGCAGCACAGGCCCAGCTTCTGCTTCATCCCGCCCGACAGTTTGCCCGCCGGGCGTTCCGCAAACGCGCTGAGCCCGGTTGCCTGCAGCAGGTCCGCAATGCGGCGCTGGCGCTCGGCCGCGTCATGGCCGAACAGGCGGCCAAAAAAATCCACATTTTCATAAACCGACAGCCGGGCGTAAAGATTTTTTCCCAATCCCTGCGGCATATAGGCGATGCGCGGACATACATCCCTCCGGTGCGCCGCCTTCGCCATATCGCCGCCCAGCACCTCTATCCGTCCGGCCTGGATGGCGCGCGCACCGGCAATCAGCGCCAGCAGGCTGGACTTGCCCACCCCATCCGGGCCAATCAGCCCGGCCATGCAACCTGAAGGAATCTCCAGGCTGACAGCATCGAGCGCCGTCCTGCCGTTATAGCGCAAAGTCATGTCATTCAGGCGCGCCGCAAAGGCTGAGCCGGAGTGCGTGTTCATTGCGGCAGCCTGACGCGAAGTTCTTCAGGCCATTCCGCCTTCGGGTCCAGTTTCAGCCAGGCCATTCCCGGCACCCCGGTCTTGACATGGCGCAGATGCTGCTTCAGCAGGGCCGGATCAATCCGAGCCTTTACCCGGAACATCAGCTTCTGGCGTTCAATGGCGGTTTCAACCGTCTTCGGGGTGAACTGCGCCACGTCGGACACGAAGGAAATCTGCGCAGGGATTACATATTGCGGCACGGCGTCCAGCACCAGCCGCACCTCGCCCCCCAGCGCGAGCCGCCCCGCATCCTCTGTCGACAGAAAGAAAATCATGTAGACATCCGACAGATCCACCAGGCTGAGCACCTTGCCCCCTGCGCCGATGACCTCTCCGGGCTCCGCCACACGGTATTGCACCCGGCCATCGCGCGGCGATTTGAGCGCGCTATCGTCCAGTTCCACCTCGATGCGGCGCACTGTGGCGCGCGCCGCTTCCACGGCTGCCTGTGCGCCGGTGATCTGGGATATTCCGGTGGCAATGGCGGCGTCCGCTGCGGCGGCCTGCGCCTTCGCAGCAGTGACGCCGGCCTGTGCGCTGTCATAGCGTGCGCGGTTATCATCCAGTTGCTGCTGGGAAACATTATCATTGCCCGCCAGTTTTTCCGAACGCCCCAGACGCTTTCTGGCGGCGTCAAGTTCCGCCATGCGCTGCGTCACGGCCGCCTGGGCGGCCGCCTTTTCGGCTTCACGCTGGGTGACCTGAATTTGCGCCATCTCAACGCCAATGACGGCACGCTGCAATTGCGCTTTCGCTTCCTGATGCTGGGCTTCCAGCGACGCCATATCCATCCTGGCCAGCACCTGCCCAGCCTGGACATATTCGCCTTCGGCCACGAGAATTTCCCTGACCCGGCCCGGCGTCTTGGCGGAAACATTGATTTCGACCGCTTCAATACGCCCATTGCTGCCAATAACGCCATCCCCCATGGAATCCGGCTGCAACGCCTGCCATATCAGAAAAACGGCGGCAAGAATGGCAATGGCGATGCCGCCACGTATCACCCAGCTTCTGTCCATCTGCATGATCAGGCTTTCAGCAGATCATTATGCTCGCCCAGTTTCGGGGCGCGGTGGCGGTAAGGCAGACGGGCCTGATCGAATTTCAGCGGCAGCGTGACCTGCGCGCGGGCGCCATCACCGGCTTTTTGCAGCAATCCGCTGGCCGCCGTCTGCGGATGGTTGAACGCCTCGACCGGCGTGTGCACCGGCGCGTTGGGCACGCCAACCTTGTCCAGTTCCGCCATCCAATGGGCGCGGGTGCGGGTGCGGATGACATCGCTGATAAGCGCGCTCATTTCGGTTTCATATTTGGATCGCCCGCGCGGCGTGGTGAAGCGTTCATCGTCCGCCCATTCCGCATGGCCCAGTGCGGCGCATAATTTGCGAAACTGCCCGTTCGTGCCCGCAGTAATAATCATCACGCCGTCGGACGCCTGATAGCCGCGATTGGGCGCAAGCCCGCCCGGCCCGCGCAAGCCATAACGCCCCGGCGATTTTCCCGTCGCCATGACGCTGGCCATCGGCATCGACATCCAGGTCATGGCGGTTTCAAACAGCGCCACATCCACCTGCCCGCCTTTGCCATCATCCTTGCGCGTCAGCAATTTGGTGAGAATGCCCATCGCCGCCCACATGCCGGTCCCCATATCCACGACCGGCACGCCAACCCGGCACTGCTCGCCGCCCTCCGGCCCGGTCACATCACACATACCGGTAAAGGCCTGCATCAGCGGATCATAGCCCGGCAGCCGGGACATTTCGCCCGTGCCGCCAAATGCCCCCAGATTGCAGTAAATCAGCGCCGGTTTTTGCGCCAGCAGGGATGGCCCATCCAGCCGCAACTCCTCCACCACGCCGGGACGCAAATTCTGCAACACCACATCGGCGCGCTCCAGAATCAGGCGGCGCAGCCGGTCAAGTTCGGCCTGGCCGGTAAAATTCACCGTCACGGATTTTTTGTTGCGGTTAAACGTCTCGAACATCAGCGAGAAGCCATAATCGCCGTTCGGCCCCCAGGTCCGCGCGGCATCGCCGCCTTCGGGATGCTCGACCTTGATCACCTCGGCCCCCATCTCGGCCAGGATCAGCGCCGCATAGGGCGCGGCCAGGCTGCTGCCCAGTTCGATGACAGTGATTCCCTGTAGGGGCAGCGCTGCTGTGCTCATTTATGGCTCCCGTTCAATGTAACTGGATATTACCCTGTTGCTGGCTTAAAACTACGCTAATCGCAGCATAAAGGGAAAGCCCATGCCAGACATTCTGTTCGAAGTTAAAAACAAGATCGCCACCATCACCCTGAACCGGCCTGAAACCCGCAATGCGTTCAGCGACGAAATGCTGCTGGGCTGGGCCAGCGCCTTGCGGGAATCTCAGGCGCGTGAGGACGTTAATGTGGTAGTCCTCACCGGCGTGGGCAAGGCGTTCTGTTCGGGCGGCGATCTGTCCACCATGGGCAAGGATGAAACTCCCAATCAGTTCAAGGAATATCTGCTGACCCGGGTGCACCCGGTGGCGCGCGCCGTGTCGGCGCTGGACAAGCCCTATATCTGCGCCGTCAATGGCGCAGCGACGGGTGCAGGCATGGATATGACGCTGTATGCCGATATCCGTTTCGCCGCCGCGAGTGCGCGTTTCGCCGAATCCTATGTCAATGTCGGCCTCGCGCCCGGCGATGGCGGGGCGTTTCTGCTGCCGCGCCTGGTGGGCCTGACCAAGGCGCTGGAACTGCTGTGGACCGGCGATCTGTTCAGCGCCGAAGAAGCCGAACGGCTGGGCATTGTCTCGAAGGTGCTGCCCGATGATCAATTAATGGCGCATACCTATGCGTTTGCCGAACGCATCGCCAATGGCCCCAGCCTCGCGATCCGCATGACCAAAAAAGCCGTCTATGACGGGCTGCGCAGCGATCTGTTCCAGGCGCTGGAATCCGTATCCTCGCATATGGGTGTGCTGTCGTTCACCAAAGACCATATTGAGGCGGTCAAGGCCTTCCGCGAAAAACGCAAGCCGGTATTTGAGGGGCGCTAGGGCCCCTCATCTTCTCTCCGTCACCCGTGCATTGCTAGAATCGCACGCTCACCCCTGCTGCCAGGGACCAATCCGCCGTTAGTTGCACGCCGTTGACATATTGGTACACCGGCAGCTGGACAAAACCGTAAAGCTGCGCATTGGGCGTCACCGCGAAACTGGCGCCGGGGCTGAGATGCACAAACTTGCCGCCGGTGTCGCGTGGCTCGGCCTCGGCGCCACGGTCACGTTCGATAAACAGCGTGTTGAGTTGCGCCATCAATCCAATTTTGGGATTCAGTTCATAGCGATAACCCAGATCGGCGGAAATGCGGTGGCCGGGTTCATAATTTTCACGGCTGTTTAGCGGCTGCTGCCATAGGCCCTGAACGAACCAGGAGGATGACGCATTGGCCAGCAAGCGGTTGTAATAGGCGCCCAGCAACATATCTGCCGTGCCGGTGCCGGGTTGCAGGCTGCGCTCCGCCAGTTGGTTACGCGAATTTTCCACATGAATCTGACCCGTTGGCAGCTTCACCCCCAGCGTGATGCCATAATGGCCCTGGCCGGGTTGCGATTGATCTCCGGTGTCCCATTGCACACGGCTTTGCAGGCGGATATCGCCCAGCCGCGTGAAATCCCAGGATTCCGGAATTTTCGCACCGCGATGATTATGGATATGCTCATGGTCGCGATCAATCACCGGCACTGTCACTGAAAATCCCAGCCGGTCATTCACCGCATAATCGAGCGCCGCCAGCACATTACGGTTGCGGGTTTCCACCTCGTCATGGTGGCGCCGGATCTGTCCAAATTCCACATCGCCGCTGCCCGACCTGGGCTGGTCCTGGTCAATATATTCCGTCCGCAGATCAAACCGCCAGCCTGGTTCGACAGCCGCCCCCTGCATGTTCCAGTTGGTGTTGATCGAACAGAACGAAGCCCCGCAGGAGGCATATGCGGGTTGAATGGCCGCCGCAAGCAAAAGCGGCATGAGTGTGCGCAGTGATATAGTGCAGACAGGTTGCATGATGTCTCTTCCTTGGAAAAACATGAATAGGTGCGCCCGCGCAGAGTTGCGCCGGACCGCATGAAAACAATTCAGTCAGAGCCAGGAAAAGCGGGGCGGGGCGCGTGGAAGCGCAAGCGTGAAACCATTATGTTGCGGACGCCAGGCATCCTTGAGCCGCAACGGCGCGGCGGGAGTGAACAGCGCCAAACCAAACAATAGCGCAATCGCCCATAGCGGCGCAAAAACCAGTGCGCAGATACCGCAATGTTCGCCCTCATTGCGTGAGGGCGCATCCGGATTGACCCGGTTCATATTTTGATCCACGAGGATCGTCTCAATGCCATGCGCGCCGCAGATGACAAGCTCGGTCATTCCCAATGGCGTCACCATCGGCATGGGAAGTGCTGCGCGCGCAAAGACAAGCGCCGCCGCCAGCAACACGATGCCGGCGCGCCAATTGCCTGTTTGAAATAAACGCCTGATCGTCAATTTACTGCTTCCCCCAACGCAATAAACCAGACCGTGGCAATGCCCCCTGATCTTACATCGCCCCCTATTGCGAACCCTTGTTTAGCCCCGTCCGAATATCGCTGTCAAACCAGTTTGCCCGGATTCATGATGCCTTTGGGATCCAGCGCATGTTTGACGGCGCGCATCAGGCCCATTTCAAGCGCACTTTTATAGCGGGTGATCTCGCTGCGTTTCATACGGCCCAGGCCGTGCTCGGCGCTGATGCTGCCACCCAGATCCGCCACAATGTCATGCACGATTTTATTGAATTCGTCCCAGCGCGCCAGAAAAGCAGCGCTGTCCATGCCAATGGGCTGGCTCAGATTGAAATGCACATTGCCGTCGCCCATATGGCCGAACGGAACCGGGCGGATGCCTGGCAACATAGCCGTCACCACCGCGCTGGCGCGGGTGATAAACTCCGCAATCGCCGAAACCGGCACGGAAATGTCATGCTTGATACTGGCGCCCTCCAGCTTTTGCACGTCGGACAGATTTTCACGCAACGCCCATAACGCACGCGCCTGAGACTGTGTTTGCGCAATCACCGCGTCTTTGACAAGCCCTTTGGAGGCCGCATTGGCCAGAACTGCTTCCAGCATCGCACGGACAATGGATGCTTCGTAGCCGGAGGATATTTCGATCAGCACATACCAGGGATAGGGTGCAGCCATCGGATCGCGCGCACCGGGAATGTGCCGCAACACAAACTCCACCCCGATGCGCGGCAGCAGTTCAAACCCGGTCAGCTGATCGCCCGCAGCGGCGCGCAGCACCGGCAGCAGCGCAATGGCCGACGCCACATCCGGCACGCCAAGCATCGCCGTCTCGACACACTGCGGCGCCGGAAACAGCTTGACGACCGCCCGCGTAACGATACCCAGCGTGCCTTCGCCGCCGAGGAAAAGCTGTTTCAGGTCATAGCCAGTATTGTCCTTGCGCAACCCGCGCAGCCCATTCCAGATTTGCCCGTCCGGCAGCACCGCCTCAATGCCCAGCACCAGATCGCGCATCATACCATAGCGCAGCACCGCATTGCCGCCTGCATTGGTTGAAATCAGCCCGCCCATTTGCGCGCTGCCGCCGGACGCCAGATGCAGCGGGAACAACCGTCCCGCATCGCGCGCCGCCGACTGTAACGCGGCAAGCGTCACGCCCGCTTCCAGCGTAACCGTGTCATTCAGAAGATCAATCATCTGTATACGGTTCATCCGCGACAGATTAAGCAAAATCGCATTATCGCCGGGAAACGGAATTTGCCCGCCAACCAGGCCGGTATTGCCGCCCTGCGGCACGACCGCAGTGCCGCTTTGCGCGCAGAGCTTCACCACCGCCGCGACTTCCGCCACGGATGCAGGCCGCACAATCAGCGCCGTTTCGCCTGTGTACAGGCCGCGATGTTCGCGCAGATAAGGGGCCATATCCGCAGGCTGGTCGATAAAGCCCGCGGGGCCGGTAATAGCGCGGATATCGTCCAATATAGCGCTCACCGGTGCGCCGCCCTGACAAGCCGGTCATTGATCGCTTCGCCCAGCCCGTGCGCCGGAATGCTTGCCACCGCAATGCCCGAAAAACTGTCACAGTCGAGTTCGCGCAGCATGGCGAACAGATTCGCCGCCGCCTCGGTCAGATCGCCGCGCCAACTGAGATTGCAGATTTTCACTGCACCCGCGGGGATAGTGTCACCGAAGGCCAGCCCCGCTTCGCCGCGTTGGGCCGTTGCTGCATTCAGGCGCAGCGGCAAATTGGGCGCATAATGGCTGGCCAGCTGCCCTGGCGATTTCGGCGCATCCAGCGCATCCGCATTTGTCTCAACGGTTCCCGCAATGACGGCGATCTGGTCGCGTGTCACGCTGCCGGGCCGCAGCAGAAATGCCTTGCCGCCGCGCACCTGCACCACCGTAGATTCAAGCCCCACTGCGCACACGCCGCCATCCAGAATCATCGCAACCTTATCGCCCATCCCGGCCGCCACATGCGCCGCGCAGGTCGGGCTGATTTTTCCGGAAATATTGGCGCTGGGCGCGGCAATCGGGCAGTCCGCCGCCAGCAGCAGCGCCTGTGCAACCGGGTTCGCGGGCACG
Source organism: Pseudomonadota bacterium (assembly GCA_049323435.1). Classification (GTDB taxonomy): domain Bacteria; phylum Pseudomonadota; class Alphaproteobacteria; order UBA11222; family UBA11222; genus UBA11222. The sequence continues at coordinate 102,740 of JBMOMX010000030.1, forward strand.
CGCAGCGCCACCGTATACAGCCCCGCGCTGACCAGCAGGGACAGACCGCAATCCGCGCGGCGCGGCAGCACCAGCGTAAGCGGTCCCGGCCAGAACTGTTCCGCCAATTGCAGGGACAGCGCGTCAAATTCCGCCAGCCGCCGCGCTGCCGCCAGATCGTGTACATGCACAATCAGCGGATTAAACTGCGGCCGCCCCTTGGCGGCAAAAATCGCCGCCACCGCATGGTCATTGCGCGCATCCGCACCCAGCCCGTACACCGTCTCGGTTGGAAACGCCACCAGCGAACCCGCACGGATCAGCGCCGCCGCTTCCTGGATTGCAGAATCATTTGCGAATTTGATGTTTCTGTCTTGCGTCATGCAGCGTATTATATACCTGTTCAATTAAACAGGAGAGTTAAATGGCCGAATATACCGCGCCGCTGAAGGATATCCGCCTGGCCTTGCAGGTGGCGTCTGATCTGCCCGCACTTGCGGCTACCGGCGGTTTTGGCGATTTGAGCATTGATCTGGCCGATGCCGTGCTGGAAGAAGCCGGCAAATTCGCCCGTGAGGTTATCGCGCCGCTTAATCGCATTGGCGATCAGCAGGGCGTCAGCCTGAAAGATGACCGGGTCAAGACTGCTGACGGCTTTGCCGATGCCTATCGCGCCTATGTGGATGGCGGGTGGGGCGCGGTGTGCGGTGACCCGGAATATGGCGGTCAGGGCCTGCCGCTGTCGCTTGGAAATGCCGTGGAAGAAATGCTGATTTCCGCCTGCATGGCGTTCTCGCTGTGCTCGACACTGAACCATGGCGCAGTAGAAGCCATGGACGCCCACGCCACGCCCGAGCAAAAACGCATCTATCTCGGCCGCATGATCAGCGGCGCATGGTCCGGCACCATGAACCTGACAGAACCCCATGCCGGATCCGATGTCGGCGCGCTGAGCACCAAAGCGGTGCGCCGCCCCGATGGCAGCTACGCCATCACCGGCGGCAAGATCTTCATCACTTACGGCGAACATGAAATGTCGGAAAATATCGTGCATCTGGTGCTGGCGCGGCTGCCGGATTCCCCGCCGGGGACGCGGGGGATTTCGCTGTTCATCGTGCCAAAATATCTGCCGGATGCGGATGGCAAACCTGGCAAACGCAATGATCTGCGCTGTATCGGGCTGGAAGAAAAAATGGGCATTCACGCCAGCCCGACCTGTGTCATGTCTTACGGCGAAAATGGCGGGGCCACCGGCTTTTTGCTGGGTGAGGAAAATCGCGGCATGCGCTGCATGTTCACCATGATGAACGCCGCCCGCCTGCATGTCGGCCTGTCCGGCGTCGCGGTGGCCGAGCGCGCCTACCAGCAGGCGCTGGCCTATGCGCTGGAACGCCGCCAGGGCGTGCCGCTGACACCGCCGGAGATGGCGGCCGAAGGCCTGCCGATTGCCGCCCATGCCGATGTGCGGCGCATGCTGCTGAGCATGAAAAGTCTGGTGCAGGGCGCGCGCGCCATCTGTTACGCCAATGCGGCGGCCATCGACATGGCGCGCAAGGCACCCGATCCGCAAATCCGCGCTGCGGCCCAGGCCCGCGCCGATCTGCTGACGCCGATTTCCAAAGCCTGGAGCACGGAAGCCGGCACGGAAGTGGCCTCGCGCGGCATTCAGATTCATGGCGGCATGGGCTTTATCGAGGAAACCGGCGCGGCGCAATATCTGCGCGATGTACGCATCGCGGAAATTTACGAGGGCACCAATGGCATACAGGCCATCGACATGGTGACCCGTAAACTGCCGATGCAGGGCGGCGCGGTGGTGCGCGGCTACATTGCCGAAATGCAGGAAACTGCGGACCATTGCCGCCGTCTCAACAAACCGGCTTTTCCACAGATCGGCGCTGCGCTTGACAAGGCGCTATCGGATTTGAGCCAGGCGACCGGCTGGATGCTGGACCGCATCGCCACTGCGCCCAATGACTGTCTGGCGGGCGCCACACCCTATCTGCGGCTGGCGGGGACTGTCAGCAATGGCTATTACCTGGCCCGCATGGCGCTGGCGAACGCCGACAAGGCCGCCGCCGATCCCCATGCCGGGGCCGCCATTGCAACCGCTTTATTCTTTGCGCTCAATCATTTGCCGCAATCTTCCGGGCTTTCGGCCGCCGCAATGGCCGGAGCGGATCACCTGTATGCCCTTGATAATGAACAATTAGGGGGTTAGGCGGGCTAATTTCTAACGAATATTTGACGTTTGGCTGTTACGGTCCTATTTATTAATAGTATCATAGATTCTTTGTTATTCGATTTTGCAAATGAGAGTGAATACTATGACGAACCCGACGATTGGCCATGATGATTCCGGGTTGAACCTGCCAACCTATGCGCCGCTGCGCTTTCCGATCGAAACGCCCCCGGCCTATGGCGAGTTCATAGAGGTCACACCGGAAATTTACTGGCTGCGCGGCTCCATGCCGATGGCGCTGAATCACATCAATGTCTATCTGATCAAGGATGGTGATGGCTGGACGGTGCTGGACACCGGGATTGCCACACCGCAAATCCAGCAGGGCTGGCGCGACATGCTCGGCAGGCTGGGCGGCGGGCCGGTGAAGCGGGTGATCGTCACACATTTTCACCCCGATCATGTCGGCAATGCCGGCTGGTTCTACCGCGAATTCGGCGCGCCGCTATGGATGACGCGTACCGAATTGCTGATGGCGCGCGTCGCCACCGCGCCCAATAATCCGATGAACAGCAATACGCCGGAAGCGGAACAGTTCTACCGCGCATCCGGCTTTGATGACGCCCAGATCGAAGCCTATAGGGAACGCCGCACGCGCGGCTTTGGCTTTACCTCGGAAGAGATACCGTTCCGTTATCACCGTATTCAGGACGGTGAAAAAATCATGATCAATGACACCGCCTGGGAAGTGGTTGTGGGGCGCGGCCATTCGCCCGAACATGCCTGTCTGTATTCCGCGCATCACAAGGTGCTGTTTTCCGGCGATCAGGTGCTGCCCAACATCACCACCAATGTCAGCGTCATGCCCGGAGAACCCGAAGCCAATCCGCTGAAGGAATGGATCGAATCGCTGGCCGCGATCCGTGACCGGCTGCCCGATGATGTGCTGGTGCTGCCGGCCCATAACCGGCCCTTTTACGGCCTGCATGCGCGCCTGACCGCATTGATTGACGGGCATGAGAAAAATCTGCGCGAATTGCACGCCATGTGTGATGAGCCCCGGCGGGCCATTGATGTATTTCCCGTTCTGTTCAAGCGCAAGATCGACAATGATGTGCTGTTCATGGCCACCGGGGAAAGCTATTCGCATATTAATTGCCTGGTGCAGCGCGGAAAACTGGCGCGCGAAACCGATGCGAATGGCGTGGTGTATTTCCGCCAGACCGACGCCAAACCAAGCCGGGACTTCAAGGCCGCCGAATAGGCTGCGCCCCGCTTTTGAAGGGATTTTTGGAGACAATTTCCCGCAAATCTCCCAAAATCCATAATAGTATGGTAACCAAAGCCGCTTATGGTGGGTGCTGGTATCCGGTTGGGACGGCGATCACGCAGCGCGCAATTCCTGTTCTGAAAAACCGGATGCACCGGTCTGGGCAGGTGAAACCGCGCTTAAATATTGGATTGGCCGAA
>JBMOMX010000031.1:0-104423 GCA_049323435.1 Pseudomonadota bacterium
CCCCCTTAAATGGGGGGGGGGTTGGGGTGGGGGTCCAAACTCGTATGATGGACATCCCCAAAACGATTCAACCTGAAATCATACCGATCTAGGCCCCGTCTTCGTCCAATTGCCCGGCCGCGCGTAGTTGATTGACGAATTCGGGCAGGCCGGTCTGGCGGTCGCGCCGCAGCCTTTCGGCGGTCAGGATGGCGCGCAATTGCTGGTGCGCCGTTTCCACATTTTCATTGATGATGACATAATCATATTCAGGCCAGTGGCTCATTTCATCCGAGGACTTGGCCATGCGCGCGGCCACTGTTTCGGGGCTGTCCTGGCCCCGCGAGATCAGGCGATTGCGCAACGCCGCCCCGGATGGCGGCAGAATGAATACCGACACCAGATCTTCGCGTGCGCGCGCCTTTAGCTGCTGTGTCCCCTGCCAGTCAATGTCAAACAGCACGTCGCGGGCGGCGTTTAGCATAGCTTCAACCTGGCTGGCCGGTGTGCCATAGAAATTATTAAAGACGCTGGCATGTTCCAGAAATTCATCCCGGTCGCGGCGGACGGCAAATTCTGCTTCAGATATAAAATAATAATCTCTTCCCTCGATTTCTCCAGGGCGCATTGGGCGGGTTGTGACGGAAACGGACATGGCAAGGTCGGGTTCGCTGGCCAGTAATAAACGCGACAGCGTTGTCTTTCCGGCGCCGGAAGGCGAAGACAGCACCAGCATCAGGCCGCGGCGATGAAGTGAAATTTTCTCCATATGCCGCCCTATTCGATATTCTGAATTTGTTCGCGAAGCTGTTCTATCTGCACTTTCAGATCAAGCCCGATGCGGGTCAGTTCCGAATCCGGAGATTTTGAGCACAGCGTATTGGCTTCGCGATTGAATTCCTGAATCAGGAAATCCAGCTTACGTCCAACTGGCCCGGGTTCCTTTAAAAGACCCTGCGCATTGGACACATGGGCCATCAGCCGGTCTATTTCCTCGCGAATATCCGCCTTTGTTGCCAGTAGTGCGACTTCCTGCGCCAGGCGATCTTCGGATAATGCGGAAATATTTCCCAATAAGACCGCCAGCTGTTCGCTCAGCCTTTGCCGCAACAATGAAACCGCATGGCCGGCGCGGGCTTCGGCGGCGCTTGTCAGCCGGGCGATTTCCTCAACCTGCGCGGACACAATATGGTGCAGGCGTTTGCCTTCTGCGGCGCGCGATGCGAAAAGATCGGCCAGCGCATCATCGAAACTTTTTACGATGGCGGCAAGGCGTTCTGCGCGCTCTTCATCTGTCTCTATATGCTCGACCTGTTCGACAATGCCGCGAATATTCAGAATGCCGCTGGCGGTGGAAGGCGCCAACCCGGCCTGATTTTCAATTTCCGCCAGCGCGGCAAGCACCTGTTGCAGGGCGTCCTGATTGATTTTTATCTGTGTTTCGCCGCCCGTGCTGCGGCTGAGTTGCAGGCTGATCTGGATATTGCCGCGTTTGATTTTCTGTGTGGTTTTTTCACGGATCACAGTTTCGAGTGCGGATAGATCGGAAGGCATCCGCACGCGCAAATCCAGCCCGCGCCCATTGACGCTGCGCAGTTCCCATGTCCAGCGAAACGCCGCATATTCGCCGTCGGCGTGTCCAAAACCGGTCATGCTGGCTACAGGCATTATTGCGGGGCTCCCCAGGATGTTGCAGGCGGATAGATGAGGCTGATATTCAACTGTTTCTGATTAAAGCGCAATGCGCACACCATCACCGCGCGCCGGGCCGCGGCAAGACCATGGCAGTGAAAATCCATCATATCCTGTCAATTTACTTACGCTATTCATTCTTCTGTGTTCTGCCGTTTCTCGCGCGCCCGCAAATTTGCGACGTTTTTATTGTGTGCATCAAGGCTGGTTGCAAAGGCGTGGCCGCCGCTGCCATCTGCGGCGAAATATAACGCATCCGTAATTGCCGGGTGCAGCACGGCCTCAAGCGCCGCGCGTCCCGGATTGGCGATCGGCGCAGGGGGCAGGCCGGGCTGTTTATAGGTGTTGAACGGGCTTTCAATGGCCAGATCGGCGCGGCTGATCGGCGCGTCATTGGGCACGCCCTTGTCGCGGGCATAGACTACAGTCGGGTCAGACTGCAAGGGCATGCCGATGCGCAGCCGGTTGTAAAATACCCCGGCGATCAGCGGGCGTTCTGCGGCAATTCCGGTTTCCTTCTCGACAATAGAGGCGAGGATAAGGGCCTCCTCCGGCGCCGTAAGGGGAATTTGCCCGTTACGCTCCGCCCACAGTTTCGGAAGCAGTAAATTTTGCGCCGCCTGCATGCGGGCGATTAGCGCCGCGCGCGTTTCGCCCCTGGGAAAATTATATGTTTCCGGCAACAAGCTGCCCTCGGGCGGCGGCGGGGGCAGGGTGCCGCTTAATGGTTCGATTGCTGCAACAAGCAATAGAACCTGGTGGATGCTCAGCCCTTCGGCAATGCTGATTTGATGCTGTAAAATTTCACCGGTGGTGATTTTCCGCAGGATCGCGCGCGGGCTGGCCGCAGGCGCAAAAGCATATTCCCCGGCCTTCAGACGGCGTGCATTGCCGGACAGGATGGCCGCTGCGCGAAACAGGGCTGGCTGGTCAATGGCGCCCGCTTCCTGCAAGCGTTTGGCAATCCCGTCCAGCGAGGTGCCCCTGGGCAGGTCGGCAATGATTTCAGATGTGTGCGGCCCGGGCGCGTCCAGCCAGCTTTGTGTCCAATGCCATGCGGCGCCGCTGATGAGCGCAAGACCCAACAGGGTCCAGATACAAACCATGACCACGCGCCGGAGGCTCAGCTTGCCATTTCCATCAAATAGCATGATCCAGATGGCTACAGCCGCGCCCGGCTAAACAGCAGGGACGCATTGGTGCCGCCGAAGCCAAAACTGTTTGACAGCGCCGTATGAATCTTTCGTTCGACCGGGGCATTGGCGGCAAGATTGATCTGCGTCTCAACGGAGGGATTGTCCAGATTGATGGTCGCCGGGCAAACCCCATCGCGTATGGCTAGGATGGAATAAATCGCCTCTACCGCGCCCGCGGCGCCAAGCAGATGGCCAATGGAAGACTTTGTCGATGACATCACAAGATCATTAGCCGCATTGCCGAAGAGGCGGGTAACGGCGCCAAGTTCGATTTCATCGCCAAGCGGCGTCGATGTGCCGTGTGCATTCACATACTGGATATCCGATGGTGAAATCCCGGCTTTTTTCAGAGCCATCTGCATGGCCCGGAACCCGCCATCGCCGGTTTCTTCAGGCGCCGTGATATGATAGGCGTCGCCGCTGAGCCCATATCCGATGACTTCTGCATAAATTTTCGCGCCGCGTTTTCTGGCGTGCTCCAGCTCTTCCAGCACGACAATACCCGCACCCTCACCCATAACAAAGCCATCGCGATCCCTGTCATAGGGGCGTGATCCGCGCGCAGGCTGGTCATTGAAATTGGTGGACAGCGCCTTGCAGGCGGCAAAGCCTGCAACACCGATGGGGCAGATGGTCGCTTCTGCGCCGCCCGCCACCATCACATCGGCATCGTCATACTGAATAAGCCGCGCCGCATCGCCAATGGCGTGTGAGCCGGACGCGCAGGCGGTAACCACAGAATGGTTGGGCCCCTTGAGGCCAAATTCAATCGACACATTGCCCGAGACAAGATTGATCAGACGCCCGGTAATAAAGAACGGGCTGACCCGGCGCGGACCTTTCTCGGCCAGTTCCAGCGATGCCGCCTCGATTCCCGGCAGGCCGCCAATGCCGGAACCGATCATGACACCGGCACGGCAGCGCTCTTCTTCGTTGGCGGCGGTCCAGCCGGAATCTTTAATCGCCTGTTTGGCCGCGGCAATACCATAGATGATGAAATCATCCATGCGGCGTTGTTCTTTGGGGGACACATAGGTGTCGGCATTGAACGTGCCGTCACTGCCATCGCCACGCGGCACTTCACAGGCGATGCGCGCGGCATATTGCGCGGCGTCGAAGCGGGTAATAGGGCCTGCGCCGCTATGCCCGGCCAGCAACCGCCGCCAGTTGACGTCCACCCCGTCGCCGAGTGGCGTCACCATACCCATGCCGGTGACTACAACACGTCTCATCAGACTATGATCAGGCTTTTGCGGATTTCAGGAAATTGATGGCGTCCTGGACGGTCTGAATATTTTCGGCGGCGTCATCGGGAATTTCGACACCGAATTCTTCTTCAAACGCCATGACAAGCTCAACCGTGTCCAGGCTGTCGGCGCCCAGATCATCAATAAAGCTTGCGCCATCCACAACCTTGTCGGCTTCCACGCCCAAATGTTCGATCACGATTTTCTTAACAGTAGCGGCGATATCGCTCATTCAAATGTCCTTTCCGGTCTTTCAGCCAATCCCCAATTCCGGGGCCGCCAATTTATGTGAGTTTCAGCAAGTGCAGGTAGCATACTTTATCCGGTAACGCCAGTTGCCCGAACGCCTGAAAATAGCGTCAGATCATTGCCATGCCCCCATTGACATGCAGAGTTTGGCCGGTGACATAGGCTGCTTCCCCGCTGGCGAGAAACAGTACACAATTCGCCACATCCGCGCCATCGCCAAGCCGTCCGGCCGGAATGGCGCTCAGCAGCCGCTCGCGCTGCCCATCATCCAGCGCGTCGGTCATGGCGGTCTTGATCATGCCGGGGGCCACGCAATTGACGGTGATGCCCCGGCTGGCGATTTCCTGGGCCAGGCTTTTGCTCATGCCGATCATACCGGCTTTGGAGGCGGCATAATTTCCCTGTCCCGGATTGCCGGTCACGCCAACCACAGATGTAATAGAGATGATTCGCCCCCAGCGCCGCTTCATCATGCCGCGCAGTACGCCGCGCGACAATTTGAACGCAGAAGTAAGATTGACAGCAAGTACCGTGTCCCATTCTTCATCTTTCATGCGCATGAACAGATTATCTCGGGTAAGGCCTGCATTGTTCACAAGAATGTCGATCTGCCCCATGGCCTCCTCTGCCTGTTTCGGCAATGCCTCGACCGCCGCCGCATCTGAAAGATCACAGGGCAGCACATGCGCGCGCGCGCCAAGTTCCGCCGCCAGGTCGCGCAGCACCGCCTCGCGCGTGCCGGACAGGCCAATGCTCGCCCCTTGCGCATAAAGGGTGCGCGCAACGGCGCCGCCAATACCGCCCGTGGCGCCGGTAACCAGGGCGCATTTGCCGGTTAAATCAAACATGGGTTTCTCCTGCTGCGTCTCGTGTGATCAGAATGTGGCTGGCATCGCGCATGATATCAGAAGTTAACGCGGACCATAGCAATTAGGGCAGAGCCAAGCCTAATGCCATATCCGCGCCCGAAAAAAAGTAAAAAATCGCATATAATTTTCTAATCTTCGCTTTGCCTGTCATTGCATTCCGGACCGGTTTATTCGGGAAAATCCATCCCCTATGTGGGAATATATATTTTTCGCAACTTATAGTTGACGGCGTGAACCGGCGCAGCAGTAATGGCCCTGGCATTTATTTGCCTGTATTTGCCGGTCATAGCTGTATTTTTGCAGAATTACTTGATTTTACCAACCATGCAGGGTCAGATATGCTGCGATTCGTGTAATGCGGGCAGGGGGGAACATTATGGCGCCACCTAAACCTACGGGATCGGGGTTTGGTCATTTTATAGCAACCAGCCTTTCAAAGCTGCATGTCGCGTTGTATCGCGCCTCAGGCGGCCGGATTGGCGGCCGGATGATGAAAGCTCCAGTCATGCTGTTGACCACGACAGGTCATAAAAGCGGGCTACAGCGCACCACACCGTTACTTTATCTCGACAAGGGTGCTTCCGGCTATGCGATCGTCGGTTCATTTGCCGGGTCTGACAAGGCGCCAGCCTGGGCGGAGAATTTATTGCGAACACCCAAGGCGAAAATCCAGATTGGCCCAAAAATCATTGACGTAGCTGTCACCGTCGCCACGGCGCAGCGAAAGGCTGAATTATGGCAGGAACTGGTCGCATTATATCCCGATTATCAAGTGTATCAGGACCGGACCACACGTGATATTCCGGTTTTTTTACTGACGCCGTCATCTTAATGCGAAACCGGCCCGGTAGCTGTTGACACAGGACCTGCGCAGTCTTTAGTTTGAGGTGTAGCATTACTGATAAATTTTTCATTGGCTGCAATTTCCGGCCATACACAATTTCTGACCCTATTCAGTTCCGGACCATACCGTGCCTTATTATTATCGTAGAAAAATTATTCCGAGGCTGACTGATGTTGCGAAATCTATTTTTCCGGCACTTTGCCGGGGGTTCCCCCGGCAAAATATCTGAAGAAATTTTATCGGAACAGATCCGCCTGATTGCCAGAAGCTCCGTTCTGGACGTGCTTATCTTCGTTACCGGCGCCGGCCTGATCGCGCTGGGTTTTGTTGCAACGGAGAAGGCCACTTTTTCTGCCGCGCTGAGCTGGTACGGAATTTTCGCGCTGTCCTGCATTTCAGGTACGCTACTTTCCGCCCTGTTTGAGCGCGCACAGCGCCATGCCGCGAACCGCCAGCCCGATTATCTGAATTGGGCCATGCTATTTACGCTACAGATTGGTTTTATGAGCGCGGCGTGGAGCAGCCTTTTCCTTGTCTTCTGGGATGGGGGCTCGTTCGCCACCATCGCGGCATTGATTGCGGCAGCATTGGTCGGCAATATTTCGGCCATTACCAAATTTCTTCCGCTGCGATCAGGGATTATCGTCTGTGCTCTATTTGTGAACGGTCCGGTAGTCCTGCGCCTTTCCATGCAGCAGCATCTCGATACTTATCTCCTGGCAGCCGGTGTTGCGTTAATCGGGCTGATTTTTGCGCGCGGCGCACTGATGGCCAATACAACCCTGACGGAAACCTTGCGGCTGCGTTTTGAACGGCGCGAAATGGTGGCCCGCCTTCAGTCCTCGCTCATGGAGGCGGAGCTGGCCAATGCGGCGAAATCACGTTTCATAGCGAATATGAGCCACGAATTACGCACCCCTCTGAATGCGGTAATCGGGTTTTCCGAACTGCTGCAACAGGAAGTGCATGGGCCGCTGGGGGATAGCCGTTATGCGGAGTATGCAGCGGATATTTCCCGCAGCGGGGACAAGCTTTTGGTTATGATTAACGATATACTCGATTTGTCCAAAATCGAGAGCGGCACCTTGCTTTTGTCGGATGATGAATTTGACTTGCAGCCATTAATCGATTCAGCCATTGCCATGGCTTTACCCGTTGCGCAGATGAAGCAGGTGGAAATAGTTCTGACGCCGGATAAGATGTTCTACCGTCTTGCGGTCGATCGTGTCCGCCTGAAGCAGGCGATCATCGGTTTGCTGGGCAATGCGGTAAAATTTTCCAGTGCTGGTCAATCGGTCCGTATTTTCTGGCAGGCAGCGCCTGACGGTATGCTGGATATTGTCATCGCGGATGATGGCGCCGGCATGTCAGAGGCCGAAATGCAGCTTGCGCTTACACCGTTTGAACTGGCGGCGGAAGGCGGCCTGACCCAGGATGTGCGCGGTGCGGGGCTTGGTTTGCCGCTTGCCAAGGCCCTGATGGAATTGCTTGGCGGTGCGCTGATCCTGGAATCGAAGCCGCAAGTTGGGACCAAAGTCACCCTGCGGCTTCCGGCAAACAGGGTTTTCAAGTCAGAATCCGCGCCACGCAAGGCCAGTGAGGCGGAATCCGCGGATGGGGATTTATTACCCCGCAACCGGACCAGTCTCCCCCGCACACGCCGCTAGGACATTTCCAGGCGTAGCCGTGCGCGTTATGTGAATTTACTATTGGACTGGCGCGCCCCGTTGTAACATTGCGCGATTCTGAAGCATATATGTTACGGGGAAAATGCCATGCGAAAATATCTCTATCTGGCTTTGATGGCGCTCCTGCCTGGTACAGTGGGATCTGCTGGCGCAACCACGCTGGAGGACGTAAAGGCCAAGGGCTTCGTGCAGTGTGGAGTCAGTCAGGGCCTGAAGGGATTTTCCAGCCCCGATGACAAGGGGGGGTGGACCGGTATTGATGTCGATGTGTGCCGGGCCATTGCCGCCGCTATTTTCGGCGATGCCGGCAAGGTCAAGTTCACGCCGCTTTCCGCAAAAGAACGCTTCACGGCGCTGCAATCGGGCGAGATCGACGTGCTGTCACGCAATACCACCTGGGCGGTGTCGCGCGACACGGCGCTCGGCTTTGATTTCCGCGCCGTCACTTATTACGACGGGCAAGGTTTCATGGTGCGTAAATCCTCCGGCATCAAAAGCGCGAAAGAGCTGGACGGGGCGACAGTGTGCGTGTTGATGGGGACATCCACTTCCCTGACGCTGGCCGATTATTTCCGTTCCAACAATATGAAATATGAACCGATTACATTTGAAAAAGATGATGAAGTTGTCGCCGCCTATGAATCCGGCCGCTGCGATACCTATACGACGGACAGTTCCGGCCTGTACGCCAACCGGCTCACCCTTAAAGACCAGCAGGAACATATTGTGCTGCCCGAAATTATTTCTAAGGAGCCGCTGGGCGCCGTTGTGCGTCATGGCGACAATCAATGGGGCGATATTGTTTCATGGTCATTATACGCCATGCTGAACGCCGAAGAACTGGGCGTCAATTCCGCGAATGTCGAGGGCATGCTGAAAAGCGAAAATCCGGAAATCCGGCGGCTGCTGGGGGTGGAAGGCAAGTTCGGCGAGGGCCTGGGTTTGCCCGATGACTGGGCTTACGCGATCATCGCGCGGGTCGGCAATTATTCGGAAATGTTTGAGCGCAATGTCGGCAAAAATTCACCGCTTGGCATACCTCGGGGGCTGAACGCCCTGTGGACGCAGGGCGGCATCCAGTATGCACCGCCCATACGCTGATAGTACGGATGCGCAGACTGCCTCTTCTCAGTGACCCGCGGGCCCGGGCCTGGTTTTTTCAGATTCTGGCTATATTGCTGGTTGGCGGATTTCTGGCCGTCGCCGTAAGCAATACGGTGGACAATCTGAGGCAGTTGAACGTCGCCTCGGGCTTTGGCTTTTTGCAGCATACCGCGGGGTTTGGCATCAGCCAGACGCTGATAGATTATTCAGAAACATCCAGCTATGGCCGGGTGTTTTTTGTGGCGCTGTTGAACACATTACTGGCGGCGGGGGCGGGGATTTTTTTCGCCACGATCCTTGGCTTTCTGGTTGGCATGGGACGGCTGTCCTCAAACTGGCTCGTGGCGCGGCTCTCGGCGGTCTATATCGAGGTTTTCCGTAATATTCCGCTGCTGTTGCAAATTCTGTTCTGGTATACGGCCGTACTCAGCAATCTGCCTGCGCCGCGCAACAGTCTGCAAGCTGGCGGCCTGTTGATGAATAATCGCGGCCTGTATTTTCCGGCGCCCGTTACCGGACCTGGCTTTGGTTACGTTGTTGCGGCGGCGCTGATGGCGCTGCTGGCGGTTGTGGTGCTGCGCTATGTGTCCAACAGGAAACGTATCGTGACCGGGCAGGGGCTGCCGGTATTCTGGCCCGGCTTAGGATTGCTGCTGGGGCTGCCGCTGCTGGTGTTCTGGCTGGCCGGGACACCACTGCATTTTGAAGCGCCTGTATTGCGCGGGTTCAATTTTACCGGCGGCGTGCGCGCCATTCCCGAACTGCTGGCGCTGGTATTTGCGCTGTCGATCTATACGGCGGCCTTTATTGCGGAGATTGTGCGCTCTGGCATTCAGGCGGTGAGCTGGGGGCAGACCGAAGCAGCTACGGCGCTGGGCCTGCGGCGCATTGACGCCTTGCGGCTGGTCATTATACCGCAGGCCATGCGGGTGATTATCCCCCCATTGACCAGCCAGTTTCTGAATTTGACGAAAAATTCGTCACTCGCCGCAGCGCTGGCCTATCCGGAACTGGCGTCGCTATTTGCCGGAACCGTGCTTAATCAGACGGGGCAGGCGGTGGAGGTGCTGGCGATTACCATGGCGGTTTATCTCAGCCTGAGTTTGCTGACATCAATGGTTATGAATTTTTATAACTCCCGTCTGGCGCTGGTGGAGCGATGAGTTTTGTCCGCGAGACGTATCTGAAGGAAACGCCGCCGCCTTTATTGAGGGTTGGGGCGCTGGGCTGGCTGCGCGCGCATCTGTTTTCATCGCCCGGCAATATGCTGCTGACGCTGCTGGGGCTGTATATTGTCTATGTGACCGTGCCGCCGGTGATTGAATGGGCGCTGCTGGATGCGGTCTGGCGGGGCAGCGGGCGCGATGCCTGTCTGGTTGAGAATGCTGGCGCCTGCTGGGCGTTTGTGGCGGCAAAGCTTGGACAGTTTATCTATGGCAGATATACGCTGGAAGAGCGATGGCGTGTCGATCTGGTGTTTTTGATTGGTGTGCTGACAATCGGCTGGCTGATGATTGGGCGCGCGCCTGGCAAGCGCTTTATTGGCATATTCGCTATATTGGTCTATCCGGTTTTGGCTTTCGTGTTGCTGACGGGCGGAGCGTTTGGCCTTGCAGCGGTGGAAACATCGCTTTGGGGCGGGCTGATGCTGACATTTGTGGTTGCCTCCACAGGTATTGCGGTTTCTCTGCCTCTTGGAATTCTGCTGGCGCTGGGAAGGCGCTCGCAGATGCCGGTGGTGCGTATGCTGTCAATTTTCTATATTGAGGCGTGGCGCGGCGTGCCATTGATCACGGTACTGTTTATGGCCAGCGTGATGCTGCCATTGTTTTTGCCGCCCGGGACAAATTTTGATAAATTGCTGCGCGTTCTGATCGGGGTGGCCCTGTTCTCGTCTGCCTATATGGCCGAGGTGGTGCGGGGCGGATTGCAGGCCATCCCGCGCGGCCAATATGAGGCGGCAAGCGCCTTGGGGCTTGGCTTCTGGCGCGCGCATCTGCTGATCATCATGCCGCAGGCGCTGCGGCTGGTTATTCCGGGTATTGTGAATACATTTATTGGCCTGTTCAAGGATACGACCCTGGTGATGATTGTAGGACTGTTTGATTTTCTGGGCAGCGTGCAGGTGAATTTTTCCGACGCCAACTGGGCTACGCCGCAAACGGCCGCCAGCGGCTATGCCTTTGCCGCTCTGGTTTTCTGGATTATCTGCTTTTCCATGTCGCGTTATTCCATGCGGATTGAAAGCCGTTTAAATGAGGGGACGCGGCGCGCATGAACGGCATGGCAAGTGAAAATCCGCTGGCTATTGAAATTTCCGGCCTGAACAAGTGGTTTGGCGCGTTTCAGGTGCTGAAGCAGATTGATTTGCAGGTCAGGCGTGGCGAGCGTATCGTGATTTGCGGTCCATCCGGGTCCGGCAAGTCAACCCTGATCCGCTGCATCAACCGGCTTGAGGAACATCAGCAGGGGCGGATCATCGTCAATGGCATTGAACTGAACAATGATCTCAAGCACATTGATGAAGTGCGCGCCGAGGTTGGCATGGTGTTTCAATCGTTCAATCTGTTTCCGCATCTGAGCATATTGGAAAATTGCACGCTGGCCCCCATCTGGGTGCGCAAACTGCCTAAAGCGCAAGCGCAGGAGATGGCGATGAATTTTCTGGCGCGGGTGCAGATTGCCGATCAGGCGCATAAATTTCCCGGTCAGCTTTCAGGCGGTCAGCAGCAGCGCGTGGCGATTGCGCGGGCTTTGTGCATGAATCCGAAAATCATGCTGTTCGACGAGCCGACTTCTTCACTGGACCCCGAAATGATCAAGGAAGTGCTGGATGTGATGATCGGACTGGCGGGAGAGGGCATGACAATGCTGTGCGTGACCCATGAAATGGGCTTCGCGCGAACGGTTGCCGACCGGGTGATTTTCATGGATGAAGGTCAGATCGTTGAAGAAAATGTACCGGAAGAATTTTTCAACCGGCCGCAGCATGCCCGCACAAGAGAATTTTTAAGCCAGATATTAAGTCATTAAGGGATTGCAGCATGGCCAAAAAATCATCCTTGACGCTGCTTGGAAAAAAAACCTCTGTTCCAAAATCGCCCGATCAGGCGGTGCTTGAAAAAGTGCCCAATCCGCATCCCGGAACCGGTTATGTGATCCGCTTTACCTGCCCGGAATTTACCTCATTGTGCCCGATGACCGGGCAGCCGGATTTCGCGCATCTGATGATTGATTATGTTCCGGGACGATGGATTGTTGAATCCAAATCCCTGAAACTATTTTTGCAGTCCTACCGCAATCATGGCGCCTTTCATGAGGATTGCACCATCGCCATTGCCCGGCGTGTAAAAGCGGCGATTTCGCCGAAATGGCTGCGCATCGGAGGGTATTGGTATCCGCGCGGCGGCATGCCGATTGATGTGTTCTGGCAAACCGGCGCCGCGCCAGAAAATCTGTGGATCCCGCCGCAGGAAGTTCCATCCTATCGCGGGCGCGGCTGATATGGCTGCGCACAAACCGAAACGATTTTATCAAAGCGCCGCTGCAATCAAGGTTGCGGGCGGTTATCACATTACGCTGGACGCCAAGCCCGTACGTACCCCCGGCGGCAAGACAGTTCTGGTGCAGAACAAGGCGTTGGGCGAGGCGCTGGCGGCGGAATGGGAGGCACAGAAGACCTATATAGAACTAACCGGCATGGGTCTGAATCAATTGGTGAACAGCGCCATCGACGCGGGTGCTTCTGAACTGGCGGCCCTTGCCGGGGAATTGGCAGCCTATGGGGAAAGTGATCTGCTATGCTACCGCGCAGACGGGCCGCCGGCGCTGGTGGCGCGTCAGGCGGCGGCCTGGGATCCGCTGCTGGATTGGGCCTGGACACGTTATGGGGCGCGTCTGCGTGTCACGCAGGGCATTGTGCCCATTGCGCAGGACGCTACAGCGCTGACGGCGTTACGGGCCCGGATTGCCCGGGCGGACCCGTTTCAGCTTTGCGCCCTTCGTGCGGCTGTGGGCATAGGCGGGTCGCTGATTGTGGGGCTGGCGATTTCGGATAGGCATCTGAATATAGAGCGTGCCTGGCAGCTGGTTAATATTGACGAAGACTGGCAGCGGGAGAAATGGGGCGAGGATGCGCAGGCCGCCGCCAACAGGGCCGGGGCCTTTGCCGCTTTCGCAATGGCCGGCCATATGCTGCAAATGCTGGAATCTGGCGCGCATTGATGATATGCCAAGCCCCGCAGCAGCGCATGTAATCAGGATAAGCCGGGGGTTTTATGGATACGATTGGCCAGTTGGATGCAAAACGTGCCG
Source organism: Pseudomonadota bacterium (assembly GCA_049323435.1). Classification (GTDB taxonomy): domain Bacteria; phylum Pseudomonadota; class Alphaproteobacteria; order UBA11222; family UBA11222; genus UBA11222. The sequence goes on from JBMOMX010000031.1 coordinate 13,183, forward strand.
AAGCGCGCCTGGGCGGCGGGCAGCGCCGCATTGATGCGCAACATTCCAAAGGCAAGCTGACGGCGCGCGAGCGGCTCGAACTGCTGCTCGATGAAGGCTCGTTTGAAGAATTCGATATGTTTGTACAGCATCGTTGCGCCGATTTCGGCATGGCCGAACAGCGCTTTCCCGGCGATGGGGTGGTAACCGGATGGGGTACGATTGACGGGCGTATTGTTTATGTGTTCGCCAAGGATTTTACAGTGTTTGGCGGTTCATTGTCACAGGCCCATGCGCAGAAGGTCTGTAAAATTCAGGATATGGCCCTGCGCAATGGCGCGCCGATTATCGGACTGATGGATGCTGGCGGCGCACGCATTCAGGAAGGTGTCGACAGTCTTGGCGGTTATGCCGAAATATTTCAGCGCAACGTTCTGGCGTCCGGCGTCATTCCGCAGATTTCGGTTATCATGGGGCCATGCGCGGGCGGCGATGTCTATTCGCCCGCCATGACCGATTTTATCTTCATGGTGCGCGATACGTCTTATATGTTCGTTACCGGCCCCGATGTGGTGAAAACCGTCACCCAGGAAGAAGTCAGCGCCGAACAATTGGGCGGGGCCAGCATTCATACCACCAAATCCTCGATTGCCGACGGGGCCTATGACAATGATGTCGAAACCCTGGAGCAAATCCGCAGGCTGATGAGTTTTCTGCCCGCCAACAATCGTGAGAAGGCCCCGGTGCGCGCGACGTGGGATGCGCCGAACCGTCTGGAAATGTCACTCGACACGCTGGTCCCCGATAATGCCAACAAGCCCTATGACATGAAGGAGCTGATCCTGAAAATTGCCGATGAAGGCGATTTTTTTGAAATTCAGGAACATTTCGCCAAAAACATCATCACCGGTTTTGCGCGCATTGACGGCCAGCCGGTGGGCATTGTCGGCAATCAGCCGATGGTACTGGCCGGTTGCCTGGATTCAGATGCCAGCCGCAAGGCCGCGCGGTTTGTGCGGTTCTGCGACTGCTTTAACATTCCGATCATCACGCTTGTTGATGTGCCGGGATTTTTGCCGGGCACAGCGCAGGAATATGGCGGTCTGATCAAGCATGGCGCGAAACTGCTGTTCGCCTATTGCGAGGCGACGGTGCCGAAGATCACGCTGATTACCCGCAAGGCTATGGGCGGGGCCTATGTGGTGATGGCGTCCAAACATTTGCGCGGTGATCTGAATTTCGCCTGGCCGACGGCGGGCATCGCGGTGATGGGCGCCAAGGGCGCGGTGGAAATTATTTTCCGCGAGGAAATCGGATCGCCGGAAAAAATTGCTGCGCGCACCGAGGAATATGAAACCCAGTTCCTCAACCCCTTTGTTGCGGCCAACCGGGGCTATATAGACGAGATTATCATGCCGCATTCGACGCGGCGGCGGATCAGCCTTGGCTTGCAGCGTCTTGCCAATAAGAAGCTGGAAAATCCGTGGAAAAAACACGCCAATATCCCTCTGTAGACTGATAAAATCATGTTTAAGAAAATTCTGATTGCAAATCGCGGCGAAATCGCCTGCCGTGTTATCAAGACCGCTCGCAAAATGGGCATCAAGACGGTTGCCGTCTATTCCGACGCCGACGAGCATGCGCTGCATGTGAAAATGGCGGATGAGGCGGTGCATATCGGTGCGCCGCCGGCAAGCGAATCTTATCTGGTTGCGGATAAGATTATTGCGGCGGTGAAGAAAACGGGCGCCGAGGCGGTGCATCCGGGCTATGGCTTTTTGTCGGAAAACACCGCCTTCGCCGAACGGCTGCAAAAAGAAGGCATCGCCTTTATTGGCCCCAATGTGCGCGCGATTCAGGCCATGGGCGACAAGATCGAATCCAAAAAACTGGCCGCCGCTGCAAAGGTCAATACGGTGCCGGGTTATCTCGGTGTGATCAAAGACACGGATGAGGCGGTGAAAATTTCCGCTGGCATCGGCTATCCGGTGATGCTGAAGGCGTCGGCGGGCGGCGGCGGCAAGGGCATGCGCATCGCCTGGAACGAGGCCGATGTGCGTGAGGGCTTTCCCGCCGCCACGGCGGAAGCGATTTCCAGCTTTGGTGATGAACGGGTGTTCGTCGAAAAGTTCGTAACCGAACCGCGTCATATTGAAATTCAGGTGCTGGCCGACAAACATGGCAATACGCTGTATCTGGGCGAGCGTGAATGTTCCATTCAGCGCCGTCATCAAAAAGTGATTGAAGAGGCGCCCAGCCCCTTTCTTGACGAAGCCACGCGCAAGGCCATGGGTGAACAGTCGGTCGCATTGTGCAGGGCGGTGAATTATGAATCAGCCGGTACGGTTGAATTCATTGTCGATAAGGACCGGAATTTTTATTTTCTGGAAATGAACACCCGCTTGCAGGTGGAGCATCCGGTGACTGAACTGATTACCGGCATTGATCTGGTTGAGCAGATGATCCGGGTTGCTGCGGGCGAGAAGCTTGCACACACCCAGGGCGATATAAAATTAAACGGCTGGGCCATGGAAAGCCGGGTCTATGCCGAAGACCCGTTCCGCAATTTCCTGCCTTCGATTGGCCGGCTGGTGCGCTATCAGCCGCCTGCGGAATCTATTCAAGACGGCATCACCGTTCGTAATGACACGGGCGTGTTCGAAGGCGCGGAAATTTCCATGTTCTATGATCCGATGATTGCCAAATTATGCACCCATGCGCCGACGCGCAGCGACGCCATCGCGGCCATGAGTGATGCGCTGGACGCCTTTCATATTCGCGGCATTCAACACAATGTGCCTTTCGTTGCCGCCGTCATGCAGCACCCCCGGTTTGGCGAGGGCCGCCTGACAACAGCCTTTATTGCCGAAGAATGGCCCGAAGGGTTTCACGGAACCGAGTTGCCGCCGGAGATCAGACGCGATCTGGCGGCGCTTACGGCCTTTATCTATTTGCAGCAGGCGGAGCGCGCGGGAAATATTACCGGTCAGATCAAATCCAGTTACCAGAATGGCCGCAGCCAGAGCTGGGTTGTTGGTCTGGGTGACGAAACCTATCCGGTTGACGCCGTTCTATCCGAAGGCGGGTGTCTGGTCACATTTGCCGGGGCGTCAAAACCCTGCCAGGTGCGCACCAGCTGGAACCCGACGCACCCGGTCATGCGCGCAACGGTTGATGGCCGCCGCCTGATTGTTCAGGTGGACCGTCAGGCCAGCTACCGGTTGCTGACACATCGCGGCGCCACGGTAAAGGGCGTCATGCGCAATGTACGTGCGGCGGAACTGTTTGCTCTGATGCCGGAAAAAATTGCGCCCGATCTGTCCAAATATCTATTGTGCCCGATGCCGGGTCTGGTGGTGTCTATTGCCGTTCAAGTCGGGCAAGAGGTCAAGGCGGGCGAAACCCTGGCAATTGTCGAGGCGATGAAGATGCAGAATATTCTGCGCGCCGAAAGCGACGGGATTGTTTCGGCCATAAAAGTCAAGGCGGGCGAAAGCCTTGCCGTGGACCAGGTCATTCTGGAATTTGAATGACGCGGGCCGGTATGGTTCGCGCCTTCAGGCGTTGCTTCGCTTTATTTATTCGGCCTCGGCCAGAGGGATTGCTTTAAGCAGATTTCCCGGCACAGGGCGAAGGATGAAGGCCGGAACATGATCCCCCATGCCGACGACATGATGGCCATCGTGGCGGCGGTCATCCTGGGCCAGCGGGCGTGAAACATGACGCGTATCGGCCGCTGCCGCTGCTACGGCCGGCTTTTCGGCCAGCAGAACCGTGCCGCTCTCTGCGGGTTTATCATTCTTCACACGGCGTGCGGCGGGGCTGCGGCGTTTGGGAGCGGGTTCGTCCTGCGGCGCCGCCGGTTCGGATATTTCGCTAACAGCCACAGGCGCGGTTTCCATCCTGGGTATGGGAATGCCTGTCATACGCTCAATCGCGTCAACATATTTGGCTTCGGCAGGTGACGCGAAGGTAAATGCAAAACCTTCACGGCCCGCGCGTCCGGTGCGGCCGATGCGGTGGATATAATCCTCAGAATGAATTGGCACATCAAAATTGAACACATGGCTGACTTTGGGAATATCCAGGCCGCGCGCGGCCACATCGCTGGCGACCAGCAACTGAATTTCGTTCGCCTTGAATTGTTCCAGCACCTGTAAGCGGTGGCGCTGTTCCATGTCCCCATGCAATGCGCCCACGCTGAAGCCATGTTCTTTCAGGCTTTTATACAGGATATCGACATCGCGTTTGCGATTGCAGAAGATAATGCCGTTCGCCACCGGTTCTGAACGCAGCAGCGCGCGCAAGGCCGAACGCTTCTGGCGCGCATCCGCCAGGACAAGAGACTGTTTCACGGTTTCGGCGGCGGAACGCGGCGATGCGACTTCGATGCGCTTGGGATTGTTCAGGAACGCCTCGGTCAGCCGTTGAATTTCGCTGGGCATGGTGGCCGAGAAAAACAGCGTCTGCCGGTTCGGCGGCAGCAGTTTGCAGATTTTTTCAATATCCGGGATGAAGCCCATATCGAGCATGCGGTCGGCCTCGTCGATCACCAGAATCTCTACGCCGTGCAGCATCAGTTTGCCGCGCCCGAAATGATCCAGCAACCGGCCCGGTGTGGCGATCAAAACATCGACGCCACGGTCAATCAGTTTCGCCTGGTCGTTAAAGGATACGCCGCCAATCAGCAGGGCCATACTAAGCTTGTGATATTTCCCATAGACTTCAAAATTCTCACTGACCTGCATGGCCAGTTCCCTTGTGGGTTCAAGAATCAGCGTGCGCGGCATGCGCGCCTTGGCGCGCCCCTGTGCCAGCAGATCAATCATCGGAAGCGTGAAGCTGGCGGTTTTGCCGGTGCCGGTTTGCGCGATACCCAGAATGTCCCTGCCGCGTAAGACTTCGGGAATTGCTTCCGCCTGGATCGCCGTTGGCGTTGTGTAGCCGGCGTCACTCACGGCGCGCAGCAGGTCTGAACTCAGACCGAGATTAGAAAAGTCCATATGTGGTTGGCACTACCTGCAATTGTTGCTGATTAATCAGACGGAATAAAGTGGCGGGGCGAATCCCCTGGCCGCAATGATAAATCTTTGCGGCGCACAATAGCCATATAATGGAGATTGTCAACTTTTCAACGAATTCCGGTATTTCCGGCTCTGGCGCTAGAGTATGATGCTTTTAGATTGAATCGTTCTTACCCCCACCCCGGCCCTCCCCCTTGCAGGGGGAGGGAGTCCTTGCGTCTAGCGTTCCCTCCCCTTGCAAAGGGGAGGGACAGGGAGGGGATCAGCGGGTTAACTTAAAATCATACTGCTAGCCCCGGAGCTGCTGTTTTGATGCGTAAAGATAGTAAATGGTTGGCACCACAAAAATGGTCAGAGCAGTGGACATTGCCGTACCGGCCATCAGGCTGATCGCCATGCCGACAAACATCGGATCGGTATAGATCACCGCGGAGCCCAGAACTATCGCCGAAGTGGTGAGCATGATCGGCCGGAAACGCACCAGCCCCGCCTCAAGCGCTGCCTCGCGCAACGGCATCCCCAGGGCCTCATTATCGCGGATAAAATCAATCATCAGCAGCGAATTGCGCACCACAATCCCCGCCAGCGCGACAAGTCCGATCATCGAGGCCATTGAGAACCAGTTGCCGGTAAGCCAATGGGCAGGAAAAACTCCGATAAAGGCAGCCGGTATAGCGGCCATGGCAAGTAAAGGAATGATAAAGGAGCGGTAATAGGCCACCAGCAGCAGATAGACAAAAGAGATGGCGACCGTAAGCGCGCCGGTCATGTCCCGGAAGGCATCAAGTGTCAGGCGCATTTCCCCGTCCCAGAGCAAATGCGCGCCTGTAATGGTATTCACTTCGGCGGGGGTCAGTTGCATATTGCCGGTACTTAGCCGCTGGCCAGTGGCTAATTCGCGCCCGTCCAGCCGTTTATCCAGCTCCAGCACCGCATAAATCGGCGAAGAATTATTCAGTTCACCGCCGATAAAGCTCACAAATTCATTATTTTTGGTCAGGATCGGCATATCGTCCCTGGTTGTTTCTGTCCGCGTGATTTCGGAAAGCGCGATCCGCCCGCCGGTACTGTTGGGCACAAAAATTCTTTCCATCTGCGCGGGCGACACTGCATAGCGGTTCGGCGTCATCAGCCGGATCGGAACCGGGTTCTGTTCGCCTGGAATATGCGCGCGGCCTATTACGGCGCCGCCGAAAAGCACCTGCAGGGCGCTGGCGGCAGCGGCCGGACTGACGCCTGAAAGCGCGGCCTTGTCGCGGTCCACCGTTACCCGGTGGCGCTTGATGTCTGCCGGGATGGTATCGGTTACCTCAGCCATGTCATGGATGCTTTCAAACTCCTTGCGCACCATTGCAGCGATGGACTGGACATGCTGCGGGTCAGGGGCATAGATTTCAGCCAGTATGCTCATGCGTGTCACTGGCCCGGGCGGATCTTCCACCAGCTGGACGGTGCTGCCGGGGTAGCGCGCCGCCACCGCCTGCACGCCGGGGCGCAAGCGGCGGACAATGTCATTGGATATCTCTGTACGCGCCGTCTTGTCCGCCAGATTGACGCGGATCTCCGCCAGATGCGGCCCGCGCCGGTTATAGTTGCCGCGCAGAAGTCCGCTGAAGTCAATGACCCCTGGCAGGCCGGCATAAATCTGATAATCGGCAATCAGCGGATCCTGCTTTAGCAGGCTGGCAATTTCGCCCGCCATGCGCCCGGTAATTTCAACCGGCGTATATTCGGGCAAAGCCAGCGTAATATTGAATGTGTTGGTGTCATCCCTTGGCATCAGACCGAAGGTCAACGACCAAAACGACACGGGTGTGCCCACGCCCGCCGGGCGGATAAATTGCCAGACCGGCAGAAAGAAGGTTAAGCCCAGCAGGACAATGATCCCCGCCATGCCCCAGCGCCGGGCGCTGCGATTATCCAGCAGGGGGCTCAGCAGATTGCGGTAAATATTCTGTATGCGGCCCCCGGCTTCATGGCTTTCATGCTTTGCCGTATCGGCCGCTGCGGGCAACCACAGATTGGCAGCCCAGGGCGCAATGATATAGGCCGCCAGCAGCGATGTCCCCATTGCCACGGGAACGGTGAATACGATGGGGTGAAAATAATCGCCGTTCATCCCGGTCACCACGCTCAGCGATGAAAACACCGCAATAACGGCAAATGTGGCGAGATTGGTCGGATTGCCGATTTCTGCGGTAGCCTGAATGCTGAGTGTGCGTTTGTCACCGGTTTTGGTTTTATAGTGCCGGTTGATATTTTCCAGCACCACAATGGCGTCATCGACCAGCATGCCCAAAGCGATGATCATGCCGAACAGGGTGATGCGGTTAATGGTGATGCCGGCAAAATAATCTGCGGCAAGGGTAAAGAAAACAATCACCGGCACATTGATGGTGACGATCAGCGCTTCACGCCAGCCCAGGAATGCAATCAGCACCAGAAACACAGCCGCAATCGCCAGGACGAGATGTTGCAGCAGATTATTCACGGATGCGTTGGCGCGGCGGCCATCGTCACGGGTGATGACCAGCTGAACATCCTGAGGCAGAAATGCAGCTTGCATCTCATCAATACGGGCGCGGACGGATTTGGCCACTTCGACGGCGTTCGCGCCTCTTTTTTTTGCGACTGCGATTGTAACCGCGGGCATAGCCTCGGTAATGCCGCTCTGAAACTGGGCCGAGGCGGGGCCAAAGCCAAAAGCGCTGTACTGGTCCCGCTCGGTGGGCGGCCCGTCAATGACATCCGCCACATCTTCGATCCGCACCGGCCGGTTCTGATACATGGCGATCACCAGCCCTTTCACATCATCGGCGGATTTCAGATGACTATCCAGAAATACGCTTTCCCGCCGGTTGCCGGTCACCCAATGCCCGGCGGGCGCAGCAATATTATTGGCGGCAAGAATATTGGCCGCCTCCAGAGGCGATATGTCAAAAGCCTGCAACCGCTCCGGGTCCAGTTCCAGGCGGATTTCCCGGTCGCGGCCGCCATGCACTTCCACGACGGAAACCTGGCGTAAACTGCGCAGCCGGTCCGCCATCCGGTCGGCCATGCGCTTGAGGGCGTAATCATCATATTTTGCTGACGCCAGCGTGACGGTTACAAATGGCACATCATCCACATCAATGGATTTAATCAGGGGTTGGCCGGCCTGCTCCGGCAAACGGTGCCGGTTAAGCAAAACCCGGTCATAGAGCCGCACAAGCGCTTGCTCCTTGTCCTGCCCAACCTCGAATTCGACGGTGACAATGGCCAGGGAATTTGCCGCCATACCGAAGGTGTGTTTTACCCCGTCCAGTTCGCTCAGAATTCCTTCCAGCGGCGAAACAATAAGCTCATGCATTTCGCGCGCGGACGCGCCCGGCATGGTAACGCGCACCTCTGCGGCGGGTACGGTGATCTGCGGATTTTCTTCGCGCGGCATATATAAAAGCGCAAGCAGGCCAATGGCCGCAGCTGTGACAAGCAGCAAAATCGTCAGCTTTGACGTGACGAATTGCCCGGCCAGCCAACCGGCTATATTCCGCGGTGCATCATTCACTTATGGCCCCTGGACGCGGGGCTGCACCGGCATGGCGTCCCGCAAAGTGTCAAGTCCGCTGATGGCAATCGTCTCGCCGCCGCTCAAGCCTGCCTGTACTTCCACCCATTTGCTGCTTTCCCGGCCCGTGCGCAGCCAGCGGAAGCGGGCGATATTGGCCGCGTCGATTTCAAACACGCCGCGAAGCCCGCCACGCTCAAGCAGGGCTTTCGGGGGAACGACCGGGCTGTTATCTTCACCGGTGTGTAATTTCGCCCGGCCAAACATGCCGCTTAACAGGCCGGTCTGATCGCTAAAGGCGATCTTGACCAGGAAGCGCCGGGTGACCGGATCACCCGCCGGCACAACCCTGATGACCGATCCTTCGCGGTCCGCGGAGAGCGCATCAATATGAATGCTTGCCGGATCGCCAATGCGCACATGCGCCACCAGGCTTTCCGGAATAAATGTCTCGAACAGCACTGCGCGATCCGACACGATCACCAGCATCGGTTTGCCATGCGTCGCCAGATCGCCCGGTTCAACATGGCGTTCCACCACCACCCCATCGACGGGGCTTGTGATGCTGGAATAGCGTAACTGCGCCCGGGCGGTATCACGCGCAGCAACAGCTTCGGCCATGCGCGCCAAAGCAAGGCTGCGCCGTACCTGCGCCTTGCGCACGGTTTCATTGGCGACAGTGCCGCTTACTGCCAGTTCCACAATCCGCGCCTGATCGCGGACCGCGTCTTCCAGTTCGGTTTCTGCGGCTTTAGCCGCCGCTTCGGTCTGTTGAATGGCGCCTTCAAGATCCGTTGGATCAATTTGCGCAAGTAATGTGCCCGTAGCAACGCGGTCTCCCTCACGCACCGGCAATTGCTGGATAAAGCCGGTAACCCGCGATGCGATATGGATGGTTTCATCCGAAACGACAGAACCCGGCGCGGCATAAATTCGCGGCAGCGTCGCTATCTGCACCACCTCCGTTTCAATTCTGGCGGCGGCAGGGGCTATATTCTGGCTATCCCGCGGCGCATCGCCACAGCCGCTCAGACCAAGTCCCGGAAGCAGCACACATAGCAGCGCAAAATGTTTGAAACGCTTCATACCGGTCCCGTAAGCACAAGTTTGATGACCTGATCGGCCAGAAAATCCGGACTTTCATGAACAGGCAGATAACCCGGCAAAGAACTGCGGATGACTGCGCATTCATAATGGCCAAGAATGATGGTGATCATGGCATGCGCCGTGAAATGATGATCGCGCCCAGGTGCCAGCGCCCGCAGCACTTTAGCAAAACTGGCAAAGGTTTCCTGAAACACCTGCGCGCTGAGGCGCTGCATGCGCGCAACGCTGCCATCCAGCAGTTCGCGGTGCAAAAGCCGGGAGAAGATTTTGTCATTGGCGACGATGCCCGCGAACGCCATTACAAATGCCCGCAGCATGGCGCTGTTTGACTGGCCGTCAGTGTCCAGAACCGCATGCAGGGCCTGGGTGCGGCTGCGATACACATGCGCAAGCACCGCCTCATAGAGTGCGTCCTTATCCGTAAAATGATGATACAGGGCCGCCGGGGTCAGGCCCGCCGCCCTGGCGATATCGCGCATGGATACGGCGGCAAAGCCCTGTTCAGCAAACAAGGCTGCCGTCAGTTCCAACAGACGTTCTCTGGTATCGGTTTGTATTCGCGCCATTACTTCATCTAACTAAACGTTCGTTTAGTTATTATTAACGGCCCATTGAGTCAAGCCTGCAAGGCGGCCAGAATCTTAAAACGGTAAGAATCCAGGCTTTCATTGCCCCCCCTATGCGGGTAAGGTGCCAGCAATGAAATTCACACGCGGAGAGGGGCTGATGTTGGATATTTTTAATCTGAAGGGCAAAGCGGCAATTGTCACCGGCGGCAATGGCGGCTTGGGGCTTGGTATTGCGCGCGGGCTGGCCAATGCGGGTGCGGCGGTGGCGATTGTCGGCCGTAACCAGGACAAGCTGGATAGCGCCTATGAGAACCTCAAAACGATCGGCCCGAAAATTCTGAAGGTGAACGCCGACGTTTCCAAAGAAGATGATGTCAAGCGCATGGTGAAGGAAACCGTGGCGGCGTTTGGCCGGGTGGATATTCTGTTCAATAATGCGGCCGTCAGCTATGGCCGCCCGGCGGACAAGATGACGCTGGAAGAATGGAACATGTTCATCGCCATCAATCTGACCTCGGTGTTTTTGTGCAGCCAGGCGGTCTATCCCGAAATGCTGAAAGTGGGCGGCGGCAAGATCATCAATATCGGCTCGATCATTACCCAGCAGATGGGACATGCGAAACTGATCGCCTATGCGGCGGCCAAAGGCGGCATGGACCACATGACCCAGAGCCTGGCGGTTGCCTGGGGACCGGACAATATTCAGGTGAACTGCGTCATACCAGGCCTGGTCGATAGCGAAATGATGCCCTGTTCGGGCCCCAATAAGCAGTCGAAAATTATTGATGTAGTCGTGGAAAAATCGCCTGTGCGCCGTTATGGCATACCTGATGATTTTCAGGGGATTTCGGTGCTTCTGGCCAGCCCCGCGTCCAGCTTTATTACCGGCGCGCTGATCGTGGCGGATGGAGGTCTGTCGCTCGCGGGGATTTAACGCATGCATTAAACAGGAGGCGTCCATGCTGAAAGGTTTTGATCTGACTGGAAAGGTTGCGATTGTCACCGGCGGTAATGGCGGTCTGGGGCTTGGCATTGCGCGCGGCATGGCGAATGCCGGCGCGGCGGTCGCACTTGTAGGGCGCAATATGGACAAGCTGGACGCGGCCTATGAAAATCTCAAGGGCATCGGCCCCAGTATTTTGCGCGTGCAGGCGGATGTCTCGAAAGAAGATGATGTCAGGCGCATGGTGAAGGAAACTGTGGCGGCGCTTGGCCGGGTTGATATTCTGTTCAATAATGCGGCGATCAGCTATGCGCATAGCGCTGCGCATATGCCGTTGGCTGAATGGAATAATTTTCTGGCCATCGACCTTACCTCAGTCTTTCTCTGCTGTCAGGCGGTGTATCCCGAAATGCTGAAAGCGGGCGGCGGCAAGATCATCAATATCGGTTCGGCGATAACCAAGCAGATGGGCCATCCCAAACTGATCGCCTATGCTGCTTCCAAAGGCGGCATGGACCATATGACGCAAAGCCTCGCAGTTGCCTGGGGGCCTGATAATATTCAGGTGAACTGCATTCTGCCAGGGCTGGTGGATAGCGAAATGATGCCGTGCGAAGGGCCCAATGTGCAGTCCCGGGCCGTTTCCTATGCGGTCAAAAACTCACCGGTGCGCCGCTATGGAATACCCGATGATTTTCAGGGCCTTTCGATTTTTCTCGCCAGCCCTTTGTCGAGCTTCATCACCGGCGCGCTGATTGTCGCGGATGGCGGTTTGACGCTTGTTTAGAGCAGAATGATTTTAGATAGAATCGCCCCAAACTCAGTGTCACCCCGCACTTGTTGCGGGGTCCAGGGTCACAAACACAGGTCATGCCTTGTGGCTCCTGGACCCCGGAATAAATCCGGGGTGACAGGCAGAAATTGTGGAATGGACAAACCTAAAATCCTACCGCTTTAATGGCGCCGGGAGCCGGCGCCAAAGCCATTTTCCGCAGGCGGCTTTGACATATCGCTGAGCAGCAGATTGATCGCGTAAGCGATGCCATCAGGTGAGGCGGCGCCTGCGGGAACCCGCATCTGTCCGCTGGCCGCCAGATGGCTGCCGCTGCAATAGGCGGCCATGGCGCGGATATCCTGGCCGCTGCTGGCGGGGATTTTGTCCGCAGCATCGCAAAGCCTGTCGGGCAGCGATTGAATATGCGGGCCAAACACCAGAACGATCCTGAAACCATGCCCGTCACTGCCCAGCATAGTCTTTATCCGGTCCTGAATTATTGCTGTGGGGGTTGAGGAAACCGGCTCAACATTTTGCGGCGTGATCAGGCTTGTGCCTTCGCTTCTGCCCGGCAGATGCACCATCCGGGCGATTTCCTGCGCCGTCATGCCTGCGGGCAGGGCGCCGTGAATTTCCAGCGGTACAGCCCCATCGCGCGCCGCATAACTGATCAGCGAGGGTTGAAAAACAGGGCTCTGATAGATATGGGAGATCACGTTCTGCTGCGCGCACGCACCCAGTAGCGCCACGGTTGCGACGAGCAGGATTTTTAACATGCGTAAGCCACCAAATTATTATCTGTCAGATATCAGCCATTCGCCGTGGTCGGATCGATCATGCGCCGGACTTCCGTAATTTTGCTGGCGGGAAAGCCGCTTTTTTTAGCGTGGTCATGAATGAGGGATTCGTCTTTAGCCAGATAGACGCAGAATGTTTTGTCTGCTGCAACATAGGATTCCAGCCATTGAATGTCGGTCCCGATTTCGGCCAGCGCCTTGTTCGAGGTTTGAGCGGCGGCCTTCAGCGCCTCACGCTCGGCACTGCCAATCGCGGGCAGATCGCGTTCGATAATAAACTTTTTCATGGGAGCCTCCGCTGATTGTTCTTAAGTGCAAAATCTAGCATGTGTTTCCCGCACGGCGAAACTTAAATATCCAACCCGGTGGCGAAGGCGGCGCGTTCCTGAATGAAGGCGAAGCGGGATTCCGCCTTGCGCCCCATCAATTGTTCGACAAGCGTGGCGGTTTCGGCTTCGCCCGCCTGGCTTAAAACGACACGCAACAGGTTGCGCTTTTTTGGGTCCATGGTGGTTTCGCGCAACTGCGCAGGCATCATTTCGCCCAAGCCCTTGAAGCGGCCAATATCCACTTTGCCGCGTCCGTTAAACAGCGTGGCCAGTAATTCATCCTTATGCGCATCATCGCGCGCATAAGCGTTTTTGGCGCCCTGTGTCAGGCGGTACAATGGCGGCATGGCCAGATATAACCGCCCGCTGCGGATCAGTTCCGGCATCTGCCGGTAGAAGAATGTGATCAGCAGTGATGCAATATGCGCGCCGTCCACATCGGCGTCGGTCATGATAATGACTTTGCCATAGCGCAATTCACTGTCGCGATATTTATCCTTACTGCCGCAACCCAGCGCCAGGCAGATATCCGCAATTTCCTGATTGCCGGAAAGCTTGTCGAGCGAGGCGCTGGCGACGTTCAGAATTTTTCCGCGCAGCGGCAGGATCGCCTGGGTACGGCGGTCGCGCGCCTGTTTGGCCGATCCGCCGGCGCTATCGCCTTCGACCAGAAAAATTTCGGTTTCCTCGATACGGTCGCTGGAGCAGTCGGATAATTTTCCGGGCAGGCGCAGTTTGCGGGTGGCGGTTTTGCGGCCGGTCTCGCGTTCCTGGCGGCGGCGCAGCCGTTCCTCGGCGCGCTCAATGCACCAGTCCAGAAGTTTGCTGGCGTTACTGGGGGCGCCGGAAAGCCAGTGGTCAAAATGATCGCGCACCGCATTTTCAACCAGCCGGGCGGCATCCGCCGTAGACAGTTTTTCCTTGGTCTGGCCCTGAAATTCCGGTTCGCGGATAAACAAAGAAAGCACGATGCCCGCAGTTCCAGTTACATCTTCGGCGGTCAGCAGCGCGGCTTTTTTGTTTCCGGTCAGTTCGCCATATCCGCGCAGTGCCCGGTACAAAGCGGTTTTCAGCCCGGCTTCATGGGTGCCGCCCTGCGGTGTCGGGATGGTATTGCAATAGGATTCCAGAAACGCATCGCCATCGCCATACCAGGCAATGGCCCATTCCACTTTGCCGCGGTCTTTCGGAAGTTTTTCGCTGCCTGTAAAACTGTTTGGCGTTACAAGCGTATAGCCATTGATTGACGCGGCGAGATAATCGCCCAGTCCGCCGGAAAAATGCAGCACCTCGCTTTCAGGCGTGCCGTCTGCGCCCTTCAGCAGTTCCGGCGCGCATTTCCAGCGGATTTCAACGCCCGCATACAGATAGGCTTTGGCGCGCGACATTTTGTAGAGAAGTGCCGGTTTGAAATGCGCCTGCGGGCCGAAAATCTGACTGTCCGGGAAAAAACGGATGGTGGTGCCGCGCCGGTTATTTGCCGGACCGGTATTGCGCAGCTTTCCGGTGGGCGCACCCCGGGCATATTCCTGAACATAATGCTGCTTGTCGCGGGCTACCTCAACCGTAAGGCGCTCGGAAAGGGCATTGACGACAGACAGGCCCACCCCATGCAGGCCGCCGGAGGTCGCATAGGCCTTGCCGCCAAACTTGCCGCCGGAATGCAGGGTGGTGAGAATAACTTCCAGCGCCGATTTGGATTTGAATTTCGGGTGCGGATCAACCGGAATGCCGCGCCCATTATCATGTACGCTCAGGCTGCCATCGGCCTCCAGCGTTATTTCAATGCGCGATGCATGCCCGGCGACGGCTTCATCCATGGCATTATCAAGAATTTCCGCCGCCAGATGATGCAGCGCGCGCTCGTCCGTGCCGCCAATATACATGCCAGGGCGGCGGCGCACCGGCTCCAGCCCTTCAAGAACCTCAATATCCTGTGCGGTATAGCTTTGATCGGAAAGCGGTGATGATTTTTTGAACAGGTCGGCCATGAATTTCCATGGAGAGGGGGGTAAAGATTACAGCGCCGAATCGCGCGATGTCCTTTTTATCAGCTATCGGTGCAAATGCCGTCAAGTTTGACGCAACCGGGGGCAGGGAGTGGAGATGCGCAATTTATGACGGTGGTGCAGAGAGGCGTCGCTGTGGGAATGTTCAAAGCCAAGGCTGCCTGGCAAATGCCTGTTTTATGCTTTGAGTGGCAAAAACTGTTTGGCTAATTTCAGGCCCTGACCTTGATAATTTGATTTTGTGCCCTCTCCATAAAGCATAACCGGCGGTTCAGCCATTCTTTCATACCGCAACCATCCCACCGTTTGGCCATGTTCTAAAAGAAATGGGACTTCATGCGAGCGGACTTCTAAAACCCCTCTGCTGCTGCCTGCTTTATTAGTTTCCGCATTCCAGCCAAAGCCTGGATCAAAAAATCCCGCATAATGGACGCGAAACTCACCAGCGCGCGTATCATAAGGAAGCATTTCAGCTGCATATTCAGGGGGAACAGCAATAGCCTCTCTTGTCATCAGTATATAGAACACGTCTGGCTCTAATATAAGAGAGGATGTTTTCTGATATCGAATTGGCTCCCAGAAATCCAGAGGATCGTAATCACGTCTATCCAAATCAATGCGATTGGCATATTTTTTTGCTTTATAGCCAATGATTTCCCGTTCATTTTTGCTGCCTTGCAAGTCGATTGTAAAAGGCAGCATGCCTCTTCTGCTGGTATCACCATGATGGATATCAACAATTTGACCTTCTTCAAGCAACTTGTTCCAATCATCGCTTGATATGGGCTTGGCGTCTTCGCCACGGCTGCGGCGGAACCGTAATTGGTTCAGGCGTGTTCCCATTTTTACGACAACACTAAAACTTCGAGGGGCCACCTCGATATAAAGGTCGCCTTCATAACCGCTTTCCACCTGGTCAAAGAGGGTGGCTTTGTCTGCAATTAAACGGGTCAGAATGTCCAATCGCCCGGTAGAACTTTTCGGATTGGCAAAGGCCGCAACTTCGCTTTTGAGTTTTATGCTTTCCAGTAATGGAATTACATAAACGCGGCCTGCTTCCAGAACAGCGCCTTTGCGAAGGTCAATTTTATAATTCTCAAAATGCTCGTCTAATTGACGCATTTTTTCAATGACGGTGGTGTTGGCGCCCGGCAGAAAGCTGCTGCGGACAGGATATGCGTACTCGCCAAGTCTTAAATCTAAGCTTGCGGGCTGGATTTGATCAGGTTCAATTTCGGGTACTAATATTCCTTGAACCCAAATCTCCTTGTTTTTCAACATTTCTTCAATTTTCTGACAAGGGAAAATGCCTGTATAAGGCGGCGTTCTAACAACCGTTTCTTCAGTTGCAGTGGAAATTTGATCCTCCGCTATATTATGTGGCCTCTGAAATGACATTTATTCCTTTTCCTTTAAGCGCGCTTTGTGCCGTTTATTCCAAGGCCGCCTCATGCCATTTTGCATAACAGTCTAAAGAACAGAATGTTGCTGCATCTAGACCGGTATGATTTTAGATTGAATCAGACCATCCACAGTGTCACCCCGCACTTGTTGCGGGGTCCAGGATACCAAACTCAGGCCTTTCTCTGTGGCCCTGGACTCCGGAATAAATCCGGGGTGACAGGTTAGAGTGTGTTGCATGGTCAAACTTAAAATCATCCCGCTCTAATTTGCCACTTCCTAACTTATTAGGAAGTGTTTTTTGACATGTGGGAGAAATATTCTTCTTGGGCTTCGTAGCGCATCCTTCGGCCTGACGGTTCCGGATGGCTTTGCCATCCGAAGCCCGTAAGGCGAAGGATGGTCGGGGAGACTGGATTCGAACCAGCGACCCTCTGCTCCCAAAGCAGATGCGCTACCAGGCTGCGCTACTCCCCGAAGTGAAGGCGGATAGATATCCCAAGTCAGAGCCAGGTGCACCCATATTTCTGCAGAATAGCGGTTTAAACTGAAATATCGGTGTCTTTTGTCTCATGAAGAAACAAAAAGCCAATGACGAAGGTCATTGTGGCGATCAGTACAGGATACCATAGCCCATTATATATATTCCCGGTGCTTGCCACAATTGCCGTGGCCAGCAATGGCAGCATGCCCCCAAACCAGCCATTGCCAATATGGTAGGGCAGGGACATGGAGGTGTAACGGATATTTGCAGGGAAAAGCTCAACCAGATAGGCGGCAATCGGCCCATACACCATGGTCACATAGACCATCATGATTAACAGAATCAGTACGGCTTTCGGCCAATTCACTTTGTCCGGGTCGGCCTGGGCAGGCAGTCCGGCGGCCGTAAACGCCGCCTGCCAGCGGGCAGCGTCCCAGCCTTCGAGCCCGATTTCACCAATGCCGATGCTGATATTCTGACCCGGCGCATCGCGCCTTTCAAAAGAAACCCCAAGCTTGGTGACGAAATCCTGGGCGCGGTCACAATCGGAAAAACGTGACCACGGCCCTACGAAAATATGCATATTACATTGTGAGGCGTCGGCGCTCAGCACCACGGCGTTATTTTTCTGGAACGCGGCCAGATCCGGATTGACCGCTTCGCTCAGCGCACTGAACAGGGGAAAATAGGTCAATGCCGCCAGCGCGCAGCCTGCCAGAATAATTTTCAGGCGGCCGATCCGGTCCGAAAGCCAGCCAAAAAAAATAAATAATGGCGTGGCGATCACCAGGCACCCGGCGATCAGGCCATAGGCCAATAAAAAATCCAGCTTTAGCGTAATCTGGAGGAAGAACAGGGCATAAAACTGCCCGGTATACCATACGACCCCCTGGCCGGCGGTCGCGCCGAACAGGGCCAGCGCCGCGAACTTGTTGTTGGGATAGCGCAAAAAACTGTCCGTAAGGGGCTGTGCCGATGCGCGGCCTTCCGCAAGCATTTTCTGGAACACCGGCGATTCATTCAGACGCAGCCTGATCACGATGGAAAAAATCAGCAGCACAAGCGAAACAAGGAATGGCAGACGCCAGCCCCATAGTGAGAATGTTTCCGCATCAAGTAAAATCCGGCAAAGTGCGATCACCAGCAGAGCCAGAAAAAACCCGATGGTCGCGGTCGCCTGAATGAAACTGGTGGTGAAACCCCGTTTGCCCGGGCTGGAATGTTCCGCCACATAGGTTGCGGCGCCGCCATATTCGCCCCCCAGCGCAAGGCCCTGCAACAGCCGAAGGGTCACAAGCAGTATCGGCGCCAGCCAGCCGATGGACGCATAAGTTGGTAATAATCCAACAGCGAAAGTGGCGGCCCCCATCACAATGATGGTGATCAAAAACGCGTATTTACGTCCGGCCATATCGCCGATACGGCCAAAGACCAGCGCCCCGAAGGGCCGCACCAGAAAGCCTGCCGCATAGGTGGCGAAGGCCGACATCAGTGCCGCCATCTCATTGCCTGGAGGAAAGAACAAAGTGGCGAAAAATGGCGCCAGGGTGGCGTACAGAAAAAAATCATACCACTCAAAGACCGTGCCGAGTGACGAGGAAAAGATCACGAATCTTTCCTCTTTGCCGATCCCCTGCGGGGTATTGCCGGCAGATGGCGCCTCGGGTGAAGTCTTCATGGGCTAGCTTCCCAACGCCGCGCGCACCCCGGAAAGGGCGGCGTTAAACCGGCCGGCCTGATAGGCTTCGTCTTTTGCAGTCGCGGCAAAAACAGCGTCCAGCGCCGCAGCAAGTTTTTGCAACTGGCTGTCAGATAGCGTCTTTTCAGCCCGCATAGCGGCAATCAGGGTGTCAATGGCCATCGCCGCCTGTTCGGCGTCGGCATAATCGCTATAATCGCCATCAATACCGGCCTGGATCAGGCTTTTAAGCATCGCCTTGAGCAGCGTGCTGTCAAAGTTACTGGCGGCGAATTTCGTAACCATCTGGCCGGTCAGCCCATGCAGATCCTTTGCCGCTGCTGAAAGCTGCGCCATACCGCTGGATCCGGACTGATGCAGCGTGCGCGTCTTGGCCGCAACGGCCTGCGCCAGCGCGGGGTCAATGACCCTGGTCATGACCTGAAGCATCACCAGGCTGGAATCATTAACATGCGGCATGCCAGGGGTGCGCACGCCGTTACTGCGCGGCTGCCAGTTCTGATTACTCATGGGGGTGTGGCAGGAATGGCAATCGAACAGAACGAATTCAGGAAACAGCCCATCACGGTTGCGGTTGCTGTCGGACAGTGCCGCCATATGTTCGCGCGCCATCATGGCCTGGCCTACCGCCCATAATTTAATTCCGGAAATGGCGCCTTTGCGTTTGCGGTAATCTTCGTCCACAACAAAATGGGCAGGTTGCAATTGTGTAAAAGTATCCAGTTCAAACGTCATGCGCGGATGGCCGGCCCCCATCATGCGATGGGTGACGAATTTTTCC
Organism: Pseudomonadota bacterium; assembly: GCA_049323435.1. Taxonomy (GTDB): domain Bacteria; phylum Pseudomonadota; class Alphaproteobacteria; order UBA11222; family UBA11222; genus UBA11222. The sequence goes on from JBMOMX010000031.1 coordinate 32,627, forward strand.
TGATTGCCAAAATGACAGGACAGGCAAAGGCCGGCGCGCACCACAGGATCTTCGGTGGCGGTCATGCCCCTGGCGATGTTTTCACTTCTTGCGGGATTGGCGGTGTGGCTGCTCAGCCAGTTTTGCGCCCCCCCGTGACATCCTTCACAGCCGACGCCTTCGCTGATCTGAAAGCTGGGGCTGCGCAGGTTCGCGGGCGGATTATCCGCATGACAGTCCAGGCACACTTTTGCGGTATGGGCATCACCGATGCCAAGATTTCTGGCGATGCGTTTTGATTGCGTGCTTAACAGCACCTCATAAGCCTTGGCGTGCTTGTCACGCCGGACCCAGGTGACATATTCATTCAGTTGCACATTCGTGTCTGCTGTCGGGCTTGTGGCGCCGTGGCAGGTGCTGCCGGCGCAGGAGGCCACACCCAGATGCTGCCCCTGGTTTTCGGCCGCCTGTGCAGGCGCGTTCAGCGCGAATAAGACCAGCAGCGGGCCAAGCAGGGAGATCAGGCTGTTACACGCCAGATTCCAGTATTTCATGTGCCGCCCCCTCAAAATGCCAAAAAATCACAATATTCCTTTATGCCCTAGCATCCCTTTATGCCCTAGCACCCGCAATGACTCTACAGCAATCATGTATTGACGTTAAAATGTGATTCGTATCGTGACTAGGATAAAGTAGCGCATAAGGTGTGATGCAGGAGCGTGTGTGTCAATAAAAAGACAGAAGGCGGATTATCAGCAGATTATCGCCGAAGCCCTGTTGGCGCGGGGGGTGCTGCGGCCGGAGCAGTTGGCCCGGGCCAATAGCGCGCGTTTGACGATGGGTGGCCGGATTGATCTGGCCCTGGGGGTGCTTGGTCTGGTTTCAGAACGGGACATGGCCCTTGTCTATGCACAGATACTGGATATCCCTCTGGCCCAGGCGGAATTTTTTCCTGCGGCGCCAGTCTGGCCGGGAAGGCTTTCGCCGGTTTTTCTGCGCAAAGCCCGCATCCTGCCTCTGGCCGAGGAAGCAGGACAGCTGGCGGTCGCAATGGCCGATCCGCTGGATATGCCGGCGGCAGAGGCGCTGGTTCTGGCGGCCGGGCACGAGCCCAGAATATTTGTCGGCATTCCGGCGGAGATAGACGCCGCCCTGCAACGCCTGTATGGCCCTGACGAAATATCGCGGGAAGTTTCGCCTGCCGCACAGAGTCCCGCTGGGCATCTTTCAGCCGATATGCAGCAGTTGCGCGAGCAGGGCAGTGATGCGGTTGCGGTGCGTGTGGTCAATCAGCTTATTGCGGGCGCCATCACCGCCCAGGCCTCGGATATTCACATTGAACCCTATGATTCCTGCCTGGCGGTGCGCTACCGGATTGATGGGGTTTTGACGCCGGTGGCCGCACCGGATTTTATCCACTATCCCGCCATTATCGGGCGCATCAAGGTTCTGGCCGGGCTTGACATGGCGGAACGCCGCAAGCCGCAGGATGGGCGCTGCCTGATCAGCGCGGAAGGACGCCGGATCGATCTGCGGGTGTCGATTTTGCCAACACTGCATGGCGAGGGGGTGGTGCTGCGTGTACTGGACCAGACCAAGGCGCCCCTGGATTTGGGATTGCTTGGCTTTGCGCCGGAACTTCTGACGTATATTGCCACGCTGATCACACAGCCGCATGGAATCATCCTGGTCTGCGGTCCGACCGGCAGCGGCAAGACAACCACGCTTTACGCCATATTGCGTAAATTGCAGAATGAACAGATCAAGATCGTTTCCGCCGAAGACCCTGTTGAATATCAGATCGAAGGCGTCAACCAGATACAGGTCCGCCCCCAGATCGGCCTGGGCTTTTCCGAAATTCTGCGCGCCGTATTGCGCCATGATCCGGATGTGATCATGGTGGGCGAGGCCAGGGATCAGGAAACCGCGCATATTGCGGTTCAGGCGGCGCTGACCGGGCATCTGGTCCTGTGTTCGCTGCATACTAATGACGCGGCAGGCGCTGTGGCGCGCCTCGCGGATATGGGCATTGAACCCTATCTTCTGGCATCGGCGCTGCGGGGTGTGGTGGCGCAGCGCCTGGTTCGAAAGCTGTGCGTGCATTGCCGTGTTGAAGACAGGCTTGCGGGCCGCGCAGGACAGGAAACCGGCGCGCTTGCAACGGTGAAAATCTGGCGGCCAGGCGGATGCAAGGCCTGCCGGCATACCGGATATTCCGGGCGCACGGTGATAGCGGAATTTATTCCGGCGGATGATCTGCTGCGGGGTCTGATCCTGTCGCGCGCCGGCAGTGCGGAAATCCAGGCCGCCTGTGTTGCGCAGGGAATGCATGTGCTGCGCGCGGACGGGCTGAGCAAAGTGGCCCAGGGCATAACCTCGCTTGAAGAGGTGATGCGGGTGAGTGCTGAATGAGCCCTTGGCGGCGCTTCGCACCGGCGGCACAGGTCGCGCGCCGCGATCTGGCGCTGTTTACCCGGTCATTGGCGCGCCTGCTGCTGGCGGGGCTGCCGCTGGCGGATGCGGTGCGGCTTGCGGCCCAGGCGCCGGGGGGCGCCTTGTCCTTGCTGGCGGATGATCTGTGTACGGAAATACGATCCGGCGTCAGCCTGTCATTGGCGCTGCAACGCCATGATTCCGGCCCTCGGCCGGTCTTTGGCGCCGTCTACAGGGGGCTGGTTCAGGCCGCGGAAGCAGGCGGCGTTCTGGGCCAGAGCCTGGACCGGCTGGCGGATTATACGGATAAGTCCGAGCAACTCTCCCAATCCGTGCGATCGGCGCTGGTCTATCCTGCATTGCTGCTGAGCGCCACGCTGATATCTTTGATTATCCTTGTGGTATTTGTGACGCCGCGATTTGAGGGGCTGTTTGCGGGGCTGGGGCAGGAAATCCCCTTGCTCACCCGCATGATCATTGGCGGGGCCAGCTTGGCGCGCAGCTATGGCTGGATATTGGTGCTGGCGGGGGGCGCCTGTATCATTTATGTGTGGCGAAAATGGCGGGAGCCCGATTTTCGCGCGGATCTGGATGCGCGCCTGTTGCGTTTGCCGCAGGCGGGGGACATTTTACGCAAGATTGTGCTGGAACGGGTGGCGCGCGGCCTTTCGGCGCTGATACAAAATGGCGTAGTATTGACAGAAGCATTGGTGCTATCGGCTTCTATTGCGGGCAACCGGCCATTCAATGACGCCCTGATGCAGGCTGCTGAAAAAGTGCGCGAGGGGCAATCCCTGTTCCTGGCCCTGGGGCAGCATAAGGGATTGTTCTCTGAATTGATGCTTCAGCTTGTGCGCATCGGCGAGGAAAGCAGCGCGCTGGACAAGATGCTCGCTCATTTTGCTGACATCACCGCGATGGAGGTTGAAGCCAGAACCGGCAGGCTGATTGCCCTGCTGGAGCCTATGCTGGTTCTGCTGATCGGCGTGGTCATGGCCGTCGTTATCATCGGGCTGATCGGCGCCATTACTGGTATAAACGATCTGGTGGTCAGATAGGTTGGGATCATTTCCATGCAAGTAACAAGGACAAGCCGGCAACACGGTTTCACTCTGGTGGAATTACTGGTGGTCCTGGTCGTTCTGGGTCTGCTGGTCAGCATAGTTGCGCCGCGCGCCATTGGTTATCTTGGCGGTGCGCGCTCGGACATGGCGCGCATCCAGATGGAGACATTTGCTTCCGCGCTGGATCTGTACCGGCTGGATATGCGGGCCTATCCTTCTGCCGAGGAGGGGCTGGATGCGCTGGTGCGCGCGCCTGCCGGGGCCGGGCGCTGGCGCGGGCCGTATCTGAACCGGCCGGAAGTGCCGCTTGACCCGTGGGATAATCCCTATGTCTATCAATCAAAGGGCGTTGGCGAAAAGCCTTACCAGATATTGTCTTATGGCGCTGACGGTAAGGAAGGCGGGGAAGACGAAGCCGCGGATATCAGCGTGCCGTGATCTATTTATCCGTACAAGGAAAAAATTCTGAAAGACACCGGGGGTTTACCCTGATGGAATTGCTGGTGGTGATGGTGGTGATTGCCCTGGCTATGAGTATCGTCACGCCCGTCATTCAGAAGGCGAATACGCGCGCCCGTCTTGATGCTGCGGTCAGCGGCCTGTATGACGGGATACGCCGCGCCAGGGCTTCCGCCATTGCCAGCGGCAGCGCTGTTGAAATTGATGTCCAGGAAATGGTGCGGGACGGCGCGATTGGGATTGATACCGGAAAGGCCCCTGCAACACAGCTGGTTTTTTATCCGGATGGCAGCGCCACGTCCGCCCGTATCAGGCTTGATCTTGATGGCGAGCGCCGCAGCCTTTCCATTGACTGGCTCACCGGACATGCCGGTCTTGTTGAATAGATCACAGGTTTCCGGCTTCGGCATGATCGAGGTAATGGCGGCTTTTATTCTGCTTTCGCTGTCACTGGGGGTTTTGCTGGGCGGGATGACGGTAGGCCTGCGCAATTCGGACCGTGCGGCGCAGGCCGGTCTTGCGCTGCTCCATGCGGAATCACTGATGGCGCAAACAGGGATCAGCGCGCCCCTGGAAGAAGGCGAAACCAGCGGCCGCATGGATGGCGGGTATCAATGGAAACGCCAAATCAGCCGGACGCGGCAGCCAGGGGCTGATTTCGCCCGGCTGGTCACGGTCGGCATATCGGTCACGCCGCCGGATGGCGGGGCGCCGGTACGGCTGGTCAGCCTGCGTCATGCGGATGCTCCGCCGGCGGAGGGTTTGCGGAAATGACAGGGAAGCATCCGCCATCGGGTTTCACGCTGATTGAACTGGCGGTCAGTCTTGCGCTGCTGGGCCTGATGGTTTCGCTGATCGGCTTGGCCCTGCCATTGGCGCTAAGCGGTTCGGAACGTAGCGCCGCCTTAAGCGATGAAGCAGGCACGATACAGTCGGCGCATCATTTGCTGCGGCGGCAAATTGGTGAAATGCCTGTTCTGGTTTCGCTGGATGGCCATAACCGGAATGTGGTGTTTTCCGGCGCGGCGGACACCATGCGCTTTGCTGCAAATCCGGTGGCGGCGCGCGGAGACAGCGGGCCGCAATTTGTTGAATTATCGGTGATGGTCTCAGATGGCGCCGCCCGGCTGGTCTATGCTTCGGGAAATGAGCGGCGCGATCTGGTAGCGGATGCGCGCACTATCCGCTTTTCCTATTTTGGCCGCCCTGAAAAGCAGAAAGATGCGGCCTGGCTCGATGTCTGGCCGGAAGCCCAGCGCCTGCCCGCATTGGTGCGTATACAGGTGCAGCCCGAAAAAGGGGCGATGCCCTGGCCGGATCTGATTATCGCGGTCATGGCGGGACCGCCGCCGCCATGAACCCGCGCGAAAACGGCATGGCCCTTTTGATCGCCGTATGGGCCGTCATCCTGATTGGCGCCTTTGTTGGCGGCATGGTTGCCCTTGGCGGGGGGGATGCAGCCTTGACCGCCAACCGGATCGAGGCGGCGCGCGCGCGGCATCTGGCAGAGGCCGGCATACACCGCGCCATAGCGGCATTGACGGACCCGGCGGCCCGCGAAAAGCTGAAACTGGCGCAGCCATTTTCCGTGCAGCTGGAAGATGGAGCGGAGATAAAAGTCATAATCCGGGATTCGTGCGGCGCGATTGATCTGAATTGGGCGCCCAAAGCCCTTTTGCGGGCCTATGGGGTGACGGCCGGCATGAATCCTGCTGAGGCAGATCACTTTGCCAGCGCCATTGTGGCGCGGAGCCAAAGTGTGCTTTCACCGCAGGCCACCGCGTTAAATTCAGGCCCCTGGCAAAGCCTGGATCAGCTTGCTGAAATACAAGCTATTGGCACGGCGCAATTACAGGCCCTACGCCCCGGATTGACCGTCAACTGCCGCGAGGCGGGGGCCGATATCTGTTGTGCGCCGGAAGCCGTGAAGGCTGCCCTGAGCCTTGCCGGCGGCGGCGGCAGCCCATCCCACAAACTGGCCTATGAGATCACCGCGCAGGCCAGCCTGGCGGCGGGGGCGAAAGTGACTATCGAGGCCGCCATCTGGCTGTCACGCCAGCCCGGCCCGCCTTATTATCATGTCACCGGCTGGCGCACACAGTAACGTGCAGAGGCCGCAATTGGGATTTGTTTACCATATGCTCATTATTTAACGATAGATTCAGGTTTACGCTGACTTGATGCAGCGGCCCCTGCCACTTCGTTCATATGCCAGAGGATATTGTGGTTAATTCATCTGCCGCCGCTGCGTTCACTGCCCCTAAAATCGCACTTGCGGGGTGCGGCTATTGGGGCCGCAATCTGGCGCGCGTGCTGGCGGAAAAAAATGTTCTTGGCGCGATCATCGACCCTGCGCCTGAGGCGGCGGCGCTGGCGCGGCACTATGGCGTGCTGCATCTGGACGAGATGGCCCCGATTTTGGGGCGTGATGATTTCACCGCCTGCGTCATCGCGACGCCCGCCGAGACGCATTATCAGCTTGCCCGTGATGCGTTGTGGGCGGGCAAGGATGTGTTCGTTGAAAAACCGATTGCGCTGGAGGTGGCGGACGCCGAAGAACTGGCGGCGCTGGCCAAAGCGCGCGGCAGGGTGCTGATGGTCGGGCATCTGCTGCGCTATCATCCGGCGTTTCTGCGCCTGAAGCAGATGGTGGATGCAGGCGATATCGGGCAGTTGCGCTATATCTATTCCAACCGGCTGAATATGGGCAAGCTGCGCCGCGAGGAAAATGTGCTGTGGAGTTTCGCGCCGCATGATCTGTCCATGATCCTGGCGCTGGCGGGCGAAGCGCCGGAAAAAGTCTGGGCCACGGGGCAGGGCTTTCTGAACCGGCGCATTGCCGACACCACCATGACACATATGGAATTTCGTTCCGGTCTGAACAGCCACATTTATGTTTCCTGGCTGCATCCCATCAAGGAACAGCGTTTGGTGGTGGTGGGGGATCGCGGCATGCTGCTGTTTGATGACGCGCAGCCCTGGCAGGCCAAGCTGATGCATTACAAACATGCGGTGGAATGGAAAGACGGCGCGCCTGTGGCCGCCAAGGCGGATGGCGCCCCCGTTGCGCTGGAAGAGACCGAGCCGCTGGGCGCGGAAATAGATCATTTTCTGCACTGTTTGCACAGCCGCGAAACGCCGCGCACCGACGCGGCTGAGGCCATCCGTGTACTGAGTGTGCTGAACGCGGCGCAGACATCCATACAAAGCGGCGAAAGCGTTTTGTTTGACGCAAAAACCGCCCATGCCCCGGCCAGAAATTATTTTGTGCATGAAACGGCGGCGGTGGACGACAATGTGACGATTGGCGCGGGCACCCGCATCTGGCATTTTTCGCATATATTGGGCAATAGCCGTATCGGCGAAAATTGCGTGTTTGGGCAGAACTGTTCGGTTGGCCCCGATGTGGTGATCGGCAATGGCTGCAAATTTCAGAATAATGTGTCCGTATATAAGGGTGTCACGCTGGAGGATGATGTGTTCTGTGGCCCCAGCATGGTGTTCACCAATGTGCTGACGCCGCGCGCGCATATTGAACGCAAGGAGGAATTTGCGCCCACCCTGGTGCGGCGCGGAGCCAGCATCGGCGCCAACGCCACCATCATCTGCGGTAATGAAATCGGCGCTTACGCCATGATTGGCGCGGGCGCGGTGGTCACCAGCACTGTGCCGGCCCATGCGCTGATGATCGGCGCGCCGGCGCGCCGTGTTGGCTGGGTCAGCCGGTCTGGCGAAAGAATGGGCGATGATCTTGTCTGCCCCCGCACCGGCGAGCAATATGTTGAAACGCCCGGCGGATTACGTCTGCTGGATGCGGCGCCGCAAGCCCGCAAAACGAGAGCGAAATCATGAACGCGCCGGTTCCCTTTATTGATTTGCAGGCGCAATATCGCCGCCTGAAACCGCAGATTGACGCCCGTATGCACGCGGTGCTGGATCATGGCCAGTTCATTTTGGGGCCGGAAGTGGCCGAGTTCGAACAGGCGCTGGGCGCCTATGCGGGCGGAGTGCATGTCGTGGGCGTCTCCAATGGCACCGATGCGCTGATGATGGCGCTGATGGCGCAGGATATTGGCCCGGGTGATGCGGTCTATGTGCCCAGCTTTACCTTTACCGCGACGGCGGAAGCGGTGCTGATGCTGGGCGCGACGCCCGTGTTTGTTGATGTGCTGCCGGACACCTGCAATCTGGACCCGGATGATCTGGCGCGTGTGGCCGCCATGACCAAAGGTCTGCGCCCGGCGGCGGTGATTGCCGTTGATCTGTTTGGATTGCCCGCCGATTACAGGCGCATCGGCGCCATTGCGGATGCGCATGGGATGCATGTGATTGCCGATGGGGCGCAAAGCCTGTCTGGCGCGATAGATGGCGTGCGGGTGGGGAACCTGGCCCCGCTTACGGCCACCAGCTTTTTCCCCGCCAAGCCGCTGGGCTGTTTTGGCGACGGCGGCGCGCTGTTCACCCGGGATGCGGGCATGTCGGAAAAGCTGCGCTCCATACGCGGCCATGGCACGGGCAGGGCGAAATATGATATTGTCCGTATCGGGATGAATGCGCGGCTGGATACGTTGCAGGCGGCCATATTGCTGGTCAAACTGACGGTGCTGGAAGACGAGCGCAACCGGCGCGAGAAGCTGAGCCGCTATTATGATTCCCGCCTGTCAAACATCATTGAGGCGCCAGCCAGGCCGGAAGGCTATGATTGCGCCTGGGCGCAATACACCATCAAGCTGGATAACCGCGACGAAGTGCAGGCGGCGCTGGCCAAATCCGGCATTCCGACGCAAATCTATTATCCCCGCCCCATGCATATGCAGCCTGCCTATGCGGGTTATGGCGGGGGCGAAGGTTCGCTGCCGGTCAGTGAAAATTTATCCCGCAGAGTATTGAGTTTGCCCATGCATCCCTATATGCCGGAAGAGGCGGCGGTGCGCATCTGCGATGCGCTGTGCGCTGCGCTTAAGGCAGGGGATTAGATATGGATGGGCAGCAGGCCGGCCCCCGGCATGATCTCGCCGGAAAGATCGAAAACCGCGAGGCGCTTATCGGCATTATCGGGCTTGGCTATGTGGGGCTGCCGCTGGCCCATGCGGTGCATGGGGCGAATTACCGCATTCTGGGCTTCGATGTCGCAGCTGACAAGGTGGCGATGTTCAATCAGGGCGTCTCGCCCATTGGCAGTGTCAGCAGCGAAGCGTTAAGCCGCATGATCCGGGATAAAAAATTTCAGGCCACGGCGGATTTCACGCGGCTGAACGAACCGGACATAATTCTGATCTGCGTACCGACACCGCTGGACGCGCATCGTGAACCGGACATGACCTATATCGTGAACAGCGCCGAGGCGATTGCGAAATGTGTACGCCCCGGGCAGCTTGTGGTGCTCGAATCTACCACCTATCCTGGAACCACCGGCGAAATCATGCGCCCGGTTCTGGAACGCGGCGGCCTGATCTCCGGCCAGGATTTCTTCCTGGCCTATTCGCCCGAACGCGAAGACCCAGGCAATCCGCAATATAAAACCTCCGGCATTCCAAAGGTCGTGGGCGGCGATGGCGAGCCGGCGCTGCAACTGGCCTGCGCCTTCTATGCCGGATTTGTGCCGAGCGTCGTGCCGGTTTCCAGCACCGCGACCGCCGAGGCCGTGAAGCTGATGGAGAATATTTTCCGCTCGGTCAATATTGCGCTGGTGAACGAACTCAAGCATGTCTATGGCCGCATGGGCATCAATATCTGGGAGGTCATCGAGGCGGCGAAAACCAAACCCTTTGGCTTCATGCCGTTCTATCCGGGGCCGGGGCTTGGCGGCCATTGCATTCCGATTGACCCGTTTTATCTGACCTGGAAGGCGCGCGAATATGATGTGCCCACCCGGTTCATCGAACTGGCGGGCGAGATCAACAGCCGCGCGCCCTATCAGGTCATCGACCGGCTGGTGCGCGAGCTTAGCGACCGCAAGTCAAAAAGCGCGCGCGATGCGCGCATTCTTATGATGGGCGTCGCCTACAAAAAAAATGTCGAGGATATGCGCGAATCTCCTGCGCTGGTGCTGATGCAGGAACTGGAAGATCGCGGCGCGCATGTCGATTATTATGATCCCTTCGTGCCGCAACTGGCCCAGACCCGCGCCCATCCCCGGCTTGCCGGGCGCGCCTGCGTGGAATGGCATCTGGATAATTTCTGCGGGCGTTATGATGCGGCGCTGATCTGCACCGATCATGATGGCGTGGATTATGCGGGCCTTGTCGGCGCGATAGATCTGGTGATCGACACGCGCAACGCCACCAAGGATGTGACTGCGGGACGCGGGCGCATCGTGCTGGCCTGATTATTTCAGCCAGTCTTTCAGCCGCGCCGCCGCCTGGGCCACGATGGCGGTTGATTCCGCAAATGAAAAGCGGATGAAGCGGTGGCCGTTTTCCGGATCGAAATCCACGCCCGGCGTCGCCGCCACGCCGGTTTCCGCCAGCATCCGGCGGCAGAACTGTTCGCTGTCCTGGGTCAGATGCGAGACATCCGCATACAGATAAAATGCGCCATCGGCGGGCGCAAAGCTGGATATTCCAGCCTTTGGCAGTTCGCGCAGCAGCAGTTCGCGGTTGGCCGCATAAACCTCTACATTGCGTTTTAATTCCGCATGGCAGTCAAATGCGGCAATTGCGGCGTGCTGCGACAGAGTGGGCGGCGAGATGAACAGGTTCTGGCTGATCCGCTCAACGGCGCGCAGCATCACCTCCGGCACGATCATCCAGCCCAGCCGCCAGCCGGTCATCGAGAAATATTTTGAAAAGCTGTTGATGATGATGGCGTCCGGCGCAAACCGCAGCGCCGTATGCGCGGCAGCGCCATAAGTGATGCCGTGGTAAATTTCATCGGAAATCAGCGCCATGTCATGATCGCGGCAATGCGCCGCCAGCGTACGGAACTGCGCCTCGCCGATCATTGATCCGGTGGGATTGGCGGGGCTTGCCAACAGAAGTCCCGCCAGCGGCCCGTCCTGGCCCGCACGCCGCAGCAGTTCGGGCGTGGGCTGAAACCCCGTTGCCGCCGTACACGGAACAAGCACCGGCTCGATATTCAGCACCTTCAGAATATTGCGATAGGCCGGATAGCCAGGCGAAGCGATGGCGACCCGGCTGCCGGGATCAAACAGCGCCAGAAAAGACAGCAGAAATGCCGCCGATGATCCGGTCGTTACCACAATGCAATCCGGATTTACCGCTTGCCCGTACTGCTCGGCATAATGCCCTGCGATGCGGCGGCGTAATTCGGGCAGGCCCAGCGCCAGCGTATAGCCAATCCGGTTATCACGGAGCGCCTTTTGCGCCGCTGCCAGCACGCCTGCGGGGGCGCTGAACGAGGGCTGCCCCACCTCCAGATGCAGCACGTCCCCGCCCTCTGCCTCACGCGCTGCGGCGGCGGCCATAACTTCCATGACGATGAAGGGGGAAATGTTACTGCGGGAAGAAAGTTTCATCGGTTAACCTGATTTCGGTCGTTTTCGCGCGGCTATGTGATAGACGCTACATTGTAATGGCCAGGCCCATATGATTATCTCAACCTTCTCTCACTTGACAGGCAGATTATAGTGGCGTCAGCCAGTGAACTGATCACGCAGCTATATACCGGATATTTCGACCGCGCGCCGGATCCTGCGGGGTTGAATTATTGGATAAGCCAGTTCAATGCAGGCCTGAGTCTGCTGGAAATTGCGCAAAGCTTTTCAGTGCAGGCTGAAACCAGGTCTTCCTATAGTTTTCTGGCCGTACCCAGCGTGGGTTCGGCGGATGGCTTTCTCGATTCGGTATACCGCAATCTGTTCAACCGCACCATTGACGCAGAGGGGCTGAATTACTGGAAGGGTGAACTGGCCGCCGGCAAGCAGGTCGGGCGGGTCATTGTTGATATAATCAGCGGCGCCCAGGGCGCGGACAAAATCATCGTCGATAACAAGACCATTGTTGGACAGTTTTATGTGACCCGCCTGGCTGATACACCGGGGGAAACTTTCCACCTGAACGAGGCGCGCCAGGTTCTGGATGGGGTGAATGCGAGCGCGGCATCGGTACTGTCGGCGCAGGCGCTGACCACGAGCCTGCTGACCAGCAGTCTGACCCTGAACTTTAATGACTCAAGCGGCGTGCTGGCGCCGTTTGAGGCAGCCATGCGGCAGAGCATACATGTGGCCTGGAGTTTGTGGGAGGTGCATTTTACCCGCACCGCGCCGATCGAGATCGAGGTGAACATGATGCCAAGCGCCCCCAGCACCCTGGCTTCGGCGCGATCTTTTGTCACCAAGACCACAGGCGAGATGTTTCAGGGCAAAAGTGTGTTGCAGGTCGGGGTGGGTTTTGAACTGGCGACGGGCACGGATCCGAATGGCGCCGCGCCAGATGGCGAAATCAGCCTGGGTTCAGATCTTTCCCGCTTTGTGTTTCGCACCGCGTTAAGCGAGCCAATTCCGCGCGACAAATTTGACGCCATTTCAATATTTGCGCATGAAATCGGCCATATCCTCGGCTTTAACGCCAACCCCTCACTTTCGGGCAGTTTTATCGGGTCCTTTGAGCGCTTTATTACCACGGGCGTTACGTCTTTCAATGGGCCAAGTGCGATGGCCGCCAATGGCGGCGTGCCTGTGCTGCTTGATCCCAACAGCCTGTCGCATCTGGCGGATGCAACCGACTTGATGGCTGCCCGTATCACTAACGGACAGGAAAGACTGGTGGAGCCGCTGCATATCGCCATCCTGCAGGATACCGGCCTGCCCGTGACGCTGCTGGGCGTTGACACGCTGGTCTGATCGGCCAAGGCCCCAGGCGGGGGTTGGTTCCCGCCTGGGATATGAAATCAATCAAGCGATGACGTCGCCTGCAAATGTGAAGCCTGAGGCTCAGGTCAGCATCATAAAAAGACTTTGGGCGACTGTGCCTGGTACGGGCACGGGCTGTCATCACCAGGATTAGGTATGCGCGCCAAAAAATTCAGGCTTTTTTAATTTTTTTTGTTAACCAAAAATAAGTAATAATTATCACTTTGGATGAGAAAATTAAATACATATTCATGTATAATCTATAATTAACCATTAATACGTGTTTACTATAAGTATTTAAATCGTTTAACTCAATATAAATACAGGTATACTATCATATCCACTCCCGAAAAACTCGGATGAGTGTGATATATGGCTGTACAGAATGCGCTGATAACGCAGATTTACATCGGATATTTCAATCGCGCCCCGGATCCGGCGGGATTGAATTACTGGGCAGGTCAATTGCAGTCGGGCGTCTCAGTCGTGGCGATAGCCGGCAGTTTTGCCAGTCAGGCCGAAGCCGTAACGAGCTATGCCTATCTTGCCAACCCGGCAAGCGGGGCGGACGACTTTCTAGCCTCGATCTACGATAATCTGTTTGACCGTGCCCCCGACGCCGCCGGCCTGGCCTACTGGAAGGGCGAACTGGCCGCCGGCAAGCCGGTCGGACGTATGATCGTGGACATTATCAGCGGCGCGCAGGGCAATGATAAAACAGTCATCGATAACAAGGTCACGGCCGCGCAGAACTATGTTGATTTGCTGAGCGGCGGCAGTGGCGCCAGCTTCACCTATGGCGATGCGCGCCGTGTGGTGGCGGATACAGGCGCGTCCGCCGGTTCCGTGGTGCAGGTGCAGGAATTGCTCCAGAAGCTGGGTGTGGGTAACGGGCTCAGCATTTCCATTCTGGACAGTGGCGGCACTCTGGCGCCTTATGAGAGTGGCATCCGTCAAAGCCTGGCGGCGGCCTGGGATATGTGGGCGGCGCATTTTACCCGAACGGCCCCCATTGAGATTGAAGTTAAATATCAGGCCAGTTCGCCGGGCGTGCTCGCCTTTGCGGGCTCCCTGACGGAGGTGTCAACGGGGGAAATCCTGGACGGCCGCCGGGTGACCCAGAGCGGCGTGGGCGTGGAGCTGATAACCGGGCGCGATCCTAATGGCGCAACGCCGGATGCGCGGATCACCATCGCCGCCGATCCGTCGCGTCTTGTGTTCCGGGATTCGGCTGACGATCCGCTGCCGCGCGACAAATTCGACGCCCTGTCCATTTTCGCCCATGAACTGGGGCATGTGCTGGGCTTTCGCAGCAATCTCGACAGCAGCGGGCGGCCCATCCAGCCCGGCTTTCTGACCAATTATGATAAATTTGTCAGCGGAACTTCGGCAAACAGCCTGAAATTCGGCGGCGGGTATGCGATAGGGGCTAATGGCGGGACAATATCTCTCGCCACCACCGGTCCGGCGCATCTCGACATGCGTGGCGATCTGATGGCCAGTTCGATTGGGTCTGGGCAGATAAAAACCGTTGGTGTACTGGATGTGGCGGTTTTGAAGGATCTCGGACTGCCCGTGTCGCTTGATCTTTTTGGCGGGCTTGCCTGAAGGTTTGCTTGTTTCTCAGCCTATGTTAGTCTGCACTCCCGTCCAAACAGCAGGAGAGGCAGCGCCATGGGAAATACCGCCATCGTGAAGGATTTTATCGCCGCTTGGGAGGCCCAGGATCTGGACAAGGTCATGGGTTTTTTTACTGACGATGCCATTTGGCATAATATACCGATGCCGGTGGTCAAGGGCGTTGCGGATATCCGCAAGGCGATTGCCGGATTTATCACTATGGGCGATAAGGTCGAATTTGAAGTCATGCATATTGCAGAATCGCCATCCGGCGCCGTAATGACAGAGCGCGTGGACAAATTCCGGATCAATGGCCAGTGGCTTGCGCTTCCCGTAATGGGGACGTTCGAGATCAAAAACGGCAGGATCGCCCAATGGCGCGATTATTTCGACCTTGAGCAGTTCCAGAGCCAGATGGCGCTGATCAATAACAGGAAAGTTGCTGAATAAAAGATCATCAGTAAAAGGATTAAATGGCGATGCTGGCCAGAATATACCGGCCCTCTAAAAATGCGATGCAATCGGGCCAGGCAGGCGCCCAGGAATGGGTGCTTGAATATGAGGCGGAAGCCGCCAAAAAAATTGATCCGCTGATGGGCTGGACCGGCGCATCTGATATGCGCAGCAGCGAGCTCCGTTTGCGTTTCGACAGTTGCGAGGCCGCCATCGCTTTTGCGGTCAAGCATGGGCTGGCCTATCAGCTTGTTACGCCGCGCAGACAAAAAAGGGTGCTTAAGGCCTATTCGGATAATTTCCGGTATGATCGCACCGCGCCCTGGACGCATTGAAACCGGTATTAATCCGCCAATGCACTAGCAGGTGCCCGTAGCTCAGCTGGATAGAGCACAAGCCTTCTAAGCTTGGGGTCGCAGGTTCGAATCCTGCCGGGCACGCCATCATTTTTTCTGACAAAGACTGCTGAAATATTTTAATCAGGAATAGCGGCAAATCGGGATATGCATGCAGGAAACCCCCAGGTTAAACCGGCGGATAAGATTTTCATATTCGGTTGGACGGACGGCCGAAGGTATCAAATCCAGGGCGTTTGAATTTTTCCTGTTTTTCTATTATGTACAGGTGCTGGGCCTTAGCGGCAGTCTGGCGGGATTGGCTGTCGGTCTGGCGCTGATATTTGACAGCTTCATTGATCCCATGATCGGGTCATATTCGGATAATCTGCAATCAAAATATGGCCGCCGCCACCCGCTGATGCTGGCCTCTGTTCTTCCCCTGGGGCTGAGTTTTTATTTTCTGTTCTCGCCGCCGGATGATATGGGCCCTGTGGGGCTATTTTTTTGGCTTTTGGTTTTGTCTGTTCTGGCGCGCGCCAGCATCGCCCTGTTTCAGGTGCCGCATCTGGCGCTTGGGGCGGAACTGACCGATCATTATACGGAACGAAGTGCGATTGTAGTCCAGCGCACTATTTTCGCCGCTTTTGGTTCTGTATTCGCCATGCTGGTTGGACTTAATTTTTTTATGGCGCCGACGGAACAATTTCCAACTGGCCAGTTAAATCCGGATGCCTATTCACCTTTTGCGCTGGCTATGTCGTTGAGTATGGCCTTCGTCATTTTGTTCTGCTGTCACGGAACGCGCGGCATAATCCCGTCGCTGAAGCAAACCCGCAAAAGCGAATTTTCCGGCTCTCTGGCGCTGCGCTCCTATCAGGAATTTCTTGATGCGCTGCGCAACAAGTCGTTCCGTGCATTATTTACCGGCATATTGCTGGTGGCCGTTGTGGGCGGTGTTCATTCCACGCTTGCACTGCATATGGCAACTTATTACTGGGAACTGTCTCAGGAGGAAACTTCCGGATTTTTAATTGCAGCGGGCATGGGTTTTTTGGCGGGCCTGATAATTTTGCGCCGCGCGCATGAACGTTTTGACAAAAAGCATACTTTCGCCACCGGAATGGCCCTGCTGGCGCTGTTAACAGCCATCGGGCCGGGATTGCGTGAGATAGGCCTGTTTCCGGGCAATGACCATCCGGCACTGTTTCCGCTGCTGCTGGTGCTTGTCGCCATCGCCACTTTTTTTGGCGCACTGGCGGGCGTCAGCGGCGGGTCGATGATGGCCGATATTGCGGATGAACACGAACTGACGCATGGCCGCAGGCAGGAAGGCATATTCTTTTCTGCGGCTTCTTTTGCAGGCAAGGCGGCGGGCGGCGCCGGGCATATCATCGCAGGCGTCGTGATTGATATTATTGGTTTTCCGTCAAATGCCGCAGTGGGCACTATTTCACCGGAAAATCTGACACAGCTTGGCCTGATGAATGGCCCGCTGATGGCGGTGATCATGGCGTTCGGCGTGGTCTATTTCATGCGCTACGAATTGTCGCATGAGCGCCATGCGCAGATAATGCAGAGCCTGCGTGAACGCAGCGCCCTTGCAGGCGCCAGCCCCGGTCCGGATGGCCCCCCTAATCAAACTTTGAAAAATCCGCCGGGCGGCGTTCATTGAACGCTTTCATGGCCTCTTTTGATTCGGGTGTGCGCAGTTGCGCATCGAAGGTGCGCCCCTCTTCGCGGATGACATTCTCCAGCAGGGCGCCATTTTCGCGGACCAGGCGTTTTGTCTCGCGCAGCGCACTGGGCGCTTTTGCGGCCAGCCTGGCCGCAATCGCCATCACTTCCGGCATCAATTGACTGGCAGGAAAAACTCCGTTCACAAAGCCTAATTCCTGCGCCCTTTGGACATTGAACTGTTCCCCGAGCATGAACAGTTCCATCGCCCGCATTCTTCCGATCATATTGGGGATCAGCAGCGACGAGCCGGCCTCAGGAACAGCACCGAGATTGACGAATGGCATGCCAAAGCGCGCAGTATCGGCGGCGTAAACCAGATCGCAATGCATCAGCATGGTTACGCCAATGCCGATCGCCATGCCATTGACTGCGGCAATCACCGGCTTTTGCGCCGCCATCAGCGCCGCCAGAAATGCCGGGAAGGGTGCTTGCCCCTGGGTCAGCGATTTTTCACCCTTGGGCGCATTAGAGGTGATGACAAAATCACCAATATCATTGCCTGCGGTGAAACTGTCACCGCTGCCGGTCAGTATGGTGACGCGCACATTCCTGTCGGTCTGGGCGCTTTTCAGGGCGTCAGCAAGCGCCAGATACATTTCCGGCGAAAGGGCATTCTTCTTGGCGGGCCGGTTCAAACGGATGGTCTGAATATAGGCCTCACGATGATCTTCGATATGCGCAGTCATTTGTCTATCGCTCCCTGATGGCCGAAACAGCCTGCTCAGACTGCTTTGTATAATGGCGTGTCCAGACCTGCCTATCCAGAATTATTTGGAATTTATCCCGCTTTGTTGAAAACAATCTTGTATGCAGCGTCTGCGGATTTTTTCGCTGGACGGCGTTGCTGCAAACCTGTTGGCATGCTTCAGCAATATGTGGGAACATACCAGCTAGCCTTATATTGATCTTGTGAAAGTTTTTTTATGTACTTAACTTCTTGTTTGCGGCCCCTTATATGCCTGCTGGGCCTGTTCGGCCTGGCCGTGTCACAGTCAGCCGCCGCCGTGGCTGCGGCTGCGATTGAAATTCAGAGCGGCACGCACATTCTGGATAGCGAAGATCCCGCGCGCACTGAATTTGGCGCGCTGATTTACCTGTCCGGCATTACGATGCGCAGCGATCATGAAGCGTTTGGCGGTCTGTCCGGCTTGCAGATCAGCCAGGATGGCCGCCATCTGCTTGCGGTAAGCGACAAGGGAAACTGGCTGGCGGCGGAACTTGTTTATGACAAGCAACGGTTGAAGGGGCTGCGCGGCGCAACAATTTCGCCGCTACTGGGGCGTGACGGCCGTGCGCTGATGGGAAGAGCCAATATTGACGCGGAAGCCATCACGCTGGAACAGCCCGGCAATCTGGCGGGTCCGGCTTATGTCTCCTTTGAGGGCGCGCATCGGATATCCCTGTATCGGGAAGGTGTGGCGGCGCGGCCTGCGCCAGAGCCCATGACTTTAGCCATGCCCAGGGAACTGATGCAGGCGCCCGCCAACAAGGGACTGGAAGCCCTGGCGCGGCGCGCGGATGGC
Source organism: Pseudomonadota bacterium (assembly GCA_049323435.1). Lineage (GTDB taxonomy): Bacteria > Pseudomonadota > Alphaproteobacteria > UBA11222 > UBA11222 > UBA11222. The sequence goes on from JBMOMX010000031.1 coordinate 51,045, forward strand.
GTGCTTGTGGCGCTGACAGAGGAATGGCTCGATGCAGCGGGAAATCATATTGGCTGGCTGCTGGGGGGTGCGAAAACCGAAAAGCTTTTTCTGCGCCGGGAACGGGATTTCTCACCCACGGATCTGGCCTTTCTGCCGGATGGCGATCTGCTGATATTGGAGCGGCGTTATACGGTGATGGGCGGGCCGGGGATGCAGATCAGGCGGATCAAGGCGGACAGGCTGATACCGGACGCCGTGCTGGACGGGGAGGTGTTGATCAACCTGACGGCGCGCTATGGCATTGATAATTTTGAAGGGCTGGCCGTGCGGACAGATACCGGGGGCGACAGCATCATTTATCTGATGTCAGATAATAATTTCAGCTCAAGGCAGAAAAACCTTCTGCTGATGTTCAAGCTGAAGCAGAAGCCGTAGCCGCGCGGCGCGCCGCGATCTGCCGCTTAAGGCGCTGGGCGCGCAGCGACATATTGGCCGCATCCGCCTTCATCAGATAGGCGTCCAGGCCGCCATTATGATCGACCGAGCGCAGTGTGCTGGCGCAAATCCGCAGGCGTACACCCTGGCCCATGGCATCGCTAGTCAGCGTTACATTCACCAGATTCGGCAAATAGCGCCGCCGCGTCTTATTGTTCGCGTGGCTGACATTATTGCCGGTCATAACGCCGGTGCCGGTAAGTTCACAGCGTCTGGCCATTGGTCGGTTCCTCGGGTGCAGCAGATAAAAAAGGCCCGGCAGGCGAGCCTGAATGAAGGGGGTACATAGCGTGTCAGTTAACGCCCGTCAAGCCGTTCTATTGCCTGATTTCATCTTTGACCAGTTGCCGAAGACAAAAAACTGATATATTGTCAGTCAAAATACATTATCAGGGTTTCAGCCCGAATAAAGGAGTTAAGCAGCATGAGCGAAGCCACCCAGGAAACCACCCGCACAAGCCGGCAAGAGCATGAAATAGTGATGCCAAGCCGTGAATTGGCCGAGAAGATGGGCATGAACATCGCCTTCGACCCCGATGCACTGCTGGCAAAGTACCGCGCGGAGCGCGACAAGCGCATCCGTCCCGACGGCAATGAGCAATATCAGCAGCCCAAAGGCGATTTTTCGCATTTTCTCGATGACCCCTATGTGGAACCCTTTACCCGGGAACCGCTGTTCGATGAAGTCGAGGTTGCGGTTATCGGCGGCGGTTTTGGCGGTCTGCTGGCAGGTGCGCGTCTGCGCGAGGCGGGAGTTAAAAGTATCCGCATGATCGAAAAGGGCGGCGATTTTGGCGGCACCTGGTACTGGAACCGCTATCCGGGCGCGGCCTGCGATGTGGAGGCCTATATCTATCTGCCGCTGCTGGAAGAGCTGAATTACATTCCCAAAATGCGCTATACGGATGCGCCGGAAATTCTCGCGCACAGCCAGGCCATCGCCCGGCATTATGATCTCTATGACAATGCCTGCCTGCAAACCGAAATCACCGGCATGGAATGGGACGAAAAAGCCTCCAGATGGGTGATTTCAACCAATCGCGGTGACCGCATGAAGGCGCGTTTTGTGGTCATGTCCAATGGCCCGCTGCACCGGCCAAAACTGCCCGGCATTCCCGGCATTGATAATTATAAGGGCCATACCTTTCACACCAGCCGCTGGGATTACGCCTATACCGGCGGAGATTCCACCGGTAATCTGACCGGCCTCAAGGACAAGCGCGTCGGCATTATCGGCACCGGCGCCACGGCGGTACAGTGCGTGCCGCATCTTGGGGCTGCGGCCAAACATCTTTATGTGTTTCAGCGCACCCCATCCTCCGTAGACGTACGAAATGACCGGCCTACCGATCCCGAATGGGTAAAAGGCCTGAAACCCGGCTGGCAAAAAGAGCGTTTGGAAAATTTTAATGTTCTGGTCACCGGCGGTTATGCCGAAAAAGATCTGGTGAATGACGGCTGGACCGAAATCATCCGCAATCTGCTGGTCAAGGTAAAGGCGGGCAAGGGTGCGGGCGCTTCACGTTCTGAAATGCTGGCCTTCACCGAACTGCTGGATTATGAAAAAATGGAAGGCGTCCGCGCCCGGGTGGACTCGATCGTCAAGGACAAGGCGACGGCAGAGGCGCTCAAGCCCTATTACCGGCAATTCTGCAAGCGTCCGTGTTTCCATGATGATTATCTGCCAACCTTCAACCGTCCCAATGTGACACTGGTCGATACAAAAGGACGTGGCGTTGACCGCGTGACCGAAAAAGGCGTGGTGTTTGATGGCAAGGAATATGAAGTTGACTGCCTGATCTTCGCCACCGGGTTTGAAGTGGGTACGGAATATACCCGCCGTTCGGGCTATGATCTGATTGGCCGTGGCGGACAGACGCTGAGCGGCAAATGGGCCAAGGGCGTCTCTACGCTGCATGGTATGCACACGCGCGGTTTCCCCAATTGCTTCATCATGGGCACCATGCAATCCGGCTTTACGGCCAATTTCCCGCATGCGCTGGACGAAAACGCCAAGCATATTTCCTATATCGTCAACAAGATGAAAGACAGCAACGCCACCGTGCTTGAGGCATCCGAGGAGGCCGAAAACGAATGGGTGCAGGTGATCATCCGCAAGGCGAAACTGGGTCTGCGCTTTTATGCGGAATGCACGCCCGGCTATTACAATAATGAAGGCAAGCCCGGCGAGCGCAGCGGCCAGAACGGACAATATGGCGGCAGTTCAGAAGACTTTTTCAGAATCATGCAGCAGTGGCGCGATGAAGGCGCCATGCGCGGGCTGGAAGTCAGCTGATCAAATTCGCCGCGCTAATTTTTGCTGCGAAACAGTTCCAGTATCTGTTGCGCAGCCTCGCTGGCGGGAAGTTTTCCCGCCAGCACCTGTTCTTCCAGTTTTGCGGCAAGGCGTGACGCTGCCGGATCCTGGTGCAGCATGTCGCGCAGCCCGTCATGCACCTCTGTCCACATCCAGGCGCGCGCCTGTGCGGCGCGGCGTTCGTCCAGTTCGCCAGTCTTGCCAAGCGCAGCGCGATAGGCGGTGATGGCGTTCCAGATTTCATCCATGCCCGCACCGGTCAATGCCGAGCTTTGCAGCACCGGCACCTGCCAGTTCAGGGTCTTCGGCCGCATCAGATGCAGCGCTGCCTGATGTTCCGCCGCTGCGCGTCCGGCGGCTTTCAGAAATTCGCCATCCGCCTTGTTGACGATCACCATATCGGCCAGCTCCATAATGCCGCGCTTGATGCCCTGCAATTCATCGCCGCCGCCAGGCGACAGCAGCAGCACAAACATGTCCACCATATCGCAGACCTGGGTTTCCGACTGACCGACGCCGACGGTCTCGATAATCACCACATCATAGCCGGCGGCGTCGGCGGCCAGCATCGCCTCGCGCGTGCGCCGCGCCACCCCGCCCAATGCGCCGCTGGACGGGCTGGGCCGGATAAAGGCGTTGGGGTCGCGCGACAACAGCTCCATGCGGGTCTTGTCACCCAGAATCGAACCACCCGAACGGGTGGACGAAGGGTCAACTGCCAGCACGGCAACCTTCAGCCCGCGTTTGGTCAGGAAGGTGCCGAAGGTTTCAATGAAGCTGGATTTGCCCACCCCTGGCGCGCCGGAAAAGCCGAGCCGGATCGCCTTGCCGGTGGCGGGCAGCAGGGTGCGCAACAAGGCCCCCGCCTTCGGCCGGTCGGCGGGACGCAGCGATTCGATCAGCGTGATGGCGCGCGCAAGTGCACGCCGGTCCCCGGCGATCACGCGGCCCGCCAGCTCTTTTATTTCTGCATCGCTGTGCTGTGTTGGCATATATCCTGCCTATCCTGCTTTGCCGGATGCTGCAAGTGGGGCTTATGCGGCGGCGTATTTGCGCCCCCCATGCCCGTGCCGGTGAGAGTTTACCAGTACCGATTGACGTCCATGACGATTTAGCTAGAGTCCGGATGTGAAATTTACCCATTACTTTCTTGCCACGCGTGTTCGTCCCGATCGGGCGATGATTCGTGATGAGTGGATTGAGCTTGCGATCACCTCTCCTTTGCGGGAACATGTGCAGGCGGATGGCCGTTTCCAACGCTGGGTTCAGGTGCCTGAAATGGGTGGCCGGTATCTTCGTGTGGTGCTATTGCAGGATGGGCAAACGGTTCATAACGCATTTTTTGATCGGAGTTTTCAGCCATGAGAATTCGCTATTTTTCTGATACTGACACACTTCATATCGAATTTCGTGATGCGCCCGTAGCAGAAACGCGCGATTTGGACGAGAATACCCTGCTTGATCTTGATGCAGCGGGTGATGTGTGTGCGATTACAGTCGAACATGCCTCCATACGCGCCGGCATTCCGCAATTTTCTTACGAACAGGTCACGGCGTAATAGCGCAGCGTGCCGCAATAATAATCTAGAAACTGGATCAGGCCGTTTTCCGGCCCCCCAAGCCCATGCTAATGCCCGTGCCGGTGATGCAGATCGGGCCAATGGGCATGGGCGTGGGTCTGCGGTTCGTGCCGGTGGACATGGCCATGCGGTTCGCCCGGCGGATGCTCCGGCATATCCGTATGCTGATGATGCGCGTCATGCCGGTGCCAGTGGCTGTGCGTCAGCACTTCGTGGCTGTGGGGATGCTGATGCTGCTCGCTCATATTCAGCCACACGCCTACAGCCATCAAGGCGCCCGCTGTCAGTAATTGCGCCGTTACCGGATCGCCCAGCAACAGAATGGAGGCGAACGCGCCCATAAAGGGGGCTGTGGAAAAATACGCCCCGGTGCGCGCCGCGCCCAGATGCCGCAGCGCCACGACGAACAGCACCAGGCTGATCCCGTATCCAAGCAGCCCGGTCAGCATCGCGCCGCCAAGCACCGCCGCGCCCGGCATCGCCGCCCCCATCATCAGGCCAATGGTGACATTAACCCCGCCCGCCACCAGGCCGCGCAACATGGTGATCTGTATCGGGTCTGCGCCGGAAACCTTGCGGGTCATATTATTATCCAGCCCCCAGGCCAGACAGGCGCCGGCAATCAGCAGACTGCCCGTATCGAGCGCGAAGCCGCCGCCCTGCCAGGACAGCGCCACCGCGCCCGCCAGAATAAACGCCGTGCCGAGCAGCAGCCGCATACTGACATGTTCACGGAAGATCAGCGCGGCAACGCCGATGGTGGCGATGACTTCCAGGTTTAGCAATAACGAACCGGCTGAGGCGGAAGTCAGATTAAGCCCCAGCATCAGCAGCACAGGCGCGATGACGCCGCCAAACAGAATGGCCGCCGACAGCCACAACAAATCGCCGCGCGCCAGCGGCGTTTCACGCGGGCGCTGCCCGCCCATGCGTTGCAAGAGGCTGATCGCGCCAAGCCCCAGCCCCGCGCCCAGATACAGCAACCCGGCCAGCAGCCACGGCTCAACCGCGCCCAGCAGCAGCTTGGAAAACGGCGTGGCAAGGCCAAACAAAGCGGCAGATAACAGCGCGATGACGGGCAGGCTGGGCTGGCGGAGGAAGGTGGTGAGCATTTGTTTTGTTTATCTCTTACTCAAAAAAATCTTCATCCACTTTTTTGAGATGCAGAATCTCCTCGTCCCGGCAGCCAATATTATAGCGGATCATTAATTGCGCAAGTTGATCGCCGTTAATCAGCACAATACGCAAATCTTTTGCTGACTGATCAGCGGCTGAGCTGAAGGATGAAGTGGTGACAAAAATGCCCTTTTGGACTTTCTTTAGGCTCAGAGCGCCAAAGAAATCACGAATGGCGCCGCTTCCAATGCTATTGTCTTTTGCATATCGCTTAGCCTGAATGTAAATTTGATCCACGCCAAGCGGGTCCTGATCGATTACGCCGTCCACTCCATCATCGCCGCTCTTTCCCAATGCGCGTCCCGCTTCTTCCGATGTGCCGCCATATCCCATCGCCAAAAGTAAATCAACAATCAGCCGCTCGAAAAATACAGGTGATGCGTTACGAACGCGATCCAGTAACTCCGCGGCAAGAGCGGCATTAATTGTTTTATGTGCGTTGCGCAGCACTTCGTCGGGCGTAGCCTGGCTTATTGCATCGGGAATAATATCGGAGGCAGGCAATGCGCCATTACCGGCGTTTTCACGGGTGCGCGTCTGGAATGCCTTGAACTCGTCAAACTGTTCCAGATAGGCCCTGTCAATTTCCGCGTTCTGAGCCAATGCCGCCTTTCCGCGCTCTGTAATGATGAAATGCCCACGCTTGGTTGCCTGCACCAGATCTGCCTGCTTTAGATAGCCTTTTGCCCAGTGCACTCTGTTGGCGAAACGGGTTTGTCTTCCGCTTGGCAGCAACTCTTCCCGATCAGTTTGAGAGAGGTTAAGTTTATCCGCGATTTTTTCGACAACTTCGCTCATGCGGACCTCGCCTTGCGCGGCGCATTCCAGAACATGGCGCATCAACACTTGAAAGTTAGGGGTCATTTTTCAGCCTGAGCAGGTTAACGGGTCAATGTTTAATTACTATCGTCATATGCCAATTTGCCGAAAAAGTGCATCTCCCCGGCGTCCCCGTCGATTCTCCGGCCCAAGCTTGCCATAATAGGCCAAAGACGGGTAACAAGGGTACTATTTGACGGCTTTGGCGCAAAAGGAAGTAATTCATGAAACTGGGCGTTATCGGCGGTAGCGGTGTTTATGATATTGACGGGCTGGAACAGGCCGAATGGCGGCGGGTGGAAAGCCCGTGGGGGCAAGCCTCGGATGCGCTGCTGTTCGGGCGGTTGCAGGGCGTTGATGTGGTGTTTTTGCCGCGTCACGGGCGGGGTCATGCGCTGTCGCCTTCCGGCATTAATTACCGGGCCAATATTGACGCGCTGAAACGTTGCGGCGTCACCGATATTCTGTCGGTTTCCGCCTGCGGATCGTTCCGCGAGGCGCTGGCGCCTGGCACATTCGTCATTGTGGATCAGTTCATCGACCGCACCATTGCGCGTGAGAAAAGTTTTTTTGGCAATGGGCTGGTCGCGCATGTGTCGATGGCAAAGCCGGTATGCGCACGGCTGGGCGACATGATTGAAAAGGGCGCTGGCGCCATTGGCATACCCTATGCGCGGGGTGGCACCTATCTGGCGATGGAGGGGCCGCAATTTTCGTCGCTGGCGGAGTCGAACATGTATCGCGCCTGGGGGTGCGATGTCATTGGCATGACCAATATGCCGGAAGCGAAACTGGCGCGCGAGGCGGAAATCTGTTTTGCCACCGTCGCGATGGTTACCGATTATGATTGCTGGCATCCGCACCATGACGATGTGGATGTCGCCTCTGTCATTGCTGTCCTTGGGCGCAATGCCAAACATGCCGGAGATCTGGTGAAGCAGATTGTGGGGCAGATTGCGGGTGGCGCAGAACATGGCGCGCACTGTCCGCATGGCTGCGACCGGGCGCTGGATACGGCGCTGATTACCGCCCCCGAAAAACGCGATGCGAAACTTATGGCGATGCTGGATGCGGTTGCCGGGCGTGTTTTGAAGGGAACATCATAATGATTGAAAAATATATTCGCACCATTCCTGATTATCCAAAACCCGGCATAATGTTTCGCGATATCACCACACTGTTGGGCGATCCGGTTGGCTTTCGCAAAGCGGTGGACGGGCTGGTGCAGTTTCATGCAGGCGTGCGCATCGACAAGGTTGCGGGCATTGAGGCGCGCGGCTTCATTCTGGGCGGCGCGGTGGCGCATCAATTGTCATGCGGATTTGTGCCGGTGCGCAAACCGGGAAAGCTGCCCTATAAAACCATCGGCGAGGATTATGAACTGGAATACGGCACGGACCGGCTGGAAATTCACATTGATGCGGTTAAGCCCGGGGATACGGTTCTGCTGATTGATGACCTGATCGCGACCGGCGGCACCGCAGAGGCCGCGATTAAACTGATCGAGCGTCAGGGCGCTCGGGTTGTGGCGTGCAGCTTCGTGGTGGATTTACCGGATCTGGGCGGCCGCAAACGGCTGGAGGCGCTGGGCAAGGAAGTGCTGGCGCTTGCAACTTATTCAGGTCACTGATTATTATGAAGATTGACGGCAAGGCATGGCGTTCTATCTGGCTGCAACCGGATGGCTGGTCTGTTGGTATTATTGATCAAACCAGATTGCCGCATGAGTTTGTCACGGCACGGCTTGCATCCGCGGCGCAGGCGTCGCATGCGATCAAGGCCATGATGGTGCGCGGTGCGCCGCTGATCGGGGCCACGGCGGCATATGGCCTGTGCTTTGCCATGCGCGAAGATGCATCGGATCGCGCATTGCAGGCAGCCTATGAATTTTTGCTGGCTGCACGGCCCACGGCCGTAAATCTGCGCTGGGCGCTGGATGAAATGCGCGCGGCCCTGTTGCCCGTGGCGCCTGCCGGGCGTGTTGCGGCGGCCTATGCGGCGGCGGCTAAAATTTGTGATGATGATGTGGCCATATGTGAAAAGATCGGCGTTCATGGGCTGAAGCTGATTGAAGATGTGGCGCGTAAAAACCCGCTGCGGGAAGTGAATATTCTCACCCACTGCAATGCCGGATGGCTGGCAACGGTGGATTGGGGTACTGCACTTGCACCTATATATATGGCGCATGATGCGGGGATAAAATTGCATGTATGGGTTGATGAAACCCGCCCGCGTAATCAGGGTGCGGCGCTGACTGCGTGGGAGCTGGGCAAACATGGCGTTCCGCACACTATCATCGCTGATAATGCAGGCGGGCATCTGATGCAGCATGGCCGCGTCGATATGTGCATTACCGGCACCGACCGCACCACGGCGCAGGGTGATGTCTGCAATAAGATCGGCACCTATCTGAAGGCGCTGGCGGCGCATGATAATGGCGTGCCGTTTTATGTGGCGCTGCCCTCGACCACCATTGACTGGACCATTGACGATGGGGTGGCCTCCATCCTGATCGAAGAACGCGCGCCCGAAGAACTCACCCATATTACAGGCCGTACCGCTACGGGCGCCCTGTGCGAGGTGCAGATTTCCGCACCGGGAAGTGCGGCTGGAAATTTTGCCTTTGACGTGACCCCGGCGCGGCTCGTCAGTGCACTGATCACAGAGCGTGGTGTGTGCGCGGCGTCAAACGCCGCCATGCTGAAACTGTTTCCGGAACGCGCGCCATGAGTGATACGGATCTGCGCAAGGAAATTATCGCCGCCGCCAACGCCATGAGCCTGAGCGGCCTGAGCCCGGGAAAATCAGGCAATGTGTCGGCGCGCAACAGCGCGGGCCATGTTCTGATAACCCCGACCGGCATACCCTATGCTGATTTGAAACCAGCACATATTGTGGCGCTGGATAATCAGGGCAGGGTGCTGGCCGGTTCGCTGCTGCCGTCCAGCGAATGGCATTTTCATGTGGCGATTTATTTTGCGCGCAAGGAAGTTGGCGCCATTGTGCATACCCATTCGCTGCATGCCACGGCGCTGGCCTGTGTGCATCGGGAAATTCCGGCATTTCATTATATGGTTGCTGTTGCAGGCGGCGAAAATATCCGTTGTGCGCCCTATGCGACCTTTGGGACACAGGAGCTGGCGCAGAACGCATTGGCGGCATTGGAAGGGCGTCACGCCTGCCTGTTGGCCAATCACGGCCAGATTGCGCTGGGCGCAACACCCGCAAAGGCGCTGACAATGGCGCAGGAAATTGAAACGCTGGCCGCGCAATATGTTGCGGCTCTGCAAATTGGCCCGCCAAACCTTCTTGGGACGGATGAAATGACGCGCGTTCTGGAAAAATTCAAAACCTACAGTCAGCAGGTAAAGGGTTGAACCATGACAACCGCGCTGATTACCCATCCGGCCTGTCTTGAACATGTCATGCCCCCGGGACATCCTGAATCTCCGGATCGTCTGCGTGCGGTGCTTGCGGCGCTGGCCGCGCCCGGTTTCGAGAGGCTTGTGCGCGAGCAGGCGCCGCAGGCGTCCTTGCAGCAGATTGCGCTTGCGCATCCAGGCGGTTTTGCAGCGGCCTTGCTGGCCCATGCGCCGCAACAGGGATTTAGCTATATTGACGGGGATACGCCCATGTCACCGGGCAGTGGCGCTGCGGCTCTGTATGCAGCGGGCGCAGTTGTCCGCGCGGTCGATATGGTCATGCAGGGCATGGTGCAGAATGCATTCTGCGCCGTGCGTCCGCCGGGGCATCATGCCGAAAGCCGCCGGGCCATGGGATTTTGCCTGTTTAACAATGTGGCCGTGGGCACCTTATGGGCACGTCAGCAGTGGAACTGCAAACGCCTGGCGGTTATCGATTTCGATGTCCATCACGGCAATGGCACCCAGGAAATTTTTCAGAACGATCCGGAACTGTTTTACGCCTCCACGCATCAGGCGCCATTTTATCCCGGTACCGGGGCGATACATGAAACCGGCGTGGCCGGTAATGTGGTCAATGCAGCACTTCAGGCAGGCGCGGGCAGTGATGCCTTCAAATCCGCCATGACCGGAACTGTTTTACCTGCGATGGATGCGTTCGCGCCTGATCTGATTCTCATTTCCGCAGGATTTGACGCGCATATGCAGGATCCGCTGGCGAATTTATGGCTTGAAGAAGAGGATTTTGCCTGGGCCACCCAGCAGATTATGGCCATTGCGGACAGGCGTTGCGCGGGCAGGGTGGTATCGGCGCTGGAAGGCGGCTATGATCTGGCGGCATTGGCGGCCAGTGTTCAGGCGCATGTAAAGACCTTGATGAACGGATAGGCACATGACGGAAAAGAAGAAATCACCTTCACCGGAACCGGCCGGCAGCCTGAGTTTCGAGGCGGCCTTGCGTGAACTTGAATCCATCGTGGCGCGCCTTGAAAGCGGGCAGGTTGATCTGGAAGAATCCATCAGCATTTACGAACGCGGCAGCCAGCTCAAAGCGCATTGCGACGCCAAACTGAAAGACGCCCAGGCGAAGGTGGAAAAAATTGTCGTATCTGGCGATGGCGCCATATCCGCTGTGCCCGAAAATGGCGCCGGATAATTTGCAAGTCAACGGATTGAACCCATGATGCAATTTACCCCTGCGCTGGCGGATGCGGCAGGCATAACGGAACGCGCGCTTGATGTGTTATTGCCGAAGCCGCGCAACGGTGAAACCCGTCTGTTCGAAGCCATGCGTTATGCGGTTATGGGCGGCGGCAAACGCCTTCGCCCCTTTCTTGTTCTGAACAGCGCCAGATTGTTTGGCGTCAGTGAAAATTGCGCCGCGCGTGTGGCGGCGGCGGTGGAATGCGTACACTGCTATTCCCTGGCGCATGATGATCTGCCCTGCATGGATGATGATGATCTGCGCCGCGGCAAGCCCTCCACGCACCGGCAATTTGATGAGGCAACGGCGGTGCTGGCGGGCGATGCGCTGTTAAGCCTGGCATTTGAAATTCTGAGCAATCACGGCACGCACGAAGATCCGAATATACGGTGTGAACTTGTGCGCTGCCTGGCAGTGGCGTCCGGCCCGCTTGGTATGGCGGGGGGGCAGATGCTGGATCTGGAATCTGAAAATCAGACCCTGACGGTTGGCGCGATCACCCGCTTGCAGCAGCTCAAAACCGGGGCGCTGATTGCATTTTCTTGCGAGGCCGGTGCGATTTTGGGAAAGGCCTCGCCCCAGCAACGCCAGGCCCTGCACGGCTATGCCCATGATCTCGGGCTGGCTTTTCAGATCACGGATGACCTTTTGGATATTGAGGGTAATCCCGAAATATTGGGGAAATCGGCGGGTAAGGACCTGACTGCGGGCAAATCGACGCTGGTTGCCCTTCTGGGGCTGGATCGCGCCAGGGTTCAGGCGAAATTCCTGTCCGATCAAGCCGTTAAGCATCTTGATTTATTTGATGAAAAGGCCGATCTTCTGCGCGCGGCGGCGCGTTTTGCAATTGACCGGCGCGCCTGACAAATTAGGACCTGACTAATTAGAAAATGGGCAAAATCGTGAGCAAGACACCGCTGCTCGACCTGGTGCGTATCCCCGCGGACCTCAAGCAATTCAGGCCGGATCAACTTCGTCAGTTGGCGGATGAATTGCGCGCTGAAACCATTGATGCCGTATCGGTTACGGGCGGGCATCTGGGGGCAGGGCTGGGTGTGGTGGAACTGACCCTGGCCCTGCATTATGTGTTTGATGCGCCAAAGGATAAGATATTGTGGGATGTCGGACATCAGACCTATCCTCATAAAATTCTTACCGGGCGGCGCGCGCGTATTCGCACCCTGCGTCAGGGCGGTGGACTGTCCGGATTCACCAAACGCGCCGAAAGTGAATATGACGCTTTTGGCGCGGCGCATTCCTCCACCTCGATTTCCGCAGCACTTGGCATGGCGGTGGCGCGCGATCTGCGCGGCGAAACCAATCATGTGGTGGCTGTCATTGGTGATGGCGCGATGAGTGCGGGCATGGCCTATGAGGCCATGAACAATGCCGGATCGCGCCACACAAGGCTGATCGTTATCCTGAATGACAATGATATGTCCATTGCGCCGCCGGTGGGCGCGATGAGCGCCTATCTCGCAAAACGCCTGTCCGGGCAGAATTATCTGAATCTGCGCCATACCGCCAAGGAAATTGCGCATAAAATTTCCGAACGGCTGGAACGCACCGCGCGCAAGGCGGAAGAATTTACCCGCGGCATGGCTACCGGCGGCACGCTGTTTGAAGAAATGGGATTTTACTATGTAGGGCCGATTGACGGGCATAATCTTGACCATCTGATTCCGGTTCTGGAAAATGTGCGCAAGGCCAAACAGGGGCCGATCCTGTTGCATGTGGTCACGAAAAAAGGCAAGGGCTATCCGCCCGCCGAGGCCGCCGAGGATAAATATCACGGCGTCAACAAATTTGACGTGGTTACAGGCGCGCAAAACAAGTCCGTGCCCAATGCGCCGCAATATACCAAAGTGTTTGCCCAAAGCCTGATTGCCCAGGCGCAGAAAGACGAAAAAATTGTCGCCATCACGGCGGCCATGCCGTCGGGCACAGGGCTTGATCTGTTTGCGAAAGCCTTTCCTGATCGCTGTTTTGATGTAGGCATTGCCGAGCAGCATGGCGTGACCTTTGCCGCGGGCCTTTCCTGCGAGGGCTATAAACCGTTTGTGGCGATCTATTCCACTTTCCTGCAACGCGCCTATGATCAGGTTGTGCATGATGTGGCGATCCAGTGTTTGCCGGTGCGTTTCGCCATTGACCGTGCGGGTCTGGTGGGGGCCGACGGGCCCACCCATGCAGGATCATTCGATATTGGGTATCTGAGCAGTCTGCCGAATTTTGTCGTGATGGCGGCTGCCGACGAAGCCGAATTGATGCATATGGTGGCGACCTCTGTGACTATTGATGACCGGCCAAGCGCGTTCCGCTTTCCGCGCGGTGAAGGCGCCGGCGTGGCGTTGCCGGACGCCGGCATTCCCCTGGCCATTGGCAAGGGACGTATGATCCGCGAGGGAAAACGGGTTGCAATCCTTAATTTCGGCGCGCGTTTGTCAGAGATATGCGAGGCGGCGCGGACATTGGAAACTTATGGGCATCAGATCAGTATTGCCGATGCGCGTTTTGCAAAACCGCTGGACACTGCCCTGATCAGCCTTCTGGCGCGTGAACATGAAATTCTGATTACCGTGGAAGAAGGCGCCATAGGCGGATTTGCGGCGCAGGTTCTGCATTATCTCGCCACGGCCGGGCTGCTGGACAAAGGCCTGACAGTCCGCCCCCTATGTTTGCCGGACCGTTTTCAGGATCAGGATACGCCTGAAAAAATGTATGCCGATGCCGGGCTCGACGCCGCGCATATTGCCGCCAATGTTCTGGCTCTGCTTGGCGCCGATATTCCGCGTGTAGAAATATTGCGGGCATAGTGGCGCAATCTCCCGGCAATCTCATTGAAGCCGAAGTCACCCAGCTTGGCCATTCCGGCGACGGTGTGACGCAGGCGGGCGAGCGCAGAATTTTCGTGGCTTTTGCCGCGCCGGGTGACCGGCTTCGGATAGAACTGGATGCGGGCGGGCAGGATCGCGCTGCTATTGTGCAAATATTGCATCCCGGCGCGGCGCGCGTTACGGCGCCCTGCCGTCATTTCACGCAATGCGGCGGCTGCGCCCTGCAACATCTGTCTGGCCCCTTCGTTGCGGATTGGAAGCGTCAGCAGATAGTTGACGCACTGGCGCATCGCGGCCTGCATGACACCGTGGTGCGGCCAACTCTGACCATGCCGCCTGCATCGCGCCGCCGCGCGGCCTTCACGGCGGAACATGGAAGGGACGGCATTCAGATCGGATTTCTCGCGCGGATGAGCAAGCGTCTGGTCCCGGTTTCAGAATGTACCGTGCTGGATAAACGAATCATGCAGGCCCTGCCGGGGCTGACGCAGCTGCTGGCGCCAGTGTTGCGCGCGGGCCAATCCGCCCGGCTTCTGGTGACCTGGACCGAAACGGGCCTGGATGTGGATGTGCAGATAGGCTCGGGCAAAAAATCCGAACCAAATCTGCGTCTGCGCACACTGCTGGCGGCCAGCGCAGACAGGCTTGATCTGGCGCGTCTGAGCTGGAACGGCGTGATCCTGCTGGAACGGCGCAAGCCGCAAATCATTTTGGGGGGTACGCTGGTTTGCCCGCCGCCTGGTGCGTTTTTGCAGGCCAGCATTGAAGGCGAGGCGGCGCTGACAGCACTTGTTCTGGAAGCGCTGGGCGAAAAAATGCTGCGCGCCAGGGGGACGCGCATTCTGGATCTGTTTGCCGGATGCGGCACCTTCACCTTTCCGGTGGCGCCATATGCGCGCGTCCATGCCGTTGAAGGCGACCGCGCCATGACCAACGCCATCCGCGAGGCTGCAAACAGGCGCCAAGGCCTCAAACAGGTTGAAGCAAGCCATCGCGATCTGCAACGCGGCCCATTGTCCCCTGATGAACTGGCCCCCTATAGCGCAGTTATTTTTGATCCGCCCAAAGCCGGCGCGCGGGCGCAGGCCGGACAGATCGCAGCCAGCAAGGTTGGCACTGTAATCGCCATATCCTGCGCGCCCGCCAGTTTTGCGCGGGACGCAAGAATATTGGTGGATGCAGGATTTAAATTGTGCTGGGTCGCGCCCGTCGATCAGTTTCGCTGGTCCGCCGAAGTGGAACTGGCGGCCTTATTCCGCCGGGATTGACACAACGCTATACCGGCGGCCCGATAGAATGCGCCGTATCAAGCGCACGCTGCCCCTAACCCCTTTTATATTTCGATTTGCGTGTTCCCGGCTTGCCGCCGGTGGAGCGGGATTTGGCGCGGGGGTGTGCGGCCTCATTCACCGCACCGTCAATGTCGGACTGCCGGGCCAGCGGATCGTCGGCGACGGCCAGTTCGACTGCGCGCAGGCGGTGAATTTCGTCGCGTAATCTGGCCGCCTCTTCAAATTCCAGATCGCCTGCGGCGGCGCGCATCTGGCGTTCCAGTTCCGCCAGATGCGCCTTCAGATTGCCGCCGATCAGATGCGCCACATCATCGGCGCCGGTGGCCACATTGAAATGGTCGCGTTCATAGACGCTCGCCAGTATATCGCCGATATTCTTGCGGATGCTTTCGGGCGTAATGCCATGTTCGGCATTATAGGCCTGCTGCTTGCGGCGGCGGCGTTCGGTTTCGCCCAGAGCGCGCTCCAGGCTGCCGGTAATTTTATCTGCATACAGAATAACCCGGCCATCCACATTGCGCGCCGCGCGGCCTATCGTTTGAATCAGCGAGGTTTCCGAACGCAGAAAGCCTTCCTTGTCGGCATCCAGAATCGCCACCAGCGCGCATTCGGGAATGTCCAGCCCCTCGCGCAGCAGATTGATGCCGATCAGCACGTCGAATGCGCCCAGCCGCAGGTCGCGGATGATTTCGATGCGCTCCAGCGTTTCGATGTCGGAATGCATATAGCGCACGCGGATACCCTGTTCATGCATATATTCGGTTAGATCTTCGGACATGCGCTTGGTCAGCGTGGTCACCAGCACGCGCTCGGCCTTGGCGGCCGCCAGTTTGCATTCGGCGACCAGATCATCGACCTGGGTTTTGACCGGGCGGATTTCGCACACCGGGTCGATCAGGCCGGTCGGGCGTATGACCTGTTCGACAAACACGCCCTGGGTGCGCTCCAGCTCGCGCGGGCCGGGCGTCGCCGACACATAGACGGTCTGCGGGCGCATCGCGTCCCATTCCTCGAATTTCAGCGGCCGGTTATCAACGCAGGATGGCAGCCGGAAGCCATATTCCGCGAGCGTCGCCTTGCGTTTATAGTCGCCCCGGTACATGCCGCCCAGCTGCGGCACGCTGACATGGCTTTCATCGGTGAACAGCAGCGCGTTTTCCGGCAGATATTCAAACAGCGTCGGCGGCGGCTCGCCCGGATTGCGCCCGGTCAGAAAGCGCGAATAATTTTCGATCCCGGCGCAGGACCCGGTGGCGGCAATCATTTCCAGATCGAAATTGGTGCGCTGCTCGATGCGCTGCGCCTCCAGCAGCTTGCCCTCGGCGTTGAATCGCGCCAGCGTGCGCTGCAATTCTTCCTTGATGCGTTCCAGCGCCTGGCTGAGCGCGGGGCGCGGCGTTACATAATGGCTGTTGGGATAGGCCTTGAAACGATCCAGTTCGCCGGTTTTGGCGCCGGTCAGCGGATCAAATTCAGTAATCGCCTCGATCTCGTCGCCAAAAAACGAAATCCGCCAGGCGCGATCTTCCAAATGTACGGGGTGCAGTTCCACCACATCGCCGCGCACCCGGAATGTGCCGCGCTGAAACGCCGCGTCATTGCGGCGATATTGCAGCGCCACCAGATCGCGCAACAACTGGTTGCGCTCGATGCGGTCGCCCACTTTTACCGAAACTGTCATGCCCGCATAGGTCTCGACCGATCCAATGCCGTATATGCACGACACACTGGCGACGATGATCACATCGTCGCGTTCCAGCAGCGCGCGGGTGGCGGAATGGCGCATCCGGTCGATCTGTTCGTTGACCGACGATTCTTTCTCGATATAGGTGTCGGTGCGCGGCACATAGGCTTCCGGCTGATAATAATCATAATAGGAAACGAAATATTCCACCGCATTGTCGGGGAAAAAGCTTTTGAATTCGCCATAGAGCTGTGCAGCCAGCGTCTTGTTGGGCGCCAGGATAAGCGCCGGGCGCTGCACCGCCTCGATCACCTTGGCCACGGTAAAGGTCTTGCCCGATCCGGTGACGCCCAGCAGCACCTGATCATGTTCGCCCTGATTTACGCCCGCCACCAGCGCCGCAATCGCCTGCGGCTGATCGCCCGCGGGCTGAAACTCCGACACCAGTTTGAAACGGACGCCGCCTTCGGATTTGTCCGGGCGCGCGGGACGGTGCGGCACAAAAGCCGTCATTTCCAGGCCGCTCATCGGTTCATGGGTGATCGAGGACATGGCGGCAGTATAGCATAGCGCCGATGCCGGAATCAGGGCTATTTATGGCTTGGCGGGCGGATTTTCGATGGGTTCGATACCGGTGCCGAACCAGCGGCCCCGTGTTGCTGCGTAATTGGCAACCGGATCATATTTCTCAACTTGCAGACCCAGATTTTCCGCAGTCATGCGGCCAATCGCGGCAAGCAGTTCATTGCTGGCGATAAATTCGTCACGCCTGGCCCGCAACAGCGCGACATTGGCGTCAAGCAGTTCCTGTTGCGCATTGAGCCGGTCCAGCACGGTGCGTGCGCCAACCTTTGCTTCCTCAGAAACGCTGACAAGGGCAAGTTCGGCAGCGGTCACATTTTCCTGGATTGAGGCAATGCGGGCGCGCGAACTGATCAGGGCTTCCCATGCGGCGCGCACGGCATCGGTTGCGGCGCGGGACGCCTGTTCGGATTCCAGCAGGCGCTGACTGGCGGTATGCTTGGCCTCGCGGGTTTGGGCCGCCGACACGCCGCCTTCATAAATAGGAACCGAAAGTTGCAGCAGCACTTCGGCTGTGTCGCGCTCAAAATGTTTTTGATCGGCCTCGTCCTGGCGCCGCACAGCGCCACGCAGCGACAAATCCGGCAGCAGCCCGCTGCGCACGACACCGATCTGGGCGCGGGCGGCCACTTCGGCAAAACGCGCGGTGCGCAGTTCAGGATTATTTTCCACATCGCCCAGCGCAGCATCCAGCGTTTCCGGCAGCCGGGCAGGGGGCGGCGGCATTTCAAGCACCCGCGCCGGCTCCTCACCGATGACACGCATATAGGCAGAGCGTGACCGGGCCAGCGCGCCCTCGGCGGCCTGGCTGTCGGCCAGTCCGCGCGACAGCCGGGCTTCGGCCTGCGCCACATCTGTATTGGTTACGTCCTTGACCGCGAAGCGGGCGCGGATTGCTTCGCGCAATTCGGTTAGATAGGCGACATTGTCGCGGGTTAACAGCACGACCTGATGATCCCGGGCGACATCGATATAGGCGCGCGCGGCCTCCTGTAAAACGGCCTGTTCGGCGCTGATGAGACGGGCGCGGCCCTGTTCGACCAGGGCATCTGAGCGCCGGTAATCCGACAGCGCCTGGCCGCCATCATATATCGGCTGGCGCATCTGCGCCTGATAGGTGCGGGGGCCGCGATTGACATCGGTGACATTCGTGGCGCCGGAAAATGTATTGCGGGTACGGAACTCATCCACCGCGCGGCCTGCTTCGCCATTGACGACGATGGTGGGACGAAAGCCGCCCAAGGCGCGCGCAACACCTTCGTCGGTGGCGCGTTGGCGGGCGCGCTCGGCCTGTAATTGCGGGTTGCTGCGATAGGCTGCGGCCAGGGCTTCTTCCAGCGACTGGTCCGCATGGGCAGGCGGGGCCAGCGTCAGCACTATCAAGGCCGCCAATGAAACAGCGCGAAATTTCAACGGCACGATCTTCAACATTTCTATCTTTCGCGGAAGGATTTGGCGAAGGCCTCGGTCAACGGCTTCAGCGCATATTGCAGGGCGGTCTGTTCGCCCCGGTTGATCAGCGCCTCCACCTGCATGCCGCTGCGTAATGTCAATGTGCCCAGACGCTCACGCTGGTCCGCCGGGATCACGACGCGGCCCTTGTAATAAGCGAGGCCGGTCCGCTGATCGACGGTCCGGTCGGCGGAAATGGTATCCAGAACGCCGGTGATCACCGGTGTCTTGCGGGCGTCGGCCGTGCTGACACGCAGGGCGACCTCACTGCCTGGCCGGATCGTGTCAATATCGATCGGGTTGATTTGCACTTCGACGACCAGCACGTCATTCAGGGGGACAATATCCATGATCGGAGCACCAGGCGCAATAACGCCGCCTGCCGTGTGCACCGCCAGATCCATTACTGTCCCCGATACCGGCGCAACAATATCAATCCGCCGCAACATGTCACTGGATGCAATCATGCGTTCGCGCAGTTCGGCGATTTTGGCCTGCACATCCCGCAATTCGCGCGCGATTTCTTCCTGCCGGGATTTTTCCAGTTGAAAGCTTTGCAGCCTGGCCTCGCCGATACCCTGTTCGGCGCGTGCGATCGCGGCAATATGTTCGGCGCGCTCCCCTTCCAGGCGGGCCGCTTCGCGTTCCAGCGCCAGCACGCGCGTCTTGGTGACATAGCCGCGCTCCAGCAGGCCGGAGAGATCTTTCAATTCTTCATTGATCAGACGGGCCTGGGTGCCTTTGGCCGTTACCAGTGCGCGCAATCCGGATATCTGTTCATTAAACTGGCCGACACGCTGTTCAAGAATGGACTTCTGTCCTGCAAGCGACGCCACCCGCGTGTCGAACACATTGCGCTGCCCGGCAATAATTGCTGCAATTGAGGGGCTGGTCTGGCGCTGCAACAGCTCCTCCGGGAAGACAGGGCTATCCTTGCCGTCACGTTCCGCCAGCAGCCGCGCTTCAGTGGCGATTTGCGAATCAAGATCAGCCAGCAGGATATCGGTCTGCGCCTTGGCGCGGGTTTCATCAAGCCGGATCAAAACATCGCCCGCTTTTACCGACATGCCATCCTTGGCGAAAATTTCCTTCACAATGCCGCCTTCGAGATGTTGAATGGTGCGCCGGTTCGACTGCACGGTCATAAAGCCGGAGGCGATCGCGGCGCTATCTATCGGCGCGGTAGCGGCCCAAATGCCAAATCCAAAAAATGTCACGAGGATGATGATCCCGCCAATGACCAGCGGCCGGCGGGTATCCGTCATTCCGCCAACTTCCTGTGCGTTCAGATCTGTGCGCGCAAACGGCGCCTGTATCTTCTGCATAAGATTTGTAAAGACGGTTTTGAGATTAAAATCTTCTCCGTCCTGGTGAAGTCCCAGACGGGTGGCAAGGGTTTGTAAATTCATGCCGGGTTTACTACAGCAACGCCGCCCCTTTCAGATCCTGGTTCCGGTGCTGCGTTCGGGACGGCTGCGGGCCGCAGATATTGTCCCAGAATTTCATCGCGCGGACCAAATTTTTCGATCAGGCCTTCTCGCATGACCATAATATAATCTACCGAAGCCAGCAGGCTGGGGCGATGCGTAATCACCAAAGTCGTGCGTTTGCGCGCTTTCAAATCGGCCACCGTGCGGGCCAGCGCCGCCTCGCCATCATTATCGAGATTGGAGTTCGGCTCATCAAGCACGATAAAAACCGGATCGCCATACAAAGCGCGGGCCAGGCCGATGCGCTGGCGTTGACCACCCGACAGGGTTTGGCCGCCCGGGCCGATCTGAGTATTGTATCCTGCCGCCAGTTTTAGAATGAGTTCATGCACACCCGCACGGCTTGCCGCCAATATGACCTGTTCGGAATCCACCTCTCCAAACCGGGCGATATTTTCTGCAATGGTGCCTTCGAACAATTCAACATCCTGCGGCAGATAGCCGATATAGGGGCCAAGACGTTCGCGGTTCCACGTCATGATATCGGCGCCGTCAATGCGCACCTTGCCTGAATAAGGCGGCCACACGCCAACCAGCAGCCGCGCCAGCGTGGATTTGCCCGCAGCACTGGGGCCGATAATGCCGACAATATCGCCCGCAGCGACTGAAAAACCGATGCCTTTGAGTGCGGGAACAGTGGCGCCCGGCGGCACTACGATGGCCTGTTCGACCTGTATATTTCCCCGCGGCGCAGGCAATTGCATGAAGTCCTGATTTGCGGGCACCGCCTTCAGCAACGCGTTCAGCCGTTCATAGGAGGAACGTGCGGTCAGAAAATGTTTCCAGCTGCCTACCGCGATTTCCACCGGGGCGAGTGCGCGTCCCATCATGATGGAAGCGGCGATCATCAGGCCGGCGGTAATGTGATTATGGATCACCAGATAGGCGCCAAAGCCCAGAATGGCAATTTGCAGCACCACGCGCGTAAACTTTGACAAGGCCGTAATCACGCCGGCGCGGTCACTGGCCAGAGACTGTAATTGCAGCATCTTTGCGCGGCGCGCCTGCCAGCGTTTGAGCATCGCAGGCACCATGCCCATCGCCTCGATGGCCTCGACATTGCGCAGACTGACTTCGACAAAATGCCCGGCCCGCATATTTGCAACGCTGGCTTCACCCAGCGTATCGCGTGTCGCTAATTCAGTAAGAACGGCCAGCGAAAACAGGATAATGCCGCCTGCCGTCGCCACCCAGCCAAGCAGGGGATCAATCAGAAATATCGCCCCCAGATAGATGGGCATCCAGGGCGCGTCAAAAAAAGCGAAAAGGCCCTGACCACTTAAAAAATCCCGGACACCGTCCAGATCGCGTATCGCCTGACCCGATCCGCCGCCCGGCCCGCGCACCGCCGATTTGAACAGGGCCGTAAACACCCGTGCATTCAGCAGGCTGTCCATCTGGCCGCTGATGCGCACCAGCACGCGCGAGCGCATGGTTTCAAGCGCAGCGTAAACGACTATCAGCGCCACCGCCACAAAGGTCAGCACCCACAATGTCGTCTCATTGCGGCTGGCCAGAACCCGGTCATAGATCTGCAACATGTAGAGCGGCGACACCAGCATCAACATATTGATAAAAAAGCTAAAAACGCCCGCGCCGATAAATGCCGAGCGGGACTTGCCGAGAACCTGCGCAAGCTCTGAGAGTTCTTTGCTTTTCATGGCGCTTCTTTTAATCCCGATTGGCCCAGGGCGTAAATACAGGCGTTCTCACGGCAGAAGCAAACTGAGTCTTGACACTTTATCAATCACTTCTGGCACCCATAGTCAATTCTGCACTCTGTGCAGCGTACCAAGCAGCTTATATGGACCGAATGCCCCAGAAAGCAAGTTCTTTGACAGATCGGGGGGATGGCTGTACGAAGAGGTGCCTCCAACCCTCTCACAGGCGGTGTGGACGGCCTGGGCGTCCAGGATGGCTTGGAATATAGGGCCTGGGAAAACCGGGCCCGGGAAAACATACAGGGCCTGAAAAAACAAGGAATTCCCCTTTCTGCATCTGGGCAATAGTGGGATCGGGGTAGATCGTCGCATATGAATCTGGCTTTGCTCTGGCATTTCGTTAAACAGGATTTTTCGAATCGCTATTCCGGCGTTGCATTGGGCAGGGGCTGGCTGCTGATCACTCCGCTGCTGCAAATTCTCATCTTTGTGGTTGTTTTTGGCGGGCTGATTGGCCCCCGGCTGCCCGAAACGCATGCGGGCGCTTATGGTTATGGCATATATCTGGTGTCGGGAGTTTTGCCCTGGACCGCCTTTGCGAGCACAATCTCGCGTCTGACGACTGTTTTTTTTGATAAGCGCGGCATATTGAGCAAGGTGCCACTCAGCCTGAGCATGGTCGCGTTGCATATACCCCTGGTTGAGGCGATAACATTGGCCGCCACGCTGGCGCTGTTCAGCCTGCTGGCGCTCGCTTTCTCGGTGCCGTTGCATGCCGGGTTCCTGGCGCTGCCGCTTCTGATATTATGCCAGCAGCTCATGGCCTTTGCGCTTGGGCTGTTCGGAGCGATTTTGATGGTCTTTCTGCGCGATATCAGGGAAATGGTCGGCGTCGTGACGATGCTGTGGTTCTGGATGGTTCCTATTGTATATACGATTGATTCGGTCCCGCACTTCATGCAGGCGATACAGACCTACAATCCTGCCTGGTGGTTTGTGCGGGAATATCACCAGATTTTTGTCTATGGCGCGGCGCCGGATTTGGGAAATATCGCACTGATGCTGGCGGGCGGGGCGGCGGCGTCGGGTGTGATGGTGCGGCTGCTGTCTTATTGTGAACATCAGATTCGTGACGCGCTATGATCCGGGTGGAGCATGTCAGCAAACAATACCGCATCTATCGCCGCCACAGTGACCGGCTGCGGGAATTACTGCTGCGCCAGCCCCTGCATGACGTCAAGGTTGCGATTCGTGATGTTGATTTCACTCTCGAAGCCGGGCAGGTTCTGGGGATAATCGGCCGGAACGGGGCCGGGAAGTCAACATTGCTGAAACTGGTTATGGGGGTCATACTGCCCGATCAGGGGGCAATCCGGCTTTCCGGACGCATCACGGGCCTGCTTGAGCTGGGCACCGGCTTCAATCCGGAACTGTCCGGATATGAGAATATTGCTTTCAATGCGGCCCTGCTGGGGATGACGCCGGACGAAGTGGCGCAGCAGCGCCAGGCCATCATTGATTTCAGCGAATTGGGGCAGGCAATAGACTATCCCGTGCGGACTTACTCGTCCGGGATGACGATGCGCCTGGCCTTTTCCATTGCGATACACGCCAATCCTGCCTGCCTGGTTGTAGACGAGGCGCTGGCGGTTGGGGACGCGCATTTTCAGCAGAAATGCATGAGCCGGATCAAGCAGTTCCGCGCGGATGGGGGCGCCATTCTGTTCGTTTCGCACGATATGAATGCCATCAAGGTGCTGTGCGATCAGGTGATGGTGCTGGAACAGGGCGGCGTGGTTTTTTCCGGAACGCCGGACGAGGCGGTGAATTATTATTACCGGCTGATTGCGGATATGGAGGACGACGCCATGGCGCTGGAAGCGCCCGCATCTGAGATATCCGCCATAACGGCGCGTGCGCAAACCGGCAACAGCTATGGCAGCGGCGAAGTGCGCATTCACGGGGCAAGGGTCATCGGGCAAAATTCCGGCAGCGAGATTCTTGCGTCGGGTGAAACCGCCGATTTCATCTTTGATCTGGCCGCCACTGCTGCGCTGGAGCCGGTGACGCTGGGCATCATGATCCGCGATAGATTGGGTCAGGATATATTCGGAACCAACACCTATTTTCTCGGGAGGCCGCTTTCCTTTGCTGCGGGAGAACGGGTCAGCATCGCCATCCGGATGGCCGTGAATCTGGGGCCTGGTCTTTATACCGTGACCGCCGCGCTGCATGAAAAGGACAACCATATTACCGGTTGCTATCACTGGTGCGATAATCTGCTGCAATTTGAAGTGGCGGGATATTCGGGCCCGCATTTTGATGGGCTATGCAGGCTGGTTCCAAGCCTGCATATGGTTTCAGGGCCTGTTGCATGATAGAGGCTTTGGCATGATAGAGGCCAACAACCCCGGCATTGACTTTGCCGCCCTTGAACGGCGCATCGAAGTTGAAGTGCGGCAGCCGGAGAAGCTGACCGCGCCTTCACTTCCGGCGGGCGCGGGAATGGCTGCCGCGCATCATGCTTCCGCTGTTCTTGCACTGAAGATGCGGCTTCGCGGCATACCTGTCATAGGCCCCATGATGGCCATGCTTAACCGCTGGCAGCGGCGGCGGCGGATTGGCCCTCGGCTATTAGCCACGCCCTATCTTGGTTATGCTGTGCGATGGTTGAAAAGTCTGGCCTTGGTGCACGAAACTCGCGGGCGTCTTGAGGTCACCATTCGCGAGCTTGGCGCTATGGAAACGCGCTTGAATATGCGCCTTTCAGAATTGCGGCAAGAGGTTGGTTTCGTGGAACAACGCCTGCGCACGCAAATAAGTCTAAGCGATGCGCATTTGGCCGATATGCGGGCGCAAATGGGCTTGACTGAACAGCGCCTGGCCGATCTGCGTCAGGCCGTCGCGGAAGAAAAAAGGCGTATCGCCGAAAATCGTACGGAAATTTTATTTCAGCAGCGCCGCTTAACCACTGCGCTGGAGACCGGAAATATACGGGCTGCTGCGGCTGCGGATTCCGCTGGCGCCGCGGCGCTCCACACCGATGCGCTGGATAGTTATTATGCGGCATTCGAGGCGGCCTTTCGCGGCAGCCGGGAAGAAATCAAAAACCGGCTCAGGGTTTATCTTGATCGGGTTTCAGGCGCCAAATCAAATTTGCCGGTACTTGATATTGGCTGCGGGCGCGGCGAATGGATCGAGTTATTGAAAGAACAGGGCGTTGCCGCCTATGGCATAGACCTGAACAGCGTTTTTATCGCCGATGCCCGCGCGCAGAATCTTGATGTGCGCCAGGCGGAGGCGCTGGCGCATCTGCGCAGTCTGGGGGATGCCAGTCTTGCGGGGGTTACGGGTTTTCATATTATCGAACATCTGGAACTTAATGATCTGATCAGCATTTTTGACGAGGCAAACCGTGTTCTGGCGCCGGGCGGTTTTTTACTGTTTGAAACCCCCAACCCGGAAAATCTGATCGTCGGCGCCAGCAGCTTCTGGAACGATCCCACCCATCGTTCGCCCTTGCCGCCGTCGGTTATGCGTTTCATGGCCGGGCAGCGTGGTTTTATTGATGCAGAGGTAATTTATCTGCACGAGGCGGAGGACGCGCTGAAGATAACTGGCGGGGACGAAGTTGCAGACCGCCTTAATCAGCTTCTTTACGGGCCGATGGATTACGCCATCTGGGCGCGCAAGGCATAAGCCGCTGTGTCAATTCATCTTCGAGCCATTCATCAGTTTCATGTGGGTTCCGCCTATGGCGATGGCGTGACCAATTCGATGCTGTTCATACGTGCATTGCTGCATGAGCTGGGGTTTGCCTCAGAGATATATTGTGCGCAGATCGCGCCGGAATTGGCGTATATTTTGCGGCCAATTGAAGCGTATCCGGATGCGCCGGATCAGCTTTTGCTGCTGCATCATTCATTGGGCCATAATCATGGTGCCTGGGTGGAGGCGCTGCAAAGCCGTCTGGTGCTGATCTATCATAATATTACGCCAGCGGAATTTTTCCCTGCCGGCAGCCCGATGCGCAGCTATTCCGAAATAGGCCGCAAACAGCTTGCTGACTGGCGTACGCGGTTTATCGGGGTGATTGGCGATTCACCCCTTAACACCGCAGAACTGATGCAGCTGGGATACGAAAATGCTGTAACAATTCCTCTGCTGGTGAATCTGGACAGGATGAGGCGCATCGAAGCAGACAAGGCGATGATGGAGCGCCTGAATGGCGTCTTTAACATGCTGTTTGTCGGGCGGATTTCAGAAAACAAATGCCAGCATGATCTGCTGAAAATATTTTCACATCTGCATCGCCGGCTTGATGTTCCGGCGCGGCTGATCTTGGCGGGGGACGTTTCCTCGCATGAATATCTGCAGCAGCTAGAGCAGTCGCGCAGCGAATTACGCCTGGGTGATAGTGTCGAAATTACTGGCAAAGTCACTGACGAAGGCCTTTCGGCTATGTATCAGAGGGCGGACGTTTTTGTTTCAATGAGCGCGCATGAAGGTTTTGGCATGCCGCTGATCGAAGCCATGGCGCATGATGTGCCGGTTATTGCTTTTAACAGCAGCAGTATTGCTGACACGATTGGCGAGGGCGGGCTTCTGGTTTCTGAAAAGGACCATCGTAAAATCGCCGCGCTGATCAAAGTCGTCGCTGAAGAGCCGGGGCTGCGCAGAAAAATTCTGCTTGGCCAGCGGCGCAATCTGCGCCGTTTTGAACGGGAGACGTTGCGCAGCGCGTTTGCTGATTTTCTTGAGGGATTGGGTGTGGCGGTGAACCGGCCGCAAGATCCGGCGCGGCGAAACCCGCCACAAATCCGCATCGAAGGGCCGTTCGATAGTTCCTACAGCCTGGCCATCGTCAATCGCGAATTTGCCCGCGCGCTGCACCGCAAGGGCATGGATGTGGCGCTGCATGATGCGGATGGGCCGGGCGACAAGACACCTAATGCCGCTTTTCTATCCGGCGATCCGGAATGCCGTGACATGTGGCGGCGTGGCGCCATGACGCAGGATGCGGACGTGCTGTTGCGCTTCATGTACCCGCCACGGGTTTCGCAGATGCGCGCCCCCGCCAATGGGCTGAGCAATTACGCCTGGGAGGAATCGGGCTTCCCGCGCGCCTATGTTTCGGCCTTTAACCGCAGCCTGACGCATATCACGGTTCTGTCGCATTATGTGCGCAAGGTGCTGCTGGATAATGGCGTGCGTGTTCCCATTACGGTCAGTGGCGCGGGGGTGGATCATCTGCTGGAAAACCGAACCGCGAAGACCACCCGAAATCTGGGGCCGGAGGCTTTCCGGTTTCTGCATGTGTCATCCTGTTTCCCGCGCAAGGGGGCGGATGTGCTGCTGGAGGCGTTCGGTCAGGCCTTCACGCGCGCCGACAAGGTTTCGCTGGTCATCAAAACCTTTCCCAATATTCACAATGATATTGTCAGCCAGCTTCGATGTTTTCAGGAACGCTTTCCGGATGCGCCGGAGATTATCCTGATCAATGAGGATATTGACGAGGCCGAGGTCGCCGATCTGTACCGGCGATGTGACGCGCTTGCCGCGCCAAGCCGGGGCGAGGGGTTTGGCATGCCGATTGCCGAGGCGATGCTGTTCGAGAAACCGGTGATCACCACCGCCTATGGCGGGCAGATGGATTTCTGCACGCCCGAAAATGCCTGGCTGGTGGAGTATCAGTTTGATTACGCCAGAACCCACATGGATCAGTTTAATTCGGTCTGGGCGGAACCCGATGTGCAAAGCCTGAGCCGCGCCCTGCGCGATGTGTATGCGGCGCTGCCCGAGGAACGGCTGCGCCGGGCGCAGGCGGGTAAACAGGCGCTACTGGCCAATTGGCGCTGGGCGCATGTGGCCGAGCGTAATTTGCAGGCCATCGCCGCGCTGGATGCGGGACCCGCCTTGCAGGAATTGCCAAAAGTTGGATGGGTGGCAAGCTGGAATGTGCGCTGCGGCATTGCCGCCTATGCGCGCGCGTTGAGCATTTGCATTCCCGCAGGACAGATGGTGATATTGGCCAACCGGACCGATGAAAGAATTTCGGGCGACGAGGAAAATGTAATCCGCTGCTGGCAGAGCGGCAACGAAGATACGCTTGACGAACTGTATCAGCAAATTCGCGCCAGTGCGGTGACATCCGTGGTGCTGCAATTCAATTTCGGCTTCTTCGATCTGGCCAGCCTTGGCAATCTGATATTGCGGCTGAAACAGGATGGAGTCGGAGTGCATATTTTCTTTCACGCCACCGCTGAAACCCTGTATCTGAGCAAGGCGCTTAATCTTTCTCTGATAGCCGCGCAGCTGGCGCTGGCGGACCGGCTGTATGTGCATGGCATAGACGATCTGAACCGCATGAAAAATCTGGGCCTGGTGGATAATGTGATTTTGTTCCCGCATGGCGCCTATGTTCCCGCTGTGCCGCCACAACCGCCCGCCGCGCCGCAGGACGGGGATGCGAAACGGATCACCAGTTTTGGTTACATGTTGCCGCACAAGGGTTTCACACAATTGATAGAGGCCTTCAATATACTGCGCCGAACACATCCCGGCTTGCGTCTTGAAATGCTGAATGCATCCTATCCTGCGGCTGAATCAGATATTGAATTGCAGCGCTGCCGCGACGCGATCGCCGCCAGCCCGCATGGCGAGGCGATGACGCTGGTGTCCGATTTTCTGACGGATGAAGAAGTGCTGGCGCGTCTGGGCCAATCGGATCTGATTGTGTTTCCCTATCAAAATACAGGTGAATCCTCCAGTGCGGCGGTGCGTTTTGGCCTGGCCAGCAGGCGGCCTGTGGCCTGTACACCCCTGCCGATCTTTCGGGATGTGGCCAATGTGACTTTTCAATTGCCGGGATGCGCCCCCCGCGAACTGGCCGAGGGCATTGCCGCTATGTTGTGCGATACCGGGAAATTGCAGAAAATTGGGGAAATACAGGCCGCATGGCTTGCAGAGCATGACTGGCAGGTGGTATCGACACGGTTGTGGAACATCATACGTGGTTGCGCTCTGCCGCCGGTAGCGGGAATTTAGGGGAAAATTTCATTGAAAAAGAAAACAGCTCTGGTAACCGGGGTTACCGGGCAGGATGGGGCCTATCTGTCCCGCCTGCTGGTGGAAAAGGGATATCATGTCTATGGCGGATGCCGCAGGGTTTCCGTCGATAATTTGTGGCGTCTGCGCGAGGTGGACGTGCTGGACAAGATCGAGCTGATCGATTTTGACTTGCAGGAAATCGGCAATGTCACCCGCGCGATCAAGGCCACGCGCCCGGACGAAATTTATAATCTTGCGGCGCAGAGCTTTGTTGGCGTGTCGTTCGAGCTTCCGGTGACCACATCCCAGATCGACGGCATGGGATGCCTGCATATTCTGGAAGCCATGCGTGACCATGTGCCCGAGGCGCGTTTCTATCAGGCATCCACATCGGAAATGTTCGGCAAGGTGCAGGAAATTCCGCAAAAGGAAACCACCCCCTTTTATCCGCGCAGCCCGTATGGCGTGGCCAAGGTGTTTGCCCATTACATGACAATGAATTACCGCGAGGCGCACAATCTGCATGCCAGTTCCGGCATATTGTTCAATCATGAATCGCCTTTGCGCGGCCAGGAATTCGTCACCCGCAAAATCACCCTTGCCCTGGCGCGTATCGCCGCAGGTCAGCAGGAAATGCTGGAACTCGGCAATCTCGACGCTAAACGCGACTGGGGCTTTGCCGGTGATTATGTAAAGGCCATGTGGGCCATGTTGCAGCAGGACAGGGCGGATGATTATGTCATCGCCACCGGCGAAACCTATACGGTGCGTTATTTCTGCGAACGGGCGGCGGGCCTGCTTGGCTTTGATCTGAAATGGGAAGGCGAGGGGCCGGGTGAACGCGGCATAGACCGCAAAACCGGCAAGACCGTTATTCTGGTCAGCCCGAAATTTTTCCGGCCCGCCGAGGTGGAGCTTCTGGTCGGATTGCCGGAAAAATCCCGCACCCGTCTTGGCTGGGCGCCGGAGGTGAAGCTGGATGCACTGATCGAGATGATGGTGACAGCGGATCGCAACCGCGTTACATCCGGCTGTCATCCGCAATAAGCGAATTAATCCAGATCCTTGACCTCGCCGCTGGCGCCTTCGATACGGGCGGCGAGGGCAGCCGACATAAATTCGTCCAGATCGCCATCCAGCACATTCTGTGGCGTTGGGCTTTCGACGCCGGTGCGCAGATCCTTTACCATCTGATAAGGCTGCAACACGTAAGAGCGGATCTGATGCCCCCAGCCAATGTCGGTTTTTGCACTGGCGATGGCTTGCGCGGCCTCTTCGCGTTTGCGCAACTCTTCCTCATAGAGCCGTGCGCGCAGCATTTTCCAGGCATTGGCGCGGTTTTTGTGTTGCGAGCGCTCATTCTGACATTGCACGACAATGCCGGTGGGGGTGTGCGTCAGCCGCACCGCGCTGTCTGTCTTGTTGACATGCTGGCCGCCTGCGCCACTGGCCCTGTAGGTATCTGTGCGCACATCCTTTTCATCAATCTCGATATTGATGCGGTCATCGACTTCGGGATATACCCAGACACTGGCGAAACTGGTATGGCGGCGCGCATTGGAATCGAATGGCGAGATGCGCACCAGCCGGTGGACGCCCGCCTCTGTCTTTAACCAGCCATAGGCATTGGCGCCTTTGACATGCAGGGTGGCGGATTTTATCCCGGCTTCCTCGCCATCGCTCAGTTCGATGATTTCGGATTTGTGGCCGTGTTTTTCCGCCCAGCGCATATACATGCGCAATAGCATATTGGCCCAGTCCTGGCTTTCAGTGCCGCCCGCGCCCGCATGGATTTCCAGATAGCCGTTATTGCCATCGGCTTCGCCCGACAGCAGGGTTTCTATTTCCCTGGCGGCGGCTTCGCTGTGCAGGTTTCGCAATGCCGCTTCTGATTCCGCAATCATTGCGGCATCATTGTCGGCCTCGCCCAGTTCGATCAGGCTAAGCGTATCCTCGAAATCACTCTGCATCCGGCGCAGCGCCGTGATGGCCTGCTCCAGCTTCGTGCGTTCGCGCATAATATCCTGGGCGCGCTGGGCATTATCCCAGAGTTTGGGGTCCTCAATCAGCGCGTTCAGTTCATCCAGCCGCCGCAGCGCGTGATCCCAGTCAAAGATGCCTCCTCAGCAGTTCGAACGACTGCTTGATGTCCTGGGCCAGGGCCTGAACTTCTGCCTTCATGAAAATGCTCCTGCAGGGAAGAAATGAAAGGATTAGTATAGACCGCCGCTTCCCTCGCCGACTGGCTCCGTGTTGATGGCGCCGGGTGTTTCCTCTACACTGCCAGGGGTGTCCGTGCCAAGTACGGATCGTGCCCGGCTTTTGGGCTCGGTGCCGGGCCGGAAGGCCTCCAGAATGACTTTGCGGTCGCCGGGCATGGCGGGCAGACCGGTTTCGGCATTCACCCTAACCAGCCGGATACCGGCAGGGATGCGAAATGGCAGCGATGGCGCCTCCGCCAGCGCCTCAGTCATAAACTCCCGGAAAACCGGTGCGGACACCGTAGCCCCGGTTTCTTTTTTACCCATAGTGCGCGGCGTATCAAAACCAATGAAAACACCGGCCACCAGATCGGGTGAAAAACCCATGAACCAGGTGTCCCTGCTTTCATTGGTGGTGCCGGTCTTGCCGGCTATGGGTCTGTTGATGCTGGCGACGCTCCGGCCGGTGCCGCGCTGGATCACCCCCTCCAGCATTGAGACGATCTGGTAGGCCGTAGCGGGGTCGATGCGCTGTTCGCGCAGGTCTGGCAATTCTGGCTGATGCAGCCCCTCGCGCCAGGCATCCCGGCAACCGGCGCATTCGCGCTGATCATTGCGGTACAGGGTTTTTCCCCGCCGGTCCTGTACCCGGTCGATCAGAGCGGGCGCGACATAGTGACCCCCATTTACCAGAATGGCATAGGCGGAGGTAAGTCTGAGCAGGGTGGTTTCACCGGCGCCCAGGGCAGTGGATAGCAGGCTGGGGGTGGCCTGTGTCAAACCAAACCGGCTGGCATAGTCATTCACCTTGTTGATGCCGATATGTTGCGCGAGCCGCACGGTCATCAGATTGCGCGATTTTTCCAGCCCCATGCGCAAAGTCGAGGGGCCATAATATTCCCCGGAATAATTTGTAGGTTTCCATTTGGCCAGCCCCGGCCCCTGATCAATCACCATGGGGGCGTCCAGCACCAGGCTGGATGGCGTAAAGCCGGATTCCAGCGCTGCGGCATAGACAAAGGGCTTGAAGGCGGAACCCGGCTGGCGCTGGGCCTGGGTGGCGCGGTTAAATTCACTGTCGCCATAGGCAAAGCCGCCCTGCATAGCCAGCACACGCCCGGTATGGGGATCCATGGCTACCAGAGCACCGCTGACTTCCGGAATTTGTTGCAGGCTCCAATTCGCAGTGCCGCCAGATTTTCCGGATGCTTTTTCATCTGCTTGCGCAACGGCGACGACATCGCCCGGACGCAGTACATCCGTGACTTTGCCAATGGCAGGCCCCAGAGTTGCTGTGTCCAGCCGTTTGCGCGCCCAGCGCAGCTGTTCAAATGGAATGATCCCCTGTGCGCCATCTGCAAAGCCAATGATGGCGCGGTCTGGTTGCGTCTTCAGAACGGCGGCAAGCCGCCACGGGGCAAGGCCCGCAGGCGGCGGTACGGTGCTCAGCCGCACGGCCCAGCCTTCGCCCGGATCAATTTGCGTTACCGGCCCATGCCAGCCATGCCTGCGGTCATAGGCGATCAGACCGCGCCGCAGCGCCCGGTAGGCGATATTCTGAAGGCGCGGATCAAGCGAGGTGCGCACAGAAAGCCCCCCGTCATATAGCGCGTCTTCGCCAAAGCGGTTAATCAGTTCGCGGCGGACTTCCTCTGCGAAATGATCGGCCTGTACGAATTCCTGATCGCGTGGCGGCGCCGTCTGCAAGGGGGCCTGCGCGGCATTTGCCGCCTGTTCAGCGGTGATATAGCCATCTTCCAGCATCCGGCTAAGCACATAATTGCGCCGCGCAATGGCCTTTTCACGATAGCGTACCGGGTGATAATTATTCGGAGCCTTGGGCAGGGCGGCCAGATAGGCGGCTTCCTCCAGCGTCAGTTCCGCCAGCGGCTTGTCAAAATAATTCAGCGCCGCCGCCGCGACACCATAGGCGGAGTTACCCAGATAAATTTCATTCAGATATAATTCCAGCAGGCGCTCCTTGGAAAAGGTGCGTTCGATGCGGAACGCCAGAATGGCCTCTTTGATCTTGCGCTGATAGGATACTTCGCCGGTCAGAAAGAAATTCTTGGCGACCTGTTGGGTAATGGTGGACGCGCCCACCAGCCGCCGGTTATCCCCAGCATGCTGTAAATTCACGATCGCTGCCCGCAGGATGCCGATTGGATCCACGCCGCGATGCACAAAGAAATTCTGATCCTCAGCCGCGACAAAGGCGTCAATCACCAGCTTTGGAATTGTCTCATAGGGCACATAGAGACGTTTTTCACGGGCAAATTCGGTAATCAGCCGCCCATCGCCTGCATGCACCCGGGTTGTAATGGCAGGTTCATAGGTGGCTAGCTGAGAATAATCCGGCAGGCCAATACCATAGCGCCACAGGACAAACGCCGTTGCAGCGCCACCGGTCACAGCCAGTATCAGCGCCAGAGCGAAGCCATACAATAGAATTTTTCCTATCAGTTTCAAGATGATGTCCCGGAATGAAAGCGCTCTTTATAGCCAGCCCGGCCTTAAATAATCCATAAATGAGTTTCACGATGTCAATATTGTGGCCAATAGCAGCATCGCACCCAGTTCTGAAATCTGTTGTGTGGCGCCCAATATGTCCCCTGTCTGCCCCCCGATCTGACGCCGGGCAAGACCGCCGATCATCAGACCACCCAGGCATGCCCCGGCAAGGGCGGCCAGGGCTGTTCCAAATGGCAGCGCCAGCCAGGCGATGGCAAACCCCAGGCCCAGCGCGCTAAGGGCCTGCGGGCCGCCCGGACGCCCTGCCGCCTGGCCAAGGCCGCTTTGTTTGGCATGGGGTAAAATCGCCATGGCCACATACATTACGGCGCGCGACAGGGCGCCGGCAGCAATCATCGCGGCCATGACGCGGTCGGCGCTGCCCAGTTGCGCCATCGTACCGATCCGAAGCAACAGGACCAGAATCAAGGCCAGCGCCCCATGCGCCCCGATGCGGGCATCGGACATGATTTCAAGCTTGCGTTCACGGGTCCAGCCGCCGCTGAACCCATCCGCCATATCGCTCAAGGCGTCCTCGTGCAGACCGCCGGTCAGAACGGCTGCTGCGGTAATTCCGAAAACTGCCGCGATCAGGGTGGAAAACCCGAAACTCATTGCCAGCCAGTAAAAACTGCCGCCAAAGGCGCCGGCAAAGGCCCCGACGGCAGGCGCCAGGCGCAGGGCATGGGTCAGCCGCGCAGGTTCCCACTGTCCGGCAATCTGCACCGGAAGACGGGTCAGAAAGGCGAAGGCCAATGTGAGTTCCTCACGCCATTCCTGCATCCGGTCATTTGGCTGGGGGGGCCGCATGCTAAAGGCTTTCATTCTGGTAAAACAAATGCGAGATAGACTGCCATCTGAATAAACGGAAGCAAAAAATGTCAGTGTCTGCCAGCGCCTTGCCTTTTGATGATATTCGCAACCTTGTGCGCCAATTTCCGGGGCCCGATCTGGACGCGGCCGCCAGGGCGCAGGCGCGCGAAGCCGGACTGACCAAACCGGCCGGGTCGCTGGGGCGGCTGGAAGAGGTGGCGCAATGGCTGGCGGCCTGGCAGGGGCGGCATCCGCCAATGGTTCTGCAACCGCAGGTCGCGGTTTTCGCCGCAAATCATGGGGTGGTGCGGCGCGGCGTGTCGGCTTTTCCGGCATCGGTGACGCAGCAGATGGTGGAAAATTTTGCTGCCGGGGGTGCGGCAATTAATCAGCTCTGCAAGGCGGCGGGCGCGGGGCTGAAAATTTTTGACCTGGCGCTGGATATTCCGACCCCGGATATCTGTGAGGCCGAAGCGATGAGCGAAGCCGATTGTGCCGCAACCATTGCCTTTGGCATGGAGGCGGTGGCGGGCGGCGGCGATCTGCTCTGCATCGGCGAGATGGGCATTGGCAATACCACGGTGGCGGCAGCGGTGTGCTGCGCGCTGTTCGGCGGCAGTGCCGAAGACTGGGTGGGGCGGGGAACCGGCGTCGATTCCGAAGGGCTGGCGCGCAAAGTGGCGGCGGTGCGCGCCGCAATGGCGTTTCACGACGGGCATCTGTCCGATCCGCTGGAAATTTTACGCCGTGTCGGCGGGCGCGAAATCGCCGCCATGGCCGGGGCCATCATCGCGGCGCGGGTACAGCATATTCCGGTCTTGCTGGACGGTTTTGTGGTAGGCGCGGCGGCGGCAGTGCTGCACCAGTTACAACCGGGATCACTGGATCATTGTCTGGCGGCGCATGTATCGGCGGAAGCCGCGCATGGCCGTTTGCTGGAACGCATCGGCAAGAAGCCGCTGCTCGATCTCAACATGCGGCTGGGTGAGGCGTCGGGCGCGGCGCTGGCCATTTCCATCGTGCGGGCCGCTGCCGTCACCCATGCCGGCATGGCGACGTTCGAACAGGCGGGGGTGAGTGGGGCTGGCTGAACTGATAAATTTATGAAACAGACATCCATTGCCAGACAGCGGCCCCGATTAGCGCGAAACCGCTTATGCGCGCCAGCGCCTGTCCTCGCGGAATTAGCTTTTCTAGTAATACATAAACAGCGATACCAGTAATCCAGTACAGATTCATAATTCCACCGGCGAATAGCAGCCCCATCAGAAACCAACAGCACCCCAGGCAGAATGCGCCATGCTGAAGGCCCATGCGCAACGCGCCCACCCGGCCTTTGCGCCAATGGGCACTGAGATAATGCGCGGGCGATCGGCAATGTTCGAGACAGGTGCGTTTAACTGGTGTGAGTTGCCATAAACCGGCGGTCAACATAAGTGCGGCGCCAATAAGGGGATTACCAGCGCGAAGGGTGTGCTGGATAAGTTCGGCTTCGAGCAACACCCATTGCAACAGGGTTGCGCCGGTGCTGAACGCGCCCCACATAAGCAGATACCCCAGAGTGAACAGGGCGGTGGCGGAAAATGGCGTGCCGCGTTGCCGCTGTTTTGCGGTAATTGCCGCGAAAAGCAGAATCATGGGCGCGGCGCTCGGCAGCATCATCGCCACCATCATGATTAGCCACATGGGATACATCATCAAAAAATAGCCGGGGGCGGGGACCGCCATTTTCATTCCCGGCATGTCCATCGGCATATCAGCGCCAAGCAGAAGGTAAGCCCAGGAGAGACCGATAACACCACAAAGCGTGGCGATTACCACCACGCGATCATGCCGTGCTAGCGCAACGATTGCGCGCTCCAAAGGAGCGTTTTCACTCATGCGGGATTTTCTTTATGCCGTCCCCGATCCAGCAGGGGACGCTTAGCGGATGACGCCATGCCCATTTTGGCGTATCCTGCTGAACTGGCCGTAGCTGTCGTTAAGATCCAAAGGCACAGCGCCGCGCGCCTTGGTTGAGGCGCTTCCGATCTCGGCCACCAGAAACTCAATGCCGTCCGGGATTTCAATTCGTACACGGTGCGGTTGACCAGTGGCCGGACTGAGTATTGGCCTGCCGCTCGATTCGAGAATATCCGGGATGAGCACCTTTGCTGTTCTTGCATCCATATCAACATCGAAGTGGATCGGTTTGGCGATCATAGGGTGAACAGTGCTGCACATCGCATGGAATACCCACCAATGGGTCGCTGCTTCATCGGTTTCTTCACCTTTGGAGATACGTTCCAGCGCATCGCGCTGACGCGCGTCAGCGCGTTCATCGACAATGATCTGCATTGTGCCTTTGCCTTCAAAGATGGGACCGGGCCAATCGAAGGTCATCGCCATATGCAAACCGTCCAGGCGCACATCGCCGAAATGGC
This sequence comes from Pseudomonadota bacterium, assembly GCA_049323435.1. GTDB lineage: Bacteria > Pseudomonadota > Alphaproteobacteria > UBA11222 > UBA11222 > UBA11222. The sequence goes on from JBMOMX010000031.1 coordinate 88,036, forward strand.
CCTTGTCTATACGAACGACGCCAAAACCTTTACAATTTCCATGGGTTGGAAGGTCTTCGAATTGACAGGGACAGCCATAATTACAATTGCAATTACTGAACTCAACGCCTTCGAGATACCAGTCTATCTGCGTCATGGGTTCCTCTCTCATAATGCAATGGTCTTGAACGTAAAGAGGTACTTGCCTGGATGCGGACAGCCTATCAACACGTTGGTAATCATGCAAGCCGGGTACAGGCATGTTAAAAAACGGCCGAGATAAGCCTGCACCACAACTAAAGCTGCTGCCGGCGATGGGTGTCAACGATCTCCACCACCCGCATGGCGTTTCGCGGCCATGTCAGGCCCTGAGCCTCTATTGTGGTTTTTGCGCCACTGGCGATCTGTTTGCACATCGTGGGGGCAGCACACAGGCGTAAAATGGCACTGGCGAAAGCATCTTCTTTCCCGCTATCCGTAGCGAACAGCACCGCGTTTTCCCCATCGGTCAGTATTTCGCGGATATTGGGCATGTCCGGCGCGACAATGGCGCGGCCCAGCGCCAGATATTCGAACAGTTTCAGCGGCGAGGCATATTCAGTTACGCCGGGGATCAGCGCAATATCAAACGCATTGACATAGTCCGCAACATCATCCCGGCCCACGACGCCGGTAATGGTCAGGCGATCACCCACACCGCGCGCCTGCGCCAGTTGGGTAATCTCCGGCCTGGCCGGGCCATCCCCGACCACCAGCAAATGCAGATTATGCCGTCCTCCATCGCGCGCAATAAGTTCGATCACCCGGTCGAGCGCGTTCCAGCTGCGGATAAAACCGGTGAAGCCAAGCACCAGTTTTCCCTCCAGGGCATATTTCGCCCTGATGTCCTTGCCTGCCTGCCTTGCTGTGAAACGTACCGGATTGATGCCGTTGGGAATAACATGGATGCGATTGCCCGGCACCCGGTAGCGCTGCACATATCCTGCCAGCACTTGCGTCACCGGCAGCACATAATCCACGCCGCGCCACACCGCGCCCTGCGCCCAGGCTGCAAATTTTTGCAGCGACAGGCCGTCATGCAGTGATCTTTCCTCAAAGATGGGGCCGTTTACCTCCAGCAGCAAAGGGACGCCGGTCAGATATTTCAGCCAAAGCCCTGCGAACATGAAAAGATTGTACCTTTCATAAACCACATCGGGCCGATGCGCGCGCCAGGCCCGGTAAAGCCGGAAAAAAGCCGGGATGCTGTAGGCTGCTTCAAGAATTTCGTAAATTGCACGCGGCAGCAATCGTTTCAGGGTTGCGATTAATCCGGCATCGGACCCGAATTCGGACTCCTGCCCGCCACGGGCTGGTCCCACCAGAAAAACCTCATGACCAAGACCGCGCAGTGCGTCAATCATTTCGTCCATATGCACGGCCTGGCCGTCGCGGCTGGCAATACGGTGGTGGAACAGAATTTTCAATGGGAATCGCTCAATATTGCTGATTGATTTCCGCTCTTGGTACCGCTTTTAGGCCGGGTGGTCCAGCCATGCTTTGGCTGCATCTGTTGAATTCAGCCCCGATCACGCCTAGACTTGGCCCTGACGCCGCCGCCACCAGAGGAATCCCCGATGGATCTCAGATTTTCCCCCGAAGAAATTGCCTTCCAGAATGAGGTGCGCAACTTCATCGCGGAAAATTATCCGGCGGACCTGCTTGGCCGCCGCAAGCTGGAGCGTGAGTTAAGCAAGGACGAACATTTGTCCTGGCACAGGATTCTGGCCAAAAAAGGCTGGGTCGCCCCTTCCTGGCCGCTGGAATATGGCGGCACAGGCTGGACACAAACCCAGAAATTTATTTTCAGCAACGAACTGGCTGGCGCCGGGACGATCCCGTTGATGCCGTTCGGGCTGGCGATGGTGGCGCCGGTGATCTGGACCTATGGCACGCAGGCGCAGAAGGATTATTACCTGCCCCGGATTTATCAGGGTACGGACTGGTGGTGTCAGGGCTATTCCGAACCGGGGGCGGGATCTGATCTGGCGGCGCTGCGCACCCGTGGTGTCCGGGATGGCGATCATTATGTGGTCAATGGCGGTAAAACCTGGACCACGCTGGCGCAACATGCGGATCGCATGTTCTGTCTTGTGCGCACGGACCCGGATGCAAAACCGCAATCGGGTATTTCATTTCTGCTGCTGGACATGAAAACACCCGGTATTAGCGTGCGCCCGATCATCACCATTGATGGCGGGCACGAGGTCAATGAAATTTTTCTTGAAGATGTGCGCGTACCCGTAGCCAACCGTATTGGCGAGGAGAACGAAGGCTGGACTTACGCCAAAATGCTGCTTGGGCATGAGCGCAGCGGCATGGCCGGCGTGGCGCGTTCCAAATACCAGTTGGCGCGCCTGAAACAGATTGCCGGCACGGCGCTGGAAGGGGGGCGCCCGCTGCTGGAAGATCCCGATTTTGCGCGCAAAATTTCTGAAGTCGAGATTGATCTGCTGGCGCTGGAATTTACGGATTTGCGTATGCTGGCGGCGCTAAGTGCGGGCAAACCGCCAGGGCCGGAAAGTTCGATCCTGAAAATCAAGGGTACCGGGGTGCAGCAGCGCATCAGCGAACTGCTGCTGGAGGCCGCGGGAATTTATGGCGCGCCTTACCTGCGCGGCATGATTTTTGACGGCGATAATTTTCCCAATGTGCCGCCGGACATGGCCGCGCTGGCGCCGGAATATTTGAACCTGCGCAAGGCCTCGATCTATGGAGGCTCCAACGAAATTCAGCGTAATATCATCGCCAAGGCGGTGCTGGGCCTTTAGACCGGGTGCATTAACAGGGAAACATCATGGATTTTTCATTCACGCAAGAACAGGTTCTGCTTCGCAACAGCGTTCAGAGATTTGTTCAGGACAAATACAGTTTCGAGGCGCGCAAGGCGATACTGGCGTCCGAGGAAGGATGGCGCCGCGAAAACTGGAGGGCCTTTGCGGAGCTGGGACTGCTGGCGGCCCCGTTTGCGGAGGAATATGGCGGCTTTGGCGGCGGTGCGATCGAGGCCATGATCATCATGGAGGAATTTGGCAAAGGCCTGGTGGTGGAACCCTATCTGCAAACCGTAATATTGTGCGGCGGACTGATCAATATTGCGGGCAGCAAGGCGCAAAAGGCGGCGCTTCTGCCGCAGATCGCCAGCGGCGATCTGGTCCTCGCTTTTGCATATGCCGAACCGCAGGGAAGGTTCAATCTGGCGGACCTTGTGACCAAAGCGGAAAAAAGCGGCGATGGATTTGTTCTGAACGGCAGCAAAGCGGTGGTTGCGGCCGCGCCCTGGGCGGATAAATTACTGGTGAGCGCGCGCACCTCCGGCGGGCAGCGCGACAAAGACGGGGTGACCATATTCATCGTCGACAAGATGGCGGCAGGCGTCAACCGGCGCGATTATCCCACCATTGATGGCCAGCGCGCCTCGGAAATCAGTTTCGAAAATGTCAGGCTGGGCGCCGATGCGGTGATCGGGCAGATCGGCGAAGGCCTGGCGCCGCTGGAAGAAGTTATGGACCGCGCAATCGCCGCGCAATGCGCCGAAGCGGTGGGCTGCATGCGCGTGCTGACGGATACGACTGTGGAATATTGTAAAACCCGCAAGCAGTTTGGCCAGCCGATTGGAAAATTTCAGGTGCTGCAACACCGTATGGCGGACATGTTCATGGAATGCGAACAGTCGCTTTCCATGACCTATATGGTCAATCTGAAACTGGACGAAAGCGAAACCGAACGCATGAAAGCGGCTAGTGCCGCCAAGGTGCAGATTGGCAAATCCGGGCGGTTTGTCGGGCAGCAGGCCATCCAGCTGCATGGCGGCATGGGCATGACCGATGAGTTGAATGTGGGGCATTATTTTAAACGCCTGACCATGATCGACGCGCAGTTCGGCAATGTTGACTACCACCTCAAACGTTTCGCCACAGCGGGTTGAAATCTTCGAACAGCTTGAAAGGAATCTGAAATGTCCACCGCGCATACTCAAAACAGGAATATTGATAAGGAAAAAGCCAAGGCTTTTCTGGCGAGATTTCAGCAGGATCTGGCGGGCGCGATGTCCACCCGCCTGTGCGCTATCGGCGACCGGCTGGGACTGTTCAAATCCCTGCATGAAGATGGCCCCGCCACCAGCGCCGAATTGGCCGCGCGCACGGGTATTCAGGAACGTTATGCCCGGGAATGGTTGCAGGGATTGGCGGCGGCGGGATATCTTGATGTCGATCCGGCGCAGATGTCCTACGCCTTGCCGGCCGAACATGCGAAGCCATTGGCGGACGAAGACAGCCCCCTGTTTCAGGGCGGCATTCTGGAATTGCTGGCCCATGCCCAGACCCCGTTCGAGCAACTGGTTGATGCGTTCAAGAATGGCGGCGGGGTTTCCCAGGAGCATTTCCATCCCAATCTGTATCACGGCATGAGCCGGTCCAGCGGCGTGCGCTACAAGAATTTGCTGTTGCAGCAATGGCTGCCGTCAATGCCGGATGTTCAGGCCATGCTTGAACGCGGCGTAAGCGTGGTGGATATCGGTTGCGGCATGGGCTCTGCGCTGATGCGCATGGCTGAGGCGTTTCCCAAATCTTCCTTTGCGGGCATTGACGCCTTTGCGCCCCAGGTTGAAGGGGCCAATGCCCGCGCCAGGCAGGCGGGCCTGCAAGACCGGCTAAGCTTTTCCGTGGGCGATGGGGCGGAAAAATTGCCGGATTCCTATGATGTGATTTTTACCTTTGATGTGATCCATGACAGTCCGCGCCCGCTTGAGGCGATGCGCAATATTCGCGCGCATCTCAATCCCGGCGGAGTCTATGTCATGCAGGAAATCACTTCCGAGGATGAAACGCACGCCAATGTCGGGCCGATGGCGGCGATGAAATATGGCATGAGCCTGCACTATTGCATGACCACGTCATTGGCGCAGGGCGGGGCCGGGCTTGGCACCTGCGGCATGCCTGAAAAAATGGTCCGTGAACTGAGCAAACAGGCCGGCTTTACCCGGGTCGTGAAATCCGCCGCCTGCAATGATTTTATCTCGCTTTATGAGATCTGGCCCTAGGCGGCTTAGGCGGCTGCGTCTGTTTTGCTATTACACCTGATTTTTCAGGCCTCAAATATATGGGAGAATGTTGATGAGTGAAGGCGGATGTTTATGCGGTCAATTGCGCTACAGCCTGAAAAGATCACCGCTGGCCGTGGTGCTGTGCCATTGCCGGGATTGCCAGAAACAAAGCGGCAGCGCGTTCTCGGTCAACATAATCATCCCCGAGGCCGATGTTGAAATTACCGGACACGCCAGCCTGTTCACCGTCAAGGGTGAAAGTGGCGGCACGGTGGAGCGCCGTTTCTGCGCGCACTGCGGTTCGCCGATCCTTTCGGTTCTGGGAAATTCGCCTGGTATTGTTGCGGTAAAAGCGGGAACGCTTGATGCGCCATTAACACAGAAACCCAGAATGCAAATCTGGACACGCAGCGCGCAAGGGTGGCTGGAACATCTGTCCGGACTGCCGGCGTTTGAAACCGGACCGCCAGCCGGCTGATAAATTTCATATCATGCATCGGCCTCCAGCCTGATGACGCCGGGATGCGTGCGGACATATTCAAGCGCGTAGGCAAGCTCGCCCCTGGATTGCGCATGCACCGTATAGAGCGGCGTGCCTTTCTCAACCTGCGTGCCAAGGGGCGTGTGGAATTCAAGGCCCGCCGTCCTGGCGCCGGGCGCGCCGGCAAGCTTGGCGATTTTCGCCAGCACGCGATTGTCGATATTGGCAACCGTTCCGGCATGCGCCGCCAGAATAGGATGGGTATGCAAGGCCCGGGGCGGATCGCGCATGCCGCCTTGCGCCTGGCAGATCGCTTCAAACTTGCGCCATGCGCTGCCGTCGCGCAATGTCTGCGTGGCTTTGACCAAAGCATCCCTGGCGGAAAGTTGCAGCACCAGTTCAAACAGGCTTGCCGTCAGTTCAATGGCGCGTTTGCGCAGATCCTGGGGCGCCGCCGGATCGTTACGCAGCACCGCCAGCACGTCATGCGCCTCAAGTGCGGGGCCAATGCCGCGCCCGACCGGCTGTGTGCCGTCTGTTAACATCACCCGCACATGCAGGCCCATCGCCCCCGCCACGCCGCGCAACGCACTGGTCAGATGATGCCCGTCGGTGACGGTTCTGAGTTTTGCGGTTGGCCCGACCGGCAGATCAAGCACCACATGCGTCGCGCCCGCGGCAATTTTCTTGGACAGGACAGAGGCCACCATTTGCCCTTCGCTGTCCAGATCAAGCAAACGCTCCACGCGGATTAAAATATCATCGGCCGGGCTAAGATCAACGGCGCCGCCCCAGACGATACAGCCGCCTTCCTGTTCGACCACGCGGCGCATGGCGGGCACATCCAGATCGACGCTGGTCAGCGTCTCCATCGTGTCTGCGGTTCCCGCCGGAGAGGTGATCGCCCGTGAAGAAGTTTTTGGAATTGTAAGCCCGCAGGCAGCTGCAATGGCGACCACAATTGGCGTCGTGCGGTTGCCGGGCAGCCCGCCGATACAGTGCTTGTCGGCAATTGGCTGGCTGCCCCAATCCAGCCGGCTTCCGGTTGCAACCATCGCTTTGGTCAATGCGGCCATCTCGCTGCGGTTAAGCGCGCGCCCCGCGCAGGCCGTGATAAAGGCGGACAGGTGCACATCGGCATAGCGGCCCAGAACAATGTCCTGAATGATCTGCTGCGCAGCACCTGTATCCAGGCGCTGCCCATAGATTTTTCCCCGCATCAGACCAAGCGATTCCACCAGCGGCGGATGCGAAAAGGAAACCTCACTGCCCTCGGCCACACCCAGCAGCCGCCATGCGCTTTCGGACAGGCCTGCCTCGCCATGCCCCAGAAGATCGCTGGTAATCTTGCCCAGCGTTGCGATGATGCTGCGGCCATTGGCGGTTACCTGGATGCGTGTCTGTGCCGAAAACCCTTCGGCGCGGCAGATATGGCAGTCCTGCCGCATATAAACGACCAGTTCCTGATGCGTATCAATACCCAGCCGCCGCAGACGCAGCGTGTGCGGCCGCACATGTTCGGGAAGATTATGCGGATTATCCATGCCTATGCTCAAACTTTTCCAGTGTGGCGCGCTCCCTGTGCTCGGGAACGCGCGTGGCCCAGTTGAACTGTTCCTCAATCGCCAGCCGCAGCGCGTCGGATGCCACCGGCTCGCCATGGGTGATAAATGTCATGCGCGGCGGTTTCTCAAAATTCTTCAGCCAGTTCAGAATTTCCGCTTTATCGGCATGGGCTGAAAGCATGGCAAGATTTTTTACTTCGGCATTGACCGGCACATAGGCGCCATGAATTTTGATTGCCTGCGCCCCGGCTAACATGGCGGCGCCTCTGGTTCCGGCAGCCTGATAGCCGGCAAACAAAATCGTATTACGCGGATCGGGCGCAAAGACCTTGAGATGATGCAGCACGCGCCCCCCGGTCGCCATGCCGCTCGCTGCGAGGATTACCATTGGCATTTTGTGCCGGTCCAGACTTTTTGATTCTTCGGCGTCGCGCACATAATGGGCCACGCTGCACAAAGAACGGCATTTTTCCGCATTCAACCGGTGTTCGCCGAAATATTCACAAAACACATCGCTTGCATTCACCGCCATCGGGCTGTCCAGATAGACCGGAAGCATTGGAATACGGCGTGCCCGTTTAAGCTGTTCCAGATGATAGAGCAATGTCTGCGCCCGGCCGACGGCGAAGGTCGGGATCAAAATGACGCCGCCACGCTGCGCCGTTGCGGTAATCACTTCGGCCAGCGCATCCTGCGGATCGGTGGGTTCATGTGTCCGGTCGCCATAGGTCGATTCAACGACAAGATAATCTGCCTGAGTAATCGGCGATGGATCACGCATGATCGGATCGCCAGTCCTGCCAAGATCGCCGGAAAATACCAGCTTTGATTTACCCATATCGACCGCGATAATTGCCGCGCCAAGAATATGCCCCGCCGGATGAAACTGTATGTGTATATTTTGGGCGGCTTCGAAGCGGTGATTAAATTTTTTCGGCACAAACTGTTCAAGGCAGTTGCGCGCGTCATTTTCCGTATAGAGCGGCAGCGCCGGTTTGTGCTTTGAAAATCCATGCCGGTTGGCAAAGTCGGCATCGCGCTCCATCAGATATCCGGAGTCCGGCAGCAGGATCCTGCAAAGATCCCTGGTTCCGGATGTGCAAAATACCGGCCCCCGGAATCCGTTTTTGACGAGCAGCGGCAGATAGCCGGAATGATCCAGATGCGCATGGGTCAGCACGACCGCGTCAATATGGGCGGGATCAATTGGAAACCTGTCCCAGTTGCGCAACCGCAATTGCTTGAGCCCCTGGAACAAACCGCAATCCACCAGAATTTTCTTGCCTGCCGTCTCCAGAAGATATTTCGATCCGGTAACCGTTCCAACGCCGCCGAGAAATGTGAGATGTGTCATAGCGACAGCTTTGTGCGTTTAAGCAGCGCCGAATTGGCGATGACGGAGAGCGAGCTGAGCGCCATCGCCGCCGCCGCGATGATCGGGTTCAGAAGCCCGAACGCTGCGATGGGTATTCCGATCATGTTGTAGATGAACGCCCAGAACAGATTTTGCTTGATCTTGCGCAGGGTCATACGTGAGAGCCTGATCGCCAGCACCACTTCGCGCACGTCATTCCTGATCAGGATGATGCCGCCGGTTTCCTTGGCCACGTCCGAACCCGAGCCGATGGCGATGCCGATATCGGCGGTGGCCAGCGCGGGCGCGTCATTGACGCCGTCGCCCACCATGGCCACCATTTTATGTTGCGCCTGCATATCCTTGATGACCTTCGCCTTGTCGCTGGGAAGCACCTCGGCAATCACCCGGTCAATGCCAAGCTCGCGGCCAATCGCCTGCGCCGTGCGTTCATTGTCGCCGGTTAGCATTACGACCTCCAGACCTTCCTGGCGCAACGCCGCCACCGCCTGTTTCGCTTCGGGCTTGATCGTGTCGGCCACGGCGATGATACCGGTAAGCCGGCCGTTCGCCGCCACCAGCATGGCGGTCTTGCCTTCACGCTCCAGCCGGGTCATGGCTTCTTCGGCGCCGCCGGTCTGGATATTTTCCTGACGCAATAACCGGCGGTTGCCAAGCAGGACAGTCTGCCCATCGGCGGTGCCGCGAATGCCGTGGCCCGCAATGGCTTGAAAATCCGTCACCGGGGGCAGCGTCAGTCCGCGCATCTGCGCCGCGCGCACCATCGCTTCGCCCAGCGGATGCTCGGATCCAACTTCCACGGCGGCGGCAAGCCGCAATATATCGGCCTCGTTTGATCCTGAAAATGCGATGATATCGGTCAGCGCCGGTTCGCCGCGCGTCAGGGTGCCGGTCTTGTCGAAGACAATCACATTCAGATTGCGCGCGCGTTCCAGCACCTCCGCGCCGCGGATCAATATGCCGGCCTCCGCGCCCTTGCCGACACCCACCATCAGCGCGGCGGGCGTGGCCACGCCAAGCGCGCACGGGCAGGAGATGATCAGAACGGCAATGAATGAAAGCAGCGCCTGCGGAAAATCCCCGGCCAGCCACCAGCCAAAGAATGCCAGAAACGCCACAGCCACCACCGCCGGAACGAAATAGCCGGTAACCTGATCGGCCAGACGCTGCACCTGCGCCGTGCTGGTTTGCGCCTCTTCCACCAGCCGGATGATTTGCGCCAGCGCCGTATCCTTGCCGATGCGGGTTGCGGTAAAGCGCAGCATGCCGCTGCGGTTAAGCGTGCCGCCGATCAGTTTTGCGCCCGGGGCTTTTTCCACCGGCATCGATTCGCCGGTCAGCATGGATTCGTCCACGGATGAGGCACCCTCCAGCACATCGCCATCGGTTGGGATGCGCTCGCCCGGGCGCACCACGACGATCTCGCCCGCCATGATCGCCTCGGCCGGAATTTCCTCCTCCTTGCCATCGCGCAGCACATGCGCGACGGCTGGGCGCAGATCCATCAATTTGCGCACCGCCGCCGAGGAACGCTTCTTGATAATCTCCTCCATATATTTGCCGAGCAGCACAAAGGCGATGATGACCGCCGAAACCTCGAAATAAACTTCACGTTCATCTACCTTGACGGGAAGTACATCAGGGAAAAACACCACCGCGACACTGAAAAAATAGGCCACACTGGTGCCAAGGGCGATCAGGAAATCCATGTTGATGGAACCCGATCGCAACGCCGCCCACGCGCCTTTGTAAAACCCCCAGCCGCCGATAAATTGCACCGGTGTTACCAGGATGAACAGCCATACCCCCCAGGTGAACCATGGCAAGGCCGGGATCGGCGCCCAGCTTACGATGGTGGCGCCCGCCGCCAGCGCAATAAACGCGCCCGCGCGCAATATGGCCAGCGCCAGCACGCCGGTTAGCGCGACGGCAACCCGGGTGCGCATGGATTTCAGTTCACGTTCGGGATCCTCAAAGGTGCTTTTGCAGCCGGAACTGCAAAAATAATATATTCTTGCGCCGCGCGCCGATGTCAGGCCGGCCGCCAGTGCCCCTGCCTTTTTGACCATCATGCCGCAGATCGGATCTTTGGCCATCTCGCCAGGCTCTGCGGCAGCGGCGCCCGCGGGATGCGTGTGCGCATGAGCAGCATGGGCATGATCAGTCATCGGAGTGCTCCTTTTGCTGTTTCATATGCGCCCATGCACGCCCAAGCCGAATTTTTTGTCACATATTCACTTGCGCAGTCTGACATTGCTGGACGCCCGATATGTTGAGCCAAGTCAAAGCCCTGTGTGATTTTTCAGGGTATCAGGAGATCTCAAATGAAATCCCTGTTGCGGTGTATACCCTTTGGGGGTATATTCCAAGCATGGATGTCAAAACTAAAAAAAGCTGTCTTAACCGCCTTTCCCGGATTGAGGGACAGGTGCGCGGCGTGCGCAACATGGTTGAGGACGGTCGCTATTGCATCGACATTCTGACACAGGTCAATGCCGCGCGTGCTGCCCTTGACAGGGTCGAACAGGAAGTGCTGCGCGAACATTTGCAGAGCTGTGTCACCCACGCCTTCCATAAGGGATCGCTCATGGAACGCCAGCAGAAGATCGAAGAGTTAATCAAGGTTCTGGACAGTCAACGCCGATGAGCAAATGCGCTTATGGCCAACAAACCGGGAGAAAACACCATGACCCGTGCATTTCAGAAAAGCTTCGCCCCCTTGACAGCGCTTGGTTTGCTGCTGGCAAGCCCCGCAATGGCGCAGACGCCAGCGGCGGACCCGCATCATCCGGCGGGGGCGCCTGCCGCCGCTACCCCGGCGCCAGGCATGATGACCCCCATGATGTGTGAGAAAATGATGCCGATGATGGGCGCGCAGCGCGACATGATGGGCGCGGATATGCGCCACCCCATGATGGGGATGATGCTCAAACATACCGATGGGGTTATTGCTTTTCTAAAAGCTGAACTCGGTATAAGCGATGCGCAGAATGCTGTCTGGGACGCCTATACCGCACAATTGAAGCCGCTCATCAGAAAGCACCAGGACAAAATGCAGAAGGCGCCTGATGCTTACGCAAAACCGCGCAACTGGATTGAACGGCTGACCGATAGCGAAGCCGTACTCAGCGAACATCTGGAGATGATGAAAAAAATCCGGCCCGCAGCCACGGCGCTATATGCCGCGCTGACACCGGAGCAGAAACAAAAAGCCGACACGCTAATGCCGTTAATGCCTGGCGCGGCAGGCATGAAAATGGGTTACAGGCACGGGGACTGATAAATGCCGCAACAGATTTGCACTTTAGCGATTGCCTCACTGTTCATGCTGGCGGCCTGCGGTGCAAATGCGGGAACCTATGATCTGACCGTAGATAAAATGCGCATGGGTTTTAAAGGCCGCGAACGCATGACTATGGCGATCAATGGACAAATTCCCGGCCCGATGCTCCGCTTCACCGAGGGTGAGGACGTGACCATCAATGTCACCAACAAAATGGACAAGGATACGTCCATTCACTGGCATGGCATATTGCTGCCCTATACGCAGGATGGTGTACCGGGCATCAGCTTTCCCGGCATTAAACCGGGTGAGACCTTTACTTACCAGTTCAGGATCAAACAGGCGGGCACCTATTGGTATCACAGCCATTCCGGCTTGCAGGAACAGGAGGGCATTTATGGCCCCATTGTCATCACCCCGGCAAAGCGTGAGCCCTATAAATATGACCGCGACTATGTGGTGATGCTGTCGGACTGGACCGATGAAAAACCTGAAGCCATTCTCGGCCATCTCAAGAAAAACAGCGATTATTATAATTATGCGCAGCGCACCGTGGGAACCTTCTTTAAGGACGTTTCGGAAAAAGGGCTGGGGCCAACCCTGAAGGACCGCGCCGAATGGGGCAAAATGCGCATGACGCCGACGGATATATCCGATGTCAGCGGTTATACGTTTCTGGTCAATGGCAAAAGCGCGGCGCAGAACTGGACCGGCCTGTTCAAACCCGGCGAGCGGGTGCGGCTGCGCCTCATCAACGGCTCCGCCATGAGCTATTTTGACGTGCGCATTCCGGGCCTGAAAATGACCGTAGTGCAGGCGGATGGCAATAATGTGCAGCCCATCAAGGTGGATGAATTACGCATTGCTACCGCTGAAACCTATGATGTGATTGTTCAGCCGGAACAGGAGAAGCCTTTCACGATTTTCGCCGAAGCGCTCGACCGCACTGGCTATGCCAGGGCGACGCTGGCGCCCGCGGAAGGCATGAGCGGGGAGATTCCTCCGCTGCGCCCGCGTCCGCAATTAACCATGGCCGATATGGGAATGGATATGGGCGGCATCGACCATGCGCCAGCGCCGGGCAAAGATGAAAAAGCGATGCCGGGAATGGATCACGGGTCCATGGCCGGGATGGATATGCCGAAGAAAGATCACGGGTCCATGGCCGGGATGGATATGCCGGGGATGGATAAGCCTGACATGCAAAGCGGCATCGCGCCAAAGGCGGCGAAGAAAGGCGGCAAGGTGCTGGTGTATGGTGATCTGAAAGCGATGGCGCCATATGCGGATTACCGCGCGCCGGATCGCGAGATCGAAATGAAGCTTACCGGCAACATGCAGCGCTATTTCTGGTCGATCGACGGCAAGAAATTTTCCGATGCCGAACCCATCCGCCTGAAATATGGCGAGCGGGTGCGCTTCACCTTCGTCAATGAGACGATGATGAGCCATCCGATGCATCTGCATGGCATGTGGATGCAACTGGATGTGGGAAAGAAAAAATTCAACCCGCTGAAACATGTTGTCAATGTGCCGCCCGGACAGTCATTAAGCGTCGATGTGCCGGCGGATGCGATGGGCGAATGGGCGTTTCATTGCCATCTGCTCTATCACATGATGACCGGCATGATGCGCAAGGTGATCGTCGAGAACCCGGTTGCCGCCAATATTGAGACGGGTCATGAATAGGCGCGCCGGGGCGATTGCCGTAATATTCTGTTTACTGACAAATGGCGCGGACGCGATGGAGGAACATGAACCAAATTTCTTTTTTTTTCAGGCCGACCGGTTTGAATATCGCGCACAGGATGGCGACGACAGCCTGAACTGGGATGCGCAGGGCTGGTATGGCGGCGACACGGATAAGCTGTGGCTGAAAACAGAGGGCGAAAATCGCATTGGCAGCAATGTCGATAAGGCCGAAGTTCAGCTTTTATATAGCCGTCTGATGACGGATTTTTTTGATGTGCAGGCAGGTGTGCGCTATGACCCGGAGCCGCATCCGCGGCGCAGCTATGCGGTGCTGGGTATTCAGGGCCTCGCGCCCTATTATTTTGAAACTGACGCGGCGCTGTTTCTGAGTAATAAAGGCGAACTGTCCGCCCGGTTTATCGCCGAATATGAACTGCTGCTGACCCAGCGGCTTATTTTGCAGCCTGCATTAGAGGTTAATCTGTCTGCGGAAGAAGTGAAGGAGCGCGGCATAGGCCCGGGCGTCAACGATATCGAACTGGGGCTGCGGCTGCGCTATGAAATACGGCGTGAATTCGCGCCTTATATCGGCGTCAATTGGGAGCGCAAACTAGGGCAGACCGCAGACATCGCACGTGCAGAGAGCGAGGAAATCGACGTTCCATCATTCGTTGCCGGTATCCGTTTCTGGTTTTAAATCCGTGTCAAACAGGCCCTCAGGCGCATAAGCCTGTATCGGACCGTCTGAGCGACCCGACACATAGGTGACATTTCGTACCGGACACATGGGCATACGTAACTGCATGGCGAATGCTGGGCCGCGTGGTATGCGCGATGCCGACAAGCCGCCGTCGCGGCGCTGACGGGTTTTGGAATAAAAGGAGTAAGACAAAATGACCAATGTATTGATTTAAGGTGTGCTGCAAGACAAGCCCGTGAAGAGCTCAAATTGCGTCGGTCCTTCCGCATTCTGCGCTTAACCGATCCGGTGACGGATTACGGCGGTTTAAAACCCGATCAAATATTTCCAAACTCCTGGAAAATCAGGGGTTTCCAGGCAAAGCGGCCAGGGTTCCCTGGCCCCGTGCTGAACTGTTCTCTGTCTTCACCGCTGTGCAACTAAAAAGCCAGTCATATTGGCAGATACGGATAGTCTTGGACCAGGCAGGCCTACTATAGTAACATCAAGCGAGTAGGCTCGCTAATACGCAGTATCATTGCGGAATGAGTAAATGCCAAATATGCCCGGATTGGGTGATGATTTCCGCCAACCGGCCACCCTGATTTGAGACTTTATAATGGCTGATAAGAAGAACACCATTCTGGTGGTGGACGATGAGCCGCATATCCAGAAGATGTTGGGCATTCTTCTGGATGCCGAGGATCATAAGGTTGCCGAAAGCGCGTCCGGCAAGCAGGCGATACGCATGTGCGCCTCGGTCAAGCCTGACCTGATGCTGCTTGATCTTGGCCTGCCGGATATGGACGGCAAGGAGGTCATCACGGCAGTGCGTGAATGGTCGCAGGTGCCGATAATTGTGCTTTCGGTGTCCTCATCCGATGATGAAATCAGCACGGCACTGAATATGGGCGCCAATGATTACGTTACCAAGCCTTTTAACGTCGGTGTCCTGATGGCGCGCATCAATGCCGCCCTGCGCACCTCTGCGGTGCAGGAAACCGGCGAGCCGGAGTTGCGCAATGGCCCGTTGCGCATGGATCTAGTGCGCCATGAGGTGTATTTGCACGATAAATTGCGGGCTTTTACGCCCAAGGAATATGATCTGCTGCGGCACTTTATGGTCAATCGCGGCAAGATGCTGACCCATAGGGAAATCCTCAAAAAAGTTTGGGGCGCGGCGCACGCCGAAGATACCACCTATCTGCGGGTTTATATCGGCCAGATCCGGGAAAAGATCGAGCCTAATCCCACCACGCCCATTTTCATCACCACTGAGCCTGGTATTGGCTACCGGATGGAAGTGCTCCCGCACGCACCATAAAGGCGGCCTGACCATTGGGTTGAGCGCCAGACTTACGCCCCCCTTACGTATAATCACTTTTGCCGTGCAGTAAGCTTGCAGGAATTCTCCTATTTTTTTATCTGAACCTGAACCAAGGAGAGTTTTATGCGAAAGATACATAATGCGATGGTGGCCGTTTTGGTGCTGACCTCATTGGCTGCATGCGGCAGTACCAAGGGCGATCGCGCATTGAGTGGCGCGGCCATCGGCGCCGGCGCCGGTGCTGTTGGCGGCGCCGTTCTCGGAGGTGACCCGGTGACAGGCGCCGTTGTGGGCGGCGCAGTTGGCGCCGCGGCTGGCGCTGTAACCAAGAATAAAGATGTCGACCTCGGCAAGCCCATCTGGAAGTAAGCTCTGAACGAAAGGGAAAATGCCCATGTTGAACTATGTAATTCTGTTTTTCGTCCTGGCGGTGATTTCTGCCTTTATGGGGTTTGGCGGTCTTGCCGCTGACTTCGCTGGCATCGCCCAGTTCCTGGCGCTTGTATTTGTTGTACTGTTTGTTGCGAGCCTGGTTTACAGCACGATCACAGGACGCAGGGCGAATACGCCCTTGTAACGCTGAATAATAAATTACACAGAAAAAATTAGGGGGTATCCGGCAATTGACGGCTGTATACCCCTATTTTCTCAATTGTTTCCGCGGCAATGGCCTTGTTCTTGAAAAAGGAATTATTGATCTTTCCATAGACCGTCACCACATCGCCTGTGGCGATGTGGTTGCTATCTGGAATCTTGATACTGGAAGCATTCACCTGAATCGCGCCTTCCTCATAGTGTTGATTTGCACTGAGAATTGACCCTGGAGGGGGACAAATTTCCACCGAGAAGTGACCCATGTTTTGATCTTACCCCTGGCTTTTGGTTTGGGGGATATAGGAGTGATTGACATGGCGTTATTGA
>JBMOMX010000032.1:0-101757 GCA_049323435.1 Pseudomonadota bacterium
ATTTATTCCGGGGTCCCGGATTATCAAATGAAGGCCTGAGTTTGTAACCCTGGACCCCGCAACAAGTGCGGGGTGACAGCGTTTTTTAAGTCCATTAACGCCACAATCTTGTCAGCGAATTATCTGACTTCTACAGCAATGACGTGGAGGGGGATGTGATTCAACCTAAAATCATCACGCTCTAAGATAAGCAAAAACCGCCCCGCGGCCTGCCGCGGGAGGAAATAACTGCCGCCCGCAACACCCCATGCGTCAATAACCTTATTGAATTTCAATGGTTTAACTGACGGGCTATCTGGCACATGCTTTGCTTTTACACCTGTCACATAACCCAGCACAGGAAATAAAATGATTTCGACACAGGATCTTGTCACCACCGCCAAATTTCTGGTTGCACGTGATGGCGCGGCCAGCGCCCTTGCCTTTGCCGCCAATGGGCTGGAAGCGATGACCGCCGCCAATCAGCAGGCCCTGATCTCGGACTGGCGCGCGCTTTACGACCTAATTGCGGAAGCATCTCTGGGCCGGCTACAGGCCAGCCCCACCCTGCACTGAACCGGCTATTCGGCGGGGAGGGCGATTTTTTCCGGCTGCATCACCGGTGCAGCACGCCCCGCCGGTCTTTTGATCACGCCAAGCCGCACCCCAACCCGGCATAGTGCCGCAATCGCGCAATCAATCTGTTCATCCGTATGCAGTGCATTGACGCTTGAACGCAGCAATGCCAGGCTGCCCGGCGTGGCGGGCGGCAGCGCCAAATTCAGATACACGCCTTCCGCCAGAAGCTGTTTCCAGAACTCCACCGCCGTGTCGCGATCCGGCATTTTTACGGCAACCACCGGATTGGGTTGCGGGCCAAGCGGAAAGCCCGCCTGCGCCAGTCCCGTATAAAGCCGCAGCCCGTTCGCGCGCACCCGCATGCCCAGCGAACCGTCATGAGAGATGCGCGCCAGCGCCGCAGAAACCGTCGCGATGATGGATGGCGGCAGTGACGCCGTAAACATATAGGGACGCGCCGCAACCCGCAGCAGATCAAATCCTTCAAGATCCGAAATCGCAAAGCCGCCCATCGCGCCAAGGCTTTTGCTGAAAGTGCCCACCACAAAATCAACATCGGCCTCAACACCGGCCGCCTCGCACAGGCCCCGCCCGCGTGTCCCCAGAACACCCATGGAATGGGCTTCGTCTACGATCAGATAGGCGCCGGTTGCGCGCTTGACCGCGGCGATTTCGCGCAGCGGCGCCGTGTCGCCCAGCATGCTGTATATGCCTTCGGTCACAATAATCCGGCAGCCCGGCTTGCCTTTCAGCCGGCCAATGCGGCGCGCCAGATCGTCCGCATCATTGTGACGGAAGCGGATAATTTCGGCACTGCTCAAACGGCAGGCGTCATAGATGGAAGCATGGCTGTCCGCGTCAATGAACAGATGATCCTCGCGCCCCGCCAGCGCCGAAATCAAACCCAGATTGGCCTGATATCCCGTGGAGAACACCATCGCGGAACGTTTGCCATAAAATTGCGCAAGCTGTTTTTCCAGCGCGGCATGTCCGGCATAGGTGCCATTGGCAATGCGCGATCCCGTGGTGCCGGTTCCCGACTGGCGCAGCATATGCACCCCCGCCTCAATGCAATCAGCGTCAAAGGTAAGGCCGAGATAATTGCTGGTGCCAAACAAAAGCACGCGCCTGCCATTGACAATGCCTTCCACCGGCGAGCGAATTTCATCGAAATGCACATTTAGCGGGTTTTGACCGGTAATGGACAGGTCTTCAAGGGTGCGGCGGATATCCTCGAACTTTGCAAAAATCGACATCAGACTTAATCTTTCACAAGAGCTTCAATGGCATTGCTCAGATCACGGATGGTCTCCACATCGGAAATCTGATCAAGGGGAATGAGAATGTCAAAGCGCTCCTCAAGTTCCATCACAAAATCCATAATGGCGACGGAATCCAGCCCAAGGTCGCGTGCAATCCTGGTGCCTGCCGATACCGGGGTCCCTGGCGGAATCATCCCGGCCAGCACTTCAATGATCTGTGCCCCGATACTGTCCAGTTGTTGCGCCAATTTGCCCCACCCTCTAACCAGACGCAGATCCCGCGCCGCAGACCGTACCCTTTAGCAAGACCTTCTTAATTCCTTAACAGTACTTTAACAGCCTGCCACTAGTGGTTATCGCCGATTGACCCAATTTTTCAAGCATTTTTAACGCGCCGTCAATCCAGACCGGCGCGTTTACCGGCCTTTGGCAGCCAGCCGCGCGTCTGATACCAGCCGATAGTCTCCCGAAAGCCACAGTCCAGGTCGATTTTTGGCTGCCAGAGCTCCGGGGGCGGCTGCTGTTCTGGCCGTGACGACCAATCCGGGTGCAGAATTTCCTGCGCCTTATCTATGGTTAACATGCCGTCAGCCGCGCCGGCGCGCGCGAGCAGCGTCCCCATGAGTCCGGCAAGGCGCACGATCCACGGCGCAAGGCGCAGCCCGGCAGTGCGCACGCCCAGCGCATGCGCCGCAGCCCCGGTGAATTCTTCCCAAAGATATCCCTGCTGGCGCGCATCCGTGATTTCATACAGGCTGCCGGCCTGCCCCGCCGCGCACAGCGCCGCAACAGCGTCCGCCACATCCGCTGCGTGCACCAGCGACACAAGCGCCGTTCTGCTTCCGGGCAGAAGCGCAATGCCCCGGCTTACCGCCTTCCATACTGTCAGCGTTTCGACATCCCACGGCCCGTAAACCGCCGTGGGGCGCAGTATGATCCATTCATGAAGCGGCGCCAGCCTGGTGCGGACAATGTCCTCGGCCGCGCGCTTGGAAGCGGCATAGGGCGACAGATGCGGCGCGCGCGCGGTAATGGATGAAATCACCAGCAGCCGCGCAGGCCCGCCCGCGCCATTCAGCGCATCAACAAGATTAGCCGTACCCTGAACATTGACGGTCTGAAAGTCACACGCGTTGCGCGCCATTATCAGGCCCGCGCCATGCACCACCCGATCCGCATCCCGCACCAGCGCCCGCAGCGCTGCGGGATCCGAAAGATCGCCCGCAACCACTTCGAAATTCAAATCCGCAAACTGATCATGCACCGGATAGTTCCGCGCCAATATGCGCACCCGCCAGCCCTGCGCTATCAGTGAACGGACAATATACCGGCCCAGAAATCCGGTTGCGCCCGTGACCGCAACCGTTCCGCGCATCGCCTAGGCCTGCTGGTGTGCGCGCATGCCGCCGGCCGCGCCATCCGCTATGCCCGCCAGATAAAGCTGGCGTGCGCGTGTGCGGCTAAGCTTGCCCGAAGAAGTTTGCGGCAGACTGTGCGGCGCGACCAGCATGACTTCGCAATCCAGCCCCGCTTTGGCGCGAATCGTTTCTATAATCGCCATCCGCAATCCTTCGCGCTCGCTTTCACTGGTTTTGCGGCAATGCGCCAGCAGCACAACCCGCTCTTCTGAAGATTCATCCACTGAAAACGCCGCCACATCGCCGCTGCGCAATCCTTCCACTTCCTGCTCCACCGCCCATTCCAGATCCTGCGGCCAGACATTGCGGCCATTGATCAGAATAAGATCCTTGCTGCGCCCGGTAATCACCAGCGACCCGCCGCTTAAATATCCCAGATCACCCGTATCCAGCCAGCCATCCGCAGATAAAGCGCGCGCGGTTTCCTCCTGATTGCCGAAATATTCCCGCATCAAGCTTGGCCCGCGCACCAGCACGCGCCCGGCCTGGCGTTCGCCAAGAACCACGCCATCTGAATCACGAATTTCCAGTTCATGATCCGGCAGCACCGGGCCGCAATAGACAAAATTGCGGCCGCGGCCGGTATTGCTTCCATTCGCCTTGAGCGGCGCCGCCACGGCCGATGCCTCCAGCAGATCCAGATCGACAGTATCGGTCTCAATACCTGTCGCCAGCGGCGCAAAGCTGATGGCAAGGGTTGCTTCCGCCATGCCATAGCTTGCGACAAAGGCCTGTTTGCGAAAACCGCTGGGGGCGAAACTCTCGGCGAACTGCGCCAATACGGAATCCCGGATCATATCGCCGCCAATACCGGCCACCCGCCAGCGCGACAGATCAAGATTTTCCGTGCGCGCCCCGCCAGCGCCCCTGCGCGCGCACAGATCATATCCAAAGGTTGGGCTGAACGATAAAGTTCCGCCATTGCGCGATATCAGGCTTGGCCAGATCATCGGGCGGCGCGCAAACTCTCTGGTCGAAACATAATCGACGGACATCTGGGTTGTCACTGGCACCAGCAAAAACCCCACCAGCCCCATATCATGATAAAATGGCAGCCACGAAACACAGCGGTCACTGGCAGTGATTTTCAGGCCATGCAGGGTAATGGCGCGGCAATTGCTGAGCAGCGCCTGCTGCGTCACTGCAACGCCCAGCGGAAACCGGGTGCTGCCCGATGAATATTGCAAATAGGAAAGCTGACCGGGCAGAATATCCGGCAAGGCCTGGAAATCATCCGCATACGCATCAAATACATCCCGCGTGCCCACGGCCCTGAGCGCCAGTCCCGCCGCCGCTTCGCGGGTCATCTCCAGCAGCGCATCCGGGCAAAGCGCGGCGCTGGCCCCCGCATTTTCGATCATTCTGCGAATATGGCTGACATAACCGGCCCTGCCGCCAAAGGCCATCGGCAATGGCATGGGCACTGGAACCAGCCCGGCATACTGACAGGCAAAAAAGGCGCGCACGAAATTGCCGTCGGTTTCCGCGATAATGGCGATGCGCGCGCCGCTCTCCAGCCCGGCCGCGCGCATACGCCGCGCCAGACTTTGCGCCTGGGTGCGCAAATCCGCATAGCGCAGCACCTCCAGAAGCTCGCCCTTTCCGGAATAAAAATTCAGCCCCGCCTGGCCCAGCGCCGCATAGTCCAGCGCCTGCGTCAGGGTTGTGAAATCAGCGGGACGATAAATGCCTCCACCAGAATTGGCGGGCAATGCTTCCTTCATACTGTTTTGTCTCCATGGCCGGGGCAGATCCGGAACCAGTGTAATGATACTGTTCTGCGCTTTGTCACTGCGACTTGTCTCTGTGCTTTTACGCGCTCAGGGCGTGCCTGCGAAGCCATTTTTCCACAAAAACAAGCTGGCCAATCATATTGGCCAGCGAAGCAATAAGTAAGGCAAGTCCAGCACCTGTTAGCCCTAACCAGGAACATAAAAAGTACATCGCTACAATATACAGTCCCGTCGTCACCAGACGCACCTGCAATGCCGAAACAGCCTGACCCGATGATATCAGCATCGGCTCCAGCGGAAAAGACCATAGCCGGACCGCGGCGGCCAGACCCAGAACCACCATAACCCCATAGGCCGGCGCAAAACCCGGTCCCGCCACGGCCCATAACAGCCAGGGCCCTGCAAGGATCAGAACTCCGGCCAGCAGGATGGCGCCCAGCCCGGCAAGCGAAGCGGCGCGCAGCATGAAGCGCCGCATTTGAGCAATGGCATTATCCGCCATCAATCGCGCCAGTTCGGGATAAATTGTCGGGGTCAAAAGCTTGACAGGGGTCGTGATGGCTTCGGTAAGCTGGCGTGCGATCCGGTACAAGGCGGCCGCAGCGGCGCCCAGCAACGCGCCGGCCGCCAGCGTTCCAAAATGCGTCAGCACAAGCTGTAGCGTCGTATTGACATTGGCCGACCAGACAAATTTCCAGACATTACGATCCGGCTTCCAGAATGGCCCGGTTTCCTCTGTTGGCGCCGCCTTTGACCCCCAAACCCCGCGCTGGCGCAATTCATGCACCGCCATGGCGATCAGTACGAAGCAGGGGACTATTTCAGAAACCATCCAGGTCAGCAGATAGGCTTCCAGTCCGGCCTCATGATAAAAGGCCAGCGCAGCCCCCAACAGCTTGATCAGCGCCCCGACACTGCTCTGTATCGCCGCCAGATCGAAACGGTCGAACAGGCGCAGCACGCCGATTGTCGTGGCAATATCCAGAAAAAGCACGCAAAACACATAATAAGCCGCCAATTCCACCGTGCGCGGCGGCCAGTCAAAAATATAGGCAGCCAGCGGCAGACCCAGCAGCGCCACAATCAGCCCGGCCACCGCGCCCAGCCCATCCAGGCGCATGGAAAAACGTAAAATCCGGCGCAAATCGCTGAGGCGCTGCGCATTCCAGGCCGGCGTGCCATAGGTCAGAACAACCTGCCAGGATTGAAATTTGGTAATATCGCCAATTGCCAGCGTGTAAGTATGGATCAGAATCAGGGTGCCAAAAGCCTCCAGGCTCATGCCCCGGGCCGCCAGCGCCAGATAGCCGATGCCGAAAATCGCCGTGACCGCCTTGCCGCCCAGCAGCAGCGAGGCATTGGCCAGCAGACGCCGCAACAGCTGGTCCGCAGACCAGTTCTTCCAAACCGTCATTAGTCCCGGCCGCGCATGGCGGGCAGCCTTTTCGGGATCAGGCAGGGGCATCGCTACAGGGCGTCCTTAGGGTTTTTGGGAGGATTTTGGGGAGTTTTGCCGGGTTTTCGTCCATGATCCAGCCCCCTTTATAGCAACCCTCCTGCCGGCGGCAATCATTACATATTTGTTATTTCAGCGGGAATCTGAGCATGCTACACAGATTAGCGGAGCGTCCGGCCGTTGGGACAGCGCTGTATGGCCCGTAGCAGAATCCAGAACCGGGGTAGCCAGAATCGGGGTAGTATGAAAGCAATTATTTTAAGTGCGGGTCAGGGACGGCGGCTTCTGCCCTATACCGCCAGCCTTCCCAAATGCCTGGTTCCGGTCGGCGGGCGTCCCTTGCTGGAATGGCAGTTGCGCAATCTGTACCAATGCGGCGTCACCGAGGCAGTGATCGTTACCGGTTTCATGTCCGGCGCCGTCAGCAGCTTTGCCGGGCAGCTAAAATTTCCGGGCCTCAGCCTGCGCATCCTGTTCAATCCGTTTTTCGCCGTCGCCGATAATCTGGCAAGCCTGTATTTTGCGGCCGGCGAACTTGCCGGCGGGGGCGTCATTCTCAATGGTGACACGCTGTTTGAGCCAGCTGTGCTGGACACGGTCCTGCGCGAGGCGCTGGCCCCCGTCAGCGTTACCATCGACCGCAAGGCGCGCTATGATGATGATGACATGAAGGTTCAAACCGATGGCAGGCGCCTGGCCGCAATCGGCAAGACCCTGCCCATGAGCCAGACCGATGGCGAATCCATTGGCCTGCTGCACCTGACCGCCGGCGGGTCTGACATGATGAAATCCGCGATGGAAACCGTGTTGCGCGAACCGGATGGATTTCGCCGCTGGTATCTGTCCGCGGTGGATGCGCTGGCGAAACATCATTTCGGCGCTGTAGAAGCAGTCTCGATCGAAGGCCTTGGCTGGTGCGAAGTTGATTGCCCGGCCGACATGGCGCGGGCCGAAGCGCTGGTGCGGGGCTTTGCATCCATGCAGGATAAGCCCAAGGCGGCGTCCGCATAGAAATCCGTCAGCGCGTTTCAGCCGCCAGAATCCGTTCGGCCAGTTCGAGATCCGCCTGCTTGTCCACATCTATCGCCGCCTGGGCAAAGGGCAGACGCACCACGCCCAGTTCCGCACCGCAGCGCCTGCCCAGTTTTTGCAGCGCATGGCGCAGATCAAGCCGCCCGGTCACGAAGCGTAAAATCACCCCCAGCCCGAGCATCCGCATCAGCCGCATAGGCTGTTTGCGATTATCCTCAACATGACGCCAGAACGCCACCACGCCTCTGGCTTTGGCATTGCGCAGTAAAAATAAATTCGCACCGCTGACCGCAGCATCGGAAAATCGCAGATAGGTGCGCACCGTTTGCGGATAGGCGGCCATGATAATGGCCTGCTCAACCACTGCCGCAACAGCGTCGGCATCCGGGGCATGCGCCAGAAAATGCGTGATCATCCCGGCGCGCAACAGAGGATGATCCGCGGTTGTCACCAGCAGCGGCCAGGCATGATCCGCCCTGTTCAGCACCGCCAGCACACTTTCGCCCGGCGTCGCTGCGGCTGTCACCAGCCGCACCCGTCCTGTTTCAACATGCGCCGCCACCGCCGCAAGCGCCAGTACCGGTTCCGGCTGCGCAACCGAAATCAGAATCCCGCCAATCAAATCGCAGGCCAGCAGCGCCTCGACCACCCGCGCCAGCATGGCTTGCCCGCCGATCTCGATCAGGGCCTTGTGCGCAACCCCATTGGCCGTACACAGATCATCCGGCGCGCCGCGGCTGCCCGCGAGAATCAGGGCGGTACATTTCATCACAGCGCCTTGCCATAAATGCGATAGGTCTTATAGGGCCGGGCGCCAAATTTATCGAGTATGTGCCGCATCGCCAGATTGTCTTCCAATATCCAGGACAGTTCCACCTGGCGGATGCCCATTTCCCTGGCAGGCTCCCAGACCGAGGCGATCAGATGCATCGGTATCGCCGCCCCCAGCATGGTGCCGGAAACGCTGCGGCGCACACCCATCAGCGGAACCCGCGCGCTTGTCAGCCCCCGCATCTTCAAACGCCAAAGCAGTTTAATCCAGCCCAATGGCAGCAGATTGCCGCGCAAATCCCGTATCGCTTCATTGATATTAGGCAGCACCACAATAAATCCGGCTGGCTGCCCGTCCACCTCGGCAAAGCGCACCAGCCGTTTATCAAGCAGCAGCCGCAAATGTTTGCCAAGCGTCGAGGTTTCGGCCTGGGTCATCGGAACAAAGCCCCAATTGCCGCTCCAGGAATCATTGAAAATATCCACCAGCGTCCTGATTTCATTTTCATAGTCGGAAAAATTCAGCCCGCGCAAAACCACATTTCGGGATGGCGTCCGGCGCAACATGGCGCCGCCGGATTTTGACAGGGGATTAGATAAATCCGCGATATAGGCATGCATGTCTTTTTCCTTGGAAAACCCAAGCCTTTCCAGATGCGCGCCGGCATAGGCCGGATCATGGCCCATCATCAGCATCGGCGGGGTTTCAAATCCCTGCACCAGCAAACCGGTCTCTTCCTTGATCGACATGCTGAACGGCCCCAGCATGCGCCTTACGCCGCGCGCCCGTAAAAAATCCCCGGCGGCCTGCACCAGGGCGGCGAACACATCGGCATTGTCGATGGCGCTGATACATCCAAAATGCCCGGTTCCGGCCATGCCCGCCTGTGCGAGCAGCGGATCCAGTTGCGCGCTGATGCGCCCCACATCGCTGCCGTCCAGCTGCGCAATGAACAGGCCCACATCGGCGGTTTTGAAAAAATCATTATGGCGCGGCGAAAAAGCCTGTGCGCGCTCCATACGCAGCGGCGGTATCCATAACCGGTCATCCCGGTGAACCCTGTACGGCACTTCAATGAAGCGGCGCAGCAGTTTTTCGCCCGCCACGGGAATGATGGTAATGCTCACAAACCTATCCTTCGCGGTGCGCCAGCAGACTGGAAGCAGCCAGCGCAAAAATCAGCATGGGGCCCCATATGGCCAGCAGCGGCGGCATCACGCCCGATTCACCCAGCGAACGGAAAACCCCGCTGGCCAGCAGATAGCCAAATCCCGCAACAAGCGCCACCCCAATATCGCGCGCCCGTGACGGATAGCGCGACGTGCCCAGCGCCAGCGGCGCCGCCGCCAGCAGCATGATCATGGGCACGAACGGGGCCGCAAGCGCACCGTAAAAATTGGTCTGATGAAAAGCGGGACTGTTGCTGCCGGCCCATATATCCGTTTCAGGAATGCCGGGCTGATGCAGCCGCACCCGCGCATTCATTATTGTCGCGGCAAGGATATCGACAGGCTGCGGCCCATGTTCCAGAACCAGGCTATCCTGCAGCGCCGATGCGTTCCCCTGCCGGTTGATGCGCTGGCTTGCCACACCATCAAAATGCCAGTCACCCTGCACAAATCGCCCCTCACGGGCTGTGCTATGCTCCGTCACCCGCCCGTCCGCGCCGCGCCGGATCAGCGTCACATGGCGCAAGATGCGCCCTTCATCTTCTGCGCGCCCGAACGCCAGAATCACCCGGCCCGAGCTGATCCAGTAGGCGGCCTTTACCGGCTGATCCGCGCCTTGCGCCTCCAGCTCCGCCTGAATGGCAGGAACCGGCTCGCGCAGCATTTCATATACCTGAATTTCCGTATAGGGCGCGGCAACAAAGCGCATGACGAAATAGATCACACCGATCAGCAGCGTTATGGGGGCCAGCCGCGCGACAATCCAGTATATCGTCACTCCCGAACCGCGCATGGCGACAATTTCATTATGCCCGGCCAGATTGCTGAAGGTGATCAACCCGCCGATCAGCGTCGCGGCAGGCAGCACGCTGGCAATAATGCTTGGCGAAAGCATCGCCGCATAATAGGCCAGATCACGCAGTTCGCCGCGCTGTGACAGCACCATATTCGCATTATCGAGCAGATCCAGAAGTTCCGCCAGCGCCCCCAGCGCCAGCAGCACGGCGCCAGTGCTGAGCGCAAACATCCGGCTCAGATACAGGACAAAAGTCATGCTTGTCTTTTGCTTTCAGGCAACAGCGCGCCGGCCAGTCCGGAGACAAGCCTGTCAATGCCCGCAAAGACGGGGTCAAACGGATTGCCGCCCGGCGTGGCGTCGCTGCGGTGAAAGCTCAACAGGCAGAAGCCCGCGAACAACAGGAACGGCAGCCAGATGGCCGTCAGTGGCGAAAACAGTTCGCGCTCGATCAGACTGCTGCCGAACTGGATCATATGATGATACAGCACCAGGATCAGCCCGCCCGCCGCAATGCCGGTGGCGCGGCTGGCGCGCTGGCTGGCAATCCCCATGGCCATGGCCAGCAGGGGCAGAAAAGGCAGGCAGACCGCGCGCACAATGCGGCTGTGAAATTCCGCTGAGAACCCCGCGCGCATGGCGCCGGGCGGTGTTTCATCCGCCAGCCGCCATAATTCAGTCAGCGTCAGCTCACGTCCATCTTTGCCGCGCGGGCGGAAAGGGGCGGCGTCGAAGGCAAAATCACGGCCAAAAGTCACACTGGAAAAATCCACCGTCATGGTTTCAGCATTATTCCGGATGGTGGTGCGCGCCCCTTCACGCAGTACAAGCTGCAAGCGCCTGCGGCTTTCATCCGCCAGCAGCGCGCCGCTGGCCGCCGTGGTCAGAATTTCCGTGCCGTCGCGCACCTCGCGGATGAATATACCGGCCAGCCGCCGGCCCGTTGCATCCACTTCATCGGCATAGATTGTCAGCCCGTCCCCAAGTTTGGCAAATACCCGTTCATTGAGGGTGGCGTTCCACGCCGTCGTGGTGACCACATGAATGATTTCACGATACAGATAGCGGCTGAACGGCTGCACATAGCCAAATAATAAAATACTGATCAGAGCAAATACACCGCCCGCAAAAACCAGCGGGCGCACGATGCGATACAGCGATAGTCCCGCGCCGCTGATCGTGATCAGCTCATTATTGGCGTCAAACCTGGAAATGACCACAAACAGGCTGATAAAAAACGTAGCCGGCAGCGCCAGCCCCAGATAATGCGGCAGCAGATTGATGGTAAGCTGGAACACCAGTTCCAGCGGCCCGCCGTGACTGGTCAGCAATTCCAGCAGCCGCAATGTGCGCTCCAGCAGCATCGCCGCCAATGTGATTATCAGCGAAAATAATAAAGGCCGCGATGTCTCGCGCAACAGATAGGCCGTAATCAGTCTGGAGGAGACCACATGATGATTGCTCACGCGCCGGCCCACATTGCCCGCAGGGTCCGGACCAGCTGCTGCTGGGCATCGGGCGAAAGCTGCACCGCATGATCCAGGCGCGGCGGCCCCGGCCAGCCGGCGTCCGCAAAGCTTTGCCCGCCATAATCCCGCGCCCCCTCATAGCGGGGGATGACATGAAAATGCACATCGGGATCGACCATCATCAGCATCAGATAGTTGATTTTCTGATAGGCTGCAAATTCCCTCAGCAGCCGCTCAATATTCTTCAGCACGGGCTGCAATCCCGCCAGGGCGTCCGCGCTGACATCGCCAAACGCCGTCACCGGCTCGCGGCACACCAGCACCAGCGCGCCCAATGTCACCTGTAGCGGGCGCAGCAGAACCAGCCAATGCGCCGTCTCGGCAATGCAGCCGTCCGGATAGCCGAATTTGCGGGCAGTCGCGGAGATAGGCTCGGTGTCTGGCATTTCGATTCGTCCGGGATTTCTGACGGGAGACGCAGTATAAGCCATGCATGACCCAGACTTCCATACAGGCTTTATGCAGGCTGCACACTTCGCTGCTGGCGGTCCTTGCCGCATTTGCCGGCATGGCCGCTCTGATGCTGGCGCCGGCAAAAGCCGCCGATAGCGGCAAAGATCGTATTTGCGGCCCGCAGGACCCGACAAGGCTGCAAATTACCGTGCAGAATATCCGCAGCGCCAGCGGCACGATTACAATTATGCTATATGGCGACAGCGATGCGGATTTCCTCAAAAAAGGCGGCCGCCTGTCACGCATCCGCGTGCCCGCCAAAACCGGTGAAATAACCGCCTGCATGCCGGTTCCCGTACCCGGAAGCTATGCTTTGTCGCTCTATCATGACGAAGACGCCAACCGGAAGCTGACGAAAAATTTTGTCGGCCTGCCCATTGAAGGGCATGGCTTCTCAAGGGATGCCGCGGTTACATACCGCCTGCCCGATCTGGACGAAGCCGTATTCACCGCCTTGCCCGGAGACACGCATCTGCGCATTACACTGCGCTATTAAATCCCCTGGGCAGCGGCGCACATGCAGGAACTTGTCAGCACACTGCCGCCGGCGCGATTTATTAATATTTAATGTCTTTTTAACCACAGCCATTTTTCTTAACCGTAGCTATATATCATACCTGATTCCTGACCGCCGTCCGGAAGCTGCTGTATTAAGACAAATTGATGCTATATTAGCACCATGATTACCGAACTGAACGAACGCTCACGCGGGATTTTCCGCGCTCTGGTTGAGGCCTATCTGGCCGAGGGCATGCCGGTCGGCTCCAAAAGCATCGCCGCGCAATTGCCGACCTCACTCAGTTCCGCCACCATTCGCCATGTGATGAAAGACCTAGAGGATATGGGGCTGCTTTACGCGCCGCATACCAGCGCCGGGCGGATTCCAACCCAAAGCGGTTTGCGCATGTTTGTGGATGCGCTGCTGGAAATCGGCAATGTGACGGAAAGTGAGGCGCGCGAGATTGAGGCCATGGCCGCTTCACAGGGAACCAAAATAGAAGATGTGCTGGCCGATGCCACCGCCCGGCTGTCGGGGCTGGCGCGCTGTGCCGGGCTGGTTTTGTCACCAAAGCATGAGGCGCCGCTCAAACATATTGAATTTGTCCATATCGGTCCGGGACAGGCCTTGACCGTGATTGTCGGGCAGGATGGCCATGTCGAAAACCGTCTGATTTCGGTGCCGATGGGCATGACGGTGGGCGCGCTGCAACAGGCCAGCAACTATCTGAATTCACGCCTGCTGGGCCGCACGCTGGAAGAGGCGCGCAGGCAGATCCTGCTGGAACTGGAAAGCAAACGCCTGGAACTGGATGAGCTGAGCGCCAAAGTGGTGGAGGCGGGTCTTGCAATATGGGGCGGGGGGCATAATCGCAATGCAGGAGCCTCGCTGATTGTGCGCGGTCATTCCAATCTACTGGAAGATGTACATGCGCTGGCTGATCTGGAGCGTATCCGTACCCTTTTTGAAGATCTGGAGGGGCAGAATGACCTGATTCAGCTTCTGGAACTGGCCCGCAACGCGGAAGGCGTGCGCATCTTCATCGGCTCTGAAAACAAGCTGTTCAGCCTGTCCGGCTCGTCTTTGGTGCTATCGCCCTACCGCAACAAGAATGAACAGATTGTCGGTGTGATCGGGGTTATCGGCCCAACCCGGTTGAATTATGCCCGCATCATCCCTATGGTTGATTATACCGCCAAAATTGTCGGGCAATTGCTGTCCTAGCGGAATATCCGGTCTAAACTGCTTAAATCCTGGGGAGATTGATCATGTCTATAAGCTTGGCCCCCCCTGCAATTCAGAGCGGTAAGATCAAGAGCTTCGGCGCTTTTGGCCCTAAATACGAAATATGCAGGATGCTTCATCAATTGGCCGATGGTGACTGGATGGTTTCTATAAAAATGGTTGATTCCGGAGAGATGACCGAATATCGCCTGTCTCGCATGACCAGCGATCCTGACGCGCTCTGATGTATGCCATTGCATTTGATCTCGTTGTAAGAGACACAGAGCGCCACCATCCGAAAGGTGTGTCGCAGGCCTATGCCGATATTGGCGCTTTTTGCATTCGCTTGGTTTTACACGGGTTCAGGGCAGCCTGTATGTCACCGAAAATGAAGACATGGCCAATCTGTTTCTGGCAATAGAGGCATTGAAGGAAAACGCCCGGTTTCCTAAATCGGTCCGGGATATCCGGGCATTTCGCATCGAACAATGGTCTGACTTTACATCTGTGGTAAAGACAGGCCGTAAATAAGCAGAAGCAATGAAACGGTTAGAATATGAGTGATACGCAAGACCAGCCGCAGGATGCGCCAGCGGACGAAATTCAACCCGAACCGGCGCAGCCCACGCCGGAAGAGCTGATTGCCCGGCTGATTGCCGAGATGGCGGATCTCAAGGACCAGCTGCTGCGCGCCGTGGCCGAGGGCGAAAATATCCGCCGCCGCGCCGCCAAGGAAAAGGAGGATGCCAGCAAATTCGCCATTGCCAGCCTGGCGCGCGACCTGCTGGCGGTGCCCGACACGCTGGATAGGGCCATTGCCAGCATTCCCGATGAGGTCCGCGCCCAGGAGGGCGTAACCAGCCTGATCGAGGGCATGGAACTGACCCAGCGCCAATTATTGGGCATTTTTGAGCGTCATGGCATCAAGCCGATCCATCCGATGGGAGAGAAATTCGACCCCAATTTTCACCAGGCCATGTTCGAGGCCCCCGATACCGGCCAGCCGGATGGCACCATCGTGCAGATTCTGCAAATGGGCTATGTCATTGGCGACAGATTATTACGTCCGGCGATGGTCGGCGTAGCCAAGGGCGGCAGCCAGAATGCAGCCGCCCCCGGCAGCACGATCGACACCTCCGCATGATGCAGGCGGCTGTAAATTTTCTCTCGGCCCGCCGCCGGAGTGGGTTGCGGCCTGCACTGGCGGCCCCTATATACGCTTCACACAGTCGGGCCCGGTATTCAGGGGCCGGCTGGCCGTGTGCCATGACATGGGGTCTGACGCACTAACCAAATGATTAATGGGGGCCTTTCGGGCGCCATTGTGGCCCGGCGGGCCTGCCGCAGGAGTGAAAAACATGGGAAAAGTTATCGGTATTGACCTTGGCACCACAAATTCGTGCGTGGCCATCATGGACGGCGCCACACCGCGCGTCATCGAAAACGCCGAAGGATCGCGCACCACCCCCTCGATTGTCGCCTTTACCGAAGATGGCGAGCGCCTGGTGGGACAGCCCGCCAAACGCCAGGCGGTGACCAATCCGGAAAATACGCTGTTTGCCATCAAGCGCCTGATCGGACGCGGATTCGCCGATCCGACGGTTCAGAAAGACGCCAAGATGGTGCCCTACAAAATCACCAAGGCCGCGAATGGCGATGCCTGGGTCGAGGCGCATGGCCAGAAATATTCCCCCAGTCAGATTTCCGCTTTCATCCTGCAAAAGATGAAAGAAACCGCCGAAGCCTTTCTGGGCGAAAAGGTCGATCAGGCCGTTATCACCGTTCCCGCCTATTTCAGTGACGCCCAGCGCCAGGCCACCAAGGATGCAGGCAAGATCGCGGGCCTGGATGTGCTGCGCATCATCAATGAACCCACCGCCGCGTCGCTCGCTTACGGGCTCGACAAGCAGGATGGCAAAGTGATCGCGGTTTACGATCTTGGCGGCGGCACGTTCGACGTGTCGGTGCTGGAAATCGGCGATGGCGTGTTCGAGGTGAAATCCACCAATGGCGACACGTTCCTGGGCGGTGAGGATTTCGACATGCGGCTGGTGAATTATCTGGCCGATGAATTCAAGAAAGAACATGGCATTGATCTGCGCAATGATAAACTTGCGCTGCAACGCCTCAAGGAAGAATCCGAAAAGGCCAAGATCGAATTATCAAGCACGCCGCAGACCGAAATCAACCTGCCCTTCATCACCGCCGACAAAACCGGGCCCAAGCATCTGACCATGAAGCTGACCCGCGCCAAGTTCGAGGCGCTGGTGGATGATCTGATCCAGAAAACCGTTGCCCCCTGCGCACAGGCGCTGAAAGATGCCGGCCTTACCGCCGGCCAGATCGACGAAGTGGTGCTGGTCGGCGGCATGACCCGCATGCCCAAAGTGCGCGAAGTGGTGAAAAACTTTTTTGGCCGCGAACCGCATAAGGGCGTCAATCCGGATGAAGTCGTCGCCATGGGCGCGGCCATTCAGGCGGGCGTGTTGCAGGGCGATGTCAAGGATGTGCTGCTGCTCGATGTCACGCCGCTGTCGCTGGGCATTGAAACGCTGGGCGGCGTGTTCACCCGGTTGATCGACCGCAACACCACCATCCCGACGCGCAAGAGCCAGGTGTTCTCCACCGCCGAGGATAATCAGTCGGCCGTGACCATCCGCGTATTTCAGGGCGAACGCGAAATGGCGGCGGACAATAAATTCCTCAACCAGTTTGATCTGGTGGGCATTCCCGCCGCGCCGCGCGGCGTGCCGCAGGTCGAGGTGACCTTCGACATTGACGCCAACGGCATTGTCAATGTCGGCGCCAAGGACAAGGCCACCGGCAAGGAACAGCATATCCAGATCCAGGCATCGGGCGGATTGAGCGACGCCGATATCGAAAAAATGGTCAAGGATGCCGAGCTGCACGCCGCCGAAGACAAAGCGCGGCGCGCCCGTGTCGAGGCGCGCAATCAGGCGGAACAGTTGATCCATTCGACCGAGCGCACCCTGAATGAGGCGGGCGATAAAATCGACACCGCGCTGAAGGGTGAGGTCGAGGCCGCCATTGCCGATCTGCGCAGCGCCATGCAGGATGAAAATGCCGGCGAGGCGGAGCTGGCGCCGAAGATTCAGTCGCTTATGACCGTCTCGATGAAGATGGGCGAGGCCATGTACAAACCGCAGGACGATGCCAGCCCCGGCGGCCGTGCCGAAACTGATGACAGTGTCGTTGATGCGGATTTCGAGGAAATCGACGAGAGTCAGAAAAAGGACTAGTTCAACATTCCGGCGCGGGAAAATTTTCCGCGCCGGTTTCCGGCAGATGCAGGCGGCGATAATAAGATTGCGATAATAAGGACGGGCGGGAATGTCTAAGCGTTGCTTTTATGAAACTCTGGGGGTTGAACGCGGCGCCTCTCCGGAGATCATCAAAAAAGCCTATCGCAAGCTGGCCAAGGAACATCATCCCGACCAGAACCGCGAAAACGATCAGGCCGAAGCGCAATTCAAGGAAATCACCCACGCCTATGACATTCTGAAGGATGATCAAAAACGCGCCGCCTATGACCGTTTTGGTCATGCCGCCTTTGAAAATGGCGGCCCGCGCGGCAATGGCGGCGGCGACGGGTTTGGCTTTTCCGATCTGTCCGATGTGTTCAACGATCTGTTCGGCATGGGCAACCGGCGCACCAATAACCGCACCCGCGGCAATGATCTGCGCTTCAATATGGAAATCAGCCTGCTGGACGCCTATCTCGGCAAACAGGCCGATATCCGTGTGCCTTCATCCGTAAGCTGCGAACCCTGCAAGGGCAGCGGCGCAGAAGCAGGCTCGCAGCCCGCCGTCTGCGTGGGTTGTAATGGCGCGGGCAAGGTGCGCGCACAGCAGGGCTTTTTTACAATTGAGCGCACCTGCCCGTCCTGCAATGGGCGCGGCCAGGTGATCAAAAGCCCGTGCAAGACCTGCCGGGGCGCGGGCCGGGTGCAGAAAGAACGCACGCTGAATTTCTCCGTGCCGCGCGGCGTCGAGGAAGGCACCCGCATCCGTCTGGCGGGCGAGGGCGAGGCGGGGTTGCAGGGCGGGCCGCCGGGCGATCTGTATGTGTTTATTTCCGTGACGCCGCATCCGATCTTTCAGCGCGAGGGACATAATCTGTTCTGCCGCGTGCCCATATCCATGACCAGCGCGGCGCTGGGCGGCGAGATCGAAGTGCCGTCAATTGAAGGCGCACCCACGCGCATCGCCATTCCCGAAGGCACGCAAAGCGGCCGCCAGTTCCGCCTGCGCGGCAAAGGCATGCCCCCGCTGCGCGGCACGGGCTTTGGCGATCTGTATATTGAAACCGTGGTCGAAACGCCGATGAACCTGACCAAACGCCAAAAAGAACTTCTGCGCGAATTCGCCGAAGGCGGCAGCGAAAAAACCTCACCCGAATCCACCAGCTTCTTTGCACGCATAAAAGATTTGTTCGCGGGCAGCACTGCCGCGGCGGGAGCGGAGAAGACGGAGGGGTAATCTGCCCCGGCCGGCCTTACACTTTGGCAGTTTTGACGGCCCATTCTTGCTTTTCGGCATTTTTGAGCCAATTTACAGGTGCGCGTGAAGCATTGTATGCCTCAAATGCACCTCAGAAATTCGTCAGCGCCAATTGTCTTTGTGCGCGGCATGTGTTTCGGGCAAACTGATTCCGATAAGAAATCACCATCGGAAAGGAAGCCACATGAAACTGTCAAAACCCCGCATTCAGCCGCTGCCGGAAAGCCAGTGGAGCGCAGAACAGAGGCCCGCATTTGAAGCCGCCAAAAAGGGCAAGAGCGCGATCAGCGACGCGGTCGTGTTCAATGTCATGGGCACGCTTGGCAACCATCCTGAAGCCGCCAAAAAATTCAATGTCTGGGCGTTTCATGTCATGGGCGACAGTTCCACGCTGGGGGCGCGCGAACGCGAAATCCTGATCCTGCGCATCGGCTGGCTGTGCCAGGCGGAATATGAATGGGCGCAGCACGCCGTCATCGGCCGTAAATGCGGCCTGTCGGATGCGGAAATCGCGCGCATCAAGGAAGGGCCGGACGCCAAGGGCTGGAGCGAACTGGACAGCCTGCTGCTGCGCGCAACAGATGAGTTGCACAAGGACGCCTGCATCTCGGACGCGACCTGGAACGGCCTTGCCAAACATTACAACACCCAGCAACTGATGGATGTGGTGTTCGCCGTGGGCCAGTATAATCTGGTGTCGATGGCGCTGAATTCGTTCGGCGTGCAGCTGGATGAGGGGCTGAAAGGTTTCTGATCGCGGCGCAAAAAAGTGCTTTTACAAGTGCTGTGAAACAGGGCAGACTGATCTCTTATAATAAATAATAAGGGGGAGGACGCCGTCATGAAACTATCGAAGCCGCGCATCAAGCCGTTGGATGAAAGCGAGTGGACGCCGGAACAGGCCAAGACTTTAGGACGTCTCAAGGGCGGCAGCACCGAGTTCGGCGCGAAAATGCATGTCTATAATGTGCTGGGCACGCTGTCGCGCCATCCGGAGGCCAACAAGAAATTCGGCGTCTGGGCCAATCATATCATGGGGCCGACAAATACGCTGCCGCCGCGCGAGCGTGAAATTCTGATCCTGCGCATCGGCTGGCTGTGCGAGGCGGAGTATGAATGGGGCCAGCATGTGGTGTTTGGCCGCGCCGTTGGCCTGACGGATGAGGAAATCGCCCGCATCAAGCTTGGCCCCGACGCGCCCGGCTGGAGCGAACATGACGCGCTGCTGCTGCGCGCCACAGACGAGCTGCGCAAGGACGCCTGTATATCGGATGCGACCTGGAACGGGCTGGCCAAACGCTATAACACGCATCAGCTGATGGATGTGGTGTTCACCGTGGGCCAGTATAATCTGGTGTCGATGGCGCTGAATTCATTCGGTGTGCAACTGGATGAGGGCGTGAAAGGCTTTTAGTCAGGCCGCCATGCGTCATCTCATTCTGCGAAAGGCAGAGGGAAAAAAATAAAAATAAATTGCAGGGAGAAAAACCATGTTGCATCTGTTTTTCACGCGCCTTAGCGCGCTGGCCATAGCGGGCTTGCTGCTGCTGGGCAGCCCGGCCCCCGCGCAAAGCGCGGACACGGCCGCATCGCAGCACAGCCAGCCGGTGAAAATCCGCCTCTCCGCGCCGCGCATTCCCCCATTGGCGGAAAGCAAATGGACGGAGGAACAGGCCAAGGTGCTGGGCCCGCTCAAGCAGGGCGCCCCGATGTTTGGCACAGTGTTGAAGGCGCATAATGTGCTGGCCACACTGGCGCAGCATGAAGAAGCGCGCAAAAAATTTGATGTCTGGGCCAATCATGTAATGGGCGCGACCAACACACTGCCGCCGCGCGAGCGCGAAATTCTGATCCTGCGCATTGGCTGGCTCTGCCAGTCTGAATATGAATGGGGTCAGCATGTGGTCATTGGCCGGGCCGTTGGCCTGACGGATGAGGAAATCGCGCGCATCAAGCTGGGGGCCGAAGCAAAGGGCTGGAGTGCACATGACGCGCTGCTGATCCGCGCCGCCGATGAACTGGACAAGGACGCGTTTGTATCCGACGCCACCTGGAACGGGCTAGCCAAAACCTATAATACGCAACAGATGATGGATGTGGTGTTCACCGTGGGCCAGTATAATCTGGTGTCGATGGCGCTGAATTCATTCGGCGTTCAGCTGGACGAAGGTGTGAAGGGATTCTAGCCATGCGTCTGCAAGGCAAGAAGGCCATCGTCATTGGCGCCGGGCAAACGCCGGGCGAAACCATCGGTAATGGCCGCGCCACCGCCATCCTGTTCGCACGCGAAGGGGCCGAGGTGATGTGTGTCGATAAACGCCTGCAATCGGCGCAGGATACGGTGGATATGATTATAAATGAAGGCGGCAAGGCCTTTGCCTATGAGGCCGACATCACCAGCGAGCCGGCCAATGTGGCGCTGGTGCAGGCGGCGCGCGCCAAAATGGGCCGCATCGACATTCTGCATAATAATGTCGGCATCGGCGCGGGCGATGCGCCGCCGCATAAATTATCCGAAGATGTTTATGACCGGATCATGCTGGTCAATTTAAAGGCCATGTGGCTGACCTGCAAACATGTGATCCCGGTAATGCGGGAACAGAAATCGGGATCGATCATCAATATTTCCTCGGCTGCGGCGGTGTCATCTGGCGGCATCACGGCCTATGAAATTTCCAAGGCGGGGGTGAACAAGCTGACCCAATCCATCGCCATGACCAACGCCAAATATGGCGTGCGTTGCAATGTCATCATGCCCGGCCTGATGGATACGCCGATGGCGATCGAAGGCAATGTGGCGGCGCGCGGCATTTCACGCGAAGAGGTGCGCGCCATGCGCGACCGTATCGTGCCCTTGCGCGGCAAGATGGGAACCGGATGGGATGTGGCCTATGGCGCACTCTATCTGGCGTCGGACGAGGCCAATTTCGTCACCGGCGTGGCGCTGCCGATAGATGGCGGCCATGCGGCGAAGGTGGGATAATGCATTGGGAACGTCATACGACCCCTCTAATTCGTCATCGCGAGCCGCGAAGCGGCGTGGCGATCCAGAAGTCAAAAACTCAAGCTTTTCCTTGTGGTTTCTGGATTGCTTCGCCCCCAAAAGAACTGGGGGCTCGCAATGACGGAGAAAGGTGATTTTTCTTTTTCTTTGGAATGGTGTGATCGGGTTTTTTCAATTTTGACGCATACGGATTCTTGCGGGCCTTCATTTTAGACAAATTGTACTGTTCTTTCATGGCCGACCACCTAGGTAGCACGCTATTCTTTATAGCAAAAACTGGATAACACATAACAGGGAGAAGTGGCATGAAAGACGTAAAGGGCAAGGTGGCGTTCATCACGGGTGCGGCCAGCGGCATGGGGCTGGGCATGGCGCGGGCCTTCGGCGCGGCGGGCATGAAGGTGATGCTCAGCGATATTGAGGACAAGGCGTTACAGGAACAGGTTAATGATCTGAAAGCCAAAGGTTATGACGTGGCCGGCGTCCAGGTGGATGTCACCAAGGAAGAAGCGCTGCATAATGCCGCCAAAAAAACCATCGAGACTTTCGGCAAGGTGCATGTGCTGTGCAATAATGCGGGCGTAGGCGTAGGCGGCAAAAGCGAGACCTGCGACATGCGCAACTGGCGCTGGTGCGTGGATGTCAATATGTGGGGTGTCGTCTATGGCTTGCAGGCGTTCGTGCCGCTGATCAAATCACATGGCGAAGAGGGCCATGTGGTCAGCACCGCTTCGATGGCCGGGATGTACGGGGTGCGCAATCTTGGCCCCTATAATGCGGCCAAGTTCGCCGTGGTCGGCATTATGGAAACCATGATGGCGGAAAACAAGAACACCAATATGGGCGTCTCTGTGTTGTGCCCCGGTGCGGTCGCCACCAATATCGGCAATTCCACCCGCAACCGGCAGCAGGAATATGGCGGCGCTGCGGCCCCCAGCACCATGGACATCACCAATGAGGCATTGGCGCAAGGCCTGCATCCCGATGTGGTCGGCAAACAGGTGCTGGAGGCGATCCTGAAAAACCAGCCCTATATTTTCACCGATCCCAATATGCGCAAAATGATTGAATCGCGCTTTCGCAAGATCCTGTCCGGCTATGACTGGGCCGATAGTTGCGATGCGCTGGCGGGCGTCAAGCAGGGCAGTTTGCAGCGGTCTTAACATAAGCTCCGTCAACGGAGCAATCAGCGGGAGAAAGACAAAAAATGAAGGACGTAAAAGGTAAAGTGGCGTTCGTCACGGGCGCCGCCAGCGGCATGGGGCTTGGCATGGCGCGCGCCTTTGCCGAGGCGGGCATGAAAGTGATGCTGGCCGATATTGAGGCGGGGCCGTTGCAGCGCGAAACCGGCGCGCTGAAGGCCAAAGGCTATGATGTGGATTGCGTGCAGCTGGATGTCACTAAAATGGCGGATGTTCATGCGGCTGCGAAAAAAACCGTGGACCGCTTCGGCAAGGTGCATGTGCTCTGCAATAATGCCGGCATTGGCGTGTTCGGAAAAAGCGAAACCGCCAATATCAAAAACTGGCAATGGGTGGTGGATGTCAATCTGTGGGGCGTCGTCTACGGGTTGCAGGCCTTTGTGCCGCTGATCCTCTCACATGGCGAAGGCGGGCATATTGTCAGCACATCCTCCATGGCGGGCATGGTGGGCTTGAGCGGCGCGGGGCCCTACAATGCCACCAAATTCGCGGTAGTCGGCATTATGGAAACCATGATGGCGGAAAACCGCAAGAGCAATCTGGGCATCTCTGTGCTGTGCCCGGGCGCGGTGGCGACCAATATTTCCACCTCCACCCGCAACCGGCAGGATGAATATGGCGGTGCCGCGCCGCCTAGCTCCAAGGAACGCATTGCCGATGTGCTGGCGCAGGGCCTGCATCCCGATGTGGTGGGCAAACAGGTGCTGGAGGCGATTATCGACAACCAGCCCTATATTTTCACCGATCCCGCCATGCGCAAAATGATTGAATCGCGTCATAAACGCCTGATGGCGGGCTATGACTGGGCCGACAGATGCAAGGCGCTGTCCGGCCAGAAACAGGCAGGCGGTATCCCCGGCGGCATCTTGAAGGAATAGCGGCGCGCTTGACCTGCTGTCAGGATTAGGCAAAGCTGCGGCAACAATAATTGCGGGGCGTGAGCAAAAGCCCCGCTTCACATCAGCACAGGGAGGCGTCTGTAACAACAGGCGGCGCAATCAGCATGAAAGACGTAAAGGGAAAAACAGCCTTCATCACTGGCGGCGCCAGCGGTATGGGGCTTGGCATGGCGCGCGCCTTTGCCGAGGCGGGCATGAAAGTCATGGTCGCCGATATTGAAGCCGAAGCGGCCAAACGCGCGGCGGCTGAATTGACCGGCAAGGGCCATGAAGCCGCCTGGGTGCAGGTGGATGTCACCAGTCTGGACGCCATGAAGGCGGCCGCGCAGAAAACTGTGGATACTTTCGGCAATGTGCATGTGCTCTGCAACAATGCCGGCATCGGCGTGTTCGGGCACAGCGAAACCTGTGACATGCGTAACTGGCACTGGGTGGTGGATGTCAATCTTTGGGGCGTGGTGCATGGGCTACAGGCCTTTGTGCCGCTGATGCTCGCGCATGGCGAACCCTCCCATGTCTCCAGTACGGCATCAATGGCCGGCATGGCGGGACTGCGCGGCGCGGGGCCATACAATGCCACCAAATTCGCCGTGGTGGGCATCATGGAAACCTTCGCGGCCGAACATCGCAAGGATAATATCAGCGCCTCGGTGCTGTGCCCGGGTCTGGTCGCCACCAATATCGCCAGCTCCACCCGCAACCGGCAGGACAAATATGGCGGCGCGGCAAAAGCCAGCGACAAGGGCATTTCCGCTGCCGAGCTGGCCAAGGGGTTGAACCCCGACGCGGTCGGGCGCGAGGTGCTGGAGGCCATTCTGGAAGATCAGTTCTATATTTTCACCGATCCCAGCCTGCGGCACATTGTCGAAACCCGCAGCAAGCGTATCCTTCAGGGCTATGACTGGGCGGCAAACTGTAAATCGCTGAAAGGCGAAAAGCAGGCCGATGGGTTGCCCGGCGGCCTGTTGACGAAATAAGCAATAATCACAATCCAGCAAGGGAGGCGTCTGCTTTGGCGGGCGGTAAAAACAGTATGAAAGACGTAAAAGGCAAAGTGGCGTTTATTACCGGGGCGGCCAGCGGCATGGGCCTGGGCATGGCCCGGTCCTTCGCTGCGGCAGGCATGAAAGTGATGATCGGCGATATTGAACTGGCCCCCGCCCAGCGCGCCGTGGACGAGTTGAAAGCCAAGGGGCTGGAGGCCGCCTGTGTGCAGGTCGATGTCACCAGTCTGGAATCGGTGCAGAACGCCGCCAAAAAAACCGTGGACACGTTCGGCAAGGTGCATGTGATCAGCAATAATGCCGGTATCGCGGTCGGCGGATACAGTGAAACATGCAGTATCCGCAACTGGAACTGGGTGGTGGATGTCAATTTGTGGGGCGTTGTGTACGGCTTGCAGGCTTTTGTGCCGCTGATCCTGTCACATGGCGAAGGCGGGCATGTGATCAGCACCGCCTCGATGGCGGGCATGGTCGGGTTGCGCGGCGCGGGCCCCTATAACGCCACCAAATTTGCGGTTGTCGGCATCATGGAAACTTTCGCAGCCGACCATCGCAAGGATAATATCGGCGCATCCGTGCTGTGCCCCGGCGTGGTGGCCACCAATATCGGCAATTCAGGCCGCAACCGGCCCGATCAATATGGCGGCGCGGTTGCGCCCAACCCGCGCGACCGGACGGCGGAAATGCTGGCGCAGGGCCTTAATCCCGATATTGTCGGCGATCTGGTGCTGGAAGCCATGCAGGCCGATCAATTATATATCTTCACCGATCCAGGCCTGAAACATCTGATCGAAACCCGCTGCAAGCGTATCACCGACGCCTATGACTGGGCCGCCAACAGCAAATCACTGAAAGGCGTGAAACAGTCAGGCCTGCTGCCGGGATAGGGTGTATCGGCGCCGGATTTTTTCTTCTGAGCGCCGTCTGCCTTTGCTCTGCGAGCTAAGGGCTGACCCCCACCCCGGCCCTCCCCCTTTCAGGGGGAGGGAGTCCTTGCGTCTGGCGTCCCCTCCCCTTGAAAAGGGGAGGGACAGGGAGGGGATCAACGGGTTAACGTAAAATCATCACGCTATAGTTAGAAAAAATCCGTCTAAAGAAATTCCGTCCAGGGATCATTACGTAACAGGAGAAGAGCATGAAAGTCGGCTTTATCGGCATCGGCAATATGGGCGGCCC
Source organism: Pseudomonadota bacterium (assembly GCA_049323435.1). GTDB lineage: Bacteria > Pseudomonadota > Alphaproteobacteria > UBA11222 > UBA11222 > UBA11222. The sequence goes on from JBMOMX010000032.1 coordinate 25,708, forward strand.
GATGTGCCGCAATATTATCAAGGGCGGCCATGATGTGACCGTGTTCGATCTGAACCCGGCGGCGGTCAAAACATGCACCGATCTGGGCGCAAAGGCGGCGGCCTCACCCAAAGAGGTGGCGTCTCTGGTGGATGTGGTGATGACCTCGCTGCCGATGCCAAAGGATGTGGAGGCGGTGGCGCTCGGGCCAAACGGCATCATCGAGGGCATTCGTCAGGGGACGATATATATTGATCTGTCCACCAATTCGCCGACCATGATCCGTAAAATCGCCGCCGCGTTTGCACCAAAGGGCGTGGTCACGCTGGATGCGCCGGTGTCGGGCGGCGCGATCGGCGCGGAAAAAAAGACCATCGCCATTATGGTGGGCGGCGACAAGGCGGCCTATGACCGCTGCATGCCCGTCTTTGAAAGTTTCGGGCAGAATATTTCGTTCCTGGGCGCGCTCGGCAGCGGCGCCATCGCCAAGATAGTCAATAATATGCTGGCTTTCAGCAATATGGCGTCGGCCGCCGAAGGGCTGATGCTGGGCGCTGCGGCGGGGATTGATCCCGAAGCCCTGAATGAGGTTATCCGCAACAGTTCCGGCAACAGCATGGCCTATCGCGGCGTCGCGCACAAAACGCTGAACGGCGACTGGTCGGCGACCTTCACCATTGATCTGGCCTATAAGGATCTGCATCTGGCGCTGGAGCTGGGCGATGAGCTGGGCATCCCGCTGCCGCAGGGCGCGCAGACGCATAATCTGATGCGCATGGCGCGCGGCATGGGCTTTGGAGGTGATGACGCCACCGCGATCATGCGTGTCTATGAAAAAACACTGGGACGGGAAATACGCAAAAAAAAATAATCGCGGGGCACACAGGTGAACACTGATAATGGGCCGGAGAAAACCGGCCTGATCCCTGCGGATTTGCCGGTGGTGTATCGCACCGGCTATGTCCGGTATGTCGTCGGCATACTGACCGTCGTATATGTTTTCAATTTCATGGACAGGCAGATCCTGTCGATCCTGATGCAGCCGATCAAGCAGGAAATGCAGCTTAGCGACACCGAGCTGGGCTTTCTTGGCGGGGTCGCCTTTGCCATATTTTACGCGACCCTGGGCGTGCCGATTGCACGGCTGGCGGATCAATATTCGCGGGTTAATCTGATCACCATCTGTCTGGGCCTGTGGAGCTGTATGACCGCGCTGTCGGGCCTGGCGGCGAATTTCATGCAATTGCTGGCGGCGCGCATCGGGGTGGGCATTGGCGAGGCGGGCGGCGGCCCATCATCGCATTCGCTGATTTCGGATTATGTGCCGGCCCAAAACCGCTCCACGGCGCTGGGCGTGTTTGCGCTGGGCGTGCCGATCGGGCTGATGGTGGGTTTTCTGGCGGGCGGCTGGCTCGAAGAAAATTATGGCTGGCGGGTGGCGTTTATGGCGGCGGGCATTCCGGGTCTGATTCTCGCCGTCATTCTGCGGCTGACGGTGCGTGAACCCAAACGCGGCCATTCGTCGGGCGAGACGGACATCATCCATGCAGATCAACCCTCGATGAAGCAGGTGGCCAACCATATGCGCGCCATCCGCACCTTCCGGCTGCTGGCCATTGCCGCCGCGATGCAGGCCTTTGCGGGCTATGGCCTGATCCAGTGGCTGCCCAGCTTCCTCACCCGCAACCATCAGATGAGCAGCACGGATATCGGCTTCTGGCTGGCGATGACGATTGGCGCGGGCGGCGCGATCGGCACGATGGGCGGCGGTTATTTCGCCGATCTGCTGTCGCGTAAAAATCTGGCCTGGCAATTATGGCTGCCGGGCATAGGCAGCCTGTTGGGCGCCTTTATCTCGTTCGGCATAATGCTTTCACCCGGCATACCGGTGCTGCTGTTTTTTGTGTTTCTGCATTCGGTGGCGGTCAATGCCTATCTCGGCCCGTCTTTTGCGGTGACGCAAACTTTGTCGCCTGTGCGGATGCGCGCGCTGGCCAGCGCGCTGCTGCTGTTCGCGATCAATATTGTTGGCCTCGGGCTTGGGCCGCAAATGGTGGGCGCGCTAAGCGATCTGCTGCGCCCGGCTTTAGGCGATGAATCGCTGCGTTACGCCATACTGGCGGGGTGCATGACCTATTTTGTGGCGGCGCTGTTTTTCGCTTTGGCGGGGCGTGCGGCGCGCGTGGATTTTGCAACTGCGGCGCGGCTGGCGGGGGATTAACGGGGGATTGGATCATTGATCAGCAAGGCGCAGACTGAATCCGGCAATCCGGTGGTATATAGCCGGGGCTATGTCAATTATGTCATTGGCGCGCTGGCGATGGTCTATCTCGTCAATCTGACCGACCGTCAAATCCTTGCCATTCTGATGCAGCCGATCAAGGAGGAAATGCAGCTTTCCGACACCGAGCTGGGTTTTCTGGGCGGCATCGCCTTCGCAATTTTTTATTCGACCCTCGGTCTGCCGATTGCGCGGCTGGCGGATAAATATTCCCGCGTCAAAATTCTGTCTGTCTGTCTGGCCTTATGGAGCGTCATGACGGCGCTGTGCGGTCTGTCGTCGAATTTCTGGCAGTTGCTGGCGGCCCGCATCGGCGTGGGCGTCGGCGAGGCCGGCGGCAGCCCGCCATCGCATTCGCTGATCGCCGATTATGTTCCGGTGGAAAAGCGCGCCACCGCCATCGGTCTGTTCGCCGTCGGCGTGCCGCTTGGCCTTTTGTCGGGCTATCTGCTGGGCGGCTGGCTGGAGGAATTATATGGATGGCGGGCGGCGTTCATGGCCATCGGGCTGCCGGGCCTGATTGTGTCCCTGATTGTGTGGCTGACCGTGGAAGAGCCGCCGCGCGGAAATTCGCAGGGCGGCGTGAAGGTGCAGGCGGAAACACCGCGCATCATGGCGGTGGTGCGGCATATGTCGGCCGTGCCATCCTTTCTGCATCTATCGCTGGCGACCGCCATGCAGGGCTTCGCCACTTATGGCATCTATCAGTGGATACCCAGTTTCATGTCGCGCAGCTATCAGATGCAAAGCGGCGAAATAGGCAGCTGGCTGGCGCTGGTGATTGGCGTGAGCGGCTTTTTCGGGACTATCCTGGGCGGCTATTTCGCGGATGCCCTGTCGCGCCGCGACATGCGCTGGCAGATGTGGCTGCCGGGCCTGTGCATGTTGCTGGCGCTGCCCGCATGCCTTGGCATGTATCTTTCTTTCGGGCTGTATCTGTCCATGTTCTTTCTCGCGCTGGTGGTTTTTCTCGTGAATGTATGGCTTGGACCCGGACTGGCCATCACCCAGACGCTGGCGCCGGTGCGGATGCGCGCCATGGCCAGCGCACTGCTGCTGTTTGTGCTGAATATTATCGGCCTTGGCATGGGGCCGCAGGCGGTCGGCATCATGAGTGATCTTCTCGCGCCCGCCTATGGCCAGGAATCGCTGCGTTATGCCCTGCTGATTTCCAGTTCTTTTTACCTTTGGTCGGCGTATCATTTCTGGAAAGCAGCTGTAACCCTGAAACCGGACCTGAAACAGGCGATAGAATAAATATAATAACAAGGGGGAAAACATGACCAGCCTTGACGAGGACGGCGCCGCAACGGCCGCGCTGGTGCCCGCACATGAACCGGCGGCGCATTTCAGCAAACCCTATATCAATTATGTCATCGGCATGCTGACGGTGGTTTATGCGGTCAATCTTATCGACCGGCAAATTCTGTCGATCCTGATGCAGCCGATCAAGCAGGAGATGCAGCTTTCCGACACGGCGCTGGGATTTTTATCCGGCATCGCCTTTGCGATGTTTTACGCCACGCTTGGCATACCGATTGCCCGGCTGGCGGATAAAAGTTCGCGGGTGAATATTATTTCCATCAGCCTGGCGCTATGGAGCTTTATGACGGCGCTGTGCGGCGCAGCACAGAATTTCTGGCAATTGCTGGCGGCGCGCATTCTGGTCGGCGTGGGCGAGGCGGGCAGCGGGCCTTCCTCACATTCGCTGATCGCCGATTATGTGCCGCTGGAGACACGCAGCTCCGCGCTGGCGATTTATTCGCTGGGCATTCCCATCGGCATTATGATTGGTTTTTCGGTTGGCGGCTGGCTGGAGCAGTTATATGGCTGGCGTATTGCGTTCATGGCCGTGGGTGTACCCGGTCTTATACTGGCGGTCATTGTCCGTCTGACATTGCGCGAGCCGCCGCGCGGCCATGCAGATGGCGTGGCGCGGGCGGATAAAGCCGAACAGCCGCCGCTGCGCGAAGTCGCCAGCACCATGTGGAAACGCAAATCCTTCCGTCATCTGGTGACGGCGATCGGCATTCAGGCCATTTCGGGCTATGGCGTTCTGATCTGGGTGCCAAGCTTTCTGCATCGCAGCTATCATATGACCAGCGCCGAGGTTGGCACGGCCTTGGCGCTTATTCTTGGCATTGGCGGCATCATCGGCACGGCGGCGGGCGGCTATCTGGCCGACCATCTGGCAAAGCGCACGGTGCGCTGGCAATTATGGATACCGGCGCTGGGGGGCCTGGTGGCGGTGCCGTTTAGTTTCGGGACTTATCTTTCCGGCACAGCCTTTGCCACACTGGCCTGGTTTGCGGTGCCGATCATTTTCGCCAATCTGTATCATGGCCCGGTATTCGCCATGGCGCAGGCGCTGGCGCCGCTTAGAATGCGCGCCATGGCCGCGGCGATCCTGTTATTCATGAGCAGCTTTGTCGGCATGGGCATCGGACCGCAACTTGCGGGCATTATCAGCGATTTGCTCGCACCCGCCTATGGCGCGGATTCGCTGCGCTATGCGCTGCTGTGTATTTCCATGGCGCATATATGGTCGGCGGCGCATTTCTGGCTGGCGTCAAAAACCTTGCAGGAGGACTTGGCGATTGCGCAATAATAGGGGCATAATAGCAGCCCATAACCGCAGGGAGAAGAAACCATGAGCCTCGGAGTCATCGCAAAGATCAAGATACAGCCCGGCAAGAATGCCGAGTTTGAACAGATATTTTCTGAACTGGCGGCAGCCGTGCGCAAGAACGAGCCGGGCAATAATTTTTATGCCCTGCACAAATCCAAAACCGATCCGCAACTTTATGTGGTGCTGGAAAATTACAAGGATGCGGCGGCCTTTGCCGCACACCGCGAATATCCGCATTTCAAGGAAGGCGGCAAGAAAATGGGCGCCTGCATGGCCGGCGCGCCCGAAGTCGAATTGCTCGACGGCGTTTAAACCTCATCTAACACCAGCAAGGAAGCAAAAATGACGATAGGAATCGTAGCGAAACTGAAAGTGGCGCCAGGCAAGAATGCCGAGTTTGAGGAGATTTTCTCCGTACTGGCGCGCGCCACCCGCAAGGATGAGCCGGGCAATAATTTTTATGCCCTGCACAAATCCAAAACCGATCCGCAAACCTATGTGGTTCTGGAAAATTACAGGGACCAGGCAGCGGTCGATGCGCATATGAGCTCGCCGCATTTTCAGGCCGGTTTCAAACAAATGGGCGCATGTCTTGCGGGCGCGCCGGAAATCGAATTTCTCGACGGCGTCTGATCAGCCTGTTGACCGGTGACAGTATAGTTTTAATTTCCCGTAATTGATAAATACCGTCACCGGTCAGTCTCAAAAATCCTGCCTGTATAATGTTTTTTACAATGGCAGGCCGGTCAGCAGGCGCGGCAGGCTGCCCACCTCGCCCGCTGCGTGGCGCATGGCCAGACGGCGCAGCGGGCCGATCTGTCCAGTCAGGCCTATGCCAATATCCCGGGCCAGCCGCACCCAGGGCGTATCATTGGAAAACAGCCGGTTGAGTATATCCGTCACCGCAGCCAGGCTGACATTGTCAAAGCGCCGCCACGCCTGATAGCGCGCCAGCACGCTAGCGGCGCCGATATCCAGCCCCAGCCGGTGCGCATCCACCAGCACCTCTGCCAATGCAGCCACGTCACGCAATCCCAGATTCAGCCCCTGTCCGGCGATCGGATGGATCGTATGGGCTGCATCTCCCGCCAGCACCAGACGCTGCGCAACATAGTCACGGGCATGATGGAAGGATAAAGGATAGACCCAGCGCGGCCCTTCAACATGAATATCACCCCACTGGCTGCCGAAGCGGGCGCGCAATTCGGTCTCAAAATCCGCCTGCGCCAGCGCCATCAGGGCCTTGGCGCGCGCGCCGGGTTCGGTCCAGACCAGCGAGGATCGCTGTCCTGTCATGGGCAGAATTGCAAACGGCCCGCCGGGCAGAAAATATTCATGCGCCAGACCGCCATGCGGACGGGCATGGTGCACCGTGGCCACGATGCCCGACTGGCCATAATCCCATGCGACGGACCTTATCCCAGCCCCCGCACGCAACAGGGAATCCCGGCCATCTGCGGCAATACACAAGCGTCCATAAAGCAGGCTGCCATCGGACAAACGCACGGCAATCCCGCCCGCATCCGGCACAGCCGATACGGCCCTGCTTTCGCCGCGCACGCGAATGGCGGGCACATCGCTTATGCCCGCATGCAGGACGCTTCGAAAAAACCGGTTTTCCAGAATATAGCCGAGCGGCCCGCCGGAAATATCCCCTACCCCGTCAAGATGATCGAAATGCAGGCTGAGCGGCGAGGCGCCCCGGCCCAGACGGCCATCACTTACCATGATATCCAGAATGGGTTGCGCCCCGCTGACCAGTTGCGGCCAAATCCCCAGCGCGCTCATCAGCCGTACCGAGGCGCGGCCAAGCGCCGAAACCCGCCCGTCAAAAGCCGTGTCCAGCACGGTTTGCACAGGGGTTGCATCCAGCACCAGCACTGACAGTCCCGCCCGGCCCGCCGCAAGGGCAAAGCTCAGGCCAACCATGCCGCCGCCAACCAGAATGATGTCTGCATCAAATTGCATTATAATTATCTTTGCCTATTTTTTATGCTCTGTGCACTAAAATTAGCCGCCTATGGGCGTCACCCTTTCGTGCCCTGCCTGCCGCCGGGTTAATTCCGCCCGAATCGCGCCTGAATCGCCAGCCCCGGATAAAGTGTGATGGCTATTACAAATCGGCACGTTTCTTGAATTTAAGCTGTCAGTAACGTCAAACCAGATGGGAGAGGATAAAGCCCATGAAACTCGTAATGGCAATCATCAAGCCGTTCAAGCTGGACGAAGTGCGCCAAGCCCTTACCAGCCTGGGCATAGAAGGCATGACTGTAACCGAAGTAAAGGGTTATGGCAGGCAAAAGGGTCACACGGAAATTTATCGTGGCGCAGAATATGCGATCAGTTTTCTGCCCAAGCTGAAACTGGAAGTGGCCATTAATTCCGATCAGGTCGATTCGGTCATCAGCGCCATCGTTGCTGCTGCCCGCACCGGACAGATCGGCGACGGTAAAATCTTCATTTCCCCAATTGATCAGGTCGTTCGCGTCCGTACCGGCGAAAAAGACGCCGATGCGCTGTAAGCGGCTTATGGAGACTCATATGCACATGTTTATCAAATTTTCCGTTCTGGCCCTGGTTCTGGCACTATCCGGACTTGGCCTGGTTGACACTGCCCTGGCGCAGGATGCGGCCGCCGCGGCGCCCACTGTCGATTCCGGCGATACCGCCTGGATGCTGACATCCACCGCGCTGGTGCTGCTGATGACCCTGCCGGGTCTGGCGCTGTTTTACGGCGGTATGGTGCGCAAGATGAATGTGCTGGCGACCGTTACCCAGAGCTTTGCCATCTGCTGTCTGGTGGCCGTGCTCTGGGTGCTGATTGGCTATAGTCTGGCCTTTGGCAATGGTACGCCCTTTATCGGCGATATGAGCCGTGTTCTGCTGAAGGGCATGGATATGAGCGCGCCATTCCTGCTAGGAGCGGGCATGGAGACCGGTTCGCTGCAATTCACCATACCCGAAAATGTGTTCATGATGTTCCAGATGACCTTTGCGATCATTACGCCCGCACTGATCACCGGCGCCTTTGTGGACCGGATGAAATTTTCATCGCTGCTGGTTTTCACTGCGCTATGGCTGCTGATTGTCTATGCGCCCGTCGCACATTGGGTCTGGCATCCGATGGGCGTGCTGTTTGGGGCCGGTGTGCTGGATTTTGCGGGCGGCACCGTGGTGCATATCAATGCCGGTGTGGCGGGGCTGGTAGCCGCGATCATTCTGGGCAAGCGTGCCGGCTATGGTGCGGGCGGCGGGCATAATTTCGCCCCGCATAATCTGGTGCTGAGCATAATCGGCGCATCGCTGCTGTGGGTGGGCTGGTTCGGGTTCAATGCCGGTTCCGCCGCCGCCGCCAATGGCCGCGCCGGCATGGCCATGACGGTCACCATGGTGGCCGCTGCTGCGGCCGGCCTGTCCTGGATGTTGACGGAATGGTCGTTGCGCGGCAAACCCAGTGCGCTGGGCCTGATTTCAGGCGCCATATCGGGGCTTGTCGCCATTACGCCTGCATCCGGCTATGTCGATGCCTCAGGGGCCATTATTATCGGCCTGGTAGCGGGTATCCTGTGCTATTGGGGCGCCACCTGGCTGAAACATGCGGGCGGCTATGACGACAGTCTGGACGTGTTCGGCGTGCATGGCATTGGCGGCATTGTCGGCGCGGTGCTGACCGGTGTCTTCGCCATAAAGGGGATCGGCGGCGTTTCGGGCCTGATCGAAGGGAATAGCGCGCAGGTCCTGACCCAGATCATGGGCATCGCCTATACCGTCGTCTGGTGTGCGCTGGCCACGGCGGGCATCCTGTATCTGATCAAATTCACCATGGGTCTGCGGGTTGAGCCGGAGCAGGAACGCGACGGGCTGGATCTGTCATTGCATGGCGAAACCGTTCTTTAGATCGGTATGATTATAAGTTTGACTATGCAACACACTCTAACCTGTCACCCCGGATTTATTCCGGGGTGACAGGGCCACATAGAAAGGCCTGAGTTTGGTTCCCTGGACCCCGCAACAAGTGCGGGGTGACACTGTGGATGGGCTGATTCAATCTAAAATCATTCCACTTTAGATAAACGGATAAACTGCCCCGGCCCTGCCTGCGGAAAATGTTCCGCCATCCCCGTAAGTGTTATACACTTGGACCCTATTTTACGGGCGAGGACAGATGGCGGATGGTACAAAATTTCCGGAGCAGCAGGCGCGGACCCGGCGTGAGCGCAAAAAAGTGGCGGCTGTAAAATCCGTCAATCTGGCCCTTCAGGGCGGCGGGGCGCATGGGGCCTTCACCTGGGGGGTGCTTGACCGGCTGTGCGAAGCGCCGCAGCTTTCCATTGAAGGGATCAGCGCCACCAGCGCCGGGGCCATGAACGCCGCCGTATTTGTTTCCGGACTTGCCAAAGGGGGGCGCGAGGGGGCGCGCGCAGCGCTTGAAAATTACTGGCGGCTGGTGTCCGAGGCGGGCGCGGCCAGCCCCTTGCAGCAGAATTTTTTTAATAATTTATTTGGCTTTGGCGCACCCGATCAATCACCGGCTTTCCTGGCCTTTGACCTGATGACGCGGATTTTGTCGCCCTATCAGTTCAACCCGCTTAATCTCAATCCGTTGCGGGGCATCTTGCAGCGCAGTGTCAATTTCGAGGCGCTTCGTGCCGGCAACTGTCCGGTGAAGCTGTTTTTATCCGCCACCAATGTGCGCACCGGCAAGGTGAAGATTTTTGAAAATCCGGAAATCACCCCGGACGCTGTGCTGGCGTCAAGCTGCCTGCCATTTCTGTTTCAGGCGATCGAGATCGGCGGCGAAGCCTATTGGGATGGCGGCTATATGGGTAATCCCGCGATTTTTCCGCTGATTTACGGCTGTAACAGCCATGATGTGGTGATTGTACATATCAACCCCATCGAACGGGCCAGGCTGCCGCGCACCGCCAGCGAAATCATGAACCGCATCAATGAAATCAGTTTTAATTCATCGCTGATGCGGGAAATGCGGGCGGTCAGTTTCGTCACCCAGCTGATTGATGACGGCAAGCTGGTTGACCCGAAATTTTCACGCATGCTGATCCATGCCATTGCAGCGGATGATCTGATGAGCAGCCTGGGTGTGGCCAGCAAACTGAGCACCGACTGGGCGTTTCTGACGCGCTTGCGCGATGCGGGCCGGGACTGCGCCGCAACCTGGCTGGAGCAGCATTTCGACGCTCTGGGATCGCGATCCACGGTCGATATTGACGAGGTCTATTTATAAGCGCGCGCCGAAGATCGCGCTGCCAACACGCACATGCGTGGCGCCATGCTGGATGGCCGTTTCGAAATCCTCGCTCATGCCCATGCTGAGCTGGCCGAGCGCATTGCGCGCCGCAATTTGCGCCAGCAGATCAAAATGCGCCGCTGCATTCTGCCCGGCGGGCGGAATGCACATCAGCCCGGATATGTGCAAGCCATATTCCTGACGGCACCTGGCAATAAACCCGTCCGCCTCCTCGGGGGTCACGCCGGATTTCTGCGGCTCCAGACCGGTATTTACCTGAATGAACAGCGCCGGAGATCTGCCGCTGGCGGAAATTTCCTCGGCAAGGCGCCGCGCCAGTTTTTCCCTGTCCAGCACATGGATGGCGTCAAACAGCGCGACGGCCTCGCGCACTTTATTGGACTGTAACGGGCCGATCAGATGCAGCCGGGCTTCGGGATGTTGCGCGCGCAAGGCGGGCCATTTGGCGCTGGCTTCCTGCACCCGGTTTTCAGCAAAATCCTTCTGGCCCGCCGCCAGCGCAACCGCAATGGCGGCAGCTGAATGAAATTTGCTGACCGCAATCAGCGTAACCGTTTGCGGATCGCGCCCGGCCGCCTGTGCCGCGTGTATAATCTGCGCGCGCACCAGCGCAAGATTTGCGCTAATATCCACTGCTGGGGAAGAAGGCGTCCGGGTCATGACAGGATTACTATTGCCTCGTTCCGGATGACATTAGGAAATGGCCGCACAGATTTATGAGATCAGCACGGACGCTAGCAGGCTTTGCCGCTCAACTCAATTGCGCCGCACGGCCTGAGGACACGCGGCCTGCACTGCCGCGCCTGTGGCTGCTAAGCGATGCGCAGCGCCTGCCGGATCCCGGCAGCGCCATCCAGCGTCTGCCTGCCGGTGCGGGATTTATCTTTCGCCATTATGAATATCATGGCCGCGAAAGCCTGGCGCGGCAACTGCTGCTTCTATGCCGCAAACGCCGGATAATTTTTCTGCTGGCGGGTGACTGGCGTATGGCGCTACGGGTGGGCGCTGACGGGGTGCATCTGCCGGAACAGCTCGGCCATCAGGCGCGCGCCATACGCAATGTCAGGCCCAATGCACTGGTAATGGTAGCAGCCCATTCGGCGCGCGCTATATCCCGCGCCTGTCAGCAGGGCGCAGACGCCATATTGCTGTCGCCGGTATTCGCGACCGCAAGCCATCCCGGCGCGGCGGCGCTGGGTGCGGTGCGGTTTGCAAAACTGCGCCACGGCGCGCACCTGCCGGTGATTGCGCTGGGCGGGATTAACCCGCACACGGCGCGGCGTCTGCGCGGAAGCGGCGCGGCCGGCATTGCCGCCATTGGCGGGCTGGCTTAGCCTGGCTTGTGGCGCATATTTACTAAATCAATTTGTAACCCGGCTGGATCAGTCCCTTTGACATCTCGCTGACCCCCACCCCGGCCCTCCCCCTTTCAAGGGGAGGGAGTCTCCCAACGCAGCTTTTATATATTTATAAAAACCATTGTCAGCCCCAGAATTCCCTCCCCTTGCAAAGGGGAGGGCCAGGGAGGGGATCAGGTGGCAGTGCAAAACAGACCGGGTAAAGACAAAGCGCATGTCAGCCATTATCGAGGCTGACCACAAAATCGCCTAACCCGCCTTGCGGCTCATGGCGCGGAGTGAAAAATTCGCTTCAATATAGGTGATCAGTTGCGCCATACATTCCTCGATGGAATGTTTGGCGGTATCGAGCACCAGTTCCGCAGCCGCAGGTTCTTCATAGGGGGCGGAGACGCCCGTGAATTCCTTGATCTCACCGCTGCGGGCTTTTTTATACAGACCCTTGGGATCGCGGCTTTCGCAGGTTTGCACATCCGCCTTGACATAGACTTCGTGAAAACAGCCGGGAGCAGCGGCGCGCGCCCGGTCCCGGTCGGAGCGATAGGGCGAAATAAAGGCGGTGAGCGCAATCATGCCCGCACGCGCAAACAGCGCCGCCACCTCGCCGACGCGGCGGATATTCTCGGAACGGTCTTCCGGCGAAAAGCCCAGATTGGCGTTCAAGCCGAAACGGATATTGTCGCCATCCAGCACATAGACCGAATAGCCTTTTTCAAACAGACGGCGTTCCAGCTCCACCGACAATGTGGACTTGCCCGCGCCCGACAGGCCGGTAAACCAGATTACGCCGCCGCGATGCCCGTTCATGCGGGCACGTTCCTCATCGCTGATGCCCTGTTCAACCCGGACAATATTAGTGGCGCGCTGGGTGATCAGCTGCCGCTGATCGGCATAGCCTTCCATGGAAATGATGCCGCCTCCGGCAATGTCATAACCATCAACCAGCACAAAGCGCCCCGTAGCGGGTTTGTCATTGAATGCATCCAGAGCCAGCATGCGCCGCGCGCGCAATATGACTTCCGCCACCTGATTGCGTTCGACAGATACAGGTTGTGACAAAGACAGATCGCCGGTATCGATCACCGATTCGATTTTTTGCACCTGCACCTGCACTTCGCTGGTGTTCAGTTTTAGCTTGTAACTTTTTCCGGTGATCAGCGGATCATGGCCAAGCCAGAAAAGACGTGCACGGAATACATCGGTTTCAATCGGCGCATTGCGGACATGGCTGATTGTATCGCCGCGTTCCACAAAAATCTGTTCATCAAGGGTCAGTCCAACGGAATAACCCGCCAGCGCGCGCGAGGGAGAAGCCAGCGTGTCAGGCCAGACCTCCAGGCTTTTGACCCTGGCGGTTTTATTGGAGGGTGAAAACAGAATTTCATCGCCCACCGTAACGCGTCCCGATTCGATGCGCCCGGCAATGATCCGCCGCTCGTCGAATTTATAGACATCCTGCACCGGCAGGCGCAGCGGCAGATCGCTGGAAAGCGGTTCCGATACGAAACAGTCAAGCGCTTCCACGACTGCCGGACCCGTATACCAGTCCATCGCAGCAGAACGCCGGGTCAGATTTTCACCTTCGCGCGCCGACACCGGCAGGATAAAGGTCGGCACTACTCCCAGATCATTCAGATAGGAGCGGAATTCCTGCGCCACTTCCTCAAAGCGCTGCTGGCTATAGCCCACCAGATCCATTTTATTGATGGCCACCGCCACCTGGCGGATGCCCAGCAGATGCAGCAGATAGCCATGCCGGCGCGACTGTTCGCGCACGCCTTCCACCGCGTCAATGATCAGCAGCGCCGCATCGCTTTGCGCCGCGCCGGTGATCATGTTTTTCAGAAACTCCTTATGCCCCGGCGCGTCGATGATCACATAATTGCGCTTCTCGGTATTGAACCAGATTTGAGACGTGTCGATGGTAATGCCCTGATCGCGTTCGGCCTGGAGCGCGTCCATAAGAAAGGCATATTCGAACGGCATGCCGCGCCTGTCGGACATGGCCCTGATTTCTTCCACCTTGCCCTGCGGCAGCGAATTGGTGTCATGCAGCAGCCGGCCCACCAGGGTTGATTTACCATGATCCACATGCCCGACAATTACGATACGCAATAGATCGCGCACTGCGGATTGAGAAAGTTGCGTCATTTTGCCTGGTCCCTACAAATAGCCGTCAGCGCGCAGGCGCTCGAAACTGTCCTCAGCCTCATGATCCATGGCGCGGCCTGCGCGTTCGGATATATTCGTCGTCTGAAGTTCTGCTATGATTTCATCAATCGTGGCGGCCTGGCTATCGACCGGGAAGGTGATGTCTTCATCGCCAAGCGAGCGATAGCGTTTGCCGTTCTTTGTATAATACAGCCCTATTGTGGGTATATTTTCGCGCTTGGTATATTGCCATATATCCAGTTCGGTCCAGTGCAGCAGCGGATGGATGCGGATATGTGTGCCAGGCGGATAATCTGTTTTGTACTGATCCCAGAATTCGGGCGGCTGATCGCGAAAATCCCATTGGCCTTCCTGCCCACGCGGGCTGAACACCCGCTCCTTTGCCCGCGTCGCCTGTTCATCGCGCCTGATACCGGCAATCAGACCGCTGAATTGTTCGCGGTCCTGTACTTTTTTCAGACCGGCGGTCTTACGCGCCGCCGATCGCGCAGCGGCAGGCAGGCTGGGATCCATATCCTCCAGCGGCGGGCAGGTGTCGCGGATCAGGGTCAGATTCCATTCTTTTACATAGCGGTCGCGGAATTCATACATTTCCTTGAATTTTTTGCCCGTATCAACATGAATGACCGGAAACGGCACATGGCCGAAAAACGCCTTTTTGGCCAGCCAGATCATGACATTCGAATCCTTGCCGAGCGACCACAACATGCCGATCTTATCGAGCCGGTTGAACGCCTCGCGCAGGATGAATACGCTTTTATTTTCCAGTTGATCCAAGTGGTTCATTTTATTTTCCACCGATTTACAGGGGTACTTTTTATATTACGCTAAATATATGCAGTATTTTGGCCGGCCGGGCAATCAAAAACCGCAAATTTCCAATCCCCGGCCGGGTTAATCGCGCAACCGCTCAGGGCAGATAGTCAAAACGCGCCATTTGTTCGTGATGGGCTGCAACAATCCGGTCTATCTGCTGGCGCGACAAATGGGTTCGCCATTGCTGTTTGCGGCCCGAGCGGAAAAATGCCTGGGAAAATTCGCTGCGTTCCTTGAAGCTGGTTTTACGTTCCTGCGTCTTAAGCACATCGAATGAAGAAAATTTTATGGCCCGCCGCAAGCGGTCATTTGGCGGTGTCAATCCCAGAAAATCCGCCAGCCTGCGGAAGCTTTTATTCGGCTTGTCGAGCATATCCTCATAACGCATCAGATGCAGGCCGGGATTTTCATGCCCGGTCCAGCTTTTGACATGGGTGGACCAGTCGGAATGAAATTCAGCCGCATGGGCCGCGCTGGTTTCGGTTGCGGAACTGGGATCGCCCAGCCGCTCGATTGCCGCATCCAGACTGACGCCAAAATGATCCGCCATGGAAATCACCACATCGAGCGGATTGCGCACCACATAGATGGCGCCCGCCGTCACTTCCATATTGTGCAGCGGAATGCCGCAGCATTCACCCAGAAAATTATGGGTTTTGACAAACACCGAATCCGGAAAGGCCTGGGTGAAATCACGGTGCACGGCGGGGCGCAGCGCCATGATTTGCGCCATTTCCAACCCCTCAAGCGGGCGGCCGGCACGTCTGGCATACCAGGCACCGGCGGATTCGCCGATGCAGAAGCGGTCAAGTTCGTTGATAGAGGCCGGCTCGGGCGGGTTGCGCAGCAGATTGAACAAAAAAGCGCGCAGCCATGTATTACCTGACTTGGGATAGGAGGCGAGCCAAATGAGAGCGCCCATCAACCAAACCTGTCTGACTGAAACGGATCATTTCCGCCACGAAAAAGGGCAGGCCATAGCCTGCCCTTTCATAATCTATTGCAAGACCGGATTAGAAATCCAGCATCAGGGTAAGGGCCAGCGCCTTGTCTTCAATGCTGGCCGGGCTGATATTGCTGGCCGGTCCGGCAGCTTCGTCATCAGCAAAAGTCAGATCCGCGCTGATGGCCACTCCGGGTCCCAATTTATACTGGGCGCCGATATCAACCAGTTTAAGCTGATTGTCTCCAGGTGCGCCGCGTGTGCCATCCTGTTCGGAATTCATATAGGCAATGCCCGCCTGCCAGGGGCCGGTCGCATAGGTCACGCCGACATTCCAGGCTTCTTCGTTGCGGTCATCCCGGAACAGCGTGCCCGGACGGCCCGGAACCAGGCCGTCTGAACCATAATAGCCCGCGCCCAGGGTCCAGCCCATGCTGGTGAAATTGGCGCCCAGGTGCCAGGCTTCCGGATCGTCGGAAATCGGCGAGGCAATGCCACGCCCTGCGGCAGTCAGGCCGAAGGATTCATGATCGCCCCAGGCATATCCCGCAGACAGTTTGATGCCGATATTCGAGAATTCGCCGACATAGCTGCCGCCCAGTTCGATAATATCTTCAACACCGCCATTGGCGTCGCTGCGCACGCCGAACGTGTTAACCCAGCCGGTTCCTGTTGCCGGATCCGAAGTGCCAAGACCGGCAGTGCCGGCAGTCGTGCCGCCGGCGACAAAGCCTGCACCAGCGCTGTCATTTGACGGGGTGTAGGACATGCCAAGCTGGAAGCCCGTCATGCGCGGGGTGAAATAGGTCACCTTGTTGGCGTCGCCCGACATTCTGATGCGGGTGGTGGTACGCGCGCTGAAACGCGAAATGTGCCAGAAAATCGGGGTGTCTACGCCATGGGCGTCCGTCACATAGGGCGCGGTATAGGCCATTTTGAATGGCGCGCTGTCGGTGGAGCCGATTTCGCCGCGGCCCATGCCGCCTTCGAGATAGGCGAACACTTCTTCATTGCCGAGCGCGGAACCGCCGATCTGTTCCTTGAATTCGATATTGGCGCCAACCGTTACGCCATTATCCAGCACGGTCGAGCCATTGACATTAATTTCGACATCCTGCTTGACAGAGCTGTCGCCCGTGCCTGCCGCATCGTCATCATGCAGCACAAAAGCCGCATCGTAAAAGCCATTGATCTTCATAGAGATCGGGTCAGCGGCCAAAGCCCCGCCCATCATCAAGCCAGAGGCCACCAGTGCGGTAGTGCCATAAAGGAACGTTTTCATACTTTACCTCGTATTAATTGGGTTAACCGCCGCACCCCGGAGCAGAACGACCGCCCCCAAAACCTGGAGCCATCCCTGCTGAAATCCGAAACCGTCAGAACCGCCAACATGCGGGGCACCCGCTGCACCCGCCATTTCGCGGCCAATCTCGCAAACTGCACTGACTGGGTCAAGCGCTAACGCCTAAACATTTCCGGGCGCCCGCACAAATAGTTTAACCTGTTGCTTGAACATCACATAAGCCCGGACATAGCCTTGTTTTTTGGCGGATTTCTTAGCAAACTGCCTGTTTATAAGGCATTATGAACAGATGTTTCCTTGCTCTATCACAGCGGCGCATGCCTGTGCCGCAAATCAGCGCCGGCATAATTACGCCACACTTTCATCGCAGTTAATTAGAAGCTAATGCTGTGCAAAGGTTGCCGCCTTTGCGGCTTGTCTTTATAAAGCGGCATCAGGATGGCAGCCTTTTTCACGCACAGCGTTGGAACCTGATTAATAATGCTGTTGATTTGGTTAAATTCCGGTTCAGATAAGGGGAAGATCTTGTTACAGGCGGCGCAGAATTTACGGATTACCCGCTTCATTGTCCTGCTTTGCGGCGCAGCACTGCTGGCGGCGTGCGGCGGCGGCGATCCCGAATCACGTTATCCCGAAAAAGTCGGCAAAAACCGCTATGACCCGGCGCCATCAGGGGCCAGGCAGACTGAGGCGGATGGCCTGTTCGGACCGGGCGGCATTTTCGGCCTGGGCGGAGACAAGGAAAAAGATGGCGGCGGCGGCATCGGGGTTAACAGCTTTTTATGGCGGGCCAGTCTGGACACGATATCCTTTATGCCAATGTCCTCGGCGGATCCGTTTGGCGGCGTGCTGATTACCGATTGGTATATCAATCCGGCACATCCCAATGAACGCTTTAAAATGACGGTTTATATTCTGGACAAACGCCTGCGCGCTGACGGGGTTAAAGTTTCCGTGTTCCGCCAGGAAATGGGCCCGGGCGGGAACTGGGTCGATGCACCCAGCAATCCGGAGACAGGGGTCCGCGTGGAAAATGCCATCCTGACACGTGCCCGCCAGCTGCGTATTGATAGCGAGGCGGGTTAAAGCTGCCTGATCACCCCTGCGCGCCCGGAAATTTTTATGTCACGATATAATCCCAAGCAATCTGAACAGAAATGGCAGGACCGCTGGCATAAGGCGCAGGCCTTTCGCGCGGTGCCTGATGCCCGTGAAAAATATTATGTGCTGGAAATGTTTCCCTATCCGTCCGGGCGGATTCACATGGGCCATGTCCGCAATTACACCATGGGCGATATTGTCGCGCGCTACAAACGCGCCCGCGGATTTAATGTGCTTCACCCGATGGGCTGGGACGCATTTGGCATGCCTGCTGAAAATGCCGCGCGTGAACGCGGCGTGCATCCCGCCATCTGGACCTATGAAAATATCGCCACCATGCGCAGCCAGTTAAAGGCGCTTGGCCTGTCGATAGACTGGACGCGCGAACTGGCGACCTGCGATGCGCAATATTACGGCCATGAACAGCGGATGTTTCTGGATTTTCTGGAGGCAGGCCTGGTGACCCGGAAAGAATCCTCGGTCAACTGGGATCCGGTGGATGGCACCGTGCTGGCCAATGAGCAGGTCATTGACGGGCGCGGCTGGCGTTCCGGCGCGCTGGTGGAACAGCGCCTTCTTACCCAGTGGTTTTTTAAAATCACCGCCTATGCGGATGAATTACTGCTATCGCTGGACACGCTGGAGCGCTGGCCCGAAAAAGTACGCCTGATGCAGAGCAACTGGATCGGGCGTTCCGAAGGGATGCGGATACGCTTTGCGCTTACGGGGGCGCACGCCGCAAGCCTGCCGGGAGATGGCGTGCTGGAAGTATACACCACGCGCCATGATACGATTTTCGGCATGAGCTTCTGCGCCATTTCGGCGGATCATCCGATTGCGCTGGCGCTGGCGTCACGCGATCCGGCCATCGCTGCCTTCTGCAAGCAATGCCGTGAGGGCGGCGGCACGGCGGAAGTGCTGGAACGCGCGGAAAAGCTTGGATATGACACGCAATTAAAGGTACGCCATCCCTTTGTTGCGGGACGCGAGGTTCCGGTTTATATCGCCAATTTTGTGCTGATGGGATATGGAACGGGCGCTATTTTCGGCTGCCCGGCGCATGATCAGCGCGATCTGGATTTCGCCCGCAAATATGCCCTGGAAGTTCTGCCGGTTGTCGCCCCTGTTGGAGAGACAGACATCCTTATCATTAATGATGCGTATACGGACAATCAGAACGGGCGTATGGTTAATTCCGCCTTTCTGAATGGCATGGCCATCGCCGAGGCGAAATCCGAAGTTTCAAAACGCCTGAGCGCAATGGGCGCCGGCGAAGCGGCGGTAAGTTTCCGGCTGCGCGACTGGGGCGTTTCACGCCAGCGCTATTGGGGCTGTCCGATTCCGGTTATTCATTGCGCGGAGTGCGGTGTTGTGCCGGTGCCGCGCGATCAGCTGCCGGTCACCCTTCCGGAAGATGTCACATTCGACAGGCCGGGAAATCCGCTGGCGCACCATCCATCATGGAAACATGCGCCCTGCCCGAAATGCGCCAAGCCGGCGATTCGCGAAACAGATACCTTTGATACCTTTGTTGATTCGTCCTGGTATTTTGCACGCTTTTGCAGCCCGCATGCCGCCGTGCCGGTTGACCGCGCCGAAGCCGATTACTGGATGCCCGTCGATCAATATATTGGCGGTGTCGAACATGCCATTCTGCATCTGCTTTATTCGCGCTTTTATACCAGGGCCATGAAGCAGACCGGCTATGCAAGGGACAGCGAACCATTCAGCGGACTGTTTACCCAGGGCATGGTGACGCACGAAACCTATAAGGACCAGACCGGCGCCTGGCTGTTTCCCGAGCAAATTATCAAGCGCGATGGCGCCGCTGTGCACAAAGATACCGGCGCGCCGGTGCAGATCGGCAAGATCGAATCCATGTCCAAATCAAAGCGCAATGTGGTTGATCCCGAAAATATTATTGCGCATTACGGGGCCGACACGGCGCGCTGGTTTGTGGTTTCCGACACGCCGCCCGAACGGGACATTGAATGGACCGAAGCAGGCGTTGAAGGCGCCTGGCGCTTTACCCAGCGCGTCTGGCGTCTGGTCAATGACGCCTTGACGCTGGTGCCGCCGCCCGGCGATGCGGTGCAAGGCGGGACTTTTGGCCCGCTCGGCCAGGCGCTGCGGCAGGCTTCGCATCAGGCAATTGCCGCCGTGACCGAGGATATTGAGCGGTTTCACTTTAACCGTGCTGTGGCGCGGATTTATGAATTATCCAATCATATCAACAGCTTTATGTCGCAGGGGACGGAGGAACCAGGGGCAGGCCTTGCATTGCGTGAGGCGCTGGAAAGCCTGATTCTGCTGTCGGCACCCATGATGCCGCATCTGGCTGAGGAATGCTGGGCCCAGCTTGGGCATACACAGATGGCGGTGGATCAGCCCTGGCCTGTCGCGGACCCGGAGCTTACCCGCACCGATACGGTTCTGGTCATTGTTCAGGTGAATGGCAAGCGGCGCGGTGAACTGAATGTTCCGCCGCAGACGCCTGCTGCCGAGCTTGAGGCCAGGGCATTGGCCCTGGAGGGGATCACCCGCCATCTGGAGGGGAAACCGGTGCGCAAGGTGATTATCGTGCCGGACCGGATTGTCAATGTCGTGGCATAGGCGCGACATTCTGACAGTGATTGGCGTCGGCCTGTTGGGCGGCTGCGGCTTTCAACCACTTTACGGGCAGCGCGCGCAAAGCAATTCGGCGCCGGCGCAATTTTCCCAAATCGCGCTGAACCCGATTGACGGGCGTGCCGGTCACCATCTGCAAAACTATCTGATTGACCGTTTTTCGGCGCGTGGGGGTAATATCAAAAAAGCCTACCGGCTGGATATAGCCCTGACGGAGCGCAAGGATGGGCTGGCCATTCGGGAAGATGAATCCGTCACACGATTCAACTATAGATTGTTGGGCACGGTGCGGTTAACCCGCATACAGGATCAGAAGATCCTGTATGAAACCAGCCTGCGGGCGACCTCTGCATTCAACGTCGTTGATTCCGAGTTTGCCACATTAAGCGCCGAGCGGGACGCGGAGGAACGCGCCGCCCGCGATCTGAGCGGAGAAGTGGTGACCCGTCTGGCGTTATATTTTCAGCGCAGCGCAGCGCAACCCCCGGCATAGGGCCCTGCATGATTGTCAAAGGCGCAAGTTTGGAACAATTATTGAAGCGCCCGGCCAGCGCCCTTCGCGCCGTGCTGTTTTATGGACCCAATGAGGGGCGTGTCCGGGAACATGCCCAGCGCGTGACCCAGGCGATTGTCGCGGATATACATGACCCGTTTCGCATTGCCAATCTGACCGGAGCCGCGCTTAAGGAAGATCCTGCACTTCTGGGTGATGAGGCGGCTGCGATTGCCATGACCGGCGGGCGCCGGGTAATACGCCTGAGCGGGGCCGGGGATGCCCTGCTTCCGGCATTTCTGAATTTTCTGCAAGACCCCAAAGGCGATTCGCTGATCGTCATGGAGGCGGGAGCACTGACCAAAACCTCCAAATTGCGCAAAACTTTTGAGGACAGTCCGTTATGCGCAATCGCTGCCTGTTATGAAGACAGTGCAGCCGATCTGTCGGCAATGGTCACTGATCACTTGGCGCAGAACGGGCTGAGGATTACTTCAGATGCTAAGGACTATCTGCTGCAATGTTTGGGCGAAGACCGCATGGCCAGCCGACAGGAACTGGACAAGCTGGTTTTATATAAGGGATTTTGGACACGCCAACGGAACAGTAGAGATATCAAAGATGTCATGGCAGGCGTCGGTAGCCAGGATACCGGCGATATCCCAGGTATCGGAGATATACCTGACACAATAGATAGCCATGATGGCGCAGATATCCTGGCTATCGCGGATAGCAGAGGTATCACCGGTACCAATACTATCCTGGATTGCACGGATATCCATGATGCCATAGCTATCGCAGATGTCTTAGAGACCCCTGACATCAGGGGTATAAAAGATACCGGCGGTATCATGGATGTCCATGACCGCTCTGATAGCCATGATAGCTCTGATAGCCATGATGGCCATGATGGCTATGATGGCCATGATCTCCGGCATGGCATGGCGTCCAAGGATAATCTGGTGCGCTTGCAGGATGTGCAGGCCTGTATTGGCGATGGTGCCGTTCACAGTCTCGATGAAATTTGTGACTGCCTGTGTCTGGGCGATCCTGAAGCGCTGGATGCGCATATTCAGCGCGCTTTTGCGGGCGGGGTTTCCCCTATCACTATCTTGCGTGCGCTCAGCACCCATCTGATGAAACTGCAACTGGTACTCGCGGCGCAGGCGAAGGGCAGTTCTGCCGATATGGCGCTGCGGGTGCTGCGGCCGCCTTTGCATTTCTCAAGAATCACGGCATTCCGCCGCATGCTGCCTATGTGGAATACGCAGTTGGCCGCACATGCGCTGGAACAGGTGCTGCGGACCGAGGCGGCCTGTAAAACCACCGGCGCACCGGATTTCAGCCTGTGCAGCCAGGCCCTGCTTCAGCTGGCGCATCTGCCGCGCCGCGCCCGGACGGCCCCCCCGGCCGGGCTGAGTTAAAACTGGCCCTGAGCCGGATTGGTCAGCAATCGCTGATAGACATCCTCAAGCTGTTCCAACGATTTATATTCGATGGAAATGACACCTTCCAGAAAGCCCCGTGGCGAGATGGTCACCTTAAGCCCAAGCCCGTCCGCGATCTGTTTTTCCAGCGCCAGCAGATTGGGATCTTTTATCAGCGGGGGTTTTTTAGCGCCGGAGGGTTTGCGTCCTTTTGCCAGCGCCTCGGCATCGCGCACCGACAGCTTGCCTTTGACAATCTGTTGCGCCAGCGCTTCGGGATCAGACGCTGTGATCAGGGTGCGTGCATGTCCCGCGGAAAGGCGGTTATCTTCCAGCATCGCCTGGATGGATTCAGGCAGCGCCAGCAGCCGCAGCATATTGGCGACATGGCTGCGGCTTTTGCCCACCACGCGGCCGACATCCTCCTGCGAATGATCAAATTCATCTATCAGCCGGGCATAGCCGCGTGCCTCATCCATCGGGTTCAGATCTGCCCTTTGAATATTTTCAATCAGCGCCAGTTCCAGGCTTTCGGCATCGGTCAGATCCTTGACCAGAATCGGCACCTCATGCAGACGCGCCAATTGTGCCGCCCGCCAGCGCCGTTCCCCGGCAACAATTTCATAATGCTCGGCCAGATCGGGTACCGGACGCACCAGAATAGGTTGCAAGACGCCCTTTTCCCGAATGGAATCGGTTAATTCCTTCAAAGCGGCATCGTCAAATTTTTTGCGCGGCTGAAAATGATTGGGGCGCAGATTGCCCACCGGGATATGTTGCGGGGTCCGCGAAGGCATGACGCGCCCAAAAGGTGAGCGTTCCTCGCCCAGCAACGCGGACAGTCCACGCCCCAGCTTCTGTCTTCTGATTTCGTCACTCATGATTTATTCCGCACCCTTGCCGCAGGGGTCAGGCGGCTTTTGCCTGGCGCTCCTGCCGGAGAATTTCTCCAGCAAGTTTTATATAGGCCCGGCTGCCTGCGCAATGCATATCATAGATCAGCACAGGCTTTCCGTAAGAGGGCGCTTCTGAAACCCGCACATTTCTGGGTATCACCGTGTCATAAACTTTTTTACCCAAAAATCCGCGCACATCCAGGGCCACCTGATCCGAAAGATTATTGCGGGAATCAAACATGGTCAGGACAATGCCCTGAATTTCCAGCAGCGGATTCAAAGTGTCACGTACCATATCGACGGTGCGTAATAATTGGCTCAACCCTTCCAGCGCGAAAAACTCACATTGCAACGGCACCAGAATCGAATCTGCCGCCGCCAGCGCATTGATCGTGAGCAAAGAAAGTGCGGGCGGGCAATCAATCAGAATATAGCTAAAGGGAAGCTGCCCTGCTTGCGCCGATTGTAACAGCATATCCCGCAGGCGAAAATTCCGCCGGGGCAGGTTTATCAATTCCAGCTCCGCACCGGAAAGATCGACCGAAGATGGCAGCACGCTGAGACCCGGAATGGAAGAAGCCTGCACCGCCTGCACCAGATCGGCCTCACCCATCAGCACTTCATAGATGGAACATTCCCGTGCCTGCTGGCTGACCCCCAAACCCGTGCTGGCATTACCTTGCGGGTCCAAATCAATCACCAGCACCCGCTCGCCAACCGCCGCCAATGCGGTGCCCAGATTAATTGCGGTTGTGGTTTTCCCCACCCCGCCTTTCTGATTGGCAACCGCAATCAGACGTGCGCCGCCAAGGTTTAATGTTTCACGTGAAACAGGCAAAGGTCGCGATACAGGAAAATCAGACACGGGCTACCTCCGTGATTATCAGCACCTTGCCTGCCGAATGAGTTCGGCTTGGGTGCTGTATCACCGTCATTTTTCTATATTTTGCGGCCAATGTCAATTCATCATCTACATCTTGTCCTTTTAAAAGTAAATAAATCGTATCCGGCCCGGCAATCGGCGCAGTCAATTCCAGGATCCGATGCAGCGGGGCCAGCGCACGCGCCGTGATCAGCCGCGCCGGACCGCCCAATTGCGGCGGTTGTAGCTGCTCGATACGCTGCGCATGGACCTGTGCGGAAATTCCGGTGGCGCGAATCACTTCCTGCAAAAAAATTGCCTTGCGCTGATCGCTTTCGACCAGATGCAGGCTGGCGGCATTGCCCGTATCCTCCTGAAGCAGCGCAAGCACCAGACCCGGAAATCCGGCGCCACTGCCAATGTCCAGCCAGGGTGCGCGCTGTTCAGGCAGAAGATGTAAAAGCTGGGCGCTGTCACGCAGGTGGCGCTGCCACAAATCCGGCAGCGTGCTGGCGCTGACCAGATTGATCCTGGGCTGCCATTTTTGCAGCAATGCGACAAAGTGATTTACCCGCGCCAGTGCCGCCGGGCCAATATTGAATTCCCGTTGAAATTCCACCGGCCCATAAGGGCCGCTGCTGGCATTATCGCAATTGCCGCCGTTCACGCCGTTCTGACAGCGGGCTGCTTTTTCACATGCACCAGCAGCGTGGTCAGGGCCGCGGGCGTAATACCCTCAAGCCGCGCGGCCTGTCCCAAAGTCGCCGGGGCAGCTGCGCGCAGCTTCTGACGCGCCTCTATCGACAGGCCGGAAATCTTGTCATAATCGAGATCGGCTGGCAAATGCAGCGCCTCGTCTTTTCGATAGGCAATGATATCGGCTTCCTGACGCAGCAGATAGGTCGCATATTGCGCATCTGTTTGCACCTGCTCCGCAATATCGGGGGCAATTTCCGCCAGCTGCGGCCATATGACGCTCAACCGGCTAATATCAATATCGCGATAGGCCAACAGATCCCAGGCACTGCGGGTCAGGCCATCCTGATTGACCTGAAGCGCGTGATTCGCCGCCTGTGCCGATGTCAGGCGCAATGCCTGGGTCATTGCGCGGGCCTGGGTCAGCGCCTGCTGCTTGTACTCAAAATGTGCCGCCCGCTGCGACGAGACACAGCCCCAGGCCATTCCCAGACCGGTCAAGCGCTGGTCCGCATTATCCGCCCGCAGGCTTAGCCGATATTCAGCGCGGGAGGTAAACATCCGATAGGGTTCACTGACCCCCTTGCTGGTCAGATCGTCTATCATGACGCCAATATAGGCGGTGGCCCGGTCCAGCATCACCCCTGGCTGGCCACCGGCCAGACGGGCGGCATTGATACCAGCCATTAATCCTTGCGCGGCCGCCTCTTCATAGCCGGTGGTGCCATTGATCTGTCCGGCCAGAAACAGGCCGCCCACCGCAATGGTTTCCAGCGTAGGCCGCAATTCGCGCGGGTCCACGAAATCATATTCAATGGCATAGCCGGGACGGAAAAACACCGCGCGCTCCAGGCCGTTTATGGCGCGAACCATTTCCAGCTGCACCGATTCCGGCAGCGATGTGGAAATGCCGTTCGGGTAAATCCAGTCACTCTCCAGCCCCTCCGGCTCCAGAAAAATCTGATGACCCTCTTTGCCGGCGAAACGTACCACCTTATCCTCTATTGAGGGGCAATAGCGCGGCCCCGTGCCCGCAATCTGACCCGAATAGATCGGCGCACGGTGCAGATTGGCCCGGATGATCGCATGCATTGCCGGGCTGGTATGGGTAATATAGCAACTGACCTGAGGCGTGCGCGTCTCTCTGTTCATAAACGAAAACAGGCTTGGGGGCGAATCACCCTTCTGTTCTTCCAGTCCGTACCAGTCAATGGTTCTGCCATCCAGCCGCGGCGGGGTACCGGTCTTTAACCGGCCCATGCGCAATTTCAGCCCATAAAGCGTCTTCGCAAGCGCCACAGTCGGCGCCTCCCCAACCCGGCCGGCCGGCTGCGTAAACTCGCCCATATGGATAAGGCCGTTCAGAAAAGTTCCGGTGGTGAGTATCAGCGCCTTGCAGGCAATGTGCTGGCCTGATTCGGTGATCACCGCACGGATGCTGCTGTCAGCCATTTCTATATCCCCGGCCGGGGACGCGAAAATATCAAGGCCCGATGTTTGCGCCAGCGCTGCCCGCATATGCTGCCGGTACAAAGCCCGGTCCGCCTGCGCGCGCGGTCCCTGTACGGCAGCGCCCTTGCGCCGGTTCAACAGGCGGAACTGGATGCCCGCTGCATCCGCAACCCGCCCCATCAGCCCGTCCAGCGCGTCAATTTCACGCACCAGATGCCCTTTGCCCAATCCGCCAATGGCCGGATTACAGGACATTTCCCCGAGCGTGGAAAAATTATGGGTCAGCAACAGCGTTTCCGCACCCATGCGCGCGGCTGCGGCTGCGGCTTCGCAACCGGCATGGCCGCCGCCAACCACCACCACATCATAGGTTTTTGCAGACAATTTTTCCAATTCAGGCATAGCGCACTCTATGCTGCTTTGCAGTCTTTGTCAAAAATTCACCTAAATTATCAGATCGACCCTATTTTACAGATCTACCGGGATCGTCTCTGGCTATTCCATCTGATCCGAATAGGGTCTAGCTGTTTCACGTGAAACATTATTTTCCGATGCAGAATTCCCCAAACAGCACATCCAGCATATCCTCGACACCGGCCCGGCCGGTAATCCGCCCCAGGGCCCGCATCGCCAGACGTACATCCTCGGCAATCAGTTCTGCCGCTTTATCTTCCGATTGCAGCGCACGCAGCAAGCTTTGCTGACACTGGCTGAGTTCCCGCCTGTGCCGCTCCCGGGTCAGGCCGGGGGTCTCGCTGCCGCCCAGCCGGGCCGCCACCGCCTGCTGTAACCGCTGCAGCAGCCTGTCCACACCCGCGCCGGTGTGAAGGGATACAGGGATATATTCACTTATTCCGGATTCGAAATCTTTTTCGGGATGCAGGTCGATCTTGTTGACCAGTGTCAGGGCAGATCCATCCTGCCAGACCTCGGTCGCCGCATGTTTTTCAGGCCATGCGCCCGCATCATAGACCAGAAGTTTCAAATCGGCTGCCGCCGCCTGACGTCCGGCACGCGCAATGCCTTCGGCCTCGATATCATCCTCGGTAATGCGCAAACCGGCCGTATCCGCAATACTGACCAGATAACCGCCCAAATCCAGATTGACTTCTATCACATCGCGGGTGGTTCCCGCCTGGGGTGTCACAATGGCTACGTCCCTTTGGGCTAATGCATTGATTAAACTGGATTTTCCAACATTTGGCGCCCCCAGTATGGCGATCCGGAAGCCGCGCCGCAATATTTCCCCGCGCTGGCCGTCGGCCAGATGCGCCGAAATATCCGTTGCTAATCCCTGTAACGCCGCTTGCAGTTGTTCATTCAAATCATCGGGCAGTTCTTCATCGGAAAAATCTATCTGCGCTTCCAGAATCGCCAGCGCCTGCAACAGGCGGGCCCGCCATGATTCGTAGATTGCGCCCAGACCGCCCTCCATCTGGCGCAGCGCCTGACGCCGTTGCGCTTGTGTTTCCGCAGCCACCAGATCCGCCAGCCCTTCCACTTCGGTCAGGTCCAGCTTGCCATGATCAAAGGCCCGCCGGGTAAATTCTCCGGCCAAGGCCGGACGTGTGCCCGGCAGGCCGGAAAGGGTTCGCAGCATTTGCTCAATCACCGCGCGTCCGCCATGCAGATGAAATTCCGCAACAGATTCGCCGGTAAAACTATTTGGTGCAGGAAACCAAAGCAACAATCCCTGATCAATTGCATGACCATTTTCATCGTAAAAAGTGCGTTTTGACGCCATACGTGCCTTGGGTAGCGGTCCTGCCAGCCTTGCTGCAATATCCCCCGCCAGCGGCCCGGAGAGACGCAGCACCGCTACTCCGGCGCGGCCCGGCGCCGTCGCCATGGCAAATATCGTATCGGGCTCAACCCCCATCCAGGCTGCCGCCTCAACCGGCGCCACTGCCGGTTTTCAGCGCGCTGCGAAAAAGTTCCTGCCAGCGTTCCATCGGATTGCCGGTTCCGGCAAGAAACCCCTTGAACAGCGCTTCACCATCCATGGACGCCATGGATTTACGAAACTGCGCCTCCATCTCCTTGAGCATTCTATCCTGCATCGGAGCCACCTTCGGCAGGCCAAAAAAGGACCGCGCCTCATCCGGGGTGCATTCAACGTTAAAGGTGATTTTCATAGGGCTTCCTCGCTTGCTGGAAATGTGCGGCACAGCTATGTTGCCCCTATATCCTATCATAGAATTTAAAGGACCGCGCCATGGAGCGAAACTTTCTGGACCGCGAAACCAGCCCCTATCTGTTGCAGCATAAGGACAATCCGGTGCACTGGTATGGCTGGGGCCCGGAAGCGTTTCAGGCCGCGCGCAAATATGGCAAGCCGGTGCTGCTGTCGATCGGCTATGCCGCCTGCCACTGGTGCCATGTGATGGCGCATGAAAGTTTCGAAGACCCGCAAACTGCCGCGCTTATGAATGAGCTGTTCGTCAATATCAAGGTGGATCGCGAGGAGCGTCCAGATATAGACGCCATCTATATGCATGCGCTGGCGCTGCTAGGCCAGCCCGGCGGCTGGCCGCTGACCATGTTCCTGACCTCGGATGGCGAGCCGTTCTGGGGCGGTACCTATTTTCCGCCCCATTCTGCGCATGGCCGCCCTGCCTTTCGCGATATCTTGCGTGAGGTGCATCAAGTCTATATGTCCGAACCAGAAAAAATCGCCAATAACAGGGACGCGCTGAAACAGGCGCTGGAGCAGATGAGTCAGACAAATACAGAAGGCCACCTCACATTTGACCTGCTGGACCAGGCCGTGCGCGGCCTCGCCAGGCAGATCGACCCCGCGCATGGCGGCCTCAAAGGCGCACCCAAATTTCCCCAGCCGGCAATATTTGAAATGCTGTGGCGCGGCTATTTGCGCAGCCATGATGATGGCCAATTAAAATTATTGAACGCCACGCTGGAAAATATCTGCCAGGGGGGCATTTTTGATCATCTCGGCGGCGGCCTTTCGCGTTACGCCACCGATGAGCGCTGGCTGGTCCCGCATTTCGAAAAAATGTTGTATGACAATGCGCAATTCATTGATCTGCTCACAATGGTCTGGCCCGGCACGCATTCCACTTTATATGCCTGGCGCCTGTTTGAGACGGTAGCCTGGGTGCAGCGTGAAATGGTGCTTCCCGAAGGCGGTTTTGCCGCCTCGCTGGACGCCGACAGCGAAGGGGTTGAGGGCAAATATTATGTCTGGGACGAATCCGAGATCGACCGGCTGCTGGGTCTCGACGCCAAATTCTTCAAACAGCATTATGATGTCACGCCCGCCGGCAACTGGGAGGGAATGAATATTCTCAACCGGCTGAAAGATTTCGGGCTCGCCTCTGACCCCGATGAACGCCGCCTGGCGCTGCTGCGCGCAAAATTATTACCGGTGCGCGACAGCCGCATTCCGCCCGGGCGTGATGACAAGGTGCTGGCCGACTGGAACGGCATGATGATCGCAGCGCTCGCCAATGCTGCCGCTGTATTTGACCGGCCAAGCTGGTTTGAAATGGCGGCCCGCGCATTTGAATTCGTTACCACAGCCATGACCGGTCCGGATGGCCGCATCGCCCATTCCTGGTGTGCGGGAAAAATCACCGGCGCGGAGATATTGGATGACTATGCCCATATGGCGCGCGCCGCCCTCAGCCTATATGAGCTGAGCGGGATCACGGACTATCTGCAATGGGCGCAACGCTGGACCCAACAGGTCAATGAACGTTTCTGGGACAGCGAGAATGGCGGCTATTTCTATACTCCGAAGGACGCCAGGGATCTGATCGTGCGCACCCGCCAGGGCGCCGATAACGCCACCCCCAGCGGCAATGGCGTGATGGCAAATGTCCTGGCCCGGCTGGCCTATCTGACCGGCGACATGACGCACCGTCAGCGCGCCACGGCGGTTATCGCGGCATTTGGCGGTGAAGTGCGCAAAAACTATCTGTCACTGGCCAGCCTGCTCAACAGTTTCGAATTTCTCGAACGCGGCGTGCAGATCGTCATTCTGGGCGATCGCGCCGACAAACATACCCAGAAACTGTTGCAGGCGGTCTATTCCCAGCCTGTCCCCGACCGCACCGTCATGGTCATCGCACCTGGAAGCGAACTGCCCAAAAATCACCCGGCACGCAACAAGACCCAGCGCGACAACCGCGCGACCGCCTATGTCTGCCGCGGGCCCAGCTGCTCCCTGCCGCTGACCGATCCGGGCATGCTGGCCGACGCGATTGATCCGCGTTTGGTCAAAGTTTAAAGGCCGGTCCTATGACAGCTGATCCGCAAAAGGCTATCTTTGCCGAGGGCAGCCAGTTTTATCTGGCGCTTGAATATCGCTGCGCGCCCTCGCCGCAATTGAAAACCGCGATCCGGCAGGCGCGCGCGGCGGCGGCGGCATCGGGCGCGCATGCCGTGTTCGCCTTTGGTAATAATTTGCTAGCGGCGATCACGGACACGCTTCCCGAGGCCTTCAGCGCATTTACGCCAATCCAGGGCGCATCCGGCCTGCACGCACCGGCCACCCAGCGCGATCTGCTGATCTGGATTCACGGGGCGCGCATGGATGCAAATTTCGACGCCGCCCGCGCCATGCATAACGCGCTGAAAGACCATGCGGAACTGCTGCTCGAGGTTCCCGGTTTCAATTATCACGATAACCGCGACATGACCGGCTTCATTGACGGCACCGCCAATCCGCGCGACGCCGAGGCGCACGAAGCCGCGCTGGTTCCGCCGGGCCGCAATCTGGCGGGCGGCGCCTATGTCATGAGTATGCAATATCTGCATGATCTGGACGCTTTCAACAGGCTGTCCATCCCCGAACAGGAAAAAATCATCGGCCGCACCAGGAATGACAGCACCGAGCTGCAACGCGCGGCAAAGCCCAATGACGCCCATATTGCCCGCGCCGAGATTACAGTGGATGGCGAGGAACAGAAAATCTACCGGCGTTCATTTCCGTTTGGCGGCGTGCGCCAGCACGGGCTTTACTTTCTTGCTTTCGCCTGTGAACAGCGCCGCTTCGAACTGATTTTAAAAAGCATGTATGGCATTTCCGGTGACGGCGTGCATGATCATTTGCTACACTTTACCCGCGCCGTGACGGGCTCTTTCTGGTTCGCCCCGCCGCTGGGCGCGCTGGATTAAATGCCGGGCTTGAAAAATACCGGCCTGAACTGAAGGAGAAAGCAATGAACGGAACAGATATAAATATTCCGTGTAAAGACGGTTCCATGACCGGCTATCTTTCCATGCCGAAATCTGGCACCGGGCCGGGCGTGGTGGTGATGCAGGAAATTTTTGGCGTCAATCAGGTGATGCGTGAAATCACCGATATGTTCGCCGCCGAAGGCTTTGTGGCGCTGTGCCCGGATCTGTTCTGGCGCATCGAACCTGGCGTTAACATCACCGACAAGTCAAAGGCCGAATGGGACAAGGCCTTTTCGCTATTTGGCAAATTCAACCGCGACACCGGCATACAGGATGTCGCTTCCACAATTGACGCCTTACGCAAGACCAAAGGCTGTACCGGCAAGGCCGGAACAGTGGGATTTTGTCTGGGTGGTTTGCTAGCCTATCTTTCGGCTGCGCGAACCGACGCGGACGCCGCCGTTGGATTTTACGGCGTCAGCATTCCCGATTTTCTAGGCGAAGCGCCGAATATTAAAAAGCCTCTGATGCTGCACATCGCAGGAAAAGACGGCTTTGTGCCGCCCGCCGCACAGGACGCCATGCATAAGGGCCTTGATGAAAACAAATTCTGCACCCTGTATGATTATCCCGAACAGGATCATGCCTTTGCCCGCATGGGAGGCGAACATTATGATGCAGCCGCCGCAAAACTGGCAATGTCGCGCACGATCGGCTTTTTCAAGACTCACCTGGCATGAAATCTTGCCGGATATTTTGAAAAAACTGATCCGCGGCCAGATCCTGGCCTGCATGCTCTGCTATGCGGGCACGGCGCTTGCGCAGAACCAGAACGATCCCTCTTTGCCTTCCGAGGATTCCGCCCGCTTCGTGATTTCCAATGTGGAATTCACGCTGCTGCATGAATTGATCCATGTGCTTATTGATGAAGCCGGCATTCCGGTTCTGGCCCGCGAGGAGGATCTGTCCGACTATCTGACGGCCATTACGCTTCTTAGTCATAAAACCGGTTTTCCGGTTCTGCCGGCCGAAAAAAAACTGCCCTCCATCAATGAATGGCCCCCCGATACCGCCCAGCTGACCCCCGCAAGCGTCAGGCGCATGCAGGACATTATTGATGCCTGGCGGATAGAATGGACCATTTCCGAACAGGACAATATGGTGCTGCCCTGGGCCGATCCGCATGCGCTGGAAATTCAGCGGCTATATGATCTGGTCTGCCTGACCTATGGCCGCGACCCGAATCATCTGGAAGATTTCCGCATCGAAAATGAATTGCCCGCAGACAGGGCAGAATTATGCGAAGAAGATTTCGCCAAGGCCGAAAAGGGGCTGGAATTCGTCAAGACCACACTGAAAAATATCGCCAGAACACCGCTAAGCGCGGCCGGCCATATGCCGCCCGATTTCGCCATTCAGATAAAATTCGAGGAGGCGGTCTCTCCAGCCCATAAACAATATAAATTATGGCTGCAAAATGCCTCGATCATCTATCCGCTGATCGATGCCTTGAACCGGGATTATTATCTGCCCCGCCCGATTAAGATACGCTTTCGCATCTGCGGCCAGCCCAATGCCTATTGGGAGCCGAAGGACGCCGAGGTGAATGTCTGTTACGAACTTCTCGACCGCTTCGTGCATCTCGACCGGTTCCGCAAGGAATATGCGATTGACCGGCGCAAGAATATGCTGGGCAAGGCCAAGGCAGAGCGGGCCTTCAAATAGCGATATGCTATCTTCCAGATCCGTATGCATTTAGGTTAAATCGCCCCCCCACACGCAGTGTCACCCCGCACTTGGTGCGGGGTCCAGGGGGCCAAACTCAGGCTCTACTTTGCAGCACCTTTGCCATGCCGTAGCCAGCCTTCTTGCGAAGGCTGGTGGACCCCGGAATAAATCCGGGGTGACAGGTTAGAGTGTGTTGCATGGTCTAACTTAAAATCAGACCAATCTATGTATTCATCGAGGCGAAAAATTCGGCATTGCTTTTGGTAGCGCGCAATTTATCCAGCAGAAATTCCATTGCATCGACTGTGCCCATGGGGCTGAGTATGCGGCGCAGCACAAACATTTTCGCCAGATCGCTCTGTGAAGCCAGCAGTTCTTCTTTGCGCGTGCCCGAACGGGTGATGTCGATGGCAGGGAAAATGCGCTTGTCGGACACTTTGCGGTCCAGGATGATTTCGCTGTTGCCGGTGCCTTTGAACTCTTCGAAAATCACTTCGTCCATGCGCGATCCGGTGTCGATCAGCGCAGTAGCGATAATGGTCAGCGAACCGCCTTCCTCAATATTGCGCGCTGCGCCGAAAAACCGTTTTGGCCGTTGCAACGCATTGGCGTCCACGCCGCCTGTCAGCACCTTGCCCGATGATGGCACCACCGCATTATAGGCGCGGCCCAGACGGGTGATGCTATCCAGCAGAATAACCACATCCCGGCCATGCTCGACCAGGCGCTTGGCCTTTTCCAGCACCATTTCAGTGACCGCGACATGGCGGGTGGCCGGTTCATCAAAGGTGGAACTGACAACCTCCCCCTTGACCGAACGCTGCATATCGGTGACTTCCTCCGGCCGCTCGTCAATCAGCAGCACGATCAGATAGCATTCAGGATGGTTGGCGGCGATGGCATGGGCGATATTTTGCAGAATCATCGTCTTGCCGGTGCGCGGCGGCGCGGTAATCAGTGCGCGCTGGCCCTTGCCCAGAGGGGCCGCCAGATCAATGACGCGCGTCGTCAAATCCTTGCTGCCCGGCCCCATTTCCATGATCAGCCGTTCATCGGGATAAAGCGGCGTCAGATTGTCAAAATGCACCTTCTGGCGGGTACGCTCGGGATCTTCAAAATTGATGGTATTGACCTTCAGCAGGGCAAAATAGCGCTCGCCATCCTTGGGGCTGCGAATACGGCCCTCCACCGTGTCGCCGGTGCGCAGTGAAAAACGCCGCAGCTGATTCGGGCTGACATAAATATCATCCGGCCCCGGCAGATAATTGGCCTCAGGCGAACGCAGAAAGCCAAACCCATCCTGCAATACTTCCAGCACGCCGACGCCGGTAATTTCTATTTCCCGGTCCGCCAATTGCTTGAGAATGGCAAACAGCATGTCCTGCTTGCGCAGGGTGCTGGCATTTTCAACTTCCAGCTCCTCGGCATAGGCCAGCAATTCGGTGGGTGATTTAGCTTTTAAGTCAGCTAGTTTGACTTCTTCGACTTCCGTCAGGTCCATGGAAAATGGTTCCGGTTATAAGAATATTGGGGCTGGCGGCACCGGCCAGAAGGATGGGAATCGCAAAAACGGAGCGGGGGGGCATGCATGATGCAGGGTGCATTTGCACGAATCCTGGCGCAGCGCGCTGCACTGCTGTGCAGGCTGTGTAACCCGATTTGCGCCACTTTGCAAGATCTGATCGAAACGCGCCTATATTTTCCCGAAGGGGCGGACAATTACCAGAATTACGATCCCGATCAGCAGCAGGAAAGGAATTTCATTGGCGATACGGTAGTACAGGCCAGGCCGTTTACGGATATCCGCCGCAAACTCCCGGCGCCAGCGGCTGTAAAGCCCATGAATTGCTGAGAGCAGCAGCACCAGCAGCAGTTTCAGCCAAATCCACCAGTCATTCCAGTCAATCAGCCCCGGGGTTAGCAATAACAGCCCCCCCAGCAGGAATGTAACGATCATCGCCGGATTTATTATCCCGCGCAGCAGCCGCCCTTCCATCAATTTGAATTTTTCCGACTGCACCGAACCCACCGGCGCATCCGTATGATAGACATAGAGCCGGGGCAGATACATCATCCCCGCCATCCAGGCGATAACCGCAATCAGATGAAAACTTTTGATCCAGAGATAATATGCGCTCAAAAATTCGTACATTCTATTTATCTACCGGGCAGCTGGAAGCTGTGCTGGAACAGTATGAGGATACTGCCAGCGCATCCTCAACAAGCTGTGACAAACCCTGGATAAACTGTTTTTCTACCCCCAGGGCGGCAATACGCAGATAATAAGGCACACCCGCTGCTTCCGCCAGATGTCTGTATTCCATATCCAGCTCCACCAGAGTTTCGGAATGTTCCGAGACAAAGGCAATTGGGACTAGAATAACCCCCTGTTTTGCCGCCCCTGCCGCCCGCAGCCTGTCCTCGGTCGATGGCCCCAGCCATTTCAGCGGGCCTACCCGGCTTTGATAACAAATCTCCCAGTCCTGTGCTGACAGCCCAAGCCTGGCAGCAATCGCCCCGGCGGTACGCGCAACCTGTTCCGGATAGGGATCACCGGCATTGACAATTTGCTGCGGCAATCCATGGGCTGAAAACAGAAGCCTGGCTTTACCGATGCTGCCGGGCCCGATGAAGCTGGCGGCCTGAGCCTGGATCAGCGCTGCATGTGCGGCAATGAAATCCGGCTGTTCCGGATAACAGCAAATTGTATGCACCTCGGCCGTTAAACCGGCCTGCTTGGCTGTGGCGCGCCATTCCTGCAATGAAGAGCGGGTCGTGGTTGTCGAGAATTGCGGATAGAGCGGCAACAGTACCACATGATCGGGTGCAAAATCTGTTACCTGCTGCACAATTTCCGCCGCCCTGGGTGTCCAGTAACGCATCACCGTGAAACAGCGTATAGCGCTGAAACCGGTGTTTTTGAGAACATTCTCCAGCGCCTCAGCCTGTTGCAGCGTCTCGGGCAATATTGGTGAACCACCACCGATTTTTGCATAGATTTCCTGCGCCGTGCCTGTACGGCGCCAGGCAATAAACCGCGCCAGCAACCAGCGGATTATCCCCGGAGCACGGATAATGTTAGGATCAGAAAACAGATTGATCAGAAATGGCCGTACCGCCGACAGCTGATCAGGGCCGCCCAGATTGAACAGTATGACGGCAATCCGGCTGGATTTCATGCCTGCCATTGTTTCACAAACTGTACCAGTTGCGCTACATTTTCAGGCGGCGTCTGCGGGACAATGCCATGTCCCAGATTAAAGATAAACCGTTGCGGTCCCATCATTGTCAAAATCCGTTCCGCTTCCTGCAACATAGTTTTACCGCCGCACACCACTAACAATGGATCAAGATTACCCTGTACCGTCAGTTTCGGTTGCAGCCTTTCCCTCGCAAATTGCAGTGGTAATGTGCTATCCATACTGATCGCATCTATGCCTGTATGCAGGGCATAATCCTCATATAATAAACCCGCGCCTTTTGGAAAACCGATAATCGGAATTTCCGGAAAGACAGCACGTATCCGCGTAATAATTTTCTTTGCCGGTTCGATACACCAGCGCTGAAATTCTCCCTCCCGCAGCGCGCCTGCCCAGCTATCGAAAATCTGTAATATCTCAGCCCCGGCTTTAACCTGCCCGATAAGATATTCTGCCGTCACGTCTATCAGAA
The DNA here is from genome assembly GCA_049323435.1 of Pseudomonadota bacterium. Lineage (GTDB taxonomy): Bacteria > Pseudomonadota > Alphaproteobacteria > UBA11222 > UBA11222 > UBA11222. The sequence goes on from JBMOMX010000032.1 coordinate 62,555, forward strand.
TATCCATCAACATCGCAAAAGCTTGGCGGTCCTGATAAGCCCAAAGCCTTGCTGCTGCCTGATCCCGGCTGCCTTCACCTGCAACCATATAGCTGGCAACAGTCCAGGGAGCACCGGCAAAACCGATCAGACACACATCCTCCGGCAGACGTTGGCGCAATAATTTCACCGTTTCATAAACCGGCATCAGATGTGCGGCTGCACCTTCCGGCTTCAGTAATGCCAGGTCCTGGCGTGACTGAATCAGAGGCGACAGAAGCGGCCCCAGCTTTTCTTCAAACCGCACCTGCTGCGACAAGGCATCGGGTATCACCAGAATATCAGAAAACAAAATTGCCGCGTCAAAACCAAACCGCCGGATCGGTTGTAAGGTCACTTCAGCCGCCAGTTCAGGCGAATAGCATAAATCCAGAAATGATCCGCCCTTCGCCCGCACCGCTCGATATTCTGGCAAATAGCGCCCGGCCTGGCGCATCAACCAGACAGGCGGACGCTGCAATTTCTCGCCGCGCAAGGCGCGTAATAATAATTTTTGGCTCATTTACTGGATAATTCCTGCTGATGTCAGCTCACCCCGGTTTTCCACACTCTCTTTTAATCTATTTATATTTATAAAAAAGGATGAAGTGGTAGTAGATGGCCTGAATAGAAGGGATAAAATTATATCCCGCTTTTGTTCGTTTTTCCGCTCCTGAAAGTATCAGGCCTGCAGCCGGGATTCCGCTTATCACCCGTGATTCACAGACTGGGAATTTAGTTATTCCTGATCTATTATCCCCCATGTGAAAAGTCCGCAAAGTCAGGATGTTTTTCCGATGCGCCGCATTAGGCCTGTTTATTCACTGGATTCACCTGATTCACAGCCTATGCTGGTTCAATGACTGAAATGACCGCACCTTCATCGCCCCGGCTGGCTACCTATTTTCACCTGCATTTGGTTTCCGATGCGACCGGTGAAACCCTGAATTCCGTTACCCGGGCGGCTGTAGCGCAATTTGACAGCGGTATTCCCATTGAACATACCTATGCGCTGGTACGCACTACCCGCCATCTTGACCGTGTTTTAAGCCAGATCGAGGATATGCCGGGAATTGTGATTTATACGCTGGTAAATTACGATCTGCGCGACATGCTGGAACAACGCTGTGCGGAATTACAGCTACCCTGTCTTTCCGTGCTGGATCCCGTTGTGCAGATCATCGGCACTTATCTTGGTTCGGAAATTTCGCACCGGCCTGGCGGACAGCATAGCCTGACGCCGGAATATTTTCAGCGCATTGAAGCGCTGCAATATACTATGGCGCATGATGATGGCCAATCGCTGCATGATCTGCATTCTGCGGATATCATTCTGCTCGGCGTAAGCCGCACCTCCAAAACGCCAACCTGCATCTATCTGGCCAATCGCGGATTAAAAGCTGCGAATATTCCTATAGTCCCGAATATTGCCTTGCCGGCCTCACTGCCTGATTTGAAAAAACCGCTGATCATCGGCCTGACAACCAATCCCGACAGGTTGATTCAGGTGCGCCGCAACCGGCTTTTATCCCTGAACGAGAATGACGAGACCAGCTACACGGATCTGGATATAGTGATGGAGGAAGTGCGCTATGCAAGACGCCTTTTCGCCCAGTATGGCTGGCCGGTCATTGATGTGACCCGCCGCTCCATAGAGGAAACGGCTGCGGCCATTCTGAATCTGTTTTCCAGCCGCGCCAGCGGTAAGACCGGTGCATTATGAGCATTCCTGTGCTGCGTGCCGGAATTGTCGGCTGGCCGGTCAGCCATTCACGTTCACCTCTTCTGCATGGTTATTGGCTACGCAAATATGCCATTTCCGGAACTTATGAGCGCATACCGATCGCGCCGGAGAATTTTGCCGTCAATTTCCGCGCCCTTGCCGGTCAGGGTTTTAGCGGCGTCAATGTCACCATACCGCACAAGCAAGCTGCCCTGGCATGTTGCGATGCGCTGGACGCCAATGCAAAAAGACTGGGTGCGGTGAATACAGTGCGGATCAAGGATGGGCAATTTTACGGTTCCAACACGGATGGTTTTGGATTTATGGAAAATCTGCGCCTGGGCGCGCCGGACTGGAAGCCGCAGGCCGGACCGGCAGTGATCATCGGGGCTGGCGGTGCCGCCCGTGCTGTTATTGCCGCGCTCTGCGATGCCGGGGTTCAACGCCTGTACCTGTTCAACCGCACCCGTGCACGCGCGGACCGGCTGGCCGCTGATCTTGGCGGCCCGATCATCACAGCGGACTGGGCGGAATTACCCGGCACGCTGCCCGATTGCGCTTTGCTGGTGAATTGTTCAAGCCTCGGCATGGCGGGGCAACCGCCGCTGGAAATTTCACTGGAGAATCTCCATCCGCGCGCCACTGTCACCGATCTGGTCTATACGCCGTTGATCACAGCTTTGCTGCGCATGGCGGCGGCACGTGGAAACCCCGTCATTGACGGGCTTGGCATGCTGATACACCAGGCGCGGCCCGGTTTTGCCGCATGGTTTGGGCGCATGCCCGAGGCAGATGACACGCTGCGCAATCTGCTGCTGGCGGATATTGAAGGGGCAAAAGGACTATAGTCCTAGAGCCCATATATTAAATGCAGATAATATATGCATTAAAATCAATTGTTTATGCCCAAAAAATCAAATAGACATATTGCTGTTTATCTATTTTAGAAAGCTCCGCGATGCAGCCTATTGGCACTCCAGAAATCAGGCAGCGAATTGAACGGGATAACCCGTGGTGGGCCAACGCCGATTTAGAAATTTTGGAAGCCAAATATCAGCGGCGTGTTTATTTCCCCTCATTCAAAGCATTAGCGCTGAACTTTGACGTGCGGCGCGCGGCGATTCTTCTTGGCCCCCGGCGCGTAGGCAAGACTGTAATTATTAAGCAATTAATTCACGAAGCAATACAGGACGGTATCGATCCAAAACAAATTCTCTATGCAAGCATTGACGCTCCTATTTATTCTGGAATCTCTCTCGACAAATTTATGGAATTCCTGCCAACCGCATCAAGAGACAAGCGCAGCGTGGTGGTTTTTGACGAAATCCAATATTTAAGGGACTGGGAAATCCACATGAAAGACCTGGTGGATAACTATCCGAGAACCAAGTTTATCGCATCTGGATCAGCCGCTGCCGCGCTTCGTTTAAAGAGTCGAGAGTCCGGAGCAGGGCGATTTTCCGAGTTCATGTTGCCGCCTCTTACATTCTATGAGTTCTTAAAATTTATTGGAGATGACGAAAAACTGATTTCAGAAAATGGTCCGGGTCAATATGAGGCAAAAGATATAGAAGCGCTTAATTCCAGATTTGTAGATTATCTGAATTTTGGGGGCTATCCAGAGGCCGTACTCAATGAAGAAGTCAGACGGAATGCAGAACAATTTATCAGAAGCGACATCATTGACAAAGTATTGCTCAAAGATTTGCCAAGCCTTTACGGAATAAGTGATATCCAGGGCCTCAATAAATTATTTTCATTCCTGGCGTATAACGCGGGCTCGGAAGCAAACCTCGAAAACATATCCAAAGAGTCCGGCCTGGCAAAGCCGACTATAAAAAAATATATCGAATATCTGGAAAACGCATTCCTGATCCTCAAGGTGTCGACAGTGGATGAAAACTGCCGGACTATGAAGCGAGAGCGCAATTTTAAGATTTACCTGAATAATCCATCAATGAGAGCGGCGCTTTTTAAGCCTGTCGGAATTGAAGAGCAGGAAAAAATTGGTCACCTCGCGGAATCAGCTATTTTCTCGCAATGGCAACACGCGCCGGGATTTCAGAGATTAAGATATGCGCGTTGGCGCAATGAGGGCGAGGTGGATATTGTATACCTTAGGCCTTCCGATGAAAAACCGTTGTGGATTGGCGAAATTCGATGGTCAGACAGAGTGAAAAATCAATTTGGCGAACAAACAAAGTCGCTATCAACATTGCTGAAAAATCATCCAACCATAAATGCGGCAATTCTTACATCGAAAACAGTCCATTCATTGAACCGCGAGCTTGAAGGCAGACACTTTGAGATTTGGCCAAGTTCACTTTATTGTTACAGCGTAGGAAGAAATATCACAGTAGCTCTTGACCAATTAGGGAGCGGGCGTTCCAGGAACCAGGCATATCAAATAAAGTATAAGGAAAATAAACCATGATCATCGCCGGCCTGACAGGTTCAATTGGCATGGGGAAATCGGAAACGGCGAAAATGTTCCGCGCTCTCGGCATTCCCGTCTATGATGCCGATGCCGCCGTGCACGCGATCTATGCGCCGGGCGGTTCGGCCGTGGCGCCGGTCGAGGCGGCCTTTCCCGGCGTGACCAATGCCAATGGTGTGGACCGCGACGCGCTGGCTAAACGGGTGCTGAACGATCCCGCTGCTTTGAAAAAACTGGAAGCTATCGTGCATCCGCTTGTCGGGCTGGAACAGCAGAAATTTCTCGAACAGGCGGCGGCTGAAAATCGTGAATTGATTGTGATTGATGTGCCATTGCTGTATGAAACCGGGGGACAGAAGCGTGTGGACTGTGTGGTGCTGGTCAGCGCACCCTATGAATTGCAGCGCGAACGGGTTTTGGCGCGCCCCGGCATGAGCGAGGAAAAATTTCAGTCCATACTCGCCAAGCAGGTGCCGGACGCGCAAAAACGTCAGCTGGCTGATTATATTATCGATTCAAGCCAGGGCCTGGAATCGGCCATGGCGCAGGTCGCGGCACTGATCCCGCTGCTGAAAAAAGTGCCGGCCAGGGCCTGGGCTTCGCGCTTGCGCGAAACCGGAGACACAGGGGCCATGCGCAAACAACAGACGGAAAAAGGATAAAATTTGCGCGAAATCGTTCTGGATACGGAAACCACCGGGCTGGATCCGCGCACCGACCGCGTTATCGAAATCGGCTGTGTCGAGCTGTTCAATCATGTGCCCACAGGTATCACCTTCCATACCTATCTCAATCCCAAACGCGACATTGCCGCCGAAGCCTTCAATGTGCATGGCCTCAGCGCCGAATTTCTCAGCGACAAGCCGCTGTTTGGTGATATTGCCGTAGCGTTCAGCGAATTTATTGGGGATACCCAGCTGGTTATTCACAATGCGGCGTTTGATCTGGGTTTTCTGAACAGCGAGTTTGACCGGATCGGATTTGGCAAATTGCCGCCCGGTCGTGCGATAGATACGCTGCTGATTGCGCGGCGCAAATTTCCGGGCGGGCAGAACAGTCTGGATGGCCTGTGCCGGCGGTTTGAAATTGATATTTCCGGGCGTGAGCTGCATGGCGCGCTGAAAGATTCGCATCTGCTGGCGGCGGTCTATCTGGAATTGATCGGCGGCGCACAAAGCGGGCTGGCGCTGGAAGGCGTGCCGGCGCAACTGGGCCGGGCTATGGACCCTACCGGTTTGCGGGCGCCATCTTCCCCGCGTCCCGTGCCGCTGGCGCCGCGTTTGACGCAGGCCGAACGCGCCGCGCATGCGGAATTTGTGGCGGGCCTGGGCGGCGATCCGATCTGGAAACGGTGATTATTGCGATTTTGCCGCTTCGGCCTCGGCCTGTAACTGCATCATGCGCTGCCGGTAGAGCGTGGCAAAGTCGATATTATCCAGCATCAGCGGCGGATAACCGCCATCGCGGGTCATATCGGCGATAATGCGGCGCGCAAAGGGAAACAGCAGTCTGGGACATTCAATCAGCAGCACCGGCTGCAAGGACTCGGCCGGGATATTAATGAGTTGAAACACCCCCCCATAGAGCAATTCGGCCAGAAAGACGGTGCTTTCCTCCTGTTTGGCGCTGACGGAGATTTTCAGTTCCACTTCGTAATTCGGCTCGGCCCCGCGGCGGACCTGAACATCTATGGCTACATTGATGCTGGGCGGTTTGGCGGATTTGGTCAGGCTGCCGGGGGCGCCTGGATTTTCAAAAGACTGGTCCTTGATATATTGCGCGGCGATGGACAGGCGCGGCGCGTTCTCCGCGGATGGGTCTTGGGTGTCGGTGGCGTTATTATCCGTCATATCGGCCTGCTTTGATTTAACATGATTATATAGCGTGGGTAGCACGGATTATGATATGCGCCAAGGCCCGCTTTATGGATGTGGTGAAGCTTGCGCAGATACGCTAATATCATATTTGGCTGGCCAAATTGGGCCATATAGCGGATTGCAGGATGAGTCAGGGTTTTCAATTTTTCGATCTGATCCTTTTGGGAATGATTGCGGCTTTTATTCTGCTGCGGTTGCGCAGTGTGCTGGGCACGCGCACGGGCCATGAAAAACCGCCCGAAGATATGCGTCCGGGCCGGACCGGGCCGCAGAAGGGATCGAATGAAGGCGCAAAGGAAGGCAAGGTTATACAATTGCCGCGCCGGACATCGGCCGATGGCAATGATAAGGCGCTATCCCCGGCAGAGATCCGCCTGCGCCAGTCGCTGACCGAAATCACGCTGGCCGATCCGCATTTCGATGCCGATGATTTCTGTGATGGCGCGCGCCAGGCCTATGAAATGATCATTCTGGCATTCGCCCAGGGCAATCGCGATTTGCTGCGCGATTGTGTCGGCGAGGAAGTCTATGCCAATTTCAATGCAGCCATCACCGCACGCGAAGCCGCCGGACAGCGCATGGAAACCCGCCTTGCCGCCATTCAGGATGCGCGCATTACGCAGGCCAGCCTGCGCGGAAAAATGGCGGAGGTTACGGTAAAATTCACCGCGGATCTGATTTCCAGCGTGCAAAATGCTGAAGGCGAACTGGTGCAGGGCCATCCCACCTTGCCGCAACAGGTTTGCGAACTCTGGACCTTTGCCCGCGCTACGGATTCCAGCGATCCAAACTGGAGCCTGATTGCGACGGCGGCAGATACTGCAAATGACACCCCTGCCACCACCCCGAAAGATTAATCCGGTCCTGGCCCTGTCCGCAGCGCTGCTGGCCGGCATGCTGATCGGCCTGTTTGCCGGGCCTGATCTGCGCCGGATGGTTGCGGGCCTGACGGCACCGCGTCCTGACCGGCTGGTGCTGCGCCAGGTCAGCTATGACGCATTGCCGGGATGGCGCCAGGATTCGCTTCAGGGCTTTATGGCGGCGCTGAACCGTTCCTGCGGCATTTTTCTTGCGCAAAAACCGGACAGGCCGGTAGGCCCGGATGGGCGGATGGGCAGGGCCGCGGACTGGAAAGCGCCCTGTGCGGCGCTGGCGCAATGGATGGTGTTGCACGGCTCCGGCCCGGACCGGTCCGGCAATCGCGAACGCGATTTTATCATGCAGCATTTTCTACCGCTTCAGGCGCTGAATAATGAGCAGAACCAGGGCCGGTTTACCGGCTATTATGAACCTGAACTGCGCGGCAGCCTGGTCAGGCAGGGCCCCTATCAGGTGGCGCTACTGCGCGCACCGGAAAATCTGGTTGCGGTCAATCTGGGGGAGTTCAATCCGAAATGGCGCGGCCAGCGCATTGCCGGGCGGGTGCAGGATGGCAGGCTGCGCCCTTTGCAGCCGCGCGCTGAAATTGTTGCCGGCGCGCTCGATGCTGAAAAGCTTGAACTGCTCTATGTCGATGATCCGGTCGATGCGTTTTTTCTGCATATTCAGGGTTCGGGCCGGGTTCGGCTGCAGGATGGCCGGGTCATCCGTGTGGGTTATGCCGGGCAGAATGGTCATCCTTACGCGGCGATCGGCAAAAATCTGGTGAAATCCGGCGCGATCCGGCGCGAAGATGTTTCCATGCAGTCGATCCGCGCCTGGCTTGAGGCGAATCCGGATGAACGCGACGCGGTCATGAACGCCAATCCGTCCTATATTTTCTTTCAGGAACTGGCAGTGCGTGACCCCGGTCAGGGCCCCCCCGGCGCGCAGAATGTGCCGCTGACGCCGGGCCGCAGTCTGGCGGTCGATCCTGATTTTCACGCATTGGGAACGCCGGTCTGGCTGGACAGTGCGACCCCCGATGGCGAAATTTTGCAGCGCCTGATGGTGGCGCAGGACACCGGCGGCGCCATTCGCGGTCCCGTGCGCGGCGATGTGTTCTGGGGCGCGGGCGCGAAGGCTGCGCAAACCGCCGGACACATGAACAGCGAAGGGCGTATGTATATTCTCGTGCCGCGCGCGGTGGCGGCACGTGCGATTGATGGCACATCTTAAAATAATGACCAACGCTATTTTAATAAAGTCTCGCTTATTAAAATAGTGATCATTGTTATTTAAAATTATATGCCTTTACTAAAATAATGTCCTGGGCTATTTTAGTAGACGGTGAAGATACACGTTATAAGTGAATCAATCGCTATATTCACTACCATGCATTGGATCTGGCTGGTCCGGTCGATACACTGAAAGCTGATCGATGAAATTTGAGTCATTCAGCGCTGGCGAATGGAAAAAGCAATATCAGTATAAAAGCTTTTCTCCTGCATTGATAAATCATGAATGGGGCTGGGATGACCCGCGCATTAATGTTTTGCTTGAACAGGCAATGCGGGCGCTTGGTGAATTGAACGCTTTTTCTTTTATTGTCCCAAATGTAGACATTTTTATACAAATGCATATCGCCAAAGAGGCACACACTTCAAATCGCATTGAAGGGACGAAAACAGCCTTTGAAACGGAACTGATGCCGGAAGAAGCGATACCACCAGAAAATCGTGACGATTGGCATGAGGTGCAGAATTATATGGCCGCCATGAATATGGCGGTTCAGGAATTACAGCGCCTGCCGGTCTCAACCCGGTTATTGTGTCAAACACATGCAATTGTGATGCAGGGGGTCAGAGGTCAACATAAAACTCCCGGAGAACTACGCCGGGCGCAAAACTGGATCGGTGGTTCAGGGCCAATGGATGCAGCCTTTGTGCCGCCGCATCCAGATGAGGTATCCGGTCTGATGGGCGATCTGGAAAAATTTCTGCATAATGAGGAAATAATGGTGCCCGATCTGGTGCGGGCCGCCATTGCGCATTATCAGTTCGAGACTATCCACCCCTTTAATGACGGTAATGGTCGGGTCGGGCGGCTGTTGATTACACTTTATCTCGTGAGCAAGGGGATTCTGCAAAAGCCCTCGCTTTATCTTTCGGATTTTTTTGAACGCAACCGGTCTTCCTATATTGACGCTCTGATGCGGGTGCGCACTGCAAACGATATCGGACATTGGGTGCGATTTTTCCTTGCCGGGGTTTTGGAAATTTCAAAAAAAGGACGCGACACGTTCAAGGCTATTCAGGTGTTACGCGAAGAAGCGGAGAATCAATGTTTGAGCCTTGGAAGGCGGGCGCCAATGGCGAAGCGTGCGTTGACCTTGCTTTACCGCCGTGTTGTTGTATCGGCCAAAGATATAGAAATAGAGCTTGGCGTAACCAGCGCGACAGCAAACGCAATCATTCGCGATTTTATAAAAATGCAGATATTACGCGAAACTACTGGAAAGAGCCGGCGCCGGTTATATGTGTTTGACCGGTATTTACAGCTGTTCATGGACTGAAATAAATAATGACTACCAGTCACACTGTCGCGCTGTTCGTAACCTGTCTGGTGGATTTGTTCCGCCCGTCGGCGGCGTTTGCGGCGGTGAAACTGTTACAGGATGCGGGATGCACAGTCAGCGTGCCGCAGGCGCAGACCTGTTGCGGCCAGCCTGCCTATAATTCCGGCGATAAAAAAAATGCCTCGGCATTGGCGGCGCAAACCATCCGTAGCCTGATGGATTATGACTATGTGGTGGTGCCGGGCGGCTCCTGCGCCGCGATGATCAAACATCATTATCCCGAACTGCTGGCGGGCGATGCGGCATTGGCGGGCGCGGCGCGTGCGCTTGCGGGAAAAACGCATGAGCTGACGCAGTTTCTGCATGAGGTCATGCACTATAAACCGGCCGTATCTGGCGGGGAAAAAATCACTTATCTGGATAGCTGTTCCGGCCTGCGCGAGCTGACTATAAAGGACCAGCCGCGCGCCATGCTGGGATCGCGCATCGTGGAAAATCAGGATAGCGAAACCTGTTGCGGTTTTGGCGGCACCTTCTGCGTCAAATATACGTCTGTTTCCACCGCGATGGCCGACAAGAAGCTGTACAGGCTCGCCGCCACTGGCGCGGTCCTGGTAGCGGGCGGCGATCTGGGCTGTCTGATGCATCTGGCCGGGCGCGCGGCGCGCCGCGATATGAAATTGCAGTTCCGGCATGTTGCGGAAATTCTGGCGGGCGATGACCAAACGCCCGCCATCGCGGCAGAGGAAAAATAATGCAGCGCCATCCCGCCGCCTTTAACGCCAATGCCGCCGAGGCGCTGCTGGATGCGGATTTGCAGGCGGCGCTGGGCGCGGCCGAAGCGGGCTTTGGCGTCAAGCGCCGCAAGGCCATTCAGGGCCTGCCGGAGTTCGAGGCGCTCTGTGATCAGGCGGCGGCGATCAAGGACCATGTGCTGGATCATCTGGATGTGTATCTGCAACGTTTTGAGGCGCAGGTCTTCGCCGCCGGCGGCATGGTGCACTGGTGCGAGGATGCGCAGCAGGCGCGCGAGGTCATTCTGAAAATCTGCCGCTCGGTGAACGCCAAAACCGTGACCAAGGGTAAAAGCATGGTGGCCGAGGAAGTGGGACTCAACCCGTTTCTGGAGGCCCATAATATCCGCCCGATCGAAACCGATCTGGGCGAATATATTATTCAGTTGGCGGAAGAACCCCCCAGCCACATTATCGGCCCGGCCCTGCACAAAACCAAGGATCAGGTGTCGGATCTGTTTCATGCGCATCATGCGCCGCTTGGCTTTACCGAGCGCCAATCTTCGGGCGAGGCGCTGGTCGGCGAGGCGCGCGCTATTTTGCGCCAGAAATATCTGGTGGCCGATGTGGGCGTAACGGGCGCGAATTTCCTGATCGCGGAAACCGGCAGCACCGTCATCGTCACCAATGAAGGCAATGGCGATATGACGCAGATTTTCCCGCGCGTGCATATTGTTATCGCCAGCATCGAAAAAATCGTCCCGACGCTGGAGGATACGGCCACCTTGTTGCGCGTGCTGGCGCGTTCCGCTACCGGACAGGAAATGTCCGTATACACCACATTTTCGACGGGGCCAAAGCGGCGCGGCGATGCCGATGGCCCGGAACAGTTTCATGTGGTGTTGCTGGATAATGGGCGCAGCGCCATGCTGGGCGGCGCGCAACGCGATATGCTGCGCTGTATCCGCTGCGGCGCCTGCATGAATAATTGCCCGGTCTATATGGCGGCGGGCGGCCATGCCTATGGCGCGACCTATATGGGGCCGATGGGCGCCGTGCTGACCCCCAATCTTGAAGGCGTGAAACGCGCCCAGGCGCTGCCCTTCGCCTCAACCTTCTGCGGCAAATGCGAAACGGTCTGCCCGGTGCGCATTCCGCTTCCCAAACTGATGCGGGAATTGCGCAGCGCGGCGCATATGGCGCGGCTGACGCCTGCGCGCGAACGGCTATGGCTGGCGCTCTGGTCGTGGGTGGCGCAACGGCCCGAACTCTATCATCGGCTTGGCGGCGCGGGGATGCGTATCCTCGCCATGCTGGCCCGTGGAAAGGGGCGCTTTGGCTGGCTGCCGCTGGCGGGCGGCTGGACAGGCACGCGCGATTTCCCAGCGCCCCAGGGCGAAAATTTCATGGCGCAATGGGCGCGGGGCGAAAAGGATACGCCATGAGCCAGCAACGCATGGCCATAATGGATAAAATTCGGGCCTCGCATCGGGCGCGCGGCATTGGCTCTTCGCAACAGGCGGTGGATGCGCGGCTGAATGCGCGGGCGCAAAATCTTGTTCCTGCGCGCGGGCGGCTGACTGGCGATGCGCTGCGCGCCCGGTTAGAACAGTTTGCCGTGAAATCCCAGGCCAGCATTGTCTCGGTGGCGGCCCCGCGCGACGTGCCGCAGGCCATTGGCGCTTATCTGACGGCGCATCATCTGCCTGGCCCGGTGCGGCTTTGCGGCGACGGCTTTCTGGCCGCAATGCCCTGGGATCTGATTGCCAGATTTAATCCCGCTACCGGCGCGGTGCAGGAAACAGATGGTGTTGGGGTTTCTGTGGCGCTGTGCGCTATTGGCGAAACCGGCACGCTGATGTTGATCTCCGGCCCCAATGCCGCCAGCGGGCTGAATTTTCTTCCGCCCGCGCATATTATTGTGCTGCGCGCGGGTGATATAGTGGGCGCGCTCGAAGATGGCTGGGCGCGCCTGCGCCAGGCAGGAAACGGCCAGATGCCGCGCACCGTCAATCTGATCACCGGCCCCTCGCGCACCGCCGACATTGCCCAGACCATGTATATGGGCGCGCATGGGCCAAAGCATCTACATGTGATTATTGTGGATAACCATGCCTAGGCCCCGTAAACCGCGTCCGCCTACGGGCGATGAAACCGATCTGTTCGCAAGCGCGGTGGCCGGCGCCAAACCCCTGCGCCAACGCCCCAGCGTCCCGGAAATTTTTTTCGCGCCGCGTAAAAAACCCGGTTTGATCCGGCCGATCACCCATCCCCCGATCGAGGATCGCCCTTCGCCCCCCATTCACGCGAAAAACCGCGCCGCCGTCAGCGGGATGGATGGCAAAAATGCGGAACGCCTGATCCGGGGCAGGCTGGAAATCGAGGGGCGGCTGGATCTGCACGGCCATCGCCTGGACACCGCGCAGCGCGAACTGGCGGATTTTATCCGCCGCAATCATTCTTACGGCAAACGCTGTGTGCTGGTGATCACCGGCAAGGGCCGATCACTGAAAAATGCGGCGCCTGAAGAACCTTCCATAGGCGGACGTTACAGCATCCCCGAACGCAAGGGCGTGCTGTTCGATCTGGTGCCCGAATGGCTCAGCGCCCCCGAGCTCACCCCCTATGTGGTGGCATTTTCGCCTGCCCAGCCCAAACATGGCGGCAGCGGCGCGCTCTATGTGTATCTGCGGCGGGAGCGGTCTTGAGCAATTCCTGCTTGGAGTGACGCAGATAATTCAATCCCCATCACGCAGACAAAGTTCAGTAGCAGGGAGAATTTTCGCGATGGGGCACGGCGCTAAATTATCTGCGCTTATTCTGCTGGCAATGCTGACGGCGGCGCCAGCAATATCAAAGCAAATAACGGTTGCTGACACGCAACAGCTGCATGCGGCGCTTCAGTCGCTCAGTCTGGGAGACAAGATTATTCTTGCGCCTGCACGATACCGGACACATTTACTGTTTACCGCGCGGCATTCCGGAACCCAGGCGCTGCCTGTCCGGCTGACGGCCAGAGATGGCGCGGGCAGCGCGATTATAGATGGCGCGGGCGCGGACATCACCGTCAAATTTGCTGGCGCGGCCTATATCCATCTTGAAGGGCTGGACATTACCGGCGGCGGTTATCATGGGGTGTTTTTCTCCGATGGCGCGCACCATATCAGGGTCGCAGGCAGCCGGATTTACGATAATTACGCCGCGCGGCCCCTGGACAGCCATGCCGAATTGAAAGGCACGGGGCCGGCGGATAACCGGCCGCATCATATTGCCATCCTTGATAATGAGATATTTCATTCATCGCATCCGCCGGGCGGAAATTTTCAGGGCATAGATTGTAATTTCTGCGATGATTTTCTGATTTCCGGAAATTATCTGCATGATATCCGTCAGCCCGTGTCAGAGCCCTATTCGCATTATGACCGGGGCAGCTGCATTCAGATGAAAAGCTCCAGCCGGAATGTTGTAATCGAGCGCAATAAAATTGCACATTGCCATATCGGCATTGTTTATGGCGGCGAAGGATTGGCCAGCCCGGAACATATTGGCGGCATGGTGCGCAACAATCTGATTTATGCATCAGGTGAAATCGCCATTGCCGTAGTGAATGTCCATGATGGCAAAATACTGCATAACACCCTGTATGCAAATGCCGGGGCCATTCGCGTGGCGCGCGATCAGCGCAATCCGGAAAGCCGCAACATGGTACTGATCGCTAATAATATTCTGGATGGGCCGGTGCGCATATATTCGAACGGCGACAATGTGATGCAGCAGGCGAACCATGTGCTGACCCGGGAAGAAACTGCCTCACTGTTCATAAATGCGGCTGAATATGACTTCCGGCTTTTGCCAACCGCAACACAGATCATTGACAAGGGCGCAATGTCCGGCGGGCAGGTTGCTGACGATTTCGCAGGCACGCTCCGGCCAAAAGGCGCCGCCGCCGATATTGGCGCCTATGAATATCAGCCATGATCTCTCTCTAACCGGCGAGACCGTTTTTGGTTCATATTGAATCGCCTCGCCCTCATTTGGCGGGGCGAAAAATTCCTACAAAATAAATTTCGACAGGTCGCGGTTCCGCGCCAGATCGCCAATGTGTTTTTCGACATAGGCCGCGTCGATGACGAGCCGCTCGCCCTCTCTGTCGGTGGCGGCGAAGCTGATCTCGTCAAGGATACGCTCCATCACGGTATGCAGACGCCGCGCGCCGATATTTTCGACATTGCTGTTGATCTCGACCGCGATATCGGCAATAGCGTCGATGCCGTCCTCGCTGAAGGACAGTTGCACCTGTTCGGTCGCCATCAGCGCGATATATTGCTTAATTAGGCTGGCTTCGGGTTCGGTCAGGATGCGGCGGATATCCTCGCGGCTGAGCGGTTTCAGTTCCACGCGAATGGGCAGGCGCCCCTGCAATTCCGGCAGCAGATCGGACGGTTTGGCGATGTGAAACGCGCCGGATGCGATGAACAGAATATGGTCTGTGCGCACCGGGCCGTGCTTGGTGCTGACACTGGTGCCCTCGATCAGCGGCAGCAGATCGCGCTGCACGCCTTCGCGCGAAACATCCGCACCCTGACGTTCGGACCGGGCGCAGATCTTGTCGATCTCGTCCAGAAACACGATGCCGTTATTTTCCACCGCGCTGACAGCCTCGCGGACCAGCTGATCCTGATCCAGCAGCTTGTCGCTTTCTTCCGCGATTAGCACCGCATAGGAATCCTTCACCAGCATGCGCTTTTCGGTGGTCTGTCCGCCGCCCATGGCCTTGCCCAGCATGTCGCCGATATTGATCATGCCAATATTGGCGCCGGGCATGCCGGGGATTTCAAAACTGGGAAATCCGCCGCCGCCGGCGCTGACGCGAATGGCGATTTCCTTGTCATCCAGATCGCCCGCATGCAGCCGCTTGCGGAAACTTTCGCGGGTGGCGGCGCTGGCATTTTCACCCACCAGCCCGTCCAGCACCCGTTCCTCGGCGGCAAGATGGGCGCGGGCCTCAACTTCTTTGCGCCGGCGCGTGCGCACCAGGGTGATGGCGACCTCCACCAGATCGCGGATGATCTGTTCGACATCGCGCCCGACATAGCCAACCTCGGTGAATTTGGTGGCTTCGATCTTGATGAACGGGGCCTGCGCCAGTTTGGCCAGACGCCGTGAAATTTCGGTCTTGCCGACACCGGTCGGCCCGATCATCAGAATATTTTTCGGCAGCACTTCCTCGCGCAGTTCCGCTGGTAATTGCTGGCGGCGCCAGCGGTTGCGCAGCGCAATGGCGACGGCCCGCTTGGCGTCATTCTGGCCGACAATATAGCGGTCCAGTTCCGAGACGATCTCACGCGGCGTAAATGCCGATCCAGATTCAATGCCAAGCGCATCCATATTATTTACCGGCCAGTTTGGGGAGGGTTTCAAGGGTGATGCTGGAATTAGTGTAGATACAGATCTGTGCGGCAATCGCCATTGAACGGCGCACAATTTCCTCGGCCGGCAGGTCCATATCCAGCAGCGCCAGCGCCGCCGCCTGGGCATAGGCCCCGCCGGAGCCAATGCCCACCACACCTCGTTCCGGTTCCAGAACGTCTCCGGTGCCGGTCAGCACCAGGCTGACATCCGCGTCGGCGACGATCATCATGGCTTCCAGACGGCGTAAATAGCGGTCCATGCGCCAATCCTTGGCCATTTCCACCGCGGCGCGGGTCAATTGGCCAGGAAATTGCTCCAATTTGCCTTCCAGACGCTCAAACAGGGTCATGGCATCGGCAGTGGCGCCCGCAAAACCCGCAATCACCCCGCCCGCGCCCAGCGGCCGCACCTTGCGGGCATTGGATTTGATGACAATATTGCCAAGGGTGACCTGGCCATCCCCGGCAATGGCGACCAGGCCGTTCTTGCGCACCGACAGGATGGTGGTGCCGTGCCAGCCGGTGGGGTCGGCCTGTCTGGGGTGGGTCATGGAGAAAATAATCCGGTTTTGTTAATGCAGTGCTGACATAACCTTGCAAGCGGCATTGTACAATAGCCTGCAACACCTGCTAAAAGGACGCCGCACCCATCAAGCCGTCAGGAGACATATATGCGTACCGCCAGCGTTGCGCGCAAGACCAAGGAAACCCAGATCGCGGTGACCGTCAATCTGGACGGGACCGGGCGCTATAATGTGGCCACCGGCATCGGCTTTCTGGATCATATGCTGGAACAGCTTTCGCGCCATTCCCTGATCGATATGGAAGTGCAGGCCACGGGCGATCTGCATATTGATTTTCACCACACCACGGAAGATACCGGCATCGCCATTGGCGAAGCGGTGGCAAAGGCGCTGGGCGCGCGGCTGGGCATCCGGCGCTATGGCGCGGCTGTCATTCCGATGGATGAAACCTGCACCGAAGTATCGCTGGATCTGTCCAACCGGCCGTATCTGGTCTGGAAAGTGGCGTTCTCTAGGCCCAAATTGGGGGAAATGGATACGGAATTGTTTAAGGAATGGTTCCAGGCCTTTGCCTTTGCTGCAGGCGCGACGCTGCATGTGGAAAACCGCTATGGCGAGAATAATCACCATATTGTGGAATCCTGTTACAAGGGTCTGGCGCGGGCATTGCGCGCGGCTGTCGAAATTGACCCGCGCAGCGACGCCACCGCCCCGTCCACCAAAGGCACTTTAAGCGGCAGCCTTTGATGCGGATCTATTCCATATTTGAGCCTGCAAGCGGCCCCGCCCGCCCGGACGATCCGCGCAGCGTGATTTTCCTGAAAGAGGGATTTAGCTGGCCCGCGCTGCTGGTCCCATTGCTGTGGCTGCTTTATCACCGCATGTGGATGCTGGCGGCTGCCTATATTGGCGTGTCACTGCTGGTGTCACTGCCCGGTTACTGGCTGGGCCCGCAAGGTGTGGCCGCCGCCCTGATCGGGCTGGGTTCCGGACAGATTATGGCCTGCGAAGCGAATGGCTTGCGGCGCTGGCATCTGTCGCGCAACGGCTACCGCCAGGTGGCCACTATTGCTGCGCCGGATCTGCCGGAGGCCGAGCTGCGTTATTTTTCCGCACGCCCGGCCGCAGCGCCCGCACCTGCACCCGCAGCATCCATGCGTTTGATGCCAGGCGCAGAGCGCCGCCAGTCAGCGGGCGGTTGGGGTTTCATGCCTGTCCGCCCTGGCCCTGGTGCAGGCGGAGCGCCGGAAACACGCACATGAATCTGGTTATTATCAATTATGGCTCCGGCAATCTGCGCTCGGTCGCCAAGGCCTTTGAGCGCGCCAGTTTGGACAGCGGCTGGCATGGCCGCATTCTGGTCAGTGATAAAGCGCGGGAAGTGCAGGACGCCGATTATATTGTATTGCCCGGCGTGGGCGCATATGGCGATTGTGCGCGCGGGCTTCAGTCTGTTGCTGGAATGCAGGACGCGCTAGGCCGCGCCGTGCAGGAAAAGCAGCGTCCGTTTCTGGGTATTTGCGTGGGCATGCAGCTTATGGCGGATCGCGGCCTGGAACATGGCCTGCATAAGGGGCTTGGCTGGATAGCGGGCGAAGCGCGCCTGCTGGCGCCCTCTGATCCGGGCCTGAAAATTCCGCATATGGGCTGGAACAGTCTTATGCTACAGGCGCCAGGGCGCGCGCATCCAGCGCTGCAAGGCATGGATGCGGCGGAATGTTATTTTCTGCATTCCTACGAATTTGTTGCGCGTCAAAGCGAGGATATTCTGGCGCTGAGTGATTATGGCGGGCCGGTTGTGGCGGTTGTAGGGCGCAAGAATATGCTGGGCGTGCAGTTTCACCCGGAAAAAAGTCAGGCGTCCGGGTTGCGTCTGCTGGCGAATTTCCTGCACTGGAAACCATAAATCATGACGCAATCAGCTCAAACCGTCCGGGCGCGCCTTGATGTCATTCCCCGGCCTGTGCGGTTAGTGTCATTGCGAGAATTAGATGTAATCGAATCTGATTGGCTCACATGCTGGGATAAAATCAAATGACAGAAGACAGCGCCCGGGATGCTTTGAAAGCCACCCGCATCGAAGAGATCGAAAGCTTTGCCGGCAATGATCTGGCGGAACTGTGCGATCTGGCCACAGATGCAATTGTCGATGGGGACGGTTTTCTGTGGATAAAGCCGCCGCCGGTGCGGATTCTGGAAAATTACTGGAACGGGGTTTTGCTGGTGCCCGAGCGCACCTTGTTTCTGGCGCGGCTGGATGGCCGCATTGCCGGTACAGCGCAATTATTGCGCCCATCCGTCAATAATGAATCCGGGGCCTTTGCGGCGCAGATCACGACTTTCATCATAGCGCCCTGGGCGCGCCGGCATGGTCTGGGGCGGGAACTGATGCTGCAATTGCAGGAGGTGGCGAAAGCCCGGAACTACACCACGCTCGATCTTGATGTGCGCGCCGACCGCACCGCGGCGATACGCCTGTTCGAAGGTCTTGGTTTTGAACGATGGGGCGTCAAGCAGCGCTATGCGCGCATTCACGGGCGCTATCTCAGCGGTTATTATTACAGCAAATATCTGGATACGGACGGCGCTGCGGCATGATTTTATTTCCTGCGATAGATTTGAAGGATGGCGCCTGTGTGCGCCTGCTGCGCGGCGATATGCATGCCGTAACCAAATTCAATGACGATCCGGCCGCCCAGGCCCTGACATTCGAACGTCAGGGCTTTTCATGGCTGCATCTGGTCGATCTGAATGGCGCCTTTGCAGGAAGGCCGGTCAATGGCGCCAGCGTGTCGGCGATTTTGGCGGCGGTGAAAATCCCGGTGCAACTGGGTGGCGGCATCCGCGATCTGGCAACCATTGAAGACTGGCTGGAACGCGGTATCCGCCGGGTCATTCTTGGCACCGCAGCCGTGCGCAATCCGGATCTGGTGCGCGCCGCCTGCCGCGCTTTTCCAGGCTGCATAGCTGTCGGCATTGATGCGCGCGGCGGCAAGGTTGCGGTTGAAGGCTGGGCCGAGGCCACGGAAATATCCGTACACGAACTGGCGGCGCAATTTGAAGACGCCGGCGTAAGCGCGATCATCTATACCGATATTGACCGTGATGGCGCAATGCAGGGCGTCAATATTCCAGCCACGGTGGCGCTGGCGCGGGCGGTGAAAATTCCTGTTATCGCCAGCGGCGGCGTGTCCTCGCTGGATGATCTGCATGCCTTGAAGGCTGCCGCCTGCCCGGGCATTGAAGGGGTTATCTCGGGGCGCGCGCTTTATGACGGGCGGCTGGATCCGGCCGCTGCGCTAAAGGTGCTGGCATGCTGAAAGTGCGCATCATTCCCTGTCTGGATGTCGATAAGGGCCGGGTGGTCAAGGGAATTTCCTTCGTCAATCTTGTGGATGCAGGCGATCCGGTGGAACAGGCGCGCCGCTATGACGCCGAGGGCGCGGATGAATTGTGCTTTCTCGATATTACCGCCTCGCATGAGGCGCGCGATACGCTCTATGACATTGTGGCGCAGACGGCCTCACAATGTTTCATGCCGCTGACGGTGGGCGGCGGTGTGCGCAAGGTGGAAGATGTGCGGTATCTGCTGCTGGCTGGCGCGGACAAGGTGGCGATCAATACAGCGGCGGTGTCGCGGCGCGAACTGGTCAGCGAGGCGGCGGAAAAATTCGGCAGTCAATGCATTGTTGTGGCCATCGACGCCAAGCAGGTCCGGCCCGGAAAATGGGAAATCTGGACGCATGGCGGGCGCACGCCAACCGGCATTGACGCAATTGAATATGCGCGCGACGTGGTGCGGCTTGGCGCGGGCGAAATTCTGCTGACCTCGATGGACCGCGACGGCACGCGCGCGGGCTTTGACCTGGCGCTGACCCGCGCCATCAGCGATGCGGTCACGGTGCCGGTCATTGCCAGCGGCGGTGTGGGCACGCTTGATCATCTGAGCCAGGGCATCCTTGAAGGCCATGCCAGCGCGGTGCTGGCGGCGTCGATCTTTCACTTTGGCGAATTTTCCATTCAACAGGCCAAACGCCATATGGCGGATGCCGGAATTGCGGTGCGGCTATGAAGAAACCGGGCGATATTAAGGGGCAGGAAATCAGGGCGCTGGAAATTCTGCTGCGGCTGCGCAATGTGATCCGTGATCGTGCGGCGGCAGGTGCGCAGCCTTCCTATACGGCAAAATTACTGGCGGGCGCCCCGCAACTGCCCGCCAGGAAGCTTGCTGAAGAAGCCGTGGAACTGGCGCTGGCCGCAGTGGGCGGCGTCAAATCCGAGATCGCGGCAGAAGCCGCGGATCTGTTGTATCATCTTCTGGTTCTGTTGCAGTCGGCTGACGTGCCGCTGGAAGATGTATGCGCCATACTGGAAAGCCGCGAAGGCATTTCCGGCATTACCGAAAAAGCCGGCCGCAAGAAATAAGTGATTCCATCTGATCCGGATAGGGTCTGGAGCAACTCCTGTTTAGGTGCGATCACGCCTGCCTCACTTAGTGTCATTGCCCGGCTTGTCCGGGCAATCCAGAACCCCAAACTCAGCCCTCTGCGTACGGCATGGATTACCCGGACAAGCCGGGTAATGACAAGAAGGAGAGCCAATCCGGTTCGACCTAAACAAGAGTTGCTCTATTAAAATTCCTTTTGACTGGTGGCGACCAGCGCAGCCTGGGTGCGGTTTTCCAGTTCCAGCGTTTTGAGAATGGCCGAAACGTGAATGGCGATGGTGTGTTCTGAAATGCCCAGAACCTTGCCGATGGCGGCATTGGAATTGCCCTGGCTCAACAGTTGAAAAACCTGTTTCTGGCGCCGGGTCAAATTGGGAATGCGTGCGGCGGCGGCCTGGGTGGCTGCCGTGTTTTTGGCCCTTCGCAGCGGCGGACGGGCTGGCTTTGACGCGCCGCCGGCCGCGCTGCTGGCATTGAAAATCTGCGGGGGCATATATATTTCACCGCGCAGCACCAGCTCGATCGCATAGAGCAAAGTATCGCCCGGGGCGGATTTCGGCACAAAACCCATCGCCCCGGAATCCAGTGCGCGCATGACATCCTGGCGGTTTTCCGCCATGGAAACGACGATGATCGGCACAGACGGCGCCAGTTTGCTGATCGCTGTGATTTCCTCAAATCCGGAACCGTCCGGCATCAGCAAATCAAGTATGATCAGATCCAGATCAGGATTCTGCCGGGTCAGCTCGCGTGCTTCACTAAAGCTGCTGGCTTCGAGAAAAGTGTTTACGGGTTGCGCCAGCCGTGCCAGCGAATGACGCAGTCCGGTACGCGAAACCCAATGATCATCGGCAGCAAGTATCTTCATTACATACTTCTTTACATAAGTCTGGAACATTACCTCAGGCTGAAATTGCATACTAGTTTTGAAATGAAAACAATGATTTATTGCACTTTAGTTAAAATTAACTACAAGCTCAAGCGGCTCCCCCAAACTGTAATGCGCCAGATTGCGTAAAAACACCTCGTCCCCCCTCGGCCCCATCAGGGGGCTGAACGCGGCGCAGTGGGCGCTGACACGCACCCTGGGATGATCCCAGAACGGGCTGTCAGGGGGCAGCGGCTCGGTTTCAAAAACGTCCAGAATGGCGCATTCCGGTATCGCGCGGTCCAGCGCGGCCAGCAGGGCGGTTTCGTCAATCAGCGCTCCCCTGGCGATATTGACCAGAACAGAACCCGGTTTCATCGCCGCCAGAAACGGGGCATTGACCAGATGGCGGTTGCTGTCATTGGAATCTGCGGTGAGCACCACCACATCCATGCCCGGCAGGGCCGCCAGAACGCCTTCCGGCCGCAGCATGGCGTCAGCGGCCTCCCGTCCGGACGGGTTGCGCCGCACCCCCGTCACATGCGCCTCAAAGGCCCTGGCGCGCTTGCCGACTTCCTGGCCAATATTGCCATATCCGATGACCAGCCAGTTTGTGCCCGCAATATCGCGGAAAGCCAGGCGCTGCCAGTCATGCGCCGCCTGCGCCGCCCGCCGGGCGGGATTTGGCTGAAAATGGTCAATGACGCCGGCCAGGACAAATTCGGCAATTCCCTTGGCCGCACCATTGCTGTTGGTATAGATCCCGGCTTTTTTCGCCAGACTTTGAAAAATCGGATTGTCAAAGCCCGCCGCTGCCGATTGCAGCCATTTCACCGGCGGTCCTTTCACCAGTTGCAGCAGAAATGCTCTGGCGGCGGGACTGAAAAACACATCCGTGCTGATCCAGGCCACCTCCGGCTGCAGCTGTTCCGGGTTCACCTCCTTGCCATCCCGCAGGATGATACTCTCCCGGGTCATGAGAAGCGGGCATATTTGCGGGCATATTGCATGAATCTGGTCTTTAAGCCGCTGATAGGCCGGTTCATAAATGAATAGCTGCATGATTTTCGCGATTCCTCAAGCTTGACATCCGTTGGCCCTGGCGTTAGCTTCCGCCCCTTCTTGTCCGCGGCAAAGCACAGGCAACGGCTCGGTAATTTGGTAATCCGGTAATTTAGTAAAATGACAGGTTTGGTAAAATGAAAGTCAGAAGTTCCCTGCGCTCGCTCAAGACCCGCCATAAAGATTGCCGCATTGTGCGCCGCAAAGGCAAGGTCTATGTGATCAACAAGACCAACCCTCGCTTTAAGGCGCGCCAGGGCTGATAACAAGACCGATAATCCGGCGCCTGCGCGCTTTATCCATCCAGGCGCTCCTCAGCGTACCACCCCCGGCATATAGCGCAGCATATTGTTTTCCAGTTCCAGATCGGTGCGCTGCATCAGATCGCGCGACAGTTGCGTGACCTGTTTATCAATCTGATTCAGGGTGGCGTCTTCTGGAACGGTGAAATAGCCGCTTGCCTGCGCTTCGGCGTTTGAGCCTGAATGTCCGGCCATGGCGGGCTGATACTCCACCCGCACATGAATGCGGCCCTCATAGCGATATTTCTGATCATCGGAAAACCAGCCTTTAAAACCGCCCTTCACCTTCAGTTCCTGGCGCTTCATGCTGCCATCCAGCAGGATGACCCGCACCAGGCCGGGCGTACCGTCTGCCTGTAGACGGGTCTTCACCCATTCCCGCACGGCGCTGGCGGGTGTCAGGCTATAGCTTTCTTCGGCATAAGGTTCCGTGAACCGTTCTTCCAGTATGATCTGCTCCGCCGCCAGCATCAAGGGCGGCCGTTGGGGCGCGGCGTTCTGGGCCTGCGCCATGCCCGTGCAGAACAGCAGGGCCATGGCGCCAAACAGAATGTTGCGCACGGCCCGTCTTGGTTCAGGGTGAAGGATCATAATCCGGTTTCAACTCCGCCAGGGTAAAGTGATAGGTTTCATTGCAAAACTCACACGAGCCTGAGATATGCCCATCACGCAGCAATTCTTCCAGTACCTGTTGTGAATATTGCAGCAGCACGCCCGCCAGCCGGTCACGCGAGCAACGGCAGCCGAATATTACCGGGTGGCCGGGAAAAACCCGCACGCCATCTTCGTGAAACAGGCGATACAGTAAATGCTCATTGGCCAGATCCGGATCTATCAATTCCGCATCCGTGGCGCTCTGCATCAGAATGCGGCAGCGCTGCCACTCCTCCTGCGCCCCAACAGGGTCTTCCGGGGCGCGCGCCGCCTGCGCGCCTTTTGGAAAATGCTGGATCATCACGCCCCCGGACCGCCATGTGCCCTGCGTGCCGTCTGGCGCGTGCCGCGCTGCGCCGCGCAGATAGGCGCGCCCCACCGACAGGCGGATTGCGGTTGGAATTTGCTCGGAGGTTTGAAAATAGCTTTCAGCGCATTGCGCCAGACTGCCGCCTTCCAGGGCGACAATACCCTGATAACGCTCGGCGCCCGCGCCCGGATCAAGCGTCAGTGCGAAATAACCCTTGCCGGTAAGCCGGGTGAAATCATTTTCATAGTCAGACAAATCCGCGTTGCGGTCATAGGACGCATATCCGCGCACCCGGCCCGGCTCTGCGCCGCCGCCGGCCTGATAATCAGCCACCAGCATCGGCACCGGCCCATCGCTTTTAGTCTGTATGCTGAATGATCCGCTGAATTTCAGGCTGTTGCCCAGCAGCACCGCCAGCGTCAGCGCTTCGCCCAGTAATTGCGACACCGCATCGGGATAAGCGTGCCGGCGCAGCACCTGATCGACCAGCGGCCCGAGGCGCACAATGCGCCCGCGCACATCCACGCCTTCAACCGCAAAAGGCAGCACGAAATCATGACGGGCCTCCCGCAATGCCTGTTGCAGGGCGTCCGCCATCAGGCCAGGCACCAGGACAGAATGCCCTTTTGCGCATGCAGGCGGTTTTCCGCTTCGTCAATGACCACGGATTGCGGGCCGTCAATCACATCATCCGTCACTTCCTCGCCGCGATGCGCGGGCAGGCAATGCATGAAGATCGCATCCTTATGCGCCAGGGCC
Source organism: Pseudomonadota bacterium (assembly GCA_049323435.1). Lineage (GTDB taxonomy): Bacteria > Pseudomonadota > Alphaproteobacteria > UBA11222 > UBA11222 > UBA11222. The sequence goes on from JBMOMX010000032.1 coordinate 87,117, forward strand.
ATCAGCTTTGCATTAACCTGATAGGGGGCCAGCAGATTATGCCGGTTGGACGCATCCGTATCGCCCATCGACACCCATGTATCGGTAACCACGCAATGCGCGCCCTGGATGGCGGCGCGCGCATCATGAACCAGCTGCACCTTGGCCCCTTGCGCATGCGCCCAGGCCAGCGCGCCGGGATCGGGCGCCAGTTCCTTCGGGCAGGCCAGGCGCAGCTCGAACTCGAACTGGGCGCTGGCGTGAATCCAGCTGGCGGCGACATTATTGCCGTCCCCGCACCAGGCAATGGTTTGACCCTTGATCGGTCCGCGTTTTTCTTCAAAGGTCATCAGATCGGCCATCAGCTGGCAGGGATGCGTGGCATCGGTCAGCCCGTTGATAACAGGCACCGTTGCATTGGCGGCCAGTTCATGCAGCTTGTCATGCCGGTTGGTGCGGATCATGATTGCATCCACATAGCGTGACAGGACGCGCGCCGTGTCGGCCACGGTTTCGCCGTGGCCAAGCTGGATTTCGCCGCCGCCCATATGAATAGTCTGGCCGCCCAACTGCCGCATGGCGACATCAAACGACACGCGGGTGCGCGTCGATGGTTTTTCAAAAATCATCGCCAGCACATGGCCATTCAGCGGCGCGGTCGCGTCCAGCGCCCCCTTGCCCAGTGTTCCGCGCCCGGCCTTGAGCGTGCGCGCATGCGCCAATATGCCATGCAGTTCGCGCGCAGGCAGCACATGCAGATCAAGAAAATGCCGGAGCGCTTTTTTTCCGCTCATAACGTGGCGCCCAATTTCGTGCAGGCCGCATCAATGGCCGCGATTGCCTCTGCGATCTGCGCATCTTCTATATTCATGGCGGGCAGCAGCCGGATCTGATTATCGCCCGCACCAACCGACAGCAGTTTTTCCGCAAGCAAACCGCTCACCAGATCGGTGTTGGTGATTTTGCATTTAATGCCGATCATCAGCCCTTCGCCATAAATCTCTTCGATCACTTTGGGGTGACGCTCGCGCAGCATGGCCAGCTGCTGTTTCAGGCGCAGGCCCTTTTGCGCCACCTGTTCCAGAAATCCGTCCGCCAGCACCACATCCAGCACCGCATTGCCAACCGCACAGGCCAGCGGATTGCCGCCAAAGGTCGAGCCATGCGTGCCGGCCGTCATGCCTTTCGCCGCCGCTTCGGTGGCGAGGCAGACGCCCAGCGGAAATCCGCCGCCAATGGCTTTGGCGATAGCCATAATGTCCGGCGTGACGCCCGCCCATTCATGCGCAAACAGTTTGCCGGTGCGGCCCATGCCGCTTTGCACCTCGTCCAGCAGCAGCAATATGCCCTTTTCATCGCACAGCGCACGCAGCTCCTTCAGAAATGCCCCCGGCAATGCCCGGATGCCGCCTTCACCGCGTACCGGCTCCAGCAGCACGCCCGCCGTGTGCGGCCCGATGGCGGATTTGATCGCGGCCAGATCGCCAAATGGCACATGATCGAACCCGTCCACCTCGGGGCCAAAACCTTTCAGATGTTTTTCGTTGCCGCCTGCGGAAATCGTCGCCAGCGTGCGGCCATGAAACGCGCCCTCCTGGGTGATCAGCCGGTAACGTTCGGGATTGCCATTGGCGAAATGATAGATGCGCGCCATTTTGATGGCGCATTCCACCGCCTCGGCGCCCGAATTACAGAAAAACGCCGTGTCGGCGAAAGTTGCAGCCACCAGCCGTGCGGCCAGCCGCTCCTGCTCAGGAATGCGGTACAGATTGGAGGTGTGCCACAGCTTTTCCGCCTGCGCCTTCAGCGCAGCAACCAACACGGGATGCGCATGGCCAAGCCCGTTGACCGCAATGCCGCCGCCCATATCCAGATATCGCGTACCGTCCGCCGTATACAGATAGACGCCCTCGCCCCGTTCAAAGGCAAGGTCGGTTCTGGCATAGCTGGGCAATACGGGGGTAATCATGATCTGCTCTCCTGAACGGCAGACGGCCCCGGATTGGGGGGCCGCCAGCGGGTCTTACTCACGGAAAGCGGGGGATTATTACTGCCGCGCAGGTCTGTGTCAATGGCTATCAGGAAAGCCTAGAAATCGCTGATAATGCCCTTGCGCTCCCAATCGCCATAGCGGGTGGGCTCTGGGCCTTGCGGGCCGTTGATTTCTTCGGGTGCGGCGGGTGGCGGGCCCGCCGCGCGGCGGCGTTCCTCGGCCTCGGCCAGGGCGCGCAAGGCTTCGGGGCTTAATTTCCGGGCAGGGATCTCGGCGGCCAGACGTAATTCCGCCTTGGCCTGGGGCGCGGCGGCGGTATCTGTATTCACTGTTTCTTCAGCCATTTCTTCGGTCACGGGCCCTGCTCCGGAATTGATTGCGCTGCTGCGCTTGATATGTCACGAGGGACGCCTAGATTCACTCTGAAATCTCTTTGAAGCGGTATTTTACAGTAATCGGGCCATAGAATGAATTATTTCCGCACCACGCTCCTGCTCGCCGCGATGACGGCGCTGTTCCTGGGCATCGGTTTTATGCTGGGCGGCACGGGCGGCATGATGATCGCGTTACTTGTGGCGCTGGCGATGAACGGCTTTGCCTACTGGAATTCCGACAAGATGGTGCTGGGCATGTATGGCGCCCGGGAAGTGGACGAGACGAGCGCGCCAGAATTTGTGCGCATGGTGCGGTTGCTGGCGGAAAATGCCGGGCTGCCCATGCCGAAAGTTTATGTCATGGATAATCCGCAACCCAATGCATTCGCCACAGGCCGCGATCCCGAACATGCCAGTGTTGCGGCGACGACCGGGTTGCTGCAAATGCTGTCCCCGCAGGAACTGGCGGGCGTGATGGCGCATGAACTGGCGCATATCCGCAACCGCGATACGCTGATTATGACGATCACCGCGACGATCGCGGGCGCGATCTCCATGCTGACGAATTTTGCGCTGTTCAGCGGTGATAATCGTAACAATCCGCTGGGCTTTGTTGGCGTGATTTTAATGATGGTGGTGGGGCCGCTGGCGGCGGCGCTGGTGCAGATGGCGATCTCGCGCGGCCGCGAATATGAGGCCGACCGCATGGGTGCGGAAATTTGCGGGCGGCCTTTGTGGCTGGCCTCGGCGCTGGAAAAAATGTCGATTGCCGCAGGACAGATTGATAATGAGGCCGCCGAACGCAATCCGGCGACCGCGCATCTATTCATCATTAATCCGCTGCATACCAATCAGATGGATTCACTGTTTTCAACACATCCGTCCACCGGAAATCGCATCGCGCGATTGCAGGAAATCGCGGCAACAGGCCAATAATTTATATGAAAGATCAACAGGGGTTGCTGGCCCGGCAAGCCGGAGTATGGCTGTTACAGGCCGTGCTGCGCCGCAATCTCGGGCTGGATGAGGCGCTGCTGGCGGGTTTTGGCGAAGCGCCGTTTCGTGCGCTGCCCCCGCGTGACCGCGCCTTTGCGCGCATGATCGCCGCAACCAGCTTGCGCCGCATGGGACAGATCGACGCCGTTTTGCGGCATTTTCAGACGCGCCGCCTGCCGCCGCGCGCGGGGCCGGCGCAAAATATTCTGCGCACCGCCGCCGCGCAAATTCTGTTTCTCGGCACCGCCGCCCATGCCGCCGTCAGCAATGCGGTGGAACTGGCGGACAAGGATTCCGATGCGCGCCATTACAAGGGCATGATCAATGCCGTGCTGCGCAAGGTGGCGTCTGCCGGTCAGGCGCTGCTGGCCGCACAGGATGCGGGCAGGCTCAACACGCCGGAATGGCTGTGGGAAAGCTGGCGCATCGCCTATGACGCGCCCACCGCCCACGCCATCGCCACCGCCCATCTGAATGAGGCGCCGCTGGATATCAGTGTACGCAGCGATGCGGCGGGATGGGCGCAAAGGCTGGAGGCGCAACTGCTGCCCACCGGCGGCTTGCGCCGCGCCGCCGGCGGACGCATTGAAGATTTGCCGGGCTTTGATGCGGGCGAATGGTGGGTGCAGGATATGGCCGCCAGCCTGCCAGCGCGTTTGTTTGGCGATGTGGCGGGCAAGCCGGTGATTGATCTGTGCGCAGCGCCGGGCGGCAAGACGCTGCAACTGGCGGCGGCGGGCGCGATTGTCACGGCCGTGGACCGCTCCGCTCCGCGTATGCGCCGGGTGGAGGAAAATCTCGCGCGCATGAAACTGACCTCCATTTGTGTCACGGCGGATGCAACCGAATGGCGCCCGCCCGCGCCGGTGGACTATCTGCTGCTGGATGCGCCCTGCTCGGCCACGGGCACGATCCGCCGCCATCCCGATATTGCGTGGCGTAAAACGCAAAGTCAGATTGATGGTCTGGTGGCGTTGCAGGACCGTTTGCTGGCGGCGGCCACTGAGATGCTTGCGCCGGGCGGCACGCTGATTTTCTGCACCTGCTCGCTGCAACCCGAAGAAGGGCCCGAACGTATCGAGGCGTTCCTGGCCAAAGGCGCGCCATTTACGCGCGCGCCCATCCGGGCGGAAGAAGTGGGCGGCATGGCCGAACTGATCACGCCGCTGGGCGAGTTGCGCACGCTGCCCTTTCATCTGGCGGAACTTGGCGGCATGGACGGGTTTTACGCCGCGCGCCTGCAAAAAAACCGGAGTTAACCCCCGTCAGATAATCCGGCGCGCCCGCAGGGCGGCGATCTCGGCATCGCTCAGCCCCAGCCCGTGCAAAATCCTGTCGGTATGCGCGCCCAATGCCGGGGCGGCCTGGCGCGGCTGCAAAACGCCCTCTGTGCGGACGGGGTTTGCTACCATGCGAAAATCTCCGCCGGAATGTGTGTAGGATTGAAGGCCTTCAATGGCGGCGACAAACGGATTATCCAGCGCCTGACCCACATCATGAATGGGCGCTGCCGGCACCTGGCCGCCCAGATGCGCCAGCCATGCCGCAGTTGTTTGTGTACGGAATATATCATCCAGCAGAACCGTCAGTTCACCACGGTTTGCCAGCCGCTCGGCGGGGCCGGCAAAGCGCGGGTCTGAAATCCATTCCGGCCTGTCCAGCAGTTCACATAACAGCCGCCAGAATTTTTCCTTGTTGGCCATAATGAAAATCCAGCCATCCCGGGTCTGGTAGAGCTGCGACGGCACCATAGAGGGATGCGCTGAGCGCGGCTGGCGCTTCACCACATCACCGGCGGCCAGATACCAGGTGGCCAGATAGCTCAGATTATGCAGCGCCAGATCAAACAGGCTGACATCAATATCCCGCCCCAGCCCCGTCTCACGCGCCTTCAGCAACGCTGCCAGCAAACCAAATGACATGGCCAGCCCGGTCATCATATCAATGATCGACAGGCCCGCGCGCGCAGGAGGGCCATCGGGTTCGCCCGTCAGGGTCAGATAGCCGGTTTCCGCCTGCATCAGATAGTCAAATCCCGGCCAGCCGGCGCGCGGGCCGGTGCGGCCATAGGCGCTGAGATGCGCACACACTATGGCCGGATTCACATCTTTCAGCGCGTCATAGGTCAGGCCCAGTTTGGCATGCACATCGCCGCGCAGATTGCACGCCACCGCATCGGATTTTGCCGCCAGTCGACGGAAAATCGCGCGGCCTTCATCACAGTTTAAATCAAGCGTCAGGCTTTGTTTGTTGCGGTTGAAACTGTGAAAAAACTGGCTGTCGCCGGGCGCAAAAAAATGCGGCCCGACATGGCGCGACATATCGCCGCCTTCGGCCGGATTTTCGATCTTGATGACTTCCGCCCCCTGATCGGCCAGAAACATGGTGCCATGCGGCCCCGCGCCATATTGCTCCACCGCCAGCACGCGCACGCCCAGCAATGGCAGGCCAGGTGCGCTCATGCCGGATTGCGCGCGATCAGGGCGCGGGCGATGATCTGGCGCTGCAATTCATTGGTGCCTTCGCCGATGGCCAGCAGCGGCGCGTCGCGGTAATAGCGCTCGACATTGAACTCGCGGCTATAGCCATAGGCGCCGTGTATGCGCATACATTCAAGGCTGTTGGTCAGCGCCGCCTCGGATGCGAACAGTTTGGCCATGCCCGCTTCCATGTCGCACCGCTCGCCCAGATCATATTTTTCAGCCGCCGAGCGTACCAGCAATTTTGCCGCCTCGACATTGGTCGCCATATCCGCCAGCTTGATCTGGATCGCCTGATGTTCGCAGATCGGTACACCGAAGGTTTTGCGGATCTGCGCATAGGCGACCGCATCATTCAGGCTGGCGCGGGCAATGCCAACACCGCGCGCCGCCACATTGATGCGCCCCAGTTCCAGCCCGCCCAGAATCTGGTTCAGCCCGCGCCCCTCGACCCCGCCGATCAGATTGGCTGCGGGCACTTCATGATCTTCAAACAGCAATTCGCCGGTGTCGATGCCGCGATAGCCGATTTTTTCCAGCTTGCGTGTAACCGAAAATCCCTTGCCCTTTTCGGTCAGCAGCAGGCTCATGCCCTTGTGGCGCGGCTCATCGCGTTTTTCGGTTTTCACCAGCACCGCCAGCACCTGACCCTGAATGCTGTTGCTGATCCAGGTCTTGGCGCCATTGATCACATAATGATCGCCCTTTTTCACCGCATGGGTGCGGATGCCTTGCAGATCGGTGCCCGCATCCGGTTCGGTCAGCGCAATACCGCCGCGCAGTTCGCCGGTGGCGAAACGCGGCAGATATTTCTGTTTCTGTTCCTCCGTGCCAAAACGCTGCACCGCGGCTGCCATGATCAGATGCGAATTGAAGATGCCCGACACCGACATCCACACGGTGGAAACCCGTTCGACAATCTGCGCATAGGTGCGCGCACCCAGGCCCAGCCCGCCATATTCCGGCGCAATGGTCGCGCCGAACAGGCCGAGCGCCTTCATTTTTTCAACAATTTCGTGGGGATATTCATCCGCCTGTTCCAGCGCATGGGCATAGGGTTTGACATCGCGTTCCAGAAAGCGGTCCACCGCATCCAGAATGACATTTTCCTGCTCTTGCGTAATCTGACTGGTCACGTTTTAATCTCCTTGCCATGCAGTTGGTTCATCGACCGCATGGCCGCGTTTGGGGATCAGCACCGTGCGTTCAAAGGTCATGAATATTGTGCCATCGGCTTTTTTACCGGTGGTGCGTACACTGACCAATCCCTGATTGGGGCGCGTTTTCGATTCGCGTTTGGCGATCACCTCGGATTCGGCATAGATCGTGTCGCCGACAAATACCGGCGCGGGCATGACAATATTGGTCCAGCCCATATTGGCGATGGCCTTCTGGCTGACATCCGACACGCTCATGCCGACCACGATGGATAAAGTCAGGGTGCTGACCACCACCTGTTTGCCAAATTCGCTCTGCGCCGCAAAGGCCGCATCGAAATGCAGCGGATGGGTGTTCATGGTCAGCAGCGTGAACCAGGTATTATCGCTTTCTGTGATGGTGCGGCCGGGGCGGTGCTCATACACATCGCCAACAGTGAAATCCTCATAATCGCGCCCGGCAATTTCGCGGTAGCGGCCGGGGCCGATCTTCCGGCTTTCGACAACCATGATGCGTCCTTTCTCTATCGCCCCAGAAAATCCCCGGCGGTGAACAGCGCGGTCAGTTCAATCCCCGCCGCCGCCAGTGCCGCGCCAGCACCCTCCTGCCGGTCGACCACCGTCATGGCCTGGGTGACAATGCCGCCCGCTTCGCGCACGACGGCAATCGCGTCCAGAATCGAGCCGCCGGTGGTGGTGACATCCTCGACCATCAATATGTGTTTGCCGGCAAGGCCTTCGCCCTTCGCAAAGCCCTCGATACGCTGTTTCGCGCCATGTTCCTTGGCCTGTTTGCGCACGATAAAGGCCGGGATCGGCGCGCCGCGCAAATGGCTGAGCAGCGACACGGCGCAGGCGATGGGGATGGCCCCCAGTTCCAGCCCGCCTACCAGATCCGGCTTCGCCCCGGCAATGCGGTCCAGCATCAGGGCGCCGATCAGCGCCGCCCCTTCCGGGTCCAGCATGGCGGGTTTCATGTTGAAATAGAAATTGCTTTTCCTGCCGGAGGCGAGGGTGATTTCCTCCCCCTGCCCGAAAGATTTTGCGGCGATTATGTCTCGTAAACGGGCGCTGTCAGTCATGATCTATCCAATGGTGCCAAGGATGGGAAACAGTTCCAGCAAGAGATAGCTGAAAGATTGCAGCGAGCCGAAGAAAATCAGCGCCCCGGTCACGATCAGCATGCCGCCTGCGGCGACTTCGACCTTGTGTATATGCCGGCGAAAGCGCTGCATAAAGCCCATAAAGGCGCGCATCCCCCAGGCTGCCAGCAGAAACGGCACCCCCAGCCCCAGCGAATAAACCGCCAGCAACGCCATTCCTCTGGTCAGGGTTTCCTGACTGGCGGCGAAGGCCAGAATGGTTCCCAATATGGGCCCGATACACGGGGTCCAGCCAAAGGCGAAGGCCAGCCCGATAATATAGGCGCCAAGCAGCCCGCCGCCGCGCCGGTCCGGGGTAAAACGCGCCTCGCGGTTCAGCCAGGCAACAGGCAGCAGCCCCGCCATATGCAACCCGAACAGCACAATCACCACGCCCGCAATTTTGCCCAATAATTCCATATGCCCGATCAGCAAGGCGCTGATCGCCGTGGCCGACGCGCCCAGCGCCACAAATACCGTGCTGAAGCCCAGTACAAAGGCAATCGCCCCGGCCATCACCTGACGGCGCAGTTCCGGATTTTCGGCGGCCCCCGCATCGCTCAGCCGGTCGAAGGATATGCCCGCCACATAGCTGAGATAGGCGGGCGCCAGCGGCAGGACGCAGGGCGACAGAAAGCTGATCAGCCCGCCCAGCGCCGCCGCTAAAAATCCGATTTCAATACCGCCCATATTTGAATACCGTTATGGCCTGTGTTCCGGTTACGCCGCCCTGTGTTCCGGCTTTATATCCTGAATGCGGCTATATAGCAGCAATGCGCCCGCCAGGCACGCGGACAGAAAACCAAACAGGGTGCAATAGGCGCTTAAGGGCGCTGGGGTTCCGGGGGCCGCATAGTGGCCGATAATCACCCCCGCCACATATTGCAGCACGCCCGCCCCGGCCATGCCGCCCATATTCAGCACCGATATGCCGCGCCCCACCAGATGATCGGGGAATATGGCGCGGCCATGCGCAATGGCGATGGCGGCATAGCCATTGCAAAATCCCAGCACTGCAAACACCGTGGTCACCAGCATCAGCCCGGCATCGGCCTGAAGGCTGAGCAACGCCAGCAAAGACGCATTGATCGCGCCGCCCAGCAGAATGGGTTTTTTGCGGCTGTTAAAACGGATATCCATTCCGCCCCAGATCAACATGCCCGCCGCCGAGGATGCCGACATGATCAGCAGCACAGTGCCGCGCGCCGGGCCATCCAGGCCGTAAATATCGTGCAGAAACGGGCTGAGCCACAGGCCCAGCAGCGTGGCGGTGCTGCCCAGCGCCATAAATTGCAGCAGCAATAGATGCGGCAGGCTGGGATTGGCTAGCACTGCGCCCAGCCCCATCAGGCTTTGCCACAGGCTTTCGCCCGCCCCGTCATGCAATTGATGGGCTGCAACCTTGCCCGGCGGCGCATCCCGCGCCACCAGCCATACCAGCGCCCCCATCAGCACGGTGATGGCCGCCACGCCGGTAAAGGCATCACGCCAGCCGAACCATTCCGCAATCCAGGCAAGCGGCGCTGTCGCCGCAATGGCGCCCAAGGTTCCCGCGGCAATATGAATGCCGGATAGGGTGCTGAAACGCGCGGGCGGGAACCAGCGCGTATAGATCATCAGCGGCCCCATCAGCAGGCACGAACAGCCAATCCCCATCAGCACGCGCCCGGCGCTGAGCCAGAACAGCGAATGCGCCTGGGCGAACAGCAGCGCCCCGGCAATCGCAAACAGCATCAGCGAACTGGTGGTAATGCGCGCGCCATAGCGGTCCAGCATCAGCCCGACCGGGATTTGCGCTGCGGCAAAGGCAAAGAAAAATGCGCCGCTCAGGATACCCAGAGATTGCGGCGCAAGGCGCAGCTCGCGCGCCAGATCGGGCGCAATCACCCCGGTGCTGGAGCGCAGAAACTGGCTGATCATATAGGCCGTGCACAGCACCCCGACCAGAATGAAGATGCGCAGGCGGCTGGGCGCGGCGGCCTGATCCGGGTTCACGCGGTGGTGTAACGCGCCCGCACGCCGCGTTCAATGGCGGCGGCATGCAGCCGGTCCACGTCCAGTTCGTCCCGGATGATTTCCAGCAGCCGCAATTCTTCCTGTTCCAGCCGGCCATCGGCTGCGGCCACTTCACAGGCCAGCGCATAGGCGGTTTCGCGTAAGCCGGGAGAAAGCGCTTCTTTCACCAGGCCCAGCACAGCATCCAGCCCGTCTTCAGGTTCCAGCATATTGACGCAGTCCTGCGCCGCGGCAACCAGCGTATCGCGGTCCACATCATGAAATACCGGCAGGCTTTCCACAATGCCGCCAATGGTGCGCAATTCATCATCGCCAATAACATTATCGCTGCTCGACATGGTGACCATGACGAAGATAAGCGCGCTCTGCCGGTTGATCGTCGATGCCATCTGGGTCTCGCTTGCTGTTAAGTGGGCCGAACCTAAGCGATTGTGCGCTATGGCGCAATATCTATCGGCGGTTAGTGAGACCGGCGTCACAGGGTGCGGCGGTCCTGGTAAATCAAACATGAATCAGTGCCAGGTCTGTGCCGGTTAGCGGCCGCATCCTGTCCTGTTGCAGGATCATACCGGCCAGTGATGGCGCGCGATGGCGCCGTTCCGGGTTACGAAATAACCCCGCCATTCGGGGCCCAGTGCGCGCAGCGCCGCTTTGGCGTCTGCCAGGGGCAGGGCGCTCAGCCCGGTTGACAGGGCATCGGCACGCGCGGCATCCGGGCCCTGGATGCTGAGGCTGCGATAATGCTGCGCGGGCAGGCCGCTTGCGGGATCAAACAGATGATGAAAGCGGCCATCGATATCAAATACCGCGCCATAGCCGCCCGATGTGGCAAGTGCGCCCGATTGCAGCACCGTCTGTGTCATCACCCGTCCGGGGTTCAGCGGATCGCGCAGCCCGATCTGCCAGGCGCGCCCCTCCGGATGCGGTCCCAGCGCCCGAAATTCGCCCAGATCCAGCAGCACATGGCGCATGCCCGCCCGGCGCAGCAGCGCCGCCACCTGATCGGTGATATAGCCCTGCGCGATGCCGTTCAGCGTAACCGCCATACCGGGTTTTGCAAAACGCACCGTTTCATTCCGCCCGTCACTTTGTATGTGAATGGCGCGCGCATCCACGCTGGCGCGCGCGGCTGCGATCTGTCCGGGCGACGGGCCGGATGGATCGGCATCGTCCCGGGCGAAATGATCGCGATATAATTTCCATAAGGGCTGCACCGTAATGTCAAATGCGCCCTGCGTGGCGCCATGCATATCCGAGGCCAGGCGCAAAACATCCAGCAGCGCGGGCGGAGCCGCCGTCAGCACGCCGTCACGGTTCAAACGGCTAAGCGCCGAATCATCCTGGTACAGACTAAGCTGGCTTTCCAGACTGGCGATCAGCGCCCGGGCGTCGGCCATAAGCGCTTCGGCAAGGCTGATCTGCGGATGATAAAGGGTGATCACTGTATCTGCGCCCATGGCGCGGCCGCGCCAAATAACAGGTTTCATGGCGCGGCCGCGCGCCGCATCATGGGCATGCGCTGCGGGCGCGATCAGGCCGCTGACGGTCAGGCTTGCGCAAATGCCGATGAAACGGCGGCGTTGCGGGCAGGGGCCAGGCTCAGCGCGCATCGGACCCGTCCCCGCGTTTGCGCCCGCGTATCCATCCGGTGACACCGGTCGCCGCCAGCGCCAGCATCGCCAGCGCCGCGCCATCCATCAGCCACGGCCCATAATGCCCGAATATGCGCCCGCTATGCAGTTCCAGTATAATGCGCTCCGCGCTGAGGCCTGCGCCGCGATGGCCCTGCAAAATCTGTTCGCGGATGGCGGCGGGTATCAGGCCTGGCGCCGCCCAGATAACATGCTGATCGTTGACCTGCCGCCATTCCAGCAAAGCGTCATCCGATGTAAAAACAAGATCCGGCGTCAGCGCCACCGCCACGCGGCCATCCTGGGTGACGCCGATCCCTGTGACCGGCACCGGCAGCGCGGTGACCCGTTCGATCAATGCGCCATTTTCAGTCAGCAGCAGGATCTCGCTTTTTCCGGCCACGGCAATGGCGTTGGCAATTTTCACCGCCCCCACACCGCCCTCCAGCGTCTGCGCGATCATGACGCCGTCGAAAAACACCCGGTCATCCAGAATGGCGACCGAATGCGGGCCAAGCGCGTAGAAATATATTTCCGCATCCGACTGCGCCCCCATCCAGGACAGCAGCCACGGCGCGGTTATGGTGCGCCGGTCAAGGCCAAGTTGCGTGCTGTGCGTCAGTGCAATCCCGCTCAGCGCCAGCACCACAATCAGTATGCCAGTGATCAATCCGATGATGCGATGCCAGCGCATCATGGTGCGCTGCTTTGCGCCGCTTGGGCATGGCGCGCCAGAAGCAGGGCCAGACGGGCCATATTTTCCATCGCCCGCACCGAAAGCGTGGCTCCGGAAATGCCGTCCAGCGCGCCGCTGAGGCGTGTATCTTCCTGCAGGCCAAGCCCGATGAACTGATTGGTAAAAAAAGCATGCCGCACTTCAGCGCCGCGGCTTTCGCGATATTCGAGCACTTGCATCCGGGCGATCTTCTGATCTTCAACCACCACACCGGCGGTAATGGCTTCGGTCTTGCCGATCTCGTCCAGAATCCAGGCGCTGCGCGCGCCAAGCGCCCAATAGCGGATGCGCAATCCAGCCGGCTTATGGCCCAGCAGTGCCTCGGCCTGCCCGGCCAGTGCGCCTGTCAGCCAGACAAATTCCGGCGGCGGCGGCGCGCCGCCGAAACTTTCCGACAGAAATTTCTCCGGGCTCAGATAGACCTCGCCCCGCGCCGGCAGAACCAGCAGGACAAGGGCAAATCCGCAAAGAGCAAGACTGTTGCGCATAGAGCCCATGGAGAAATTCATGATGAAACCAAATTGAATCAGAATTGCATTCCCACACCCAGATTAAACCGGTCATCTTCTGCTGTGCTGGCAGGCGCGTCGTCAAACTGATAATCCGCTTTTAGCACAATATCGGGATGCGGCCAGAAATTCATCCCCAACTGGGTCTGATCGAATTTGCTGTCGATGCCGTCCCCGGCGGCATTGTCCCATCTGCTATAGCGGGCGAAAAATCCCAGCTCGCCCAGCGGAACATCAAACCGGTAAGAGGGTTCGGCATACCAGCCATATTGTTCATCGCGGCCAAGCGATCTGGCGGCGGCGCCGTCAACCTCCCAGCGGGCATAAAGCGCGCGCAGGCCCCAGGGGCCACGCCGAAGATCGGCATGTGTTTCCACCAGATAGGCATCCACATCCTGCGCATTCTGTGTAATGTCGTTCTGATATTGCCCGCTGACGGCCAGTTCCACCCCCGGCATACCGTTCCAGCGCAGCCGCGCGGTCATGGCCGGATCATTGGCGGGCGCCTCGGAAACATTCTGGCGGCCATTGCGCGGACGAAAGGCGTTGGCGCCTGTTGTCGCCACATCCAGGCCGGAATGCACCGCAGCATTATAGCTGAAGCCGCTTCCCAATTCCCCCAGCAGCTGCACGCCGCCCTCCCACCAGGTGGTGGGGATGATATTGGTTTCCACCGCATTGCGCTCTACACCAAAAAATGCCGGCGGCTCGTGCGTTTCATTCAGAATGCCAAGCGGCAGCAGAAAGACGCCCGTCTGGGCCTTTTGTTTGCCGCTCAGGTCAAATTCCAGATAGGCCTGTTCCAGTTCAACCGCGCCCTTTTTGCCTTCGCCGGACAGGGAATGCTCCAGCTCGACTTCGGAGACGAAGCGGATATCATCCGTGAACTGATGTTCGACAAACAATACGAAACGGTGAAAATCAATTTCATCCTTGCGCCCGCCATTATAATGCATCTCGCCATAGCCGCCGATGCTGGTTTTGTTCCACCATCCGGCGGAAGCGGCATCCGGCTTTTCCATCTGCTGCGCCACGGCGGCGCCGGTTGCCTCAACTTTTTCCTCAGTGGCGGCTACACGTTTTTCGGCGCCGGCCTGCGCCGCTTTCAGGGCGTCGATTTCTTTTTGCTGCGCCTGAATGACGCGCCACATTTCCTCGCGGCTGGGCAGGGCGTCCTCGGCCCCAGCCGGGCCCGCCAGGATCAGGCCCGCCATCAGGCCGATCAAAGGCCGTTTATAGTGAAAAGCATGCATATGGACTTCCTCCCGATTTTTTTGTGTCTGTGTTTGTTTATGGCCACCAACAACCCCGCGCCTTGATCGCGCGCAAATTAACCCCTGTTTCCAGTATTGCTAATACGAGTCATTATCACCTGAGGGTTAATGTCAATGATAATCATTTGCAACAACTTTTTGAACCGGGTTTTGAACTAGCGCGTGATGCGTTTAGGTTTGTTCAAAATCCATCTACACTGTCTTTGCTGTAGAAGTCAGATAATTTGCTGACAAGATTGTGGCGTTAATGGACTTAAAAAACGCTGTCACCCCGGATTTATTCCGGGGTCCAGGGTTACAAACTCAGGCCTTCATTTGAGACTCCTGGACCCCGGAATAAATCCGGGGTGACAC
>JBMOMX010000033.1:0-94099 GCA_049323435.1 Pseudomonadota bacterium
CCTTGCAGGCCGGGGCGGGTATGCCGTCCTGTTATCCGGATGGCGGAGTAGCTCAGCTGGTTAGAGCAGCGGAATCATAATCCGCGTGTCGGGGGTTCGAATCCCTCCTCCGCTACCAAGACCCGCCCACCTCCCCAGAAGTCCATTAAACCGCAAAAATCAAGGACTTTTAATCCGCCCCTGTCCACTGGCTTGCGCTGAAAAGCGCATACATCCGGCAAATTTGAGTATATATCTGTGTGTATATCGCACCTCTCGCTTGGGGATATACACAAATGAAGCTTTCAGACGCAGCATGCCGGAACGCCAAGTCAGGCCCGGAACCATACTCGCTGGCCGACGGGCTGGGGGCTATCTCTCACGGTGACCCCAGCGGGCGGGAAACTATGGCGCATGCGGTGCCGCTTTGAGGGCAAGGCCCGGCTGCTGGCGCTTGGGCAGTATCCAGACGTTTCATTGTCCAAGGCCCGTGAGCGGCGCGATGAAGCCCGGCGGCAACTGGCAGACGGGATTGATCCGTGCGCAGCCAAAAAGGCACGATAGCAGCTAACACGGGAAGCCGCCGAAAACTGCTTTGAGGTGATCGGGCGTGAATGGTTCGCCAAGATAAGCCCCAATTGGGCGCCGGGCCATGCCAAGCGGGTTGCGGCCAAGCTGGAAAACGACCTGTATCCATGGATAGGCGCAAGGCCGGTGGCAGACATTACCGCACCGGAACTGTTGCGGGTGTTGCGCAAGATTGAAGGGCGCGGTGTGATCGAAACGGCGCACCGGGCAAAACAGGTGGCCGGGCAGATTTTCGCCTATGCCATCGTTACCGGACGCGCCCAGAGAAACCCGGCAACCGATCTGCACAAGGCGTTAACGCCAATGCGGGGCGAACACTTCCCCGCCGCGACAGAGCCAAAGGCCGTAGGCGCCTTACTGCGGGCGATTGACGATTATCCCGGATCGCCCATAGTGAAGGCGGCAATGCGGCTGGCGCCACTGGTATTTGTGCGCCCTGGCGAACTGCGGCAAGCGAAATGGGCGGACATTGATTTTGACGCGGCGGAATGGCGTTTCACCGCCAGCAAAACCAAAGTCCCGCATATCGTGCCCTTAAGCGCCGCCAGCGGGAGTTGCCTCCACGCGCTGCGCCATCGCCTACCGAGCCGTAGCGAACGAAATCAACATAAATGTTTTCATCCGTAGGCCAATGGTGTTGGAAGTCGTCGAGAAACTCCTGCCAGTCGGGGGGAAGGTGATGATGCTCGAAATAGCGCAACGGAAACGAGAAACCGTGGTCGATGCCGACCAGCGTGGGCACGTCCTCTGCAAGCCGCTCCACCAGCCATTCGGCGATCCCCCGCCGGGTCCAATACTTCTTCGCCGATGGTGGCGGCGGCGCTTCGACGGGCGAGGCGTCACCATCGGCCAGATAGACCCGCAAGTCTTTGAGGCTCGCAGTCGGCGTTTGCGCACCTGAATAGTCAATGCCGATGGTGCGGGCAAACCGGTTCACGTCGCCCAATCCGTCACGATCAAGCCGGGCACGCGCTCGAACTCGCGGCGGTTGAGCGTCACCAGCGCAGCATTGCGCCGCCGCGCCTGTGCCGCGATGAGGATGTCGTAGGGGCCGATCGGCGTCCCCTGCGCTTCGAGGGTGGCGCGGATGCCGCCCGCTTCGGCGGCGTCGTCTTCGTCGAACGGCAAGACTTCGATGCCCGGCGCAAGGAATGCCGCAAGCAGCGCCTCCATGCTCGAACGGCGGTTGCTCTTGGTATAGCCGTAGCGCAGTTCG
Source organism: Pseudomonadota bacterium (assembly GCA_049323435.1). Lineage (GTDB taxonomy): Bacteria > Pseudomonadota > Alphaproteobacteria > UBA11222 > UBA11222 > UBA11222. The sequence goes on from JBMOMX010000033.1 coordinate 1,784, forward strand.
AACAGCACCACCGCCGACAGCATCAGCGGCGCACGCCCCACTGTCTCGCGAAACCGCGCTTCGACCGCCGTAGCGCGGCCATTGATGATGCCGATGACGATATTGGTGTCGAGGCAGAACATGCTCAGTCGATCCCGAAATCTTCGGGTTCGACGGGCGGATCGTCTGGCAAGCCCTCAGGCAGGAAGTCCCGCGCGCCGAGCGCATCCAGCTTTGAGCGCCAGGTGTCGTAGTCGAAAGGCGGCTTTTCCATCGGCTCCAGGATCACCTTGTCGCCGACGCGGCTGACACGGACTTCGGTGCCCTCGAAGCGGAACTCCTTGGGCAGGCGCACGGCTTGGCTGCGGCCATGCATGAACAGCTTGGCGGTCGGCGGCTTTTCGGCGGCATGGGTCATGGGCGAACCTCAATAAGGTATCTATTTACGATAGATACCATGATTCCGTCTGGCCTTCAAGCCCGATGCAGGCGCGGCCCGCTCATTGCGCCGCCTCCATTTCGCGGGCGTCCACGGGCGCGAGGGCTTCGGCCAGGAGGGCGTCGAGCAGGCGGCGGCGGGTGGCGGCAGTATCGATTAGGCTCGCCTCCAGCCGGTCGCAGAACGCCATCAGTTCATCGACTTTGCTGACGATGCGGTGTTGTTCGGCGAGGGGTGGGATCGGGATAGAAAGCGGCTTCAGGTTGGCTGCCTTAATACCCTTTGCCGTCATTCCGGTTGCGTGCTTATCGATCAAGGTCAGCATTGACGTAGTAATTGCTTCTGCCCGAGCGGTGCTTGGCCACGAAGGCCGAACACATTTGGTCGAGAGTTCATGGGTGTAACTGCCCATGATGCAGGTTCTAGGGGTGCTTTGGCAATCTAGTGGCAAGTTGCCACACCCATGCTACATTCCGGCAACTTGCCTGAATGTGATGCAGGACGAACAGGGCAGCGGCAAAAATCTGTGTATATATTTGCGTATATGCGGAACGATATCTTATAAATTTTATGTTTATATTCAATAGCATGAAGGCAATATCCGGTAGCCTCCTCCGCTACCATTCTTCCCTGGGTCCATTCCTGGGGCACAGCTTGCAGCGTGTATGCGGGAGATTGGGGGCGCGGCCGGGGTGCGCCTGGGGCTTATCTGGTTTTATGCCGTAAAAACAGGCAGGCCAGCGGCAAAGGGCGATTGGCTTTGGGCCTGAATCGCCGATTTACCACTGGCCTTGGTTCCCGTCAGGGATATGGCCGTTTTGATTAAACGGCCATATTCATTATTTCTTTTTCGCTGCCGGCTTCTTCGCGGCAGGCTTCTTCACAGCGGCTTTTTTCGCTGCGGGCTTTTTAACAGCAGCCTTTTTAACGGCAGGCTTCTTCGCTGCGGCTTTCGCGGCAGGCTTCTTCACTGCGGCTTTTTTCGCTGCGGGCTTTTTCACGGCGGCCTTTTTAGCAGCAGGCTTCTTCACTGCGGCGGCTTTCGTGGTCTTCTTGGCGGCTGGTTTCTTTACAGCAGCCATCTTCGGCTTACTTGCTTTCTTCATTGCCATTTTACCATCCTCTCTCATGTAAGGGACTTTGAACTCCGAGTCCCGGTGTGAATAACTAAGCGGACTACACTCCAATACCGGCCCATGCCGGCCCGCTATCGCTGATCAAGGCATTCGCCGGCTTCTACTTTCCCCAGATCCATAACCGTGATCTTCGTGAGGACCGGTAAATGTGCCATTGCAACCTCCGCCTATGAGGCTGCATCAGTCTGATGCGTGATCTGAATGGTACAGTCCAGCTGGCCAGCATTCATTTACAGATTCAACGCACATCAACGATTCGACCAATGATTCGTAATCTAATTTATCAAACCTTCCGTCAATAAAAATTTTCCCGGTTTATGCGGTTTAGCCCGCTGCGTGCATTCAGACATGGCCGTTAGGCTCTATCTGACTTTTCCCGCCGCTGTTCCCGCCGCCAAACCTGTCCCTTCGCCTTCCTTCTTCCTGTGATGAAAATCCAGGCCGCTATGTCATTGCCGGGCGGCCCGGCTAACGCGGCCCTGACCATCACCCGATCATCTGACTTCTGCGTCAAACATTTCATCCGCACACTGCGCATACCTGCATATCAACAATATGGTATTCACAGCCGTCAGCGATATTAACTGTGACATTTACAAATAAACCCTTAACGCAATGTCGAATAAGTCAAGATTTTAGCCATTCTTTGGCGATCCAGCCTGTAACGGCGATCACATTGCGCCATGCCGGAGAAAAAACTGCGCAAGTCAGGAGCGGAAATAATTTGAAGCGAAAGCAAATTTCCCGCATCTTCTGAAAGTCTGAAACTTCCGCGAAACAGCGCGAAAATTGATGCAGCGGCAGCAATATCATGTGTTCGCAAAGCAGGTGATGACAGCGCGAAACGGCGCGCGAAACCGTTGCAGCGGCCGCCGCAGCAGCGGCGGCTGGAAGAATTTCAGCGCACCGGACGGCTTGCAAATCAAGTGCGGCTTAGTTGCAACACCTGTCAAAAAAAATTTCTTCAGGCTCAAAAAAAATGCGCTGGAAAAAATTTTTCCGTTCGCATTTAGCATTTTTGCGTAGGCGCGCGGCACGATCTGCTGATTCGAAATCAGCCTGTCCTGCCGCTATCGCGCCTGGCGCCGGAAAAAATCCGCTGCTTCTACAGCCCGAATTTCTGCTTCAGGGCGTCATTCAGCATCTGCGGATTGGCTTTACCGCCAGTGGATTTCATTACCTGGCCGACAAACCAGCCAAGCAGTTTGTCCTTGCCGCTTTTTACCTCGGCCACCTTGTCCGGATTGGCGGCCATCACGGCGTCAATCGCTGCATCAATGGCGCTGGTATCGGTAACCTGGCGCAGCCCGCGTTCCTCGACGATCTTTTCAGGGGCATCGCCGGTCGCAAACATGATTTCAAACACATCCTTCGCCAGCCGGCTGGACAGAGTCTGATCGGCGAGCAATTCCAGCAGGCGCCCCAGCGCATCCGCAGAAACAGGTGAGTTTTCAATGCTTTTGCCAGCTTCATTGAGCGCGCCGAACAGATTGGTGATGACCCAGTTGGCCGCAATCTTGGCGTCCCTGCCCTTTGCAACCTGTTCAAAAAATTTAGCAGTATCCCGGTCTGCCACCAGCAGGCTGGCATCATAGGCGGACAATCCGTAATCCGAAATGAAACGCGCCTTTTTGGCGTCGGGCAGTTCCGGTAAACTTTCCGCGATCTCATCCACCCATTCCTGTGTCAGCACCAGCGGCAGCAGATCGGGATCCGGGAAGTACCGGTAATCATGCGATTCTTCTTTTGAGCGCATCGAACGGGTTTCGCCTTTAACCTGATCATACAACCGGGTTTCCTGGCGGATGGCCCCGCCCTCTTCGATGATTTCGATCTGTCTGCGCGCCTCATATTCGATGGCCTGACGTATAAAACGCATCGAATTCACATTCTTGATTTCACAGCGCGTGCCCAATGGCCCGCCCGGCTTGCGCACCGACACGTTAATATCGGCCCGCATCGAACCTTCCTGCATATTACCGTCGCAGGTGCCGAGATAACGCAGAATGGTGCGCAGTTTTTCAAGATAGAGCGTCGCTTCTTCCGCCGAGCGGATGTCGGGCTGCGACACAATCTCCATCAACGCCACGCCAGAGCGGTTCAAATCCACATAGGACATGCTTGGATGCTGATCATGCAGGCTTTTGCCCGCATCCTGTTCCATATGCAGCCGTTCAATACGCACCACGCGCACGCCGCCATCCGGCAAATCCACCCGCACCTCGCCCCGCCCGACAATCGGATAGGTAAACTGCGAGATCTGATAGCCCTGCGGCAGATCGGGATAGAAGTAATTTTTGCGATCAAACACAGAACGCAGATTGATCTGCGCGTTTAACCCAAGCCCGGTGCGCACCGCCTGCGCGACACAGAATTCGTTAATCACCGGCAACATGCCGGGCATCGCCGCATCCACCAGACTGACATGTTCATTTGGCTCGCCGCCAAAATCGGCTGGCGCGCCGGAAAACAGTTTGGCTTTGGAAGATATCTGCGCATGGACCTCCATGCCGATAATCAATTCCCAATCGCCGGTGGCGCCGGTGATGTAGCTGCTTTTTTCGCCGTGTTTGGCGTCATATATTTCCTGAACGGACATGATCAGGTTCTCCACCAATGTGCCGGGCGCGCCGTAAAGGCCGCGGCTTCTTCCAATACGCCCGCGGCGCGCAATAAAGTTTCTTCATCAAACGCCCGGCCGAGCAATTGCAGGCCCAGCGGCAGGCCGTCTTCCGACAATCCCGCAGGAACAGAAATACCCGGCAGCCCGGCCAGATTGGCAGGCACCGTAAAGACATCATTAAGAAACATGCCGATCGGATCATCGTTGCGCGCGCCAAGCGCAAATGCGGGGCTGGGCGTGGCCGGCGTCAGGATGGCGTCCACCTTTTCAAACGCGGCCTTGAAATCACTGGCGATCAGCGTACGCACCCGTTGCGCGCGCAGATAATAGGCGTCGTAATATCCCGCCGATAATACATAGGTGCCAATCAAGATGCGTCTCTTTACCTCCGCCCCGAAACCGGCGCTGCGCGACCGTTCATAGGTTTCCGTCAAATCCTTGCCCGCCACCCGCAGGCCATAGCGCATACCATCGTAACGCGCCAGATTGGACGATGCCTCGGCGGGCGCGACAATATAATAGGCGGGCAAAGCATATTTGGTGTGCGGCAGACTGATTTCAACAATCTCCGCGCCAGCGTCTTCAAGCCATTTTGCGCCTTTGCGCCAAATGGATTCAATGCCCTGCGGCATACCATCCACCCGGTATTCCGCCGGAATGCCGATGCGCAGGCCCTTGATATTACCGGTCAGCGCCGCTTCATAATCCGGAACCGGACGGTCCACGCTGGTGGAATCTTTCGGATCATGCCCAGCCATCACGCCCAGCAGAATGGCAGTATCGCGCACAGTGCGCGCCATCGGCCCCGCCTGATCCAGCGACGAGGCGAAAGCGACAATGCCCCAGCGTGAACAGCGGCCATAAGTGGGCTTTAACCCGACAATGCCGGTGAACGCGGCGGGCTGGCGGATAGAACCGCCAGTATCCGTGCCGGTAGCCGCCAGGCATAGACGCGCCGCAATCGCCGCCGATGATCCGCCGCTGGACCCGCCCGGCACCAGCTTCGCCGTATCGCCCGTGCGCCGCCAGGGGTTGACCACCGGGCCGTAATAGCTGGTCTCATTGGAGGACCCCATGGCGAACTCGTCCAGATTCAGCTTGCCCAGCATCACGGCGCCCGCATTCCACAGATTGGCGGTAACAGTTGATTCATAGGCCGGGATAAAGCCATGCAGAATATGGCTGGCGGCAGTGCTGAGCACATCTTTCGTGCAGAATAAATCCTTGATGCCCAGCGGAATACCTTCCAGCGCCCCGCCGCCGCCCGTGGCCAGCCGCTGATCCGACGCCCGCGCCATGTCGCGCGCCCGGTCCGGCGTTTCGGTAATGTAGCAGTTCAGTTCGCGCCCTGCCGCCATCGCGGCCAGATAGGCGTCCGTCAGCTCCAGCGCGCTGAAACGCCGGGCGCGCAACCCGTCACGCGCTTCCGCCAGGCTCAAATCGGTTAAATCCGTCATGCGGCGATCCTATTCAACTATTTTCGGCACGACGAAAAAGCCATGCTCGGCCAGCGGCGCGTTGCGCAGCACCGCCTCCTGCACATGGCCATCGGTCACGATGTCGGGGCGTTTTTTCAATGTGGTTTGAACTGCGCTGGTCATCGGCTCTACCGCGCTGGTGTCCACCTCGTTCAATTGCTCGGCCCATGCGAGAATAATATTCAACTCTTTCGCCATCGGCTCCAGCATCTCATCGGCGATGGCCAGCCGCGCGAGCCGCGCAATACGCCGGACGGTATATGTATCAACGCTCATATTAACCCTGATCTGGTTCAATTTACTGAAGGCGGAACCTATCATGCCCGGCGGGGGCGTGAAAGGAGGTTTGACAGGACGGGGCCAATACCGATACTGCCCAAATGCCATTATTTCCGGACATTAACGCACTGAAAGCCGAGCTGGCGCCCGCACAGCGCCTGCTGGGCATGGATGTGGGCGAAAAAACCATCGGGCTGGCCCTGTCGGACCTTGGGCGGATGATTGCGACCCCCATGGAGACCCTCCGCCGGGGAAAATTCGGGACAGATGTGCAAAAACTTGCCGCCATTATCGCAAAACAGCAGGTGGGCGGAATAATCATCGGCCTGCCGATGAATATGGACGGCAGCGAAGGCCCGCGCGCCCAATCGGTGCGGCAATTCGTGCGCAATCTGCTGAAGCATTTCCCGCTTCCCATCGCGCTTTGGGATGAACGGATGTCAACCATGGCGGTCACCAGGGTGCTGATTGACGCCGACGCCAGCCGCGCGCGCCGCGCCGAGCTGGTCGATAAAATGGCCGCCGCCTATATTTTGCAGGGCGCGCTGGATCGCATGGCGCAGGGGAAAAGATGAACCAGAATATCGTTATGACCGCGCAGCGGCTTGGTTTTGACGCCATGCATATGCTGCGCAGTTTTATCGCGCATCATTGTCTGACCAGCGCCGCGTCGCTCAGCTTTACCAGTCTGCTGGCGATTGTGCCGCTAGCGGCCATTGGCATTGCCATCCTGTCGGCGTTTCCGGTTTTTGCCGGTGCTGGAGATATGCTGACAGGCTTTGTGCTGAAAAATTTTACCCCCGATGCCAGCGCCGCCATACAGGAATCTTTCCGCACCCTGGTGAGCAATGCCGGCAAGCTGACCGGGGCTGGCATTCTGTTTTTGATTTTCACCTCCTTCATGCTGCTTTATGAAGTGGAAATCACCTTTTGCCAGATCTGGCAGGTGCAGGAAAAGCGCACATTGATGGCGCGCATGATGATTTTCTGGACGGTGATGTCGCTGGGCCCCATTCTGCTTGGGCTTGGGCTTTCTATTTCCGCGCCCTATTTTGCCGCCATTCTCAGCGGCAACAGTATAGCGGCGCAGTCGGCCGGGCTGCTGACGCATATGCTGCCGGTATTTCTGGAAATTGCCGGATTTACTCTGCTTTATATGGCGCTGCCGAATGCGCCGGTCAAATTCAGCCACGCAATCTTGGGGGGCGTCATTGCCGGGCTGCTATTCGAAGCGGTAAAATCCGGATTTGGAATTTACATCCGCAACTTTGCTACCTATGACGCCATCTATGGCGCGCTGTCTGCGCTGCCGGTGTTTCTGATCTGGATGTATCTGTCCTGGGCGGTTACATTGTTTGGCGGCGTCATTGCCGCCGAACTGCCTAAATTGAGTGACGCGCGGTGATCATTCGTAATGCAGCCGAGGCCGATCTGCCCGGCATTCTCGCCATCTATAATGAGGTGATTGTCAATTCGACCGCCGTCTACGCGCTGGTGCCAGTGACGCTGGATAATCGCGCCCAATGGCTGGCGGCGCGTCAGGCGCAAAACTTTCCGGTGCTGGTAGCGGTTGAAGCGGATGAGGTTCTTGGCTTTGCCTCCTATGGCGAATGGCGCGGCGCCTGGGCGGCCTATAAATTTACGGTCGAGCATTCAGTTCATATCGCGGCGGCCCATCGCGGAACCGGAATCGGACACCAGTTGATGCTGCGCCTGATAGAGACCGCTCAGAGCGCCGGCCTGCATGTGATGATCGGCGGCATCGACGCCGAAAACGCGGCATCGATAAAATTTCACGAACGGCTGGGCTTTGCGCCCGTAGCCCATTTCCGGGAAGTCGGCTACAAATTTGGCCGCTGGCTGTACATGGTGTTCATGCAGCGCCTGCTTTCACCCGCACACACGCATCAGCCAGACAGCCCCGCACAGTAAAGCGCCATTGCCCATGCTCATCATTCTTGCCGCATTACTACCCGTCTTTCTGATCATCGCGCTGGGCTGGGTGCTCCAGCGCACGGGATTTACGGACAGCGCCGCATGGCCGCCGATGGAACGGCTGATTTATTTCATCCTGTTTCCCTGTCTGCTGGTGCAGAATCTGGCGAGCGCCGATCTGGGCGGAATTGATATTGCGCCGATGGGGGCGGCGCTGCTGAGCGCAATCTTCCTCATGGCCGCCGGTCTAAGCATACTGCGCACGCGGCTGAATCTTACCGGGCCGGAATATTCCAGCCTGTTTCAGGGGGCGGTGCGGTGGAACGGCTTTGTTGGCATTGCCGCGGCCAGCAGCCTGTTTGGCACAGCGGGCCTGACGCTGATGGCCATCGCCATCTCGCTGATGGTGCCCACGGTGAATTTACTGAGCATCTATGTGCTGACCCGCCATGCCAGTGCGGAACCCGCCAGCCTGCGAGTGGCGCTTGCCGCCGTCATCCGCAATCCGCTGATCCTCGCCTGCCTGACCGGAATAATTCTGAACCTTTCCGGGCTTGGCCTTGCGCCGCTTGCAGATGAGACGCTGAAAGTGCTGGGCGCGGCGGCGCTGCCGCTGGGCCTGCTGGCGGTCGGGGCCGCGCTTGATCTGTCGCATATGCGCCAGTCCGGCAGCACGATCCTGCTGGGAACCGGGCTGAAAATGCTGGGTATGCCAATATTGGTGGTTAGCACCGCCTGGCTGTTCGGCGTAGAAGGCCTGACCCGTGATGTCGCCATTCTATGCGCCTCGGTGCCGGGGGCGACATCGGCCTATATATTGGCGCGGCAACTGGGCGGAGATGCCCCCATGATGGCTGGCATGATTACAGCAAGCACCGTCACCGCACTGATCAGCATGCCGCTGATACTGGCGCTGTTTATCTAAAGATCGTCTTCGTCCGGCAGATCTTCTTCCAGGATCGCCATGTGGAAATTATAGCACAGGTCGCCATCTTCCTTGTCGCGGCTGACCACGGCGATAAATTCTTCTTCGATAAACACTTCCACGGAATCCTTGGTGGCGGTTTTGGGGTCCAGCGTAATTTTCTGGTTACCCAGGGTATCGCGCAGAAACTTCTGCACTATCCTGATTTCGGTTTTGTTCATGCTTTTCACGCTCCTGGAACTTCATATTGATACTGTTGTTAGCAGAGGATCTCGGCGCTGGCTATATATAGCGTCTCATCATAGACGGCGCTTGCAGTGTGCGCCCGCTGATCTTACGCTGAAGCCAGACAAATTGCCCCTACAGACGGAGATCAGGAATGACCAGCACACCAGCCTATATGCCGCCCAAAGTTTGGAAGTGGGACACCGGAAGCGGCGGACGGTTTGCAAATATCAACCGTCCCATTGCCGGGGCGACACATGAAAAAGATCTGCCTGTAGGGAAACATCCGCTTCAGCTTTACTCGCTGGCCACCCCCAATGGGGTTAAAGTCACGGTACTGCTTGAAGAGCTTTTGGCGCTGGGCCACAAGGGGGCCGAGTATGATGCCTGGCTGATCAATATCCAGGACGGCAGTCAGTTCAGCAGCGGTTTTGTGGCCGTCAATCCGAACTCCAAGATCCCAGCGCTGATGGATCGCAGCGCGCCAAAGCCGATCCGCGTGTTTGAATCGGGCGCCATTCTGCTGTATCTGGCCGAAAAATTTGGTGCGTTCGTGCCGGAGGATCCGTATCTGCGCGCGCAATGCTATTCCTGGCTGTTCTGGCAGATGGGCAGCGCGCCCTATCTGGGTGGCGGCTTCGGGCATTTCTACGCCTATGCGCCGGAGAAATATGAATATGCCATCAATCGCTTCACGATGGAGGTCAAACGGCAGCTTGACGTGCTGGACCGTCACCTGGCGGAGCAGCAATATTTCTGCGGCGATATGTACAGTATCGCCGATATGGCCATCTGGCCCTGGTATGGTGCGCTTGTTAAAGGCACCCTCTATGAGGCAGGTGAATTTATCGAGGCGCACACCTACAAAAATATAATCCGGTGGACGGATGCCATTGCCGAACGCCCGGCAGTCAAGCGCGGCCGCATGGTGAATCGCAGCTGGGGCGCGCCGGAAAGCCAGCTTCCCGAACGCCACGACGCCAGCGATTTCGCCGCCAAAAAGGGATAGGCCGGGGCGCCTGCGCCTGTTTGAGCGGGAAATGTAGGAGGGGCTGTCTGGCCGCATCCATTGATGCACGCAGCAATATCTCTTCGTGCACGCCCCCGCCCTGGCATATATGATCGTAGCAATTACACCTTCGGGGGGCACGATGAAAGTTGGACTGTTACAATTCTTTTCCTGGACCGGGCGCGGCCCGGTTACAACCGTGTATGACCGGGCAATGGACCGTGTGGCGCGCATGGAAGACAGCGCGTTCGATTGCATCTGGCTGGCGGAACATCATTTCACCAATTACAGCGTCTGCCCGTCAGTGACGCTGATGGGCACCCATATTGCGGGGCGGACAAAACGTCTGCGCATAGGCACCGCCGTTACGCTGAACGCTTATTACCATCCGCTGCGGCTTGCCGAGGAACTCAGCATGCTGGATATTTTTTCCAACGGCCGCCTCAACTGGGGATCGGGCCGGGGCTTTGATCCGGTTGAGTTCGCGTTGTTTGGCGTCACCGCAAACGATGTCTATGACCGCTTCCGTGAGACGGCGGATATTGTCCAGAAGGCCTGGGCGCAGGAGCGCTTCAGCCATCACGGAAAATATTTCAACTATGACAATGTGATGGTGCTGCCGCGGCCATATCAGCAGCCGCATCCGCCCGTATATCTGGCGGCCGATTCACCCGATTCCATCCGCAAGGCCGGGGCCGAGGGTTATACCATCATGCTGGGGCCGCACGCCTCAAATGCTGAATGCAAATATAAGATGGAGCTTTATCATCAGGTGATGCAGGCGAATGGCCATGTCGTGGGCAATCGCGATCTGCCGATTGTGCGTTATGTCGCGTTGGCCGAAACCCGCGCCGAGGCGGAGGCCGTGGCCCGGTCCAGTTCCGGCTGGACCGTTGGCGCCTATGCCAATCCAAGCAAAACCGCGCATCTGGGGACTGGCGCTGCCGCATTCACAACCCAGACAAAGGTCGATCCGGTAGAGCGTTATATTAATGATGTCGCTATCTTCGGCACGGCGCCGGAAGTCGTGGACCGCCTCAAACAATTGGAGGCTGAGATCCCCATGAACTATCTGATGCTTGCGCCCATGAGCCACGACTCATTTCTAAGATTTACCAAGGACGTACTGCCGAAGCTGGTATGACCTAATTCGGATCAGACTGAAGCGCAACGGGTGCTTCAGCCTGAACCGCAAAACGGGGCCGATCGGAAAATTCAGAGCCTGCTGGCCAGATAGTCAATTGTGCGCTGCTCGGAATCATCGCCGACGCCTGTGATCGACGCGCGAAAATCCGTGACACCCATATCCCGCAGGCGCGTAATGGCGCTATCCAGTACATTTTCGCCGCCAAGGATAGCCACATCGGCAGCGCAGGCGGCGCCTTCGCGGTCCAGCATGGCGCGGTAGGAAGGCAGCGCATCATAAAATTTTAATTTGCTGGCCAGCGCCGTGCGCGCGCCATCGGGATCATTGGTCAGCAGCACGGGAAGTCCCGCCACGATGCGCGGCGCCGGCCGGCCCGCAGCATGCGCGGCCCTGGTAATCACCGGCACGACATGATTTTCCAGCGTGTTGAAGCCGGTCAGCCAGGTGATGGTTCCATCGGCCTGACTGCCGGCAAGTTCGAGCATGACCGGGCCAAGCGCCGCCAGCAACACCGGTACGGGCCGTGGCGCATCCTCGATGGTGACTTCTACATTGACCCTGTATTGCTCGCCCGCATAGCTGACCCGTTCTCCCTTCAGCAGTGGCAACAGCACTGCCAGATATTCGCGCATATGTCTGGCGGGTTTGTCATAAGACAGGCCCAGCATATCTTCGATCATCACCTTGTGCGACAGGCCGATCCCCAAGGTAAACCGCCCGCCAGCGGCCGTGGCGGCCGTCAGCGCCTGCTGGGCAAGGGCAACGGGATGGCGCGGATAGGTAGGCACCACGGATGTGCCCAGTTCAATTGTCTTTGTTTCATGTCCCGCGAGTGAAAGCGCGGTAATCGTGTCATGGCCGAAGGCCTGAACCATCCACATGGTTGGAAACCGCTTGGCTTCCAATTCTATTGCGCGCGCGATCACGCCCTTCAAACCATCGCCGGCAAAGGCCCCTCTTGTGACTCCGATTCGCATGAGTTTTCTCTTCAATTAACATTTGAGGCGTTGCGCGTTAAGGCGGCTCGCCGCCTTTGGAGCAAGATCAACTTCACCCAAAGACCTACTTCATTCATGCCACCTGCGTCAAAATTTATGACACCGGCATCAAAAGCCAGCTCTTGCGCCGGCGCAATCTTCAAAGCACCGCTGGGAAAACCGTCAGGCGTATCTCGCGGCAAAACGAAAATGCACTGCCTTATCGCCTTGTAAGCGTTGTCGCCGTCCTTGGGGCAATCGTGGTTGACGAGACTGTCGGTGATAACGTTGTGGTCGTTCTTGGGACAAGCGTGGTTGACGCGACTGTCGGTGATAACGTCGTTGTCGTGGCAGTTGGAGAAAGCACAGTGGTTGACGAGACTGTCGGCGATAACGTCGTCGTCGTGGCAGTTGGAGAAAGCACAGCGGTTGACGAGACTGTCGGCGATAACGTCGTTGTCGTGGCAGCTGGAGTAAGCACAGCGGTTGACGAGACTGTCGGCGATAACGTTGTTGTTGTGGTCAAGGTCGGCGACACTGTCGTTGTGGTGGTCAAGGTCGGCGACACTGTCGTTGTGGTGGTCAAGGTCGGCGACACTGTCGTTGTGGCGGTTGGCGACAATGTCGATGTGGCGGTTCTGGTTGGCTCTATTGTCGTAGTTGTGGTCAAGGTCGGCGACACTGCTGTAGTCGTAGCGACCCCCGTTAGTGCATTCGATGTGGACACTGTTAATGTCCTGGTGGCGGGGGTTAAAACTATCGAATCAGGATTGCTTTCCAATGTTACAGCGGATCGAAGCGGTACATTTTCCTGTGACCCGGCAACCATATCCTGGCTGGCTGTCGATCCGCCGCTATTTGCAACACCCAATGATCCCAATATATCCCCTACGCCTGCTGAAAGCTGGCGTGTGACAGCAAGATTACCCCCGGCAATATTGCTGGGCGCTACGGGCGGCAGCGGTGGCGTCCCGGCTGATGGCGGATTAGCGCCTCCAGACGGGGGAGCAGGAGGAGCAGGAGGAGCACCGGCCGCCGGCGCTCCTGCAACAGCCCTGTCAGGCCCGGCCACGTCTTCACTCCCGCCGGCCGGGCGGGAATTTTCACCCGAGTCAGATTGCGGCCCGGATTGCGGCCCGGATTGCGGCCCGGATTGCGGCATTGTAACGGTCATTTGCTGTTGCACATGTTGCACCAGGCGGAGCGGGGTCTGTATGGCTGGCCCGGGCGCACCCCCTGGCGATACGAATACGCCATACCCGGCGCGAAAAACCTCAGTGGTGCCGGCAGAATTGCTGACGGTAAGGCCACCGGCTTTCAGATCGCCGTCATTATTGGCGCCTGGACCCAGCAGACCAATAAATTGTGTGCCCGGGGATTTCGGATCATCTGTAACAAAAAGCGCCGTGCCACGAACCCCGATGGTGGCAGTGTTCGTCTTGATCACCACATTTTCAGGGTTCGCACGCGCGATGTTGCCGGAAATATAGCGCAGCGCCCCCTTGACAAGGCTCGCGGTCATTTCTCCCTTTTGTGCAGCCGGATCAAAAACAAACTTGTCGATTACAAGATCGCTGTCCGGACCAATGGTAAGTACGGTTTCGTCCAGCAGCAGAATTTGCAGCCGCGATGCCGCCTCACTTTGCACCCGGTCATTGAGCAGCATATCCATCCCGGATGTGACCGGAAGCATGTTCTGCCGTTCTGCACCCGATACATGTGAGGGGCCTACAATGCCAGCAGCCACACCTGCCCGTTGGGCGGCATCCACGCCATGCGAAAGCATGAAAATTCCCGTAGCGGCCATGGCCATTCGAAAAAAATGCATAGCGTGTCCCAATAATTTTCCAAATTCACCCGGCCGGACTGAGTCCGGGCCGGAGAAACTATACTGGATACAGGGACGAACTACAGGGCAATTCTCATTTAAAGGTAAACTTGCCTGCTGCTGTGTCTCAAAAATATCATGGTTTCAGCAATAGCTGCATCATGGCGCCATCATCAGGGCCCGGAGTACAGTTAACCGGAAACCGGTGCACCGGTCCTGTCATCCGCCCCAATTAGGCAGCCCGATGCGGCTCTTTTGGCCCGCCTGGCCGATATGCGCGGCCAACGCCATGACCTGGGTCTTTCTCGCCAGCCTTTGTGTACGTGGTTTTACAACCGGGTTGGCACGAATAGCCGCGATGCTTTGCTGGACCGTTGTTGCTTTTGTTGCTCTGTTAAAAAAACCGAGGGGCATGGTAAACCTCCTGAAATATATACCGGGTTTACTGTATTGGCCGGATTTCAACGTTAACTATGTGTATAGCCAGCGTCAAAATTCATAAATACAGCGCCAATGTCGAATATATATTAGGACATATTTAACCAGAACTTTGAAGTGACGTCCATCACTTTAAATTCTGAAATAAAAAATTAACTATAATGTTTAGCTGAACAGTTTTTTCTCCGGCTGTTCATGTGTAGACAGTAGTTCCAGCAAGTTTCCATCCGGATCGCGGAAATATACAGACTGGCCCCAGACCCCATCGGCGGCCGGACGCGGCACGGGGCCTTCAATCACCGCCACGCCGTTTTTTTCCAGCATCGCAGCGGCATCTGCGATCGGCCCTTCCCAGCGCATGCATAAATCCGCCGAACCCGGCATTGGCTGGCGCGCATGAGGCGCTGCCGGCGCCTTGGCCTGATGCACATTCATGCGGTTGGCGCCCAGCTGCATCGAAACGACGGGAATTTTTCCTTCACGCCACTGTTTTTCCCACAATATTTCCGCCCTCAGCACATTGCGGTAAAAGGCAATAGTGGCCTCCATATCGGCGACGGTAATGGCGTAATGGTCGAAGCCTTTGATCATGTTTGTCTCCCCGTAAATATACGTTACTCTGCCGCTAACATTGGGAGCAAAGCATAGTATGATTGCACGTGTCTATACTGTGGCATTTGAAGGGGTGGATACGCGCGAGGTGGATGTGCAGGTGCAGATCGCATCGGGCATTCCCGCCTTTACGGTGGTTGGACTGCCCGACAAGGCGGTGGCCGAAAGCCGGGAGCGGGTGCGCGCAGCGCTGGGCGCCATTGGCCTGGCGCTGCCGGCCAAGCGCATCACAGTCAATCTGGCGCCCGCTGATCTGCCCAAGGAAGGCAGTCATTTCGATCTGCCGATCGCCATTGCGATACTTGTGGCGCTGGATGTGCTGCCGCGCGATGAGATGGCGGGCTATACCGCACTGGGCGAATTGTCGCTGGATGGCAAGATCAGTTTTGTGCCCGGCGTACTGGCGGCCAGTATCGGCGCGGTTGCGGCGGGGCGCGGCCTGATCTGCCCTGCCGAATGCGGGCCCGAAGCCGCCTTTGCGTCGAGCGGGCAGATTCTGGCGCCGCTGAGTCTGCTGAGCCTTGTCAATCATTTCAAGGGCACACAAGTACTTAGCCCGCCCGCAGCGCTGATCGTAACGCCATCGGCAGCGGGAGGGCAGCTGGATCTGCGCGACATCAAGGGCCAGGAAACCGCCAAGCGCGCGCTGGAGGTTGCCGCCGCCGGGGGCCATAATTTATTGATGCTGGGCCCGCCCGGTTCGGGAAAATCAATGCTGGCGGCGCGTCTGCCCGGCCTGTTGCCGCCGCTCGACCCCGGCGAGGCGCTGGAGGTCAGCATGATCGCAAGCGTTGCGGGCGCGTTGCGCGGCGGCGCGATCAGCCGTCAACGCCCGTTTCGCGACCCGCATCATTCCGCCAGCCAGGCCGCGATGGTCGGCGGCGGCATGCGCGCCAAACCCGGCGAAATATCGCTGGCGCATCTGGGCGTGCTGTTCCTCGATGAGCTGCCGGAATTTTCGCGCACCGTGCTCGACAGTTTGCGTCAGCCGCTGGAAACCGGCGAGGCCGTGGTGGCGCGCGCCAATGCGCATGTGCGCTATCCCGCCCGCGTGCAACTGGTGGCGGCGATGAACCCGTGCCGCTGCGGATATTTATCAGATGCCGCGCGGGCCTGTTCACGCGCGCCGCGCTGTGCGCGCGATTATCAAAGCCGGATTTCCGGGCCGATGTTTGACCGCATCGACATGCATATCGAGGTGCCCGCCGTTTCCGCCGCCGACCTGCGCCTGCCGCCGCCCGCCGAAGGCAGCGCCGAAATTGCCGCGCGTGTGCTGCGTGCGCGCAACATTCAGAAGGAACGCTATCATGGGCTGGCGCCAAACGGCCAGCCCATCCGCACCAATGCCCAGGCCGACGGCGAACTGCTGCAAAAGGCGGCGCAACCGGATGCGGCAGGCGAGGCGCTGCTGGCCCAGGCCACCGAACGCATGAAACTGTCCGCGCGATCATACCACCGCATGCTGCGCGTGGCGCGCACCCTCGCGGACATGGAAGGGCAGGAACAAGTCACCCGCGTGCATATCGCCGAAGCACTGAGTTACCGGCGGCTTGATCTGGGGCAATAGAGGGGGCGTCAGAGTTAGGCGTATAATTGCCAGACCGCGCAGTTCGCTATTTCGTCATTTTATGCCAGACGCCGTCCCAGTCTTCGGGCGGGGCTTCTGTGTGAAGGTGGCGTGCGCGCGCCGCCATGACAGATGCGGCGCGGTCCCCGGCTTGCGTCAGTTTCGCCCATATTGAAGCGGCGGCTTCGAAGTCGCGGTTTCGATACAGGGCCAAAGCTCTGGCATACTCCGCAACAAAGCCGCGCGCGGCATCGGCCCCCTCGACCGGCTCGAAAATACGCAGCGGCGTTGCCCGCCCCTTGACAGCGATGCGGTCAAGTTCACGCAATACAAAATCATCGTCCAGCAGCGCGGCCGTCTGTTCACCGATAATCAGCATACATCCATAATCACCGGGTACAGATTCGAGCCGTGCCGCGACATTAACCGTATCGCCAACGGCTGTATAATTCAGCCGCTTTTGCGCGCCGACATTGCCCGCAATAACCGGGCCTGAATTTACGCCGATCTTCACACTGAAACCATCCACACCATGCTGCACTGCTTCGGCGTGCATCTGTGCGATACGCTGTGCAATTCGCTTGCCGCAACGCACCGCATGTGTTGCGTGGTTCGGGTCCATGAGCGGAGCGCCCCAGATCGCCATGATGGCGTCGCCGATATATTTGTCGATATAGCCATTGCTGGCCGCAATTTCTTCCGCCATCACGCCAAGATACTGATTGGTTAGCGCAACAACTTCTCCCGCTGGCAGGCGGCTGGATAAGGCTGTGAAACCGGAAAGATCTGCGAACATGATGCTTGCTTCGCGCAGTTCACCGCCAAGGGTGGGCATATTTCCGGATTCACTAAGCCGCCGCACCAGTTCTGGCGCAAGATAATGCCCGAACGCATTCTGCAGGCGCTGGCGCTGGCGTTCTTCGAACAAAAACCGGAATATAAATGCGCCGCCGCCAAATGCGATACTCAACAGCGATGGATAGCCCATCGCCGCAAATACGCCGGCATGAAGCGCCGCCACTTCCAGCGACCACAGCATAAGCCCGGCGCCAGCCATCCCCGCAATGGCCGGGACCGGCCGTAAATAGATCGCGCCCATCACCGTCAGGGCCGCTACGGCGCCAGCGAGCAATGCAGCCAGCCAAATATTCAGTGGACTGAGTAAATCTCGCCGCAGCACCTGATCCACCGCCTGCGCATGCAGATAAACCCCCGCAACATAAGCGCCGCCCTGCCCGGCATGGCCGGGACTGCAGCCTTGCGCCGCAGCAGGGGATTTAGCATTCTCCTTGTCAACGCCTTGCGCCTTTGTAAAAAAATAACGCGAAGGGCTCAGCTTGCGATCTTCATCCTCCAGCACCGTGCCGATAAAGACTATTTTGCCATTAACCGCGCTTTTTAGCGCGGCCGGATCGGATTGCGCGCATGTCAGCACCCGCGACAAAGACATTGCGGGCAAACTGTCCAGCGAATGACGCGGCGCAATGCGCACTTTGTCTGGAAAATCCGTTACGCCCGCCAATGCCAGCGCCGCGCCGCCCAATGCTGCAATCCTGTTATTTTCACCCAGCATCAATGGAATCCGCCTGAACACGCCATCCGCATCCGGCATAATTTCCGACATGCCCAGCGACATGGGGGCCATGCCCAGCGCGGCGCTATAAGCTGGCGCGGGAAGCTGGTTCTGCGACCGGCCGAGCACCACATGGCCCCGGTTCGCATACAGCGCGCGCAGAAATTCCCGGTCATATCCAGGGGCGATTTTTTCACCGCTGAACGCCATAATAAAATCAAACACGACGACCCTGGCGCCCGCTGCGCGCAGCGCTGTCAGACTCTGCGCCCATACCGGCGCGAACAAGGCGCGCGGCCGTTGCGACATTTCGGGATGCGCCAGGCTGGCCTCGTCCAGACCGGCCACCAGAACTGCCGGTTCGGGTGGCGTTTCCCGGAAGACCGCTGCCCGGACCGCCAGCGCCGCATCGTAATAGATCCCCTCCATCCAGACCGGCCCCCCGGTCAGTCTGACTAGCGCGAAAGCCAGCATCGCCGACACGGCCACCAGCAGCATTTTGCGCCGCGCCGCCATCATCTGCCGTAACTTCCGGAAGCGGATGGGGATTGTTGCAAAACAGCATGAATGCGGGGGTGAATTACCGGCCAGACAGTTTCCCAGCAGCATTCATGATCAAAGTCCTGCAGAATGACGGGCTCTGCATTTTGCCGCGCCAGTGTTTTTTGCGCAAGCGCGGCCGGCGCAACCTTGTCCCTTGCGCCAAAGAAATGCAGTTGCAGCATCGAGCGGGCCAGAGGCGGCAGATCGGCGGGATCGAGAGAACCGGAAAGTGCCGGCGCGTGATGATGGGCGGTCAGAGCCATATTATCCAGATTTCCTGCCAATGTGACCAATGCCGCTGTGGCGGGAGTGCGCGCCGCCAGCAGCATGGCCAGCGTGCCACCGCCGCTATAACCAATCAGAACGGCCCTTCGCGCCCCCGAACGGCGTATTTCATCCTGCAGGACTGAATGCATGCTTGCCAACACTTCCTCGGAATAACGCTCGGGCCCCAGATGCCGGACGGCGCACTTATCCGCAGCGAATAAACCATGATAGCAGGGCCTTCCAAGCATAATGGCGGCGGCGGCGTCATTTTGCATCATCCGCAACATCAGCGCCCGGCGCGGAGTGGGATCGGGCGGAGAGGTGCGCAGCGCCTGCTTGACGCTTGTATCGCCCTCGATAAACACATGCAGTGCGCCATTCTGTACGGCATGCGCATTGCTGAAAATTTTATGATGAAACCGCTGCCCCTTCACGATCCGTTCAGAAAGGCCCGCGCTACCGGCTGCGGCATCATAACGGCCGGCCGGCGGCGCGCAACCGGCGGCTGCGCACAGCACAAAAAGCGCCGCCGCTGCGGCGCGCATCCGTCTAATTACGGTCACCCCCTAGTTCAGCCGGGCGGAACCGGAAACAAGAAAGAAGTCCCCGGATTCATGCCCGGCATATTTTATCGGGGCATATTGCGGCACCTGCTCGAAATCCGCCGTCGCCGAAGAATTGGCGACTTCGGCGGATACCACCTGGAACAGTTTCTGCCCTTCAAGGATCCCCTGATTGGTCTCCAGCGCGTTAAGAAAGGCCCTGGCGAAAACCGAATGACCGCCGCCGCCGCCGTCCAGAACGGGCGCCACGCCGCCCGATGTCAGAACCACGCGGGATCGTTTTTCGGCCATTTTCTGAATCCATTTTCCGCGAACCGCAGGGCTCATGCCGCTGTCTAGCCTGGCCAGGCCAGCACGGGTCAGGGTCCCGGAATAGCACGAATCCACGACCAGCATGATCTGGCGCGCCGTCATGGCGTTAAGAATATCAGTGATCTGAATATTGGAGATCCAGTTCGCCGTGCTGTCCGGCTCTGCGTCAACCGGCAGCCAGTTGCCGCGCTGATTAACCCGGTCAAGATCACCATGACCGGCATAATATATCAGCAGGTTCTGATCTTCGGTCAGTTCCTCCCGCATCTTGTTAAGGACGGACAGAATGTCATAACGCGATGCGTCCAGAAGCATTGTCACCTTGAACCCGTATTTTTCCCTCAACAGCCTTGAAACTTCCTCCGCGTCATTCTTCGCGGTCTTCAGTTCCGGCAGAAACTGATATTTGCTGTTGCCGATAACCAGCGCATGATATTCGCCGAATTTCACGCCCAGCTGTTTCGGGTCGATCTCGCCAATATCGGCCGTGACCGCCGTCACCGGCGCAAGCTCCCCGCCCTTCACCAGATTGAAGGTCAGGGTGCGGCGCGCGCCTTTTTCATCAATGGCCACCACATTCACCGCCGTTTCCTTATTCTGGACCGGCACGCTGACCCGGAACATGGCGTTCTTGTCAACCGGCACTTCGGCGCCATTCACTTTCAGCATCATCAGCGAGGCAGCCGATGTGACCTTGCCCACCACCACCTGCGAAGCCTGTGAACTGATGGGGGCAATGGGGTCTTTTACGTCGCGGGTCGTCACCAGAGGCGGATCAATGATGGCTATTTCCGGTCCCGCCCCAGCCGGTGCCGTGGGCGCCGCCGCTGCAACCTGCATCTCCGGTTTCGCCAGGGATTGCAGCTTCTGTT
This sequence comes from Pseudomonadota bacterium, assembly GCA_049323435.1. Lineage (GTDB taxonomy): Bacteria > Pseudomonadota > Alphaproteobacteria > UBA11222 > UBA11222 > UBA11222. The sequence continues at coordinate 22,511 of JBMOMX010000033.1, forward strand.
CCATGCCGGCCAGATTTTTTTCCATTTCCGACGATCTTGCCGCACTGTTTTCCGCCAGTTTGCGGGCGGCGGCCAGCTCGGCTTCTAGGGCGGATTTTTCAGCCGCCATTTTTTGTTCGATTTCGCTGCGGCCTGTTTGCAGCGCCGCGCTTTCCTGCTTCGCCTGAGCCAGTTCCGCAGCGTGCGCCGCCTCGCGGTCCGCCAGCGACCTGACCAGTTCCTGCACCCGCTGCGCTTCTTCCCGCGCAGTCGCCTGCTGGGCCGCGAGCGTTTGCCGCAGCCTGGTCATTTCTTCATGTACGGCGGCAAGCTGCTGATCCTTGCTGCTGGCCGAGCTTTCCAGTTGCGAGACCAATTCCGAAGAGCGTTTTTCCAGACTGGCGATCGCGGCTTTCAATCTGGCTTCATTGGCGCGCTGGGTTTCCAGTTCGGCGGCCAGCACCTGCGCCCTGCCGTCATCAGATGCGGCCGGAGCCGATGCAGCGGTCTGCTGCGCCCTGGCTTTCAGCAGTTCATCCGAAAGGCTGGAGGATTTTTTCGACTGGTTCCTGAGTTGGCGCTGCGTGTCATCCAATTGTTTACGCAGCTTCTCAAATTCCTGCCTAAGCGCGTTACGGTCAGACTCCGCCGCATTTTTTTCCCGCCGCAACTGTTGCAGTTCTTCGTCCCTGATGCCTGGGATGAATTCTATATTCGCGGTATCGAGCCCCGAGGCCTTGCGGTACCAGAACGCCGCCTTTTCCTTGCTGGCCTCAACGCCCATTCCGCGTTCATAAAGTTCCGCCAGATTGACCTGCGCCGCGCTCAGCCCCTTTTCCGCCGCCTTGAGATACCATTCGGCAGCCTGTTTATATTGCGGCGCGCCGCCAATGCCCTTTTCATAAATCTCGCCAATATAGTTCTGCGCCTTTACATCGCCCTCCTGCGCCAGCGGCATCCAGACCTGCAATGATGTGCTGTAATCCGCGCGGTCATAAGAAGTATATTCCCCGCCGCGGATTTCACAATCCGACTGGCTGGTGCGCATGGCCCTGCGCGCGGTGACAAAGCTCACATTCTTGCCGAGTTTTCGCATCTTGCCCGGCAGGAGACAATCCACAACCAGAAAATCCTCCGGCGCGGCGGCATAGGCGGGACCTGCCGTAACAGTTGTGAGCACTCCCAGGGATAGGAATGCGACGGACGGCGCCAGCACAAAGACGATCAGAAGGCGCTTTAATGTATGGCCCCAAATGCTGAATTGCAGATCTGCGCGCATGAACTAACCCCACGTTCAGGTTTAGCTGAGAATAACCTGTATTATAGCAATAAGATCACAGGTGATTTTTCACTTATAAGTTACTTCATTTACAAAGAGAGACTCTATAACACAGATAGGATTAAAGCTAAATGGCAACCGGGATTTTGTCTGTAGTGAATAAATATCAGGGATGGATCATGATCTGTAAAAAAGCTGAAAAAATTGCGGCTTTTTCGCGCACCCGGTTCGCCTGTTTCGTCCTGGCGGCCGTGGCGGGTTTACAAGCCGCCCCGTCATCCGTTCTGGCTGCGGAACAAGTGGCGCTGGTTCTGGAAGTTTCGGGACAGATGACCCCCGCGCAGGAGGCCTTCACCGAGATCGGGGCCGGGAGCGCGATCGATTTAGGCGCTGACGGGCGTATCGAATTTCTACATTATCCCACCTGTCAAAAAGTCGTCGCCGAGGGCGGCAGGTTAAGTGTGACGGCGGAAAATTTCCGGGTCAACAAAGGAAAAATAATAGATATATCAAAGGCCGATTGCCCGCAGCGGATTCAACTGGCCGCGAATGACGCCGGCGCCGGCATTGCGGGCGTGGTGCTGCGCGGCGCCGGGGACGAAAAACTCAAAGTGTCACAGCGGCCGCGATTCCTGATACTGGGCGCCGCGCCTGGCCAGTTCAAGCAGTTGGCCATCCTTCAGGCCGGGAAGTCCCTGCTATTGATGCCGCTGGAGGGCAAGCCCCTGATATGGCCGGAAACCAAAGATCCACTGCCGCCGGCGGATGACTACACTGTCGAGCTGACAGGGATTGATGCAAAAGTCCGGCAGTTTCCATTGCAGGTGACCAATCAGAAGTCGCAGGTCATGCCGGCCATCATCCAGCTTCAACAATGACCGGCAGCCATTGCATATATTTTTAATGTTTCGGGGCTTGCTGTTGGACTTCACGCCAGCTTAATAGTTTGATATGCAAGTATTGATAAATTTGACTTGCCGGTTCAAATCGGCAAGGTGTTAGCCTGCCTTTATTATTCTGGATTCGTTACCGGGGGGATGCCATGCGTAGCACTGTGATTGCGGGAAAACCGTTCGCCAATATGCTGGTGCGGCTACTGCCGCCGTTTTTTGCGGCATTTGCACTTACCCCTGTCTACGCCCAAACCTTACCCCCTGAACTGGGCCGAGTGCCTGGGCAGACGGAATTACAATCTCGCGTCGGGTCTACGGTGCAGACAGTATGCGGGCAATTTGTGGCTGCCGCCGATGCGGTGCGTGATGACGGAACGGCCAGGGGGGATCTGTTTGCGCGTTGCGGCGACATGGTGTCCACGGCGCGTCACATCCTGCTGGGTCAAAACGCGCCCGGTCTGGGAACAGGCAATACGCTGGGCCTGAATGCGGCTGAACTGAATGAAGCGCTGAATAAAATTGCGCATGAGGAAGCCACAGCCCAGGGCGCCAATTCGACCAAGGACACGGAAATCCAGGTTGATAATCTGAGCGGCCGGCTGTCCGCACTGCGCGGCGGCGCCAAAAGCATTTCCAGCGCCGGATTGAATCTGCGCGACAGTTCCGGCCAGATGCTTGCTGCGAATACGGACTGGCTGAACAGTAAGCTGGCGGCCGGCGAGGATGATGGGAACAGCAGATTTGGCCTGTTCGTCACCGGGGAGTACAGCTTTGGAGAGGATGACGGCAGCAGCGAGGAATCCGGATATGATCATGATGGCTATGGCCTGACTGCGGGCGCGGATTATAAATTCTCGGAAAATCTGATCGGCGGCGCGGCCTTTGGGTACACAAATACCAATAATGATTTCGACCGGAATGGCGGCGACATGGATCAGGACACCTACAGCCTGTCGCTCTATGCCAGCATTTATTCCGGCCCCCTGTATCTGGACGGGGTTGTCAGCCGCGCCATCAGCGAGACCGATATCGACCGCCGGATCAGCTATGGCAATCTTATCCGCCCTGTCAACCGCATCGCCACCGGCGATACGGAAGGGGATGAATGGTCATTCAGTCTCGGCACGGGCTATGAATTCACAAATGGCGGCTGGTCACTGAGCCCGATGGCCCGCGCGACTTGGTCTGACGCCGACATCGACGCCTATACAGAAAGCGGCGCGAGCGGACTTAACCTCGCCGTTGCCAGCCAGAACGTCAAATCCTTCGAAACATCGCTGGGCGCCGATGTGAGCTATGCCCACTCCACCAATTTTGGCGTGGTGATACCGCAACTGCATCTCGACTGGGCGCATGAATTTGACAATGATAGCCGCCGCATTTCCGCGCGCTATATCAATGATCCGCGCAACAACCGCTTCTTCGTCCGCACGGATTCGCCGGATCGCAATTCTTACAATCTGGGCGGCGGCTTAAGTGCGCTGTTTGCCGGCGGAAAGACCCTGTATGCGGAAGTGGAAAGCGTGCTGGGGCAGGAAGATTATTCCAAATATACTTTCCGGATTGGCGGCCGCATCGAGCTATAAGGGCCGGGTAAAATTTTAGAATTTCCGCTTCTGTCTTAACGGGTTTCCACCGGACGGCGCAGGGCGGCAGTCCAGAATAAAATGGGGTCGGATTGACTTGACCTCAATTTTCCTGATCCGGATTCTCCCAATTGTCACAAACTCCGCTGCACTTCTGCATAATGAGGCTCTCTCGTTATTGATTTATTAGTATTGATATAGCATGGTTTTTTCAGACAGCCGGATTGATTCCTTATACTGAATAGTGCTACATGCATAGTGCTACATGCATCCCAGTGACCGTTGAGGGAAGCTTCAGGTCTTCAGCAATACCGCGAAGAAGCAGATGGAACATTCTAGCAAAGCATGTGGCAGACAGCCAGCTGCCGTTTCTCAAGGTAAAGAGAAGCCATCTGCCTTGCTGCTTGGCGGCTGCCCCCGCGTAGTTACTGCGGTTGCACGCAATCTGGATGCGCACGGTATCAAGGCCCATACTGCGAGTCTGATCCCCAGCTTTACCCGGGTTCGATCCAGGGCGATTGCTTCTTTTTGTTATTTGCCAACCGACACGCAAGCCTTTGTCGAGAACATTAAGGCGCTGGTTGAGCAGCACGCCATCAATTTAATTTATCCCTGTGGGGATGAGGCGCTGACATTACTCTCCCAGACAGAAGAGCAGCTACGGCCTTTCGTTAAGCTGGCCTGCCCCCGCAGCGAAGTGGTTCAGCGGATACTGGATAAATCTCAGACAATGACTGCCGCGGAAGCGGTAGGGCTGCCAGTGCCGAAGGAGTACCATTTCGGCGGTCTTACGGATTTTCTCAGTGCGGCGGATTCGATTATTTTTCCCGTCATTGCCAAGCCCTTACGGAAAGATACAAACGAAGCAGCATTCCGCATCCGGTACTATGATTCTGCCGGCAGCTTGAAGCAGGAGTTCGAAAGGGATTCTAATTTTGGTAAAGGAGTGCTGATACAGGAATTCATCCCGGGCGGAGGCGTGGGTATAGAAATCTTGATGTCAGCGGGCCAGCCCCTGCTTGTTTTTCAGCATAGACGACTTAGTGAGCTTCCTTTTACAGGTGGTGTAAGCGTCAGAGCCAGATCTGAAATTGTTGACCCGGCCCTGAAAGAATATGCGGTACGGCTGTTACAATATATAGGCTGGGACGGCGTAGCGATGGTGGAATTCCGTCATGACACCCGAACAGGGCGATTGGCGTTGATGGAGGTGAATGGGCGCTACTGGGGTTCGCTCCCACTTTCATTTTTTGCGGGATTAGAGTTTCCCTGGTATCAATGGCAGATCATGAACGGTGATATCCCGGATCTGCCATCCACTTACAAATTGACCGAAATGCGCTGGCTTTCTGGCGATATCCAACGATCATTTCAAATAATGCTCGAAACGCTAAAAGGCCGCTTTAATCCGTTGCACACACTCAAAGAACTGATCGCCGTACCGCTTGGATTTTTTACCTCTACGAATGATGCTATCTGGTCGGCCAAAGACCGGACGCCGGCGCTAGACGAAATACGAGATGTATTTGATAAAATTATCAAGCCGCAATTTGCCTCGGCAGCCGGTATGTTGCTTCCGTTTTTGAGGCGCCGCCAAGAAATGAAAAAACAATTTGGCAGCATCAGGGCGTCACGTTTATTCGATGATCTAAGGTCCGGCAGGCGTCCGCATACGCTTCCCCCGGAGCAGATTCAGGCAAACCGCATTCTGGTTTTGTGCCACGGCAATATCATCCGAAGCCCATTTGTGGCCGCTATTTTATCTTCGAGGCTGCAATCCCGCGACATTCAGGTGGAATCCGCCGGTCTTGGTTGCATTGAAGGCCGGCCTGCTGATCCGCGGGCGATCAGGCTGGCGCGTACTTATGGAGTAAACTTGAACAGGCATCACGCGCAACATCCGCATTCCGAAATGATCGAAAAAAGTGACGCGATATTCGTGATGGACTACCGGAATCTGGCAATGTTTTTGGACCGCTGGCCGGAAATGAAATCAAGGATATTTCTGATGGGAGATTTTATAGACGGAAATACGGATCGCGAGATTCCCGATCCCTATGAGGAAGACGGCCAAGCGTTCAAAGATTGTTATGCTGATCTGTTGGGTGCCTGCGAGAAAGTGGCTGAGCACCTGGTGAGGAAGAAAAATCAGGGCGTCAGTGTTACTTAAAGAGGCAGCATCTGAGCAGTGCGTTTTTCCGGCTGGAAGCTTTCCATCTGCGCCAGATCATTGGCTACATACATGCCTTTTAACCAGCCCCGCTCGGGAAATGGCCTGCCTATGGGTAATACCAGCCACCGGTCAATTTTAATGGAAGAATTCTTTTCGTTGAACTCCCGAATAGCCAACCGTTCACCCGCATATTCGCTGGCGCCGAAGAACAACGTATCATCAAAATATAATGGGACATGGATCAGTCTGTTATTTTCGCTGGCGCCGAATATTTTCAGCGCGTCCATGGTAGACGAATAATAATCCATGTCATAAGAAACAAAGCCAATCGGGTGCTTCTGAATATTATCTAAAAACCTGACAACGGTTTCCTGGACATTACCCAGAATGAGTTGTGTCCGTTTATCGAGTTTGCTTTGAAGCCCCTGCATGTCGTTCATGGGAAAGTCACCCGCCTGCCACTTGTCGGGGTGGTCGCGATATCCGCCTGATGGGCTTCCAAGCCCGCTTCCTAAATCAAATCCGAATACATGAATTTTTACGCCTGTTTCTGCTTCAACATCACAGGCTGCTTGTTGCATGGCCAACAGGCCGCGGCCGCCAGCCACGCCAAACTCAATTACGGATATCTCCTTGACGCCCTGTCTCAGCGCCTGTTCCGCGCCGAACAGAATGCCGGTAAGATATTGAGGCCTTTCAGCAGTGTCCCATAATTCTTTTAACCGGATTGAGGCGCTAAACCGCTTTATAAAAGCTGCCGCAATCACCCGGAAAGGGGGCTCTTTGATCAGTGCGTCGATAAATGAATTAATCATAATAATCCGTTCAGTCAGCCATTATCCGGATTTTACTCACTTAATGTGCCAACAGGCAGGTTTCTATGCCATATCGTATTGTTCCGGGCAACAATATAACAATATCTTGATGGACGAAGAAATAACGTCAGAACCTGTATCCCACCCCGATGCCGATGGTCCAGGGATCCAGATCCACATCTGCCCCCAAGCGGCCTAACGCGCTGGTGACATTGACATCCGTATCCAGCCAGTAGCGCTTCACATCTGCATTCAGCATCCAGTGCGCATCCAGCCCATAATCAAAACCCGCCTGAAGCGCATATCCCACATTATTGTCGTAATCGATTCCCGTCACGGCGCCGCCGGGGGCATCTTCATTCCAGAAGACCGTATAGTTCACGCCCGCCCCCACATAGGGCCGGAAACTATCGTGTGGCCGGAAATGATATTGCAGCAGCAGCGTGGGCGGCAGCAGATTGACCTCGCCCAGATCGACATTGCCCACACCGGCAAGCTTTGCACTTACATCATGGTTGCTGATCAACAGGACCAGTTCCGCCGCGATATGATCGGTGAAGAAATAGCTGATATCCAGTTCGGGCGTGATGGCTTCATCCACATCGACGGAACCCGCAACGGGGCGGATAGAAGCCTCTTCATCCGGAAGTATGGCAAGCGCCCGCACGCGCACCTGCCAGGGGCTGAGATGCTCCTTATCCTCCTTGGCAAAAGCCGTATTGGTTATCGCCAGCAACATTGCTGCGCCGCCCACAAGGCACAATCTGGTCATATCCCCCTCCCGTTTAGCTCAAACATGAATGTTTTTTCTAACGTCAATACGAAAACAGGGATTTGATCCGGATCAAATAGTCAGACTACGGATTTAAGGATCGGCGCCAAGCATTCTTGCGAGCCCTCATCTTATTGCGTCATATGTACAAAAAGGGGCTGCAAAACGGGTCAGGCCTTGACATGGCAGCTTCTTTCCCCCTTCCCGCTTCACTGGAAACCTGATCGAATACTGATATCAAGATTAAGTGAGGCATAGAGGCAAATAAAAGCAGGGAAAAAATGCCGGCACCGTAACCGCGTGCAGCCTAGGGCCTGTTGAGAATTGCTATCATTCCGGAAACCGGTTTTCCCGAAATCTTTGATTTCGCTGGAAAAGCGGGCTGTCCGGAATAACAATCGCGGGTTAATTCTCAACAGACCCTAGACCGGCCTCAAAACCGCCGGGGCAAACATTGGATAAATCTTGCATAGTGCCAAGCCCAGCGGCTATCTTGCGCCCACAATGGCCAGCCCCCCTTAGCCGGGGGGAAAAGCTGGCCTGAACCTATTCAAAAAAACAGCAAGCAGGAAGAAGGAACGCCATGACACAGCCTATCCGTATTGACCAAGCCACCGGCTTAAAGATATTCGACACCCGCGCCGAAAAGGCCAGCGACAAGATCGCCGGCAAGGGATACAACCCTATCAGTGATGATTCGCTGAAGGTCTTCCCCGAGGCCCCTCCCGGCGCGGTGTTCAACGCCGAAGAACAGGCGAAATACCGTGAATTCAAGGAAAAACGCCGTGGCGCGGCTGATTATATAGCCATGGAAGGCGATTTCGCCAAATATCTTGAAGATGTTTATTCAGGCCCGCGCATCGAGCGTGAGGCGCTGAGCGATGAATGCGAAATTCTGGTGATTGGTGCAGGCTTTGCCGGCCTGATCCTGTGGCACAAGCTGCGCGAAGCCGGATTTAACGATGTCCGCTTCTGCGAAAAAGGCGGCGATGTCGGCGGCACCTGGTACTGGAACCGCTATCCCGGCATTGCCTGCGACGTGGAGGCCTATAGCTATCTGCCGCTGCTGGAAGAGATGGGCTATATCCCCACCATGAAATTCGCCTCCGGCTTTGAGATCATGGAATATTGCCAGACTGTGGCGAAGAAGACGGGTTTCTATGATCACGCGCTGTTTCACACCACCGTCGAAAAGACCGAATGGGATGAGGCCGCTGGCCGCTGGACAGTCAGCACGGATCGCGGCGACAAAATGCGCGCGCGTTACGTTGTGCTGGCGAACGGCATTCTGACCACGCCGAAACTGGCCCGCATCGAGGGCATGGAAACTTTCCAGGGCAAATCTTTCCATACTTCGCGCTGGGATTACAATGTCGATCTGAAAGACAAGCGGGTTGGCATTATCGGCACCGGCGCCACTGCGGTGCAGGTCATTCCGGAAATCGCCAAGGTCGTGAAAGAACTTTATGTGTTTCAGCGCACGCCGTCTTCGATCGACGTGCGTGATCAGCGCGCCACGACCCAGGAAGAGATTGAGACCTGGAAAAAAGAGCCTAATTGGGCCAAGGCCCGGCGCGCGCGCTTTGACCAGATTTCAGAAGGCCGCACCGCCATCAAGGCGAATGACGATTTTCTGTCGGGCAAGGTTACCCAGTTCAAGGAACGCAAGGTCCATGACAAGCCGCTGTCCCAGGAAGAGCTGATTCAGAAACAGCTCAACACCAATTTCCGCATCATGGAACAGATCCGCGCCCGTGTGGACGCCATCGTCAAGGATCCGAAAACCGCCGCGGCGCTGAAGCCTTACTACCCCTATGGCTGCAAGCGTCCGACCTTCCATGACGAATATCTGCCGACCTTCAACCTGCCGCATGTACATCTGATTGATACCGCGCCCAAGGGCGTCAGCCATATCAATACCAAGGGTGTCGTGCATGATGGCGTCGAATATCCGGTGGATGTGCTGATCTATGCGACCGGTTTCCAGTGGATGGCGACCGCGACCTTCAACATGATTGTCGGGCGTAACGGCAAATCCCTGAAAGAGAAATGGCAGACCGAAGGCGTCAAGACCTTCCTTGGCCTGCACAGCCACGGTTTCCCCAATCTGTTCATTATGTCCGGGCCCCAGGGCGGCGGCGGCAGCTTCAACTTCACCAGTGCGATTGAGGTCCATGCCGACTATGTTCTCTGGATGCTGAAGACCATGCGGGAACGCGGTTATGGCATTGTGGACGTGAAGAAAGAGCCCGAGATCGAATTTGCGGCGCATTGCGCGGATGTGGACATCAAGACCCAGCCGCTGCGCGACTGCATTTCCTACTATAATGCCGAAGGCGGGGCCGAGCCCGGCAGCCTGGCCTATTATGGTGGTGGCCAGTGGCGCAAACGCTGCATCGCAGCCCAGTCCACGCTGGAGCCGTATATCTTCGAAGGCAAGTCGGCGTAATAGCGGGCGGCGCACACAAAACTAAAAAACCCGGCTTTGCGGCCGGGTTTTTTATTTGCGGTTCGCGCCGATGCGCGCCTCGATGGCGTCCCAGATCAGCGCTGCGATGTCGGCACCGCCAAACCGGGCCACTTCCTGTATCCCGGTTGGAGAGGTGACATTGATTTCCGTCAGATAATCGCCGATGACATCAATACCGACAAAAATCAGCCCGTTGGCGCGCAGGGTCGGGCCGATGGCAGCGCAAATTTCCAGATCGCGCGGGGTAAGCGTGACGGCTTCCGGGCGGCCGCCGACATGCATGTTGGAGCGCGTCTCGCCTTCCGCCGGGATACGGTTTATGGCGCCTGCCGGCTCCCCATCCACCAGAATGATGCGCTTGTCCCCCTTTCGCACCGCAGGCAGATATTCCTGCACGATCATTGGTTCGCGGTAAAACTGCGTAAACACATCAATCAGCGAATTCAGATTTTCATCCCCCTCGCGCAGGCGGAACACGCCTTCGCCGCCATTGCCGTACAGGGGTTTGATGATGATATCACGGTATTTTTCGCGGAACGCCACAACCTCCTGCGTATCGGATGTAATAACGGTTTTCGGCATCAGCCACGGAAAATTGGTCACCAGAAGTTTTTCCGGCGCGTTGCGAACATGGCCCGGATCATTGACCACCAGGGTTTTGGGATGAATATGCTCCAATATATGCGTGGCGGTGATATAGCGCATATCGAACGGGGGATCCTGACGCATAAGCACGCAATCAAACTGCGACAGGTCCACGGTTTCAAGCGCGCCCAGCGTGAAATGATTTCCGGCCTCGCGGCGCAGCGTAATGGCATGGCCCTTGGCGATCACTTTGCTTTCACGCAGGCTGAGCTTGTTTGTCACATAATAAAACAGCTTGTGGCCACGCGCCTGCGCCGCCAGGCCAAGCGCAAAGGTGCTGTCGCCATTAATATCGATCCCGCCGATCGGATCCATCTGGATGGCAACGGAAAGCTTCATGGCAATATAATTCCCCTCAGATTCCAATCAGACAACGGATCAATTCAGCTTAAGCCGCAATTGCTGCTGGAGCTGTCCGGCAAATTGCCGCAATTTAGCGTCTTCGGCATGTTCAAGACAGGCGCGCAACGCATCCAGCGCTTCAGGAACATTGCCGAGGCGGGCATGGACCATGGCGTGCTCATAACTGAGATGCGCCGCCACTGGAGAAATCATCCGCATACGGTGTAAAATATCCGCGCCGCGGGAAAAATCATTGCTTTGCAATGCGCGGCCCTTGATATTGTTCAGCAGCCGCAACAGCACATCGCGGTTGCTGACGGGCTGATAATATTCAGGTTGCAATTCCGCCCCCTCACCCGCCATGCCTTTCAGCAGATTGCGCAATTGCGGAATATCCAGCGTAACGCCGCCGTTAAATGGATCCAGAATACGCCGCGTGCTGCCAAGTTCGAGCCGTATCAGAAAATGCCCGGGGAAATTCAACCCCGCACAGGCCCAGCCCTGCTGGCGCGCGGCGCTGATATAGATCAGCCCCAGCGCAACCGGCAGCCCCTTGCGCCGGTCAATCACCTGCATCAGATTGGCATTCTGCATATCATTGTAACTGGATTGATCGCCCGCATAGCCGAACTGGCCGCTGATCACCTGGGACAGCGCCGCGGCGCGCGCATCAATGTGATCCGGGTCCGCGCATATCTCAGCCACGGCCTTGCCGATCAGCGCCAAATGCCCGGTATAGAAGTCCAGCTCGCGTTCCGGGCAGTCGAGCGCCGCCAGCGCCAGGGCAATGGCGGCGATATCCAGTTCGCCATCAGGCAGGGCGCCCGCGGCCAGCAGGGTCTCAAAATGCGCGTCGATACCGCTGGGCCCGGATGCAGATTGCGGTTGCGTAGGCTTTTTCTTGTCCATGAGGCCAGTCTAACCGATGCAGACGCGGGAGTGAAATGCCCAGATCACAGGTTTACCGTTTCCGGCGGGATTAATTGGAACCGGTGGCGGGCACCCCGCCCGGCGGCAGCAGATCGCCCTGAATGTCATCGCGCGAACTCATAGGCGCAGAAACCGGCGGCGCAGAAACCGGTGCGGGCGATCTCTGATCTTTCAACCGCACATAGCTCACCACCCGCGTCACGCCAGATATATTTCGGGCGTAATTGGTAACAGCATCCAACTCCTGTTGGTTTTGTGCAATTCCCAACAGATACACAACACCATTTACCGTTTCTATAGAGTAATTAATATCGGATATACTGGTATTAGTCAGAATTTTCGTCCGCAACTTCGTCGTAATCCATGAATCTTTAGCCATATTACCCAAAGTGGATTTATCTTTTACTTGCAATTCGTTGATTACTTCCTTGACACCGGGAGAGCGCCAGGTAATCATGGTGGCGCTGACCCGGTCATTGGCGTTGCGCACGGAACCCGTAAGCAGCACCCTGCCCTCCAGAACCTCAATATCCACCATGCTGGCCAGCTGTTCATCTTCCTTCAGCATTAATGCGCCGACATTGACGCGGATCGTGGTGTCGTCCAGGGCTGCGCCCACTGAACGCTCCTCGGCAATAGCCACCCCTGTTGCCGCGCCAGCCCCGATCGCCAGGGGCACACAGCCTGCATTCGCCAGCAGCGCCAGTCCCAGCCCCAGCGTCGGAAGCAAACTGACACCCCGTTTGCAGAACAAGATGGTTAAACCGGTCATGGCATCCTCGCCCTAATGAATCTCTTAATCACTATATATAGAGAATCTTACCGCCACGCATCCAATATGTGCTTGGGCAACCGGCGCGGCCCGACCCACATCAGATCAAACCGGTAGTCCAGTCCCGCCAGTTTCGGATGGCTGGCCTGAAAATATAGCAATGCCCGCGCGATACGCTTTTGCTGGCGCCGGCTTACCGCCAGCAGTGCAAGCTCCAGACTGGGCCGGGCCTTGACCTCGATGGCGGCGATGACCTGGCCGCGCCGCGCGATAATATCAATCTCGCCCCCCGTGCTGCGAAAACGCCGCGCCAGAATGCGATACCCCTTCAGCCGTAAAAGCAGCACGCAGAGATATTCTGCACTGACGCCTCTTATATAGGCGCGGGTGCGGCCAGGATCGGCGGCCGGTCTCATTGCTGCATTTTTCCGCTAAGCGCCAGCGCACGGGCATAGACCTGCTTGCGCGGCAATCCGGTTGCTGCGGCAGCCTTTGCAACGGCTTCTTTCAGACTGCACCGGGCCAGTACATCGTGCAGGATCTTGTCCAGTCCCGCTTCCTGATCCGGTTGCGCCTGTGCGCCGGATGGCGGACCCACGACAATCACAACTTCGCCTTTGGGTGGTCCCGCCATGCGGTAATGATCACGCAGCGCAGGCAGCGCATCGCGGCGCACTTCCTCGAACAGCTTGGTCAGTTCCCGGGCGATTGCCGCCGGGCGGTCGCCCAGCATCTGCGCCATATCTTCGAGACATTGCGGCAGGCGGCGCGCGCTTTCAAAAAAGATCAGCGTCGCCTCGATCGCACCCAGGCTGGCCAGCAGGCTGCGCCGCGCAGCAGCCTTGGGCGGCAAGAATCCCTGAAAGAAAAAACGGTCACTGGGCAGACCTGAAATGATCAGCGCCATCAGCGGCGCCGACGGCCCCGGCAAAGCGCTGACATGGGCCCCCGCCGCAATCGCTTCGCGCACCAGCTTGAAGCCCGGATCGGATATTAGCGGCGTGCCCGCATCGCTGACCAGGCCAACCCGCTGCCCCCCGGCCAGCCGCGCCAGAATGGCTTCGCGTACGGCCGGGGCGCTGTGTTCATGATAGGCTATGCAGGGCGCACGCACGCCGTAATGTTGCAGCAGACGCGCCGTGGCGCGGCTATCCTCACAGGCCACCACATCACAGGCCGCCAGTGTTTGCAGCGCGCGCTGCGAAATATCTCCAAGATTTCCAATCGGCGTGGCAATAAGATAAAGGCCGGGAGCAAGCGGTTTACTTGCGCCCAGCCCCCGGTTAGTACTGCCGGGCGATATTGGCGCAGTTTCAGGGAGTTTGGATTTTGTATTTGAATGTGGCGGCGCGTTTTTTTGCATATTCAAAATTAGCTTTGTCTGGCGGGTTGCCGCAGGCTAACAGATTTTCTGGCATTGGCAGTGTGCTTTTCTGTCTGATGCTTGCCGGATGCGCCGCTCCGGCGCCTGAGACACAGACGCCGCCGCCCGCTGCTGCGGCGCCTGCACCTCCTGCCAGTATTTTATGGCAAGGCGGACTGCCCGCCCCTGAAAAGGGAACGGCACAGAGCCTGTCCGTGCCCGGCGATCCGGCACAGGCCGTGCGCATTGGCGTGCTGCTTCCCTTGAGCGGCCCGCGCGCGCCAACCGGGCAAGCCCTGCTGCATGCGGCCCAACTGGCGCTATTTGATTTTGCCGATCCGCGCCTGGTCCTGATTCCACGCGATACGCAGGGCACCGGGGCTGGTGCGGCGCGCGCGGCGCAAGCGGCGCTGGCCGCCGGGGCGGAGCTGATTATCGGACCAGTATTCGCCGAAGAAGTCACTGCCGCCGCCGCCATAACGCGCGCGGCCGGACGCAGCATGATCGCCTTTTCCAGTGATTCGCGCGTGGCCGGGAATGGGGTGTATTTGCTGAGCTTTTCCCCGGAACAGGAAGCCGCACGCATATTGTCCTTCGCGCGAGCAAAGGGCCTGACGCGGATTGCGGCGCTGGTTCCGCGTACCGCCTATGGAGAAAGGGTGGGCGAAGCTTACCGCCAGGCCCTGACCACCCAGGACGGCGCGGTACAGAAACTGGTTTATTATGTGCCAGGCAGCCAGTCCCTGCATGCGCCTGTTCGTCAGCTTGCTGATTATGATGCCAGGCGTCAAAAACTGACGGAGGAAATTGCCCGCCTGGAACAGAACCCGGATAGTTTTGCCCAGGAGGCACTAGCCGGGCTGAAAACCCGTGACACGCTGGGTGAGGTTGATTTTGACGCACTGCTGATCGCCGATGGCGGCGCAAGTTTGCGCGCACTGGCCCCCTTGCTGGCCTATTATGAAATTGATCCCAAAAAAGTCCGCTATCTCGGCACCGGTTTATGGAACGAGCCGGCCATTCATACCGAGACTTCATTGACCGGGGGCTGGTTTCCCGCGCCGCCGAAAGAAACTGACGGCACATTCCACACGCGCATGCAGACACTGTTTTCCATAACGCCCACGCCGGTCATCAGCCTTGGATATGACGCTATGGCGCTGGCGGCGGTGCTTGCGGCGCAGGATACGGATTCCGGCCAGCGTTTTACCGCGCAGGCGCTTACCGGCCCAGGCGGTTTCGCCGGGGTGCAGGGTATTTTCAGACTGCGCCCGGACGGCCTGTCCGAGCGGGGCCTGGCGATCATGGAAATCGGCGCAGACGGGGTTCAGGTCCTGGACCCGCCCCCGGCCAGCTTTGAGCCCGTAATGAATTAGGCCGTTTCGGTGCGGCCTATGCCGCAGAGGATGAGGCGGCGGGTTCCGTAAGCAGCGCATATAGCGCCGCCCGGTCACGCGAGCCGCGCAACTTGGTACACAGTTCCTGATTGCGCAACAGGCGCGAGACGCGGGCAAGGGCGCGCAGATGTTCAGCGCCGCCGGTCTCTGGCGCGATCAGCAAAAAAATCAGATCCACGGGACGGTCATCAATGGATTCAAAATCTATCGGCTGATCAAGACGCGCAAACACGCCCGCAACCCTGGTGGCTTCCTGGAATTTGGCGTGCGGAATGGCGATGCCCTGACCGACGCCCGTCGAGCCAAGGCGTTCGCGCTCAAGCAATTTATTCAGAATAGACTGGGCGTCAAAGCCGCATTGCTTGGCAGCAGCAACACTGAGTTCCTGCAATGCCTGCTTTTTACTCCGCGCCTGTAATCTGGCAATCACACTTTCAGGATTTAATAAATCCGCAAGCGACATACGTTTTGTCCTCAACAGCCCCGGTGACAGTGCAGTCAGCTAACCCAACTGGATCATGATGATATCGGGTTTATCAATGCCGCCAGCCTGTTTTGTCATTCCGGATTTATTCCGGGGTGACATCGCGTGTGGGGCGATTCCATCTGAAATCATAGCGCTCCAAGAGTCTATTGTTATGAAAATCCCCCGCCCGCGCGCCCTCGAGGAGATCACACGCGCCCAATCCGATAGCGCGTTTTAACCACGAAAGCAAATTTCAGGTTAAGCTGTTGTTCTAACATTCGTTTCAGGCGCTCATTCGTTTCAGGCGCTCATGCGTTTCGCACGGCGGCGTTCGACGGAAGAAGGGATGCGCAGGGACTCACGATACTTCGCCACTGTCCGCCGGGCGATATCCATTCCCGAATCCCGCAACAACATTACCAGCCGGTCGTCGGAGAGTATTTTAGCGGGATGTTCCGCATCTATCAACGCCTTGATTTTATGACGCACGGCCTCGGCCGAATGCGCATCACCCCCGGCGCTGGAAGCAATCGAAGCCGTGAAAAAATATTTCATGTCATAGATGCCGCGATGGGTTGCGATATATTTATTCGCCGTGACGCGGCTGACCGTGGACTCATGCATTTCAATGGCGTCTGCAATGGCGCGCAAATTCAGCGGCCTGAGATGCGCGACGCCATGCTCAAAAAACGCTTCCTGCTGACGCACCAGTTCGGTAGATACTTTCAGGATGGTGCGGGCGCGCTGTTCAAGACTTTTGACAAGCCAGTTGGCGCTGCTCAGACATTCGGAAATATAGGACTTGTCCTGTGAACTGATACTCTGTTTCGTAATGCGCGCGCAATATTGCGAATTGATCAGAACCTTGGGCAGGGTGGCATTGTTCAATTCGACAATCCAGGCGCCATCCGGCCCGCGGCGCACAAACACATCAGGCAGCACCGGCTGCGCCGGTTCGCCGCCAAATAAGAGGCCCGGTTTGGGGTCCAGCGCCTTGATCTCGGCAATCATTTCCGCAAGATCTTCGCTGTCCACCTCGCAGAGCTTCATCAGGCCCGCCCGGTCATGGCGCGCAAGCAGCGGCAGATTCTCCAGCAGTTTCTGCATCGCCGGGTCCAGCCGGTTGCGTTCCTGCAATTGCAGCGCCAGGCATTCGGCAAGATTGCGCGCGAAGACGCCGGTCGGCTCAAAGCCCTGAAGTTTCTTCAATACAGCTAGCGCCTCCGCCATATCAAAGCCATGACGCGCGGCAATATATTCCAGCGATTCTGACAGATAGCCTGCCTCATCCAGCATATCAATAATCTGGGCGCCGATCAGTTGTTCGCGCTGGGTTCGTATGTTCAGATGTAATTGCCCAAGCAGATGATCGCGCAAACTGATATCTGCCGATAAACGCTCTTCCAGATTATATGCGTTTTCCTGGAAGCTGCCCCCGCCCGTGCCGGCGCTGCTCCAATCTGTGTTGAAGGGCGGCTCGCTCGGATCGGCCAAGGCGCGGTCTGCACCGGAATCGCCGTCATAGAGATTATCATAGTCCGTATCCAGACTATCCGCCGCCATTCCCAGGGCTGAGACATCATCGCCCAGAAGCAGCGTACCATCCGGGCCTGCCGTATCCGGCGCAGCGTCCGGGCCGGGGGTTTGCGTCTGGCTGGAACTGGAGCCGGTTTCCTCGCGCTCCAGCACAGGATTGCGCTCCAGCTCTCCCTCCACATAGGCTTCGAGTTCGAAACTGGACATTTGCAACAGCTTGATTGCCTGTTGCAATTGCGGGGTCATAACCAGACCCTGGCTTTGCCGCATGTCCAGACGGGGCGAAAGTGCCATGATTTCGAAAACAACCCTGTTATGAGCAATTATTGCGCCAGAATACGGCGTAATGGTTTCAATAGGTTAAAGGCTGAAGCGATCACCCAGATAAACCCGCCTGACATCCGCATTACCGACAATCTCGTCCGGCTTGCCTTCCATAAGTACTTGCCCTTCATGGATAATATAGGCGCGATCAATTAAATCCAGGGTTTCGCGAACATTATGATCGGTGATCAGAACCCCGATGCCGCGCGCTTTGATATGCCCAACCAGCTCTCTTATATCCCCAATTGCAATAGGGTCAATACCCGCAAAGGGTTCATCCAGCAACATAAAAGCCGGTCTGGTCGCCAGCGCGCGGGCAATTTCAACACGGCGGCGCTCGCCCCCCGAAAGGGCCAGGGCCGGGGTCCGGCGCAGATGGGTGATAGAAAATTCCCCCAGCAGATCATCCACAATAGCTTCGCGTCTTGAGACGTCCGCCTCAACCATTTCAACCACTGCGCGAATATTCATCTCGACCGTCAGGCCGCGAAAGATGGACGCCTCCTGCGGCAGATAGCCAATACCCAGGCGCGCCCGCCGGTACATCGGCAGATGGGTAATATCATGCCCATCCAGCGATATGGTGCCTGAATCAACCGGAATGAGGCCCGTAATCATGTAAAAGCAGGTGGTTTTACCGGCGCCATTGGGCCCCAGCAGGCCAACGACTTCTCCACGCTGTAAATTCAGGCTGACGCCGCGCACCACCGGGCGCTTGTTGAAGCCCTTGCCGATACGTTCGACAACCAGGCCGGAATTTTCCAGAACCAGCCTTGGTCCCGACGCGGGCTGGGTGTTTGTAGGCGCCGGTTTAACCTGTGTCATGTCTGCCTCTTTACCCCGATTACGGCTTTTTAGCCGGTACGAACAGCCCTTTAACGCGCCCGCCCTGCTCCTTGGCGCCAATGATGCGGCTTTGACCGGTTTCCAGATCAATCACCAATTGCTCGCCACGCAATATATTTTCGCCCCGGGTCAGCACCACTTTACCGCCCATTGTAATCTGTCCCTTATCGACATCATAGACGGCCCATTCACCGCTCGCTGTTTCGCCCGGCGAACTGACCGCGACCGCACCGATGGCGTCCAGCCGGGATATCGCGCCCTGATCCGCACTGCGTTCCGCGCCGCCGCGATAATAAACCCGCAAAGTGTCAGAACCCAACCGTAATTCTCCCTGGATCGCAACAACATTGCCGGAAAAGATCGCGGTCTGGTCGGATTGGGCGACATCCAGCGTATCCGCCGTGATTTCGATTGGCTGGGAGGAGTCATGTTTGAAATCTATCACAGGCGCCGCCGCTTGCGCGCGTGCGGCGCCGGCAAACGGACCCGGCGCCAGCAGCAGGGCCAGAATGCAGCAGCGCAAGGGCGTGGCCCGCATCATCCGGACTCTCCCGCGCGCGGATACACAATAACCTTGACATCACCGGCAAAATGCAAGTTCTGCCCCCGGTTGGTGGCGCGCATGGCGTTGGCGCGCAGATGGCCATATGGCCCTTGCAGCCGTACCGGGCGATCCGCCGCCATCGTGCCGGCATCCAGATCAATCTGTGCGCTTTCGGTGTAAAATGCATAGCCCATATCGGAATAAGCTTCGATCTGCCCGTCCAGTTGCAGGGTTTGCAGGCCGTTATGCAGCATCCCGTTGCGCGCATTCACCGACAGCCAGGAGCCATCCTGCATCGACATATCGGCCTGCAATCTGTCCAGCCGGACCAGCTCGTGATCATTGACATCCTGCACAGCGGAATCGGCCGTGACCATATAGGGACGGTCATCTGCCCCCATGCCGGTAAAGCGCGGGCTGTTCATACGCAGATCGTCCTTCACTGCCGCAATTTCGGCGGTGGTCAGTTCGAACTTGCTTTCTTCCTCAAACAGCCGGGGCCAGGCAATCATCAGCGCCAGAAATGCCAGCGCAATGGCAGGCAGCACATATTTCACCAGCCGCATAATGAAGCGGCGGCGCGGATCCTCGGCCCCGCCCGGCAGCGCGCGGGCCCGGCGCCAGTCATGCGGGCTGTCTGAATCCAGCGCCATATCAGCCATCAAAGAATACCGGCCCGCAGGCAGTCATGAATATGGACAATTCCGACCG
Source organism: Pseudomonadota bacterium (assembly GCA_049323435.1). GTDB lineage: Bacteria > Pseudomonadota > Alphaproteobacteria > UBA11222 > UBA11222 > UBA11222. The sequence continues at coordinate 42,354 of JBMOMX010000033.1, forward strand.
GCGCCTGCGCGCCGCCGCCCGGAAGCGGGGTGACAAACAGGCAGGTAATCGAGCCGGCCATCAATCCCAGCGCCTCGGCGGCCAGCGCGTTCTGATGAATGGTTTTGGGGCCGGGTGTCATGATCTGCGCGGCGGTACATTGCAGTAAATCACCCGTGATGGTGTGACGGCGCAAATCCCCATCCGTGATAATACCGGCAAGGCCGCCATCGGGCCCGATTATCCCGGCGCAGCCGAAGCGCTGCCGGGTCATGACTATCAGCACATCACTCATAGGCATATCCAGGCTAGCCAGCGGCAGATCGCCGCCGGTATGCATGATATCTGAAACCCGCAGCAGCGATTTACCGATCTGGCCGCCCGGATGCAGCAATCGGAAATCATCGGCGGAAAATCCCTTGCGCTGCATCAGCGCAACCGCCAGCGCATCACCCAGCGCCAGCGACGCCGTGGTGGAGGTTGTCGGGGCCAGGCCCATCGGGCAAGCCTCCGGCGATGGCGGCAGAACCAGCGCCACATCCGACGCCGTTAGCAGGGTGCTTTGCGGATTGCGGGCAATGCCGATCAGAGGAATGCCAAAACGCCGCGTATGCGCGATCATATCGCCCAGTTCCGGCGTCTCTCCGGAATTGGACAGGATCAGGCAGGCATCGGCCCGGGTGATCATGCCCAGATCGCCATGACTTGCCTCGGCCGGATGAATGAATTGCGCCGGTGTGCCGGTAGAGGCAAAGGTTGCAGCTATTTTACGGGCGATATGCCCGCTTTTGCCCATACCGCTGACAATGACCCGGCCCTGCACCTTGTCCAGAATATCCAGCGCCGCGATAAATGTTCCATCCAGCCGCTCGGCAAGCGACAGCAGCGCCCGCGCGCCCGTGTCCAGCACATGACGGGCGGCGGCCAAATCCTGATCCTGGTCCGGAATTGAGGCTTTACGGCTGGGCAAGGACTTTTTCGGCTTCATACGCGGTTTCCATAGGGCAGCTATAGCGCCAGGCCGAATCATATACTAGTGCAACAACTGTTTAAATAGAGCCGGATGTTTTTCTTTGGCCGTGCCGGATGAAGCCGGGCCGGCCCCGGGGTGCCGCGCCGACGCAGGATTCGTTCTTGACCCGGAAGTGCTTTTGGCATTCCTGTGACCTGTCATTTCAAAAGCGTGCACAGGACGCAAAATCCAGCGATGAACACCAGAAAAGCCAGCTATATTCTTACTGTTTCCTGCCCGGACCAGATGGGCATTGTTGCCGCCGTGGCCGGTGTGCTGGCGGATTGCGGCCTGTTCATTACCGATTCGCATCATTTTGGCGATCCGGACACAAGGCATTTTTTTATGCGTACCGCTTTTGAGGCGCGCAATCCCGAGTTTAACCGGGCGGCCTTTGGCCGGGCTTTCGAGCCCGCCGCCATACGGTTTGGCATGCGCTGGACGCTGCATGATTGTGCGCTGCGGCCATCGGCATTGATCATGGTGTCAAAATCCGATCATTGCCTGAATGATCTGCTGTACCGCCACCGCACGGGCGCGCTGCCGGTGCATATTCCAGCCATTGTCTCCAACCATATGAATCTGGCGCCGCTTGCGGAGTGGCACAAAATTCCATTTCTGCATGTGCCGGCCGACAAGGATAATAAAGCCGGTGCAGAAGCGCGCCTGCGCGACATTATCGCCCAGACCAAAGCCGATTTCGTCGTGCTGGCGCGTTACATGCAAATTCTGTCCCCGGAATTATGCGCCGAGCTGCAAGGCCGGGCGATTAATATTCATCATTCCTTCCTGCCCAGCTTCAAGGGCGCCCAGCCTTACCGGCAGGCGCATGCGCGTGGCGTCAAGCTGATCGGCGCGACGGCGCATTTCGTTACACCTGATCTGGATGAAGGCCCGATCATCGAGCAGATGGTGGAGCGCATTGACCATTCCTATACCAGCGAAGCCATGGCCGCAGCCGGACGCGATGTTGAAAGCCAGGTGCTGGCCCGCGCGGTGCGCTGGCTGGCGGAGAACCGGGTGTTTCTGAACGGCAACAAGACCGTGGTATTCAGATAAAGCTGGCCGCAACACGCAGGCGGCACGGTTTTCTTCGTGTTCAGGTTTCATCTGCCGCAAAAGCTGTGCATGATGGGCAGGGTTGCTTTTCAGATAACCGGCGAATGGATTTTACATGAGTGAGGTGCAGGACGCGCACAGCCCGCCGCACGTCCCGGCAGCGGATGCCGGGACGGCCGGGGCGGCTGTTCAGTTTTCCCAATCCGCAATTGGCGCGATGGCCGCCATCCGGGGGAACTGGGTCATTTCCGGACTGGCGGCGGCCGATACTGTTTTGCGCAACTGGCGGCCCGCCGGCCAACAGCGTGTGGTGTTCGATCTTGGCGGACTGGAACGGCTCGACACGGCCGGAGCCTGGATATTGTACCGGAGTGCAAGGGAGCTGCGTGCCGCAGGCATGCAGGTTGAATTCAGCAATGCACAATCCGGGCACGCGGCCCTGCTGGCGCGGGCCGAAGCCAATGACAGGCCCGGTCCGGATACGCCGCCCCCGGTGAATACCGCACTTTGGGTGCTGGCGGAAATTGGCCAGGGCATTACCGCAGCCGTCCTGGAAGCACGGGCGCTGCTGGGGTTTTTGGGACTGACCATGATGACGCTGGGGCGCGCCATCCAGCAGCCATCACGGTTTCGCTGGACGCCAATGATCTATCATCTGGAGGCTATCGGTTTTAATGCGGTACCCATCGTTTCGCTGATATCGTTTCTGATCGGCGTCGTGCTGGCCTATCAGGGGGCGACGCAATTGCGCCAGTTCGGGGCGGAAATATTTACCGTCGAACTGGTCGCGATTTCGGTCCTGCGCGAGATCGGCATTCTGCTGACCGCGATCATTGTTGCGGGCCGGTCCGGCAGCGCCTTCACGGCGCAGATCGGATCAATGAAACTGAACGAGGAAATCGACGCCATGCGCACTTTGGCGCTGGACCCGATGGAAATCCTGGTATTGCCCAGGGTTTTGGCGCTGATCATCGCGCTTCCGATGCTGGGATTTATTGCCGATATTATGGGCCTGTTCGGGGGCGCGCTGATGTGCTGGATTGTACTGGACATCACGCCGGGCCTGTATTTGCAGCGGCTGAATGAATGGGTGCCGCTGGCGCATTTCTGGGTTGGCATTATCAAGGCGCCATTCTTCGCACTGATGATCGGCCTGATCGGCTGTTTTCAGGGATTTCAGGTTGAAGGCAGCGCAGAATCCGTCGGGCGTCTGACCACCCGCTCTGTGGTGCACGCGATCTTCGTGGTCATCGTCGTGGATGCGGCATTTTCCATTTATTTTGCGGTGATAAAATTTTGAGCACGCATCCGCCGCAGCACGAGGCCGTCATTTCCATCCGGGGACTGCGCACCGGCTTTGGGCCCGTGTGTATCCATGACGGGCTGGATCTGGATGTGTACAGGGGTGAAGTGCTGGGCATTGTCGGCGGATCGGGCACGGGCAAGTCCGTATTACTGCGCACCATCATCGGCCTGAACCCTGCCCTGGGGGGAACCATCAAGGTCTTTGGCCAGGATCTTGCGGCGCTGCCTTTTCCGGAAAGGCGGGCCCTGGAGCGCCGCTGGGGCGTGCTGTTCCAGAATGGCGCCCTGTTTTCCTCGTTGACGGTCGCGCAGAATATCGAAGTTCCGATGCGCGAACATCTGGATTTGCCCCTGAACCTGATGCAGGAAATCGCCGCCATGAAGATTGCCATGGTTGGGCTGCCGCCGGATGCCGGCGCCAAATATCCATCGGAGCTGTCCGGCGGCATGCGCAAGCGCGCAGGCCTGGCGCGGGCTTTGGCGCTGGATCCGGAAATCGTCTTTCTGGATGAACCCACGGCAGGACTTGATCCCATCGGGGCATCGGCGTTTGACGCCTTGATCCAGGAATTGCGCCAGGCCCTTGGATTAACCGTATTCATGGTCACGCATGATCTGGACAGCCTGCATGCCATTTGCGATCGCATAGCGGTCATGGCTGAAAAACATGTTATCGTGGCGGGAAATATGAAGCAGATGCTAGAATATGATCATCCCTGGGTCAGGGAATATTTCCGCGGCCCGCGCGGACGCGCGGCCATACAGGCGAAAGAGTAACAGTTAGAAAGTGTAACAGTTAGAAAGTATAACAGTTAGAAAGTGTGGCAGTTAGATGGAAACAAGGGCGAATCACATTCTGATCGGGGCTTTTACCCTGGCTGTGATCGTGGCGGCCTTCGGTTTCATTCTGTGGCTGGCCAAGACCGAAATTGATCAGCGCCTGGCAAGCTATGATATTTTGTTCGACGGCTCTGTGACCGGGCTGAATATTGCAGGCGATGTGCGTTATCAGGGCGTGCGCGTCGGTCAGGTCACTGAACTGCGGATTTATGAAAAAGATCCCAAATTTGTCCGTGTCCGGATTGAAATTGACGCCAACACGCCCATTAATTCCGGATCGGTCGCCAGCCTGGAGTTTTTTGGCATTACCGGCGTGCTGTTCGTGCAGATCAGCAGTGGTGATCCGGATGCCCCGCCGCTGGCCCTGAAACCCGATCAGGAAGTGCCGATTATCGCATCTGGAAAATCAGGCCTGGATGAATTGTTTGCGGGCGCGCCGCGCCTTCTGGAGAACGCGGCTGTGCTAATAGAGCGGCTGAGCATGATTGTAGACACGGATAACCGCAAATCTATCGCCAGCATTTTGAAAAGCACCGAAGCAGTCAGCGGCAGCATCGCCGGCCGGTCCGCGGAAATCAACGAGATGATTCTCAACACAAGTAAAATGAGCCGCGATTTTTCGGAAGTTTCCGGCAATCTGAATGCCCTGACGGCGCGGCTGGACCGGTTGAGCATGCAGGCCGAGACCACGCTGAACACGGACGTACACAAATTTCTGAACGAGGCCACCAGCCTGACCAGAGAGTTGAACGGCATCGTCAAGGATAACAAGCTGGCGATCAATAATTTTGGCGACCGGGGGCTGCGTGAATTTGCAACCTTTGTGGTTGAGGCGCGGCAATTGGTGACCACCCTGGATCGTGTGGCGCAACGTCTGGAAAGCGATCCGGCGCGCTTTTTTCTTGGCAACTCGGCATCGGAGTTTCAGGCGCAATGAAAACAGGACATGCATATGCGCGCGCGGCTATGGCCCTGATTGCGGCTGGCGTCACATTATCCGCATGCGGTTTCAAGCTTCCCGGCAGCGGCCCCGCGCCGGATATTTATGATCTGTCTCCCAAAAGCAGCTTTGACGAAACGCTGCCCAGGGTTGATTTGCAATTGGTGGTGGAGGAGCCGAGCTCGGCTCGGGGGATCGATACGGATCGCGTTGCACTGCGCCCAAGACCGCTTGAGATCAAATATTTCGCCGGCGCGCGCTGGGTGGATCGCGGGCCGCGCATGGTTCAGATTTTATTGGTGGAATCGTTTGAAAATACCGGAAAAATTGTCTCGGTCGGGCGCCAATCCATCGGGCTGCGCCCTGATTTCAGCGTCAAGAGCGAGTTACGCGAATTTCAGGCCGAATATACTGAAGCAAGCGCGTTACCCAATATTCATGTGCGGCTGAATGTCAAATTGATCAAAATGCCAGAGGCCCGGATTGTCGCCTCGCGGACTTTTGATCAGATAGAGCCATCATCCGGCAAAGAAATCACCGCCATCGTGCAAAGCTTCGACGAAACTCTGGGCAAGGTGATGCGCGGCGCGGTAGAGTGGACCCTGCGCGAAACGGATGCACGCGCAAAGGCCGCGGCCAGGGAATCAGCCAGAGAATGAACCGGAGAATTGACGTACCGATATCCGATCAGGCTGCGCACATTGCGGCGCCAGCGGTTCCCTCACGCGCCGAACTGTCCTATTTGCGTCGCGGCATGTTTGAGCCGGGAGGGAAACTTCCTTTGTTTGACCGGCGTGGACAGGAAATCAATCCCGCTATCATACAGATCTGCCTGGCAAACAAATGGGCTGAACATTGGTTTGCCAATCCCGTCAAGCCCGACTGGCTGGTCTGCCGCCTGACTCAGGCCGGACGAAATGTGGTCCAGCAATATTGGCCCATCAATGACAGTGAGGTTTAACCGTTAGCAGAGGAGGAACGCGGGATGGCGATGCTGGTTGCGGCGGGTTTGTTTTTTATCGGAATACATGTTTTTATTTCCAGTACGCCGTTGCGCGGCTGGCTGATCGCGCGCATCGGCGACCGGCTTTATCTGGGTTTGTTTTCGCTGTTGTCCTTCGCCGGTATCGGCTGGCTGATCTGGGCCTATATGCAGGCGGATCGTGTGGAACTGGGGCTGCCGCCGGCGTGGCTGCTGTTTTTGGCCGTAATTGGCGCAATGGCCGGGCTGTGGCTCGCAGTTCTGGGGGCGCTCAGCCCCAATCCCACCACGGTTGATCAGGAAAAACTGCTGGCCTCGGAGTCTCCGGCGCGCGGCATTGTGCGTGTGACGCGGCATCCTTTTATGGTCGGGCTTGCGATCTGGGCCCTGGCCCATATGGTGCTGAACCCTGATACGGCATCGCTGGCCCTGTTCGGCACATTCTTTGTTCTGGCCGCCCTTGGCCCCTGGCTGATCGACAGCAAAAAAGCAAAGGCATTTACCGGCCAGTGGAAAAATTTTGCCGACGCCACCTCGGTCCTGCCTTTTGCGGCTATCCTGCGCGGACGCAATCAATTTGTCTCTCAGGAAATCGGCTGGTGGCGGCCTGTCGCAGCTGTGCTGGCGGTTACCGTGCTGGTGGCTTTTCACGGCCTGTTTTTTGGCGCGCCGCTGTTTTAGGCCGGGCGATCATCCACAAAGCTTCCGCCCCGCAGACGATCCCGGACCAGGTTAATTGAACATGGCGTCAATATCGTTCTGATCCGAACTTGCAGAGTCGGCTGGAGCAGCGGGTCTGGCTGGCGCCTTGGCGTTAGCCTTATCAGCGATTTTCACCACGGTTTTGAGCGTGGCGGCGTCCGAAGAAGGCGCATCGCCCGCCATCAGCGCGTCTATTTCGGTTTGATCCTTGCCATTGCCTTTCAGTTGCGGCCCGTTCAGAATTTGTTCGCGCTTGCGGCGTTGGGCAGCGATTTCCTCCGGAATTTCCACCGGTTCAATGCCTTCTACACCTTCAACAAGTTTGGCGACCTTATTGAGGCGCGTTTCAATATAGGTGAAGGTTTCGACCACTTTACTGATGCGTTGCCCGGTAATGTCCTGAAACGAACAGGCTTCAAAAATTCGCATCACAGCGGCATTGACAAGTTCCTGATAGGCCTGCGGATCACTGGTGTCGGCAGCCATGATTTCTTCCGCCGCTTCCATGATCGCGTTTGTCGCTTCTTCGGTGGATTCCGCGATGGCTTCCAGTTCCTGGCCGGCGCGGGGAATGTACGCGCCGCTAAGATCGGCCGGTTGCAATGAGGCGATATCCTTGCGGGCCTGATCTATATATTTCGAGAGATCGGCGAACTCGGTATATATTTTCGTATCAATGGACGAAAAATACGCCTGCATGGTGGAGATAAGAATGCCCGTGACAGATGCGACATCCACCAGCGAGATTGCCCGCTCATCACGGCCGCGAAGCAGCTGCACGAGTTCATCTATCCGTCTCGGCAGTTCAGCAGTATTGATCGCCATAACTTTCCCCGTTCCTGTCACAAAACAGATATTGTGACATCGTGATGTGATGATGTGGTGATTAAGTTAAAAATCACCCAGAACGGAGGCCATTTTGCCCTTGAGCGTGGCGGCATTGAACGGTTTCACGATGTAATTATTTACACCGGCCTTTTTCGCCGCCACAACATTTTCGGTTTTGGATTCTGCGGTCACCATGATGAAGGGCGTTTCCTTCAGGCGTTCATCAGCGCGGACTTCCTTCAGCAATTCAAACCCGGTCATGGGTTCCATATTCCAGTCGGAAATCACCAGACCATATTGCTTGGAGCGCATCTTCGCCAGCGCAGCAGAGCCATCTTCCGCCTCGTCGACATTCTCGAATCCCAATTGCTTCAGCAGATTACGGATGATGCGGATCATCGTCTTATAATCATCGACTACAAGCACCTGCATCGATAAATCTACAGCCATTTTGTATTCCCTCAGTCTGCAACCGTTAACAGATCAGCCCCGCAAGGCGCTTTGCCCTTCGTCCGCCGCTGTGGTGACAATAGAAATGTTTATTGAAGAAAATGTTAACCGCATGCAGAATTGACGTATATTTCGTGCAACAGGCGCGGAAATTTGCTTGTTCTTGAGCCTATGGCCCGGCTCGTGTATGAGTTTCAGGCTGAAAAGATTGAAAAGAAAAAAAGGGCTGACATGCGCCTGGTGCAGGATATTACGCAGTTGCCGCCTGAATGCCGGGGTGCGGTTGTTGCGATTGGTAATTTTGATGGCGTGCATATCGGGCATCGCGCCGTACTGGCGGAAGCGGCGGAAATCGCGCGCGCCAGGGGCCGCCCCCTGGGCGCATTGGTGTTTGAGCCCCACCCCAGAGAGTTCTTTCATCCTGAGGCCCCCCGCTTCCGGCTGACGCCCCTGGCTGAAAAGACCCGCCTGCTGGCGGCGGCGGGAATCGACCTGCTTTATGTCGAAAAATTTGACGGAAGACTGGCCACGCGCCCGGCACAGGACTTCGTTATCCGCATTCTGGTTGAAGGACTGGGGGTCAGCCATATAGTCGTTGGTTATGATTTCCGCTTTGGCCAGAACCGCGATGGCGATGTATCCTTTTTACGGCGCGAAGGAGAAAAAGCAGGCTTTGGCGTCAGCGTCATCAATGCGGTTAAAACCACCTCCTCGGGCGAGCCTTATTCCTCGTCCCGCATCCGTGCGCATTTGCAGGAGGGTCGGCCCCGCCGGGCGGCAGAATTACTCGGGCGCTGGTGGAGCATCGAAGGCCCCGTGCTGAGCGGGGACAGGCGCGGCCGGACCATTGGCTTTCCGACCGCAAATATCCGCCTGGATGATTGCATCGAACCCAGGCATGGCGTCTATGCCGTGCGGGCCGAACTGATGGATGGCCCTGACGCCGGCATTTATAACGGCGTTGCCAATATCGGCCTGCGTCCGACATTTGACAAACAGGAAGTCATGCTGGAGGTGAACCTGTTCGCATTCTCCGGGGATTTATATGGCCGAAGGCTGCGGATATCATTCGTCGAATTTATCCGGGCTGAGCGCAAATTTGACGGCATAGACAGTCTGAAGGCGCAGATCAGCGCCGACAGCGTCACAGCCGGTGAATTGCTGCGCCAGCCCGAATATGCCGCAAACGCATTTTAAGGGAGATCAGATCGAGGATTTAATCCATTCCTCGATCTTGCTCTTGGGCAGGGCGCCAACCTTGGTGGCGGCAACCTGGCCATGCTGAAAGATCATCATTGTCGGAATGCCGCGCACGCCGTATTTCGCGGCCATGCCGGGATTATCATCGACATTCAGCTTTGCGATTGTCAGCCCCTTGATCTCGTTCGACAGCTCTTCCAGCGCGGGAGCAATCTGCTTGCAGGGGCCGCACCATTCCGCCCAGAAATCCACCAGCACCGGGCCGGCAGCGTTAATCACGTCTTTTTCAAAATTTGCATCGGTGACGGTGGTCGTTGACATGGTGATTCTGTCCTGAATGAATGATGTGTAGCCTAATCTAGGAAGGACGGGCGGCATCGTCAAGCTGTGCCTCTGATAATGGCGTCAAAAGCGGGATATCAGTCCAGATCAATGCGCAGCCTACCCGGTGATTGGGGTAAATCATGCGCAATGCCGCCCGGTATGCCGCCATTTGCCGCACATAAATGCCGGGAACGGCCTCAGGCGTCACAGGCGGCGGGCGATGGGTTTTGAAATCCACAATCAGCACTTCCTGGGCGGTAATCAGCAGCCGGTCAATCTGTCCGGAAATTGCGGTGCCAGCCCCCAAAGCAGGAACAAGTCCCGCAACAGAAACTTCCGCACGGCTGCCGGGGCCGAACACCGGCGCAAATCCGGGAAATGCAAGCACCGCCAGGGCCTGCGCGATCATGTCCTCGCGCGCGGCCTGCGAAAGGGCAAAGGCCGGCTGCGAAAGATAACGCCGTGCCGTTGCCTCCCGCTTTTCCGGTGCAATATCGGGCAGATATTGCAGCAGAAAATGGATCAGCCGCCCACGCCTGAACCTGATTTCAGAATCAGCGCCGCCGCGCGGCGAGTTTGCCGGCATATCGTCCGCACCAAGCCGCGAGGGGGCAAGCGGGCGGTGCGGAAGCGGCTCCGGCGGCGCGTTGCGCCATGCCCAATCCGGCAGCGCAGGCGCCGGTGGCCGCGCCATAACGGGCGGCGCCTGAACCGCCTCGGCGCCGGGTGCGGCAATAAGCAGGCCCTGCTCTTTCTCTTTCTCAGACCAGCGCAGTTCTACACTTTGCGCCAGCGGTTGCAGCGCCGTTTCGATCAACCGGTACCAGCAGCCATCGGGCAGCGCGTTGCGGCCCTTATATCCGCCAATAAACAGCCAATCCTTTGCGCGTGTCATGGCGACATATAGCAGACGGCGATATTCATCCCTTTGCGCCTCCAGGGCGCGTTCACGCATCGCGGCCGTTGCGGGATCGTCATTTTCCTTGCGCACCGGCCACACGAAAAAATCTTCTCCCTCAACCGGGATCAGCCTTGGCGCGAGTTTGCCATCCGGCATGGAACAGGTGTCGGGAAGATAGACGATGGGCGCCTCAAGCCCTTTGGCGCCATGTACCGTCATCACCCGCACCGCGCCCGCATCCTGTTCCATATCGCGCTTGATCTGGGTTTGTGAGGCGCCCAGCCAATGCAGAAAGCCCTGCAAACCAGGCGGATGCATGCGTTCAAACTGTTGCGCCAGCGACAGAAATTCATCGATTCCGTCATTGGCGTCCGCGCCCAGCCGCGCCAGTAAATTCCGCCGTCCGCCCAGCGGCCCAAGCAGATGCGCAAAAAACTCATATGGCGGCACCGTGCCGGCTCGCGCCAGCAAATGTGTCAGCAAAGCCGCAGCGCTTTCATATGCCGCACAGGCGGTGCGGCGCGCACGCAGCGCCTGCCACAGGGTTTGACCCTGGCGGTCATGCGCCAGATCAAACAGCTGTTCCTCGCTGACATTCGCAAACGGGCTGCGCAGCACCACCGCCAGGGTCAGATCATCCTCCGGCATCAGCACAAAATTCCCGATTGCGATCAGATCCATCACCGCGAGCTGATCCAGCAGCTGCATCCGGTCGGCGCCTGCAACTGGAATATTCAGCAATTTCAGCTGCCGGATACATTCGTCAAAAAATTCATTCCGTGTACGAACCAGCACGATAATATCATCCGGGCGCACCTGTTTTTCAGTGGATGGCAGAACATGCCCATCGCGCAGCAGGCCGGCAATATGCCCCGCCACCCGCGCCGCCATTTTCGCGCGCGGGCTGAATCGCTGTGGCGCATCCACTGGCGCGTCCCAGGGGCTCGGATCATCCGTCATGACATGTTCAACGGGCGGCCAGATTTCCACGCGTCCCGGCTGGCCCGTACGGCTGGCAATATGGCGCACAATGGCGTCATCCGCAGACAATCCCTTGCTTGCTTCGGGCCTGGCGAATACAGCGTCAACTGCGCCCAGCACCTCTCCGGTTGAGCGAAAAGACTTCTGAAGTGAAATATCGCGCCATAACAGACCCGCATCGCGCGCCAGCGCCGAAAAAAACTTGCGCATGGTGGCGAAAGACGCCGGATTGGCGCCCTGAAAGCTGAAAATGGACTGCTTTTCATCGCCTACTGCAAACAGAGTGCGGGGCCCCTTGTTCTGATTTTCACGGATCTCAACGCGCCCGTCGCGGCCTGAAAAAAATTCATCGCTCAGATAGCGGATGATTTCCCATTGTTCCGGGCTGGTGTCCTGGGCCTCGTCCACCAGAATATGATCCAGCCCCTCATCCAGCTTATAATGCACCCATGCCGCGCCCGCGCTTTTCAAAACATGGCGCGTGTGATCAATGAGATCGTCATAATCCAGGGCAGAGCGGGCGCGTTTGGCGTTCTGATAAGCCCTGCGCACAGCAGCACCCGTGCGCAGGGCGGCAATGCTTGCCAGCGCCACTTTCTGCGCGCGCAATGTCTGGACAAGCGCCAGAACCCGTTGCGCCTCATTTTCCAGAATCGGCAATGCCTGCGCATCATGTTTTTGCGCGGGCTTGGTGATGAGCGATTTTCTGGGATCGCCATCTTTGGTAAGAAAAATCAATTGATAGGCCGCGAACCCCGCCACCGCATCCGGACAGGTCAGATATTCCAGAATTCGTGACGCCCGCCCCTGATCAGCCTCCGATCCATTTTGCAGGGCGGATGCCGCACGGCGCAGGGCATCGGCGGGCAATGCATGTGCAAATTCCGCGATGATATCTTCGGCAAATTGCAATCCCGGCAGGCCAAGCCAGCGGAACAGCGCGGCCTCAAGCCTTTCCAGACTTTCATCATCGCCCTGACGCTGCTGGCGCAACATCTCATCGGCAAGACCCGTGAACACCGGCTCATCAATCAGCCGCACCATTTGTTCCAGCGCACTGCGCAGTACGGGATCCGCGCCGGTTTGCGCATCGGCCAGCACTTGGGTGCGCGCCTGAGCGCGCAATTCAAACGCCGTGCGGTCATCCAGCACTTCAAAATGCCGCACCACTCCAGCCTCCAGCGGAAAGCGGCGCAGCAGGCTTTCACAAAATGCGTGGATGGTGCGGATTTTCAGCCCGCCCGGAGTTTCCAGCGCGCGCGCAAACAGTTTACGCGCGCGGCGCAACGCCTCTGCGTCAAAGCTTCCGTGCTGCAATGCCTGTATTTCTGCAAGCAACCGGCTATCATCATGCGTAGCCCATTCGCCCAGCCTGCGAAACAGGCGCGCTTCCATTTCCGCCGCCGCCGCCTTGGTGAATGTCACGCACAGAATGCGGCCCGGATCAGCCCCTTCCAGCAGCAGCCGCGTCACCCGGTCGATCAGCACATGGGTTTTTCCGGTGCCTGCATTGGCGCTGACCCACACACAGGCGGCAGGATCGGCGGCTTCACGCTGCTCCAGCGAGGCCTGTTTTGCTGCCGCTATATTCATTCTTCATCCCCATTGGCGGCGCCTGACCATTCCTTGACCCGCGCCAGATGATCATAGGGGCCGATGCCGCCCATGAACATCGGGGCGCGGCGCGAAACATAGGCCGTAGACTGATCATCAAAACTCGCAATCAGTTCGCGCAGCCCCTGCCAGGCGGTTTCGATATTTTCAATCCCGATCGGATCTTCTTTGCCGGGCTGTTCAATGCCGCGAATGCGCAATAGCGCCAGCTTCGCCACCTCCGCCGCTGCAATGCCCGTAAATCCGCCAGCCTGGGCAATGGCCCCTTCAAGCGGCAATTGCGGCGCAAAGCCCGCTTTGATCTGTTTATCACTGGGATTGTAACCCGTTTTATAGTCATAAATGGCAAGCCCGCCGCCAGCGAGACGGTCGATGCGATCCGCCGTCGCGCGTATCTTGAACGGCCCGGCAGGCGCCGTAAATTCCCGCTCTCCCTTAACCTCCAGCGCTATTGGCAAGGCGCCGGACTGACGGTTAAGCATGTCCCAGTTCAAAAACCATCCGGAAATATCATCAAAACGCGGCTTCCAGAATGCGCGCACGCCAGGGCGCGTCAGCATTGCATCAAAATGCTGGCGGCCAATGGCCCGTAAATCCGCCAGATCGTCCAGAATCAATGCCCCGGGATGGGCGCGCACAAATTTTTCCAGAATATTATGAATGACAGTGCCGCGCTCCGCCGCGCCAATTTCCGAATCCAGCGGATCAATCACCCGCAATCCCAGCACATGGCGCGCATAAATCGCATAGGGATCGCGGATCAGAACCATAATATCGCTAACCGAAAGACTGCGCGGGCGGCGCGAAACGGGCGGCTGCGGCCGGGGTGCGCCCTGAGATGAAACGCCTGCCGGCCTGTCCAGCGCCGCCGCCCAATCCGTCCACGGAATATTTCCCGCAAGCGCAGACTGCGCGTCCATTCCCGCCAGCAGATTTTCAATGCGCAGCCACCAGCGCGATGGCGCAGCCGGGGCGCCATCCTGTTTTCGTGAACGGCTTAGAATAATTTCGGGCCCGCTGGCCGCCTGCACAAAATCATGCGCTGACAGCCCGATACGGCGTTCAGGCGCGGGCAGGCCAAATTTTTTACGCATCGGGCGGCTTAGCCACGGATCGGCAGTGGCGGTTGCAGGCCACACGCCTTCGTTCAGGCCGCCCAGAATGACGCGATCTGCATGTTGCAGGCGTGCCTCCAGCGGGCCCCAGATAAACAGCCTGGGATGCAGGCCATAACGCGGACGCACCGCCTGCCCTTCCAGCAGCGCGTCTAGCAAAGCCGGGTACGCTGCGGCGGGCATGCTTTCGCAAAGTTCCGCATGCTCGCGCAGATCGGCAAAAAACCTTGCCGCCGCCTCGCCATCATCGCCGCGCCACAGCCGCGCCGCACCCGCTTCGTCCGGAGTCGCGGCAAAATTTTCCGCAGTTTCAATAAGTGTGTCAATATAATCAGTGAACGGACAATTACCCTGCTGCGTACATGTGATCAGGGGCGCCGCGCATTGCGCCAGCCGCACGGTAAATTCATGCGCGGTTTCATCTCCCGTGGCCGCCTTCAGCCCCGCAATGCCTGGGGCCGGGCGCGGGCCGCGCAATGCCCGCAATTCAAAATCCCGCGTCACCGCGCGCCATTGCGCCGGAGCCATGCCGGCCGCCGCAAAAAAATGCTTGTTCGCAGCCAGCAGGGGAATAGGCGCAAAATCCTCCGCCAGCATTGCGGCCAGGGCGCGGATAAAAACCAGCACCGGTGTTTGCGTCAGCGGTATGCCCGCTGAATCATCGGCTTCTATACCCCAACGGCCTAGCTCCACCGCCACACGCCGCGCCAGGCCACGATCCGGCGTCACCAGGGCGGCGGTTTTACCGGGAGTTTCCAGAACCTCGCGCATGGCAAGCGCGATGCTTGCGGCTTCTTCACGCGGTGCGGGGGCCTCAATGCGGGAAAGCCCCTGCAACGCAGCGTCCAGATCTGGGCGCAACCGCTGCCCTGCTTCACGCCAGGCATCCGTGGTCTCCGTAGGGCGCAGCGCCTCGCGCAATAACGCTATGCGCGCGGGATTGGCGGTAAAGTGATGACCCGGCCAGCCGCGCACCGCTTCGCGCGGGACACCCAGACGCGCCAGCAGCCGCGCCAGGCCGGATTGCGGATGCCCCGGATCCGTCTCCAGCGCGCGCCAGCTTTGTTCATCCATTTCCTGATCCAGCCCCGGCAATACCACACAGCCCTGTGGCATGCAGGAGATGACTTCCAGCAACTGCGCCGTCGCGGGCACAGAGCCGGTAGATCCCGCCGCAATGACCGATGCTGCCGGAGGCGTGTCCCGCCAGCGCACGCCAAGCGCATGCAGCATGGCATTGCGATGCGCCGCCGGGTCCATTGCTGCTTCCTCGCGCAATATCTCAGGCCAGGAAGTGGTCAGAATTTTCAGAAATTCCAGCGTTTCCTGCCAGTGCGCCGCAAAGCTTTCGGGCGCCAGCGCGGCAAGGGCTGCCTGCTGCAGCTGCGGCGTCAATTGTTCACTTTCGATCTGATCCAGAAAGCGCGCCAGTTCAGCGGCCAGCCGTGCCGCAGCCGCAGGCGGATACTGCGCCGCGCGGGCCTTGCCCCAGGCGCTGATCAGCCGCATCAGCAAAAATTGCCGGCGTATAGGCGCGATGGGCGGCGCCAGATCCAGCGCGCTCGCACCCCCTATCTCAGCCCCTTCTTCGGTTGCAAAAGACAAATCATCCGCATCGGTATCGCCCAGCGCGCGCAGTTGCGGCAGCAGCATAGCGGCGCCTCCGCTGACACGCAAAAAAGCCTCACGCACCGCGCGCACAGCCCGCCTGGTCGGCAGTAAAACTGTCAGAGCACTGAGCGTAAGCGGATCGGCGCCTGCAAATTGCGCAACTATGCCCTGCGCCAGCGCATCGGCAAACGGAACCCCGGCGGGGATTGTATAGATTTTCGGGGCTTTTCCCGCTTCCACAGCTATGTGCTGCGAAGAAACTGTTCAGCGGCGGTTAGCGCCTCGGGCGTACCGGTATGAAACCAGTGCGCGTCCAGTTCCATGCCAAACAGACGCCCGGCCTGCTCGGCGCGGTCCCATAACTGCACAGTGGAAAATGCGCCTTGCGGACTGTCTGCAAACAGCCTGGGATGCGCAATCTGAACCCCGCAATAGGCATAGGGCGCATCGGTCTTCGCTCGATTGCGGCGCAACGCGCCATCTGAATTCATAAAATAATCGCCGGGCCCTTCAAAGCAGCTTGCATTACCGAGCGGCGCCAGCAACAGCAGCGCATCCATACGGGCGTCATCCCACAGGGCCGCCATGTCGCGCAGAACATTCCCGCCATCTTCGCGCCAGAAACTGTCGCAATTATGCACAAAAAAAGCCTGCTCTCCCAGCAGCGGCAGGGCTTTGACAACGCCGCCGCCCGGGCCAAGCAAGTGATCGCTTTCGTCGGAGTAAACAATTTCCGGCTGCTGGCGCGCGCGTAAATGATCGCGGATCATGCCGCCCAGATAATGCAGATTGATCACCACCCGTTGCACGCCGGCATCGCGCAGCCGGTCGAGCGCGTAATCAATCAACACCCGCCCAGCCAATGGCGCCAGCGGCTTTGGCCGGTCATTGGTCAGCGGGCGCATGCGTTCGCCCAGCCCCGCGGCAAGATACATGGCTGTGTGCGGGGCTGAGCCGTTCATCAGTGTGCGGCGTCACCCGCGGCGGCGGCAACGCGGGTGACGCCAATATGCGACAGCGCCGCAAGCGCGACATAGAAAATCGCCCCGCTCATATAAGGCATATAATAGATGGACACCCGATGCGCATATTCGGCCCAACTCATGTCCGGATAGCGGCCAGAGAACAGATAGAAGCTGCCATTGGAAATCAGGAACGCTACGCTGGCGCCGGTCAGTAATGCAATTGCCAGCGGCGCGAGACTTGTCATTGTCATCGTGTGCCGGTCTGCATACCAGCGCCCGCCATACCACATGGCGGCGTAAGTGGGGATGAGGAAGCCATAGGCCGGGCTGATGCAATAATCGCTGACGCCCATATGCTGGGTCGCCAGATAATCAATGCCGCCCGCCAGCAGCATCAGCGGCACAAGATAGACGGCACGGCGCAGATAGAAACCCGCCAGAAAAAACACCGCCAGCGACGCATCGGGCAAATGCGTGATGCTGCCAAAATGGTTAAAGCGCGTTGCCAGCATGACCCCCGCCAGCAGCGCCAGCCCGGCAAGCGGGTTTGATTTTAGAGACTGTCCAATATTCTGCATGTTCCGGTTTCCCTGTATCCTGTCAATGCTGATAGGCGAGCGTCACGAAAACGCTGCGCCCTGGCTGATTAAAGAAGGCCGCTGTTTCATAGTCGCGATCCAGCAGATTTTCCGCCCGCCCCTGAATGGCCCATTTTTCCGTTACCCTGTACTGGCTGCGCAAGTCCACCGTGACATAGCGATCCAGCTCAACCCCATTGGCCAGATCGTCATAGCGTTTTCCTGCCGCCAGAACACTTGCCCCAACGCCAAAGCGCCCAAATTCCCGGTCCAGATCAATGCGCAAGGCTTCCTCCGCCCGGCGTGGCAGCACTTTGCCGCGATTGGCCCCGGCTGAACGATTCTCCGGATCAAGAAGAGTCAGGTTAGCACGCGCTTCCCAGCCCGCCAAGAGTGCGTCGGCCTGTATTTCCAGGCCCCGGATACGGGCGTCATCCACATTGGCGGCGCGCCGGCGTACCGCGTCAAAAGAGATCAGATTGTTAAGCCGTGTTTCAAACAGATTAACGCCCCAACTTCCCCCATCGCCCAATGCATGATCGCCGCTGATGCCAATTTCACCGCTGCGCGCCGTTTCCGGCTGTAAATTGGGGTCGCCGAAAAAGGGAAAATACAGCTCGTTGAACGTAGGCGCCTTGAAAGCCGTCCCATAAGCGGCGGTGGCCCGCAGCGCGCTGGTAAAATCAAAACCATAGGCCACATTGCCGGTGGTCTTGCCGCCAAATTGTTCATTGTCATCATGGCGCGCGCTGATCGTGGCGTTATGCCGGCCCAGGCCCGCCTGATATTGTCCAAACACGCCATAATTATCACGCGAGGTCACCGGATAGGCGGTATCGCTGGCAATCCGGTCTTTCTGAAAATCACCGCCTGCCGTCAAAATATGGCGGGGCGCCAGTGTAAAATCATTTTGCAGCGACAGCGTATCGCGTTTGCTGTCAAAACGGCTGCGTTTGACGCCATTCAGGAAATTATCCGAATAGTCCCAGGACCGTCCGCCCGACAGTGTAGCGCGCCAGATTTCATGCGGCGCAAAACCCGCCGTGCCGCCCAGCACCTGCTGCATGTTTTCGCCTTCATTGACAAAACTGCCGTCAAAAAAACTTTCACTTTCGGCGCGCAGAAAATGCACATCAACCTCCGCGCCATTATCAAACCTCCTGCCCGCGCGCGCACTGCCCGACACGCTGCGATAGGCGTCATCATCCGGCTCATTCACGAAACACCCGGCCCGGTTAAGAATGCCGCTACAGGCGTTGGTGCCCTGGGTGTCTGTGCCGCTGGCGCTGAGATTGAACCAGCTGTTTGCCCCGCCGCCCGACAGGCCCATCGTGGCCTCGCCGGTTTCATGGCTGCCGCCGGTTACGCTGAATGATGGCGAAAGTCCGCCGCCGCCCTTGCGGGTGAAAATCTGTATGACGCCGCCGAGCGCCTCGGAACCATAAAGGCTGGAGCGCGGCCCGCGCACCACTTCGATGCGTTCGATCTGGCCTATCGGCAGATGCTCAAACGGCGATGTGCCCAGTGTTGCTGAACCAATTTTTACGCCATCCACCAGCACCAGCACATGATCTGATTCCGTACCGCGCAGGAACAGCTGGGTTGCCCGCCCGCGCCCGCCATTATTGCTGAAATCCAGCCCCGGCAGGCCGCGCAATGCATCCTCCACCGTGCGCGACTGGCGCTGTTCGATCTGCTTGCGTGTGACAACCGAGGTGGACGCCAGCGATTCATCCGCTGTTTGCGCCACGCGCGTTGGGGTCACGACAATACTGAGCGGCGCATCCGCCGCATGTATACTGAGTGGCGCAGAACAAAGCGACAGGCCGCACAGCAGTACGGCCCGAAAGATTCGGGAATGACCAGACATATTTTCTCCTCCGCGCCCGCCGCGCGATTGCAAGTTTCAAAATTAGCGGCAGGGAGGAATAATACGCAGGCCACGCACAGGCCGAAGCCTGACAAGACTGCGGCAAAGCCCTCCGCTTCGCCATCTCTCAATGCAAATGGCCGGTCTCCGGACTCGCGAGCGGGAGAGGTAATCCTCTCCGGAGCGGCGCCTTCCCACACCAGAATGGTGCAGTGGCGTGATGCCGCCTTGTCAACTCGCTTACCGTTGCGGGGGCAGTGCCGGAATTGCGTTGTCTATTGTTTGACGTGGCGCACCGGCTTCCCGTTTCATCCCGGATTAAGGGGACACCAGAAGCGTGAGTGGGGCGAACCTAACTTCGCGAAACCGGACTGTCAAGAAACACTGTCAAGAAACGATGCGCACAAACGGCAAATCGCGCGCCGCAGTTACGCGGCACGCGATTTGCTAAACCCTGATCTTTAAGCCGGAGCTTAAAGGGCTTTCAGATTGGCGGCTGACACGCGGCCTTTCTTGGCGTCTTTTTCCAGCTCATAGCTGAGCTTCGCGCCTTCATTGGGGTTGGACATACCAGCGCGTTCAACGGCGCTGATATGCAGGAACACGTCCTGACCGCCATCATCGGGTTGGATAAAGCCAAAACCTTTGTTGGCGTTGAACCATTTCACGGTTCCTGTAGGCATATTTAGAACTCCTAGTTTCTCAGTTGGCAGGTAGCGGCATTGGATCCGCAATTATGTGAAGCGCCAGTTTTTGTTGATGACGCGACGCATGGGTGAACCAGGGCATTTGCCCTGGAATAGTTCAGGCAGCAGGCCGCGCCCTTTCAGTATAGCGCGGCTTGAAGCGGGATTTGGCATTCGGCTTGCCCTGCGCGGCTTTGGCGAAGGGGGGCCGGTTTGAAGGCTTGCGCGCAGCGGGCGGCGCATTTTCTCGCGGCTTTCCGCCTGCGACGGCCAGCCGGGTTCCGGTCAGTTTTTCGATGCTGCGCAGATGCCCCATTTCAGTGTCATCGCAAAATGACACGGCAATTCCGCTGGCGCCCGCGCGTGCCGTGCGGCCGATCCGGTGCACATAACATTCCGGCACATTGGGCAAGTCAAAATTGATGACATGGGTCACGCCGGTCACATCAATGCCGCGCGCGGCGACATCGGTCGCCACCAGAACGCGGGACTTGCCGCTGCGGAAACGGGCCAGCGAAAGCTGGCGGGCCGACTGGCTTTTATTGCCATGCAGCGCCTCGGCTTCGGTCCCGTCCTTGCACAGCGATTCGGCTATGCGGCTGGCGGAATGCTTGGTGCGTGTAAAGACAATCGCGCGTTCAAGGGCGGGGTCATCCAGCAGGGTTTTAAGCAGCGAACGCTTGTCGCCGGTATTGACGAAAAAAACCTTCTGTTCGATTTGCGGATTATCCGCCTCGGTACGGGGCATTTCGACACGCAGCGGGTTGACCAGAACCGCCGACGCCAGCGACGCGACCTCTGCCGGCATGGTCGCTGAAAACATCAGCGACTGGCGTTTTTTTGGTAATTGCGCGATGATTTTCCTGATGTCCCTGACGAAACCCAGATCAAACATGTGATCGGCTTCATCAAGCACAAAATGTTCCACCGTGTGCAGTTTCAGATGGCCGCAGGTCATCAGATCCACGATACGTCCAGGGGTGCCGGTGACAATATCGACACCGCCCGCCAGCTTGTCGATCTGCGGTTTGCGTCCGACGCCGCCATAAATGGTGGCCGAACGCAGGCCCAGATGGCGCGACAGCAAGCGGATATTTTCGTCAATCTGCAGCGCCAGCTCGCGTGTTGGCGCCACGATCAGCGCCCGCACGGCAGGGCGCTTCTGTTTTTCCGCCAGCGACAGGCTCTGCAGGATCGGCAGCGCAAAGGCGGCCGTTTTGCCGGTGCCGGTCTGGGCAAGACCAAGCAGGTCACGCCCTTCAAGAATGCCGGGAATGGAAGCTGCCTGAATGGGTGTAGGGGTGTTGAAGTTTAGCGTTTTAAGCGCGCGTAGCAGCGGCCCGTTAAGGCCAAAGCCAGTAAAATCCAGAGATTGCAAGTGTATTTATTCCTTCGCGCCGCCACTTAACTGTCTTTTCCTCATGAAAAGACTATATAAAATCCGAGCGGCGCTTTGATCTGCGGCCCACGCGGGAAGGTGGGGCAAACGATATATTGGGTGACTTACTCGGGAATGCAACCGCTAATGATGCGCCTGCTCCCACGTTCGCGAGAAATCCTTGGGCGAACATATAGCTAGTTTGGCAAAGGTCAAGCTATTTCGTTCTTCGCCACCCAGGCAATTGCCCTGAGGCGCAATTTTGGTTAGGTTCCGCCATAGACTGGTGAAGGCCATGCACTGAGGGAGAACAAGCAATGCCATCCAATATTTATGATCTTAACCTCGACAAGAACCCGGCCAATTACCAGCCGCTGACGCCTTTGAGTTTTTTGCGCCGCACGGCGGATGTTTACCCCAATCACACCGCCATTGTGCATGGCAATATCAAATTTACCTATGCGGAGTTTTACGCCCGCTGCCGCCGGCTGGCCAGCGCGTTGAGCCAGCGCGGCATAGGCCGGGGCGATACGGTGGCCATCCTGTCGCCCAATACGCCGGCTATGCTAGAGGCGCATTATGGCGTGCCGTTTACCGGGGCAGTGATCAATACGCTGAATTACCGGCTCGATGCGGCGGCGATTGCGTTTATTCTGGATCATGGCGAGGCCAAAGTTCTGCTGGTGGACCGGGAATTTTCCGGTCTAGCCAAAAATGCGCTCGCACTGTGCACGATCAAGCCGCAGGTGATTGATATTGATGATCCCGAATATACCGGCGAGGGGTCACGTATCGGCGAAATTGAATATGAAGCCTTTCTCGCCAAGGGCGATCCGGCTTTTGCCTGGGCGCCGCCCGGCGATGAATGGGACGCCATCGCGCTGAACTACACTTCCGGCACCACCGGCAATCCAAAGGGCGTGGTGTTCCACCATCGCGGCGCCTATCTGCTGGCGATGGGCAATGTGGTTACGGCGTCAATGCAGAAACATCCAACCTATCTCTGGACCTTGCCGATGTTTCATTGCAATGGCTGGTGCTTTACCTGGTCGCTGAGTGTGGCGGCGGGTACGCATGTTTGCCTGCGCCGCACCGAAGCGGCGCTCATATATGCCGCGATCGAAAAGCATCATGTGACCCATATGTGCGGCGCGCCGGTGGTGATGGGCATGCTGATCAACGCCAAGCCGGAGGAACGCAAATCCTTCAGCCACCGCATCGAATTTTTCACCGCCGCCGCGCCGCCGCCCGCCAGTGTTATCGGCGCCATGACCGCCAGCGGTTTTTCCGTGACGCATCTTTATGGCCTGACCGAAACCTATGGCCCCGCCGTAATCAATGACTGGCACGAAGAATGGAATGCCCTGCCGCCTGACGAACAGGCCAGCGTCAAGGCGCGCCAGGGGGTGCGCTATCCGGTGCTGGAAGATCTGAGTGTGCGCGATCCCGAAACCATGCTGGAAGTGCCCAATGATGGCGACACCATGGGCGAAGTGATGTTCCGCGGCAATGTGGTGATGAAAGGTTATCTGAAAAACCCCAATGCCACGAATGAATCGTTTGAAGGCGGCTGGTATCATTCCGGTGATCTGGGGGTGCGCCACCCCGATGGTTATATCCAGCTGCGTGACCGATCCAAGGACATCATTATTTCCGGCGGTGAAAATATCTCCTCGATCGAGGTCGAAGACACGCTGTACAAGCATCCAGGCATTCTGGAAGCCGCCGTCGTGGCGCGGGCCGATGAAAAATGGGGCGAGACACCCTGCGCCTTTGTCACGCTCAAGCACACCCACCAGCACCTGACGGCACAGGACATTATCGCCTATTGCCGAGAAAACCTGGCGCATTACAAATGCCCGCGCCATGTGATGTTTACCGAATTGCCCAAAACTTCCACCGGCAAGGTGCAGAAATTCAAACTGCGGGAAATGACGAAGGATTTGTAACCGCCATTTGACCGGAAAATCTGCGGCTGTCAGAGGCAATAATGAAATATTAGTGATCTGTCAGTTAAACTTACTGGATGGTGAAAGTTTTATATATTGACGAAAGAACCGAGGAGCGCGGCGATATGGTGCTGCGCCTGATGGGGCTTGGCTATGAAGCGCTTGGCGCTGATGGGGGGCAAAGCGGGCTGGCCGCAGCGGTAACCAACAAGCCCGATCTGGTTCTGTGCCAGGCGGACATGAAAGAAATGTCCGGCCTGGACGTAGTGCGCCAGCTGCGCGAGGCCAGCAGGGAGTGTGAAGCCACATTATTTATTTTACTTTCGGAAATGCAGGATCCATCGGTACGCCAGCAACATATTGAGCAAGGCGCCGATGACAGCCTAGCGAATTCCATGGATTTCGACCTTTTGCACAGCGAGCTGGCGGCGCGTCTGAGGATTGTCGCGCGCCAGACACAGCGCCGCGAACGCGAACTTATCACGCTTTATACTGCACTCAGCAAAGCACAGGCCCCCGCAAAAATCAAGCCTGAGGCAAAAGCGGATGCGCCTGCAACAGAAAAAAAACCGGCCCTTCCGGATCTCGGCGATTTCACCAGAATCGCCAGCGAAAAATTAAAAGCCGCGCAGGAAGAAGGCGCGCAAGCGCAACTGACCCTTATTGAGGTTCCGGGTCTTGACGCGCTGGCGCATAGCGCGGGCGACGCGGCGGCTGAAAAACTTCTTTCAGATATTGAACACCTGCTTGCAGCGGAAGCAGGGGATGGCGCCGGTCAACTGGATAAGGATCGCTTTGGCCTGATCCATGGCGAGAACCTGGACAGCGCGCAATTGCAACACGCGATTGATCAGTTGATCAGTGAAAGCGGATGCGATGCAAAAGGCATTGCCGTGACTACGGCGCCTGTGGCGCTTTCAGCGGAAGGTCTCAACGCGGAAGAGGCGGCGCGCGCCCTGGTTTACGCGATCAACCGGTTTGCCGACAAAGGCAGCGAGAATTTCACGATTACCAGTTTGAAAGAAAGCATTGCCGCCTGTGTTGAAGACACGGTTACGCGCATTTCCAATTTGCGGGGTGATATCAACGGAAAACGCATAGACCTGCATTTTCAACCCATTGTCAGCCTCGATACGCGCGAGCCGCACCATTACGAGGCATTGGCGCGTTTCCCCGGCGGTACATCGCCCTATGAAACAGTTATTTTTGCCGAGCAAATTGGCATGGTGCAGGAACTGGATCTGGCGATCTGCCAGAAAATCATCGAGTTTGTGAAACAGGACAGCCAGAATATCACGCCCATTGAAGTGGCGATGAATCTTTCCGCGCAATCCATGGAAAGCAGTGTATTCATATCCGTCTTGCGCAAAATGCTGTCGAAGCTGGGCAAAGACCGCAACCGGGTGCTGCTCGAAATCACGGAATCAGTTCAGATCAGGGATTATGCCGCCGTCAGCAAGGTCGTTCAGGAATTACGCCGGGATGGTCTCCGGGTGTGCCTGGATGATTTCGGCGCCGGCGACTCCAACTTCAATTATCTGCGCATGTTCGAGGTTGATTATATAAAAATCGACGGCGTCTATGTGCGCGACGTGATGCGCTCCAAACGCGATCAGGCCTTTATCCGCGCCATCGCCCATCTGTGCAAGGAAATCGGCGTCAGCACAGTAGCGGAATTTGTCGAGGATGAAAAACAGGCCGGATCGTTGAAAAATCTTGGCGTCGATCTGGGCCAGGGCTATCTGTTTGGCAAGCCCCAGTCCCGGTAAGTCCGGCGGTAACACGGCGTTAACCGTATCTGCAATAGACTTGCCTGCCCGGATTCCCTTTCAGCAAAGTCCATAATCATGCGCGGCAAACCCCGTATAGCTATTTTCGACCCCATCAATCCGCGCGAGCGTTCCTTCATGCGGCCGCTGGCGGCGCATCTGGAAGGCGCCTGGCAGGTTGCTTATTATCATCCCGGTTCAGTGGATGAAGTCGCCCATGCGGCAAAAGAATGCGATGTGCTGTGGTTCGAATGGTGCGCGCCGCTTGCGGCGCACGCCACCAGCCATATGGATTTGCACGGCAAAAAAACCATTGTGCGTCTGCATTCGTTCGAGGCGATCGACACCAATTACCCGAACGAGGTGTTCTGGGGCAATGTCGATCATCTGGTGCTGGTCTGTGACGATGTGCTGGATATTTTGCGCAGCCGCCGCCTGGATATTGCGCGCCAGACCGATGTGCGGGTAATTTTCAACGCTATCGAATGCGCGCGCTTTGCCAACGCCACCTCCAAGGTCATGACCGACATTGCCTGGGCCGGGGGGCTGGAAATGAAGAAAAACCCGGCGCTGTTTTTGCAGATCATGGCCAGGCTGGTGGACATTGACCCGGCTTACCGTCTGCATGTGGCCGGTCAGTTCTCCGATCTGCGCATCTATCGCTATCTGAACCATATGATCGCGCAGCTTAAGCTGAAAGAGCATGTTAAATACTATAATTATGTGAACGACATGCCCGCATGGCTGGCGGATAAGGGCGTGCTGCTGAGCACAACGCTCTATGAAAGTTTCGGCATGAATATAGGCGAGGCGATGGCGGCGGGTGCTTTTCCCGTCATTCATGATTTTCCGGGTGCTGATCGGTTGTGGCCGCGTGAATGCCTGTTCCGCACGGTGGATGAGGCGGTGGCGCTGATCCGCAAGGCGGCGCCGGGGCAGTATATGGATTATGTGCGCGAACGCTATGACGCGGGCGTTCAGTTTGCGGCCGTGGATGCGCTGCTGGCGGAACCAAACCGCAAGATCCCGGACCAAATTATTTTTTATCATCAGGGTGCGGATATTTTCTTTCACCTGCCCGACCGCAATGACCATATTCAAAAAACAATCGCGCTTACGAGCAGCTTTTATGAGCCGGAAATGCTCGGCGATATGCAAGCGCGTCTAAGCGCGCTGGATGCGCCCGAAAACGCCATGGCGTTTGATGTTGGCGCCAATATCGGCAATCACACGATTTATTTCGGCAAGGTGCTTGGCCTTAACACCATTGCCTTTGAGCCAACCCCGCGCAGCCATGCCGTTTTGTGTAAAAACATTGCCCTTAATCAGCTTGAGGGGCATGTACAGGCGCTGCAAATCGGCGCTGGCGCACAGGCTGGACGCGC
The DNA here is from genome assembly GCA_049323435.1 of Pseudomonadota bacterium. Lineage (GTDB taxonomy): Bacteria > Pseudomonadota > Alphaproteobacteria > UBA11222 > UBA11222 > UBA11222. The sequence goes on from JBMOMX010000033.1 coordinate 68,777, forward strand.
CACTGTGCAGACACGCGACGCCGCAAACTGGGGCATGAACCAGCTGAATGAAAATTCAGATGGCGCGATTGAAATCAAACGGCTCGATGACATCGCCCGCACCGGCCCCGTCATATTGATGAAGGTGGATGTGGAAGGGATGGAACTGGACGTGCTGCGCGGCGCCACGGAAATTCTGCGCACTGATCATCCGCTGCTCTATATCGAGGCCGCCACTGACGCCCAGCGCCAGCCCATCGAGGCCTATCTGGCCGCCTTCGGCTACCGTATCGCGCAGCGTTTCAACGCCACGCCAACCTGGCTTTTCCTGCACCCGCAAAGCCACGCGGCCATTGCAGCCCCGGATGCCGGGGCCACGCAGCGCGGGCAAAATCTGCGCCGCCGGTTAAAGCGCCGCGCGGGGTAAGGCGCCTGACGCGAGAGTGATGATCCCGGCGGCCAGATTATTTTTTCACCAGGCCTTCCAGAAATCTGGCGTTCTGCTTCTCGCGTTCCACCGCCGCCAGATGCAAGGCGCGGACGGCGGCGTCGGTTTCGGTGTCGGCCCAATGCTGATACATCGCACCGCCCGCATGTTCGAGTTGCGCCAGCAGCGCCTGCTGGGCTTCACGCGACAGGCCTGCGAATAGCGCGGTCATGGTTTCGCCGGGTGTTTTCGCCGCCTCCAGCACAATCTGCGTCTGGGTGATTTGCGCCACCAGCCGCCCATCCTCGCGCCGCACCTGGGTCTGCCAGACATGGGTGCGTTTGCCCAGATGCAGCGGCCGGCATTCGCCGATGACCTTGCTTCCTTCTATGCCCGCCGCGAAAAAATTGGTTTTCGATTCAATTGTGGTGGTGCCCGCACCCGCGGGCAGGTTCAGCGACGTACCATAGGCGCCGAGCGTATCGGCAAACGCCATAATCGCGCCGCCATGCAGCACGCCGGGCACGGTACAATGGGCGCGTGTCACAATCATCTCCGCCTTGATGCACTGCGGCGTCGCCTCCAGGAATTTGATACCCAGCGTTGCGGCGAACAGCCCTTCGGTGCTGGCCTGCAATTCGGCAAGGGAGCGGGCGGGGGCGGGGTCTGTCATGGCGGCCTCCTGTAGTTGGAATGCCGCATTATCGCATAATTTGCGCCATGGCGTTATAGGCCGGAAAGACAAACACCCCTCGTTTTGCGCCATTACTGTTGCGCCACGTCCGCCCATCCCCGCATCCCTGACCTGTCAACGCACCTTGTTCCGGATGGCGGCAGCGCGATGATCCAGCCGCTTCGCTTCCGCATCCTTACCCATCCTTCTGTATAGTTCGGCCATATTGGTAAGGGTCAGGCCTATATCGGGATGATCCGGTGTTGGACCATTCTCATAAATCATCAGAGATCGCGCCAACAGGGGTTCAGCCTCGGCATATTTTCCCTGATCCCGTTTAGCCAGCGCCAGATTATTCAGAAGCATCGCCACCGACGGATGATCCGGCCCGAGCATTTTCTCATTGATGGCAAGCGCGCGCGTATATAGCGGCTCGGCTTGTGCATTTTCACCTTCAGCAAGATAGAGATTGGCAAGACCATTCAGGCTTGACGCCAGATCAGGGTGATCCGGATCAAGCTTGTTTTCGCGAATCGACACAGCGCGCCTCAAAAACGGCTTCGCCTTTGCATAAAAGCCCGCGCCTTTATGTGAATGGGTATAATGACCCTGATCAAGATAGAGCACCCCAAGACTGTACAGGCTGGCTGCTATATCGAGATGATCTGTCTCCAGAGTTTTTTCCCGTATGGCAAGGGCGCGTTTGAACATTTTCTCTGCCTGGGCGCTGTATCCCTGAATGCGCCGTGCGGGAAACACTTCCAGCGGACCCGTAACCTGTTCTGACAGCCTTCGCTGTTCATCGCTTTCCTCACGGTATAGCCAGCCCAAAATATCGAGTGTCTCTGCAACATCGGGATGACTGGCGCCACGGGTTTGCTCGGCAATCTCCAGCGCATGCCTGGCTATTTCTATGCCGCGCTTATATTCGCCGTCGTGGTAACAATTTTTGGCTTGATCCACAAGCGTGCGCCAATCCGGCGTCTGCGCAGTGGCCGGCAACTGCGCGCAAAAAAGAAACACCGCAAGCGCGGCCAAAGCCCCCAAGATATTTTTCATCCCTTATATCCCCTTACATCCACCCTCACGCCGCCCGCTCGAACTCGTCATCCACCACCTTCACTATATCCGCCATAAAATCGTTGAGTTGATAATCCTTCGGCGAATAGATGCGCACCACGCCGGCCGCGCGCAACCGGTCCGCGTCTTCCGGCGGGATGATACCGCCGATAATGACGGGAATATCGCCAAGCTCCGCCGCCTTAAATCGCACCTGATCACAAATTGCGCCAGCGGCGGAGCCTGATGCGTTATGCGCGTTTTTCCCAGTCGCCATTATCGTTCTGCTGCCAATAGGTGACTGCAAATCCGGCATTGCTGGCCTGGCGGTAACGTTCGCGGGCGGCTTGTGTCGCATCTGGATCATTGCCATCGAACAGATCGACGGTGCGGTCAAATTCGGCCTGCCGGTTGCTGGCCGCGCCATCGACCAGAAACAGAATATTCGCCTTGTTGGGCGGGCCCGCCGGGGGATCAAACGCAGCCGTCAGCAAAATCGGCTGTAGCTCGGGATGCGGCTCGCTTATACTGCCATGCGGCAGAAAACTGTCGTCACGATAGGTCCACAGATGCGCATTCAGCGCATCCATCCGCTCTTTTGAACCGGCAAGCACAAGGCCGCGCCAGCCGCGCTCCAGGCATCGCTCCAGCAGCACCGGAAGCACGGCTTCCAGCGGGCGGCGCTGCAAATGATAGAACCAGACCTCCGTCACAGCGATGCTTTATTCCTCGTAATGATCCGCGATCAGGCGATCCAGCAGCCGCACGCCAAAACCGCTGGCCCAACTTGGCTTGGCGTCGCTGCTCCAGGCGACGCCGGCAATATCCAGATGCGCCCAGGGCGTGTCATTTTCAATGAAACGCAACAGAAACTGCGCCGCCGTAATTGAGCCTGCGCCCGCTGCATTGGAGATGTTCTGCATATCCGCGAATTTGGATTTTATCTTGCTGTCATATTGACTGCCCATCGGCATGCGCCACACGGTTTCACCTACTGCCTTGCCTGCTTTATCAATATGCGCTGAAAGCGTGTCATTATTGCTGAACAGGCCGGCATGCACATCGCCCAGCGCAATGGTGATCGCACCGGTCAGGGTCGCCAGATCAATCACGGCGCGCGGTTTATATTTACGCTGCACATAGGTCATAGCATCTGCCAGCACCAGGCGGCCCTCCGCATCGGTATTGAGCACTTCGATCGTCTGCCCAGACATGGAGGTGATAATGTCGCCGGGGCGCTGCGCATCCGGCCCGGGCATATTTTCAACACAGGCCAGAACGCCGATAACATTGGCCCGCGCACGGCGCCCGGCCAGCGCCGCCATGGCCCCGAACACCGCAGCGGCCCCGCCCATATCGCCTTTCATATCGCCCATGCCCGCACCCGGTTTCAGCGAGATTCCGCCGCTGTCAAAACACACACCCTTGCCGACAAGGGCCACGGGCGGCTTTTTGGATTTGGGCGCGCCCTTCCAGTGCAGGATGACGAGCTGACTTTCCCTGGAACTGCCCTGGCCCACGGCCAGCAGCGATCCCATGCCGAGTTTCGCCATCTGGGCTTCGTTCAGCACATCTATCTTAAGGCCCAGTTTGGCGAGCAATTTTGCGCGCCGGGCAAATTCCGCCGGATACAGAGTGTTGGCCGGTTCATTGACCAGATCGCGTGCGGCAAATACGCCGTCCACTACATGATCCAAAACCGCAAAGGCCGCCTTTGCGGCTGCGGGTTTGGCGTACAGCACGGTGATTTTGGCCAGGCTGGGCTTGTCGGTTGCTTTCTGTTTGGTGCGGTATTTATCAAACCGGTAAGACCGTGACCTGGCGCCCGCCGCAATATGCGCCGCAATCAGTTCCGCCTTGATCGCGGCTTTTGGAATTTCATCCACCGCGACGGCGGCCAGTTTTTCACCGCTCATAGACAGGCGGTCCACAATCAGCGCGCCGGTTTTTTCCGCCGACAGTGCGTTGATCCCGGCAGGCTTTCCCAAGCCCAAAACCAGAACCCGGCTGACGCCAAGCCCGGCCGGCGCCAGCAATTCGAGACATTGCTCGGATTTGCCTTCAAAGCGGCTCGACTTGATGGCGCGGCTGATGGCGCCGCCGCATTTTTTGTCCACCTCCTGCGCGGTCTTGCTCAAGCCGCCACCCTCCGTGGCCGTAACGGCCAGCGCGCCAGCATGTGGAAGGGCAAGTGCGGAAAAACTGATATTCATGACAGATCTACCTTTACCGCCGGACCCCCGGCAATCATGGATGAAACGGACAGGATTTCGATTACCATATCCAAATATGGAAAATATATCTAATCTCCGATTTATCCCGGCATATGGGATGTGATGCGGTTGCGGCAAATGTGGCAATTAGCCTGCCGCCGGTGTCTTGAGCGAAACAGCAGGTCAATTTCAAGAGCAAGCATGCCAGCCTTAAGACGTTATATCATTCTTCAGATTGCCGGGCCCCTGGCCTTTTTCACGTTCAGCCTGACCGGCGTCATCTGGCTGACCCAGTCGCTGCGGCTGCTGGACGTGATCATCACCAAGGGGCAATCGGCGGCGACCTATATCGCATTTACGGGGCTGGTCATTCCCTCGGTGCTGTCGCTGACCCTGCCAATAGCGTTTTTTTGCGCGGTGCTGTATGCGCTGTACCGGCTATCCAGCGATCATGAGCTGGTAGTGCTGTCTGCAACCGGGCTCAGCGCATGGGGCATTGTGCGGCCGCTGCTGCTGCTGGCGGCCGCTGTTGCAGCGCTGGTTTATGCGATCAATCTCGGCCTGATGCCCATGGCCAATACGAAGCTGAAAGACCAGGTCATGGAGATACGCACGGATCTGGCGGCCAGCTTGCTCAAGGAAGGCGCATTCTCAAACCCCATTCAGGGCCTTACCGTCTATATCCGCGAACGCGAATCCAATGGCGACATGCGGGGCATTCTGGTGCATGACAATCGCGAACTGAGTAATCCGGTCACCTATATGGCCGAGCGCGGCGCGCTGGTAAAAACCGATGCCGGTCCGCGCCTGATCATGATAAATGGCAATGTGCAGCACCGGACAACGCCGCAAAGCACCGCCGGCGGCAGTCTTTCCCTGTTATATTTCGACCGCTATGTCTATGACCTGTCGGAATTCATGCCCGGCCCGGGCGTACGCTGGAAAGAACCGGAAGAGCGTTATCTGACTGAACTGTTTTTCCCCGACGAAACACTGGGCGATCAGACCCATCTGGATGAATTTCTGGCGGAGGCGCACAGGCGTCTTTCCGCGCCGCTTTATGTCTTTGCCTTTGCCGTCATCGCCGTGGTGGCGCTGCTTTCGGGGCAGTTCAGCCGCCGCGCACCGTTCTGGCGGCCTGGCGCGGCGCTGGCCATTGCCGTCGCGGTGCGGCTTGCCGGGCTTGGGCTGGAAAATCTGGTTGAAAAAAATCCGCTGCTGATGCCGGGCCTGTATTTCTGGCCAGTGCTGGTCACGGCTGGCGGGCTGCTGTTTCTCTCGGATGAGGGCCAGCGCAGGCTGCGCAAGTCTCCGCCGCTATCGCTGCCCGGCGCCATGCGAAAGACCGGCTGAACTCATGCGGCTTTCATGGACATTGACCCGCTATTTTGGATTACAGCTTCTGGGCGGGATCGGCGCCATGCTGGGCCTGTTTATGGGGCTGATTTTTCTCGGCAGCATGGCGGAACTGATGCGGCGCACTGCTGGCAATGCCGATGTAAATTTCAGTACACTGATGGTTATGGCAGGCCTTCAACTGCCCGCGCTGACCGAACGCGCTTTGCCATTCGCAGTAATGTTCGGGGCGTTGTGGAGTTATATCCGGCTGGGGCGCAATCATGAACTGGTGGTCATTCGCGCCTCTGGCGTATCGGTCTGGCAGTTTCTGGTTCCTGGTATCGTCATCGCGCTGCTTGCCGGATTTTTTGTTGTGGGCGCGTATAATCCTATTTCTGCCTCATTCACCGCACGCTTTGAAGAATTGGAGGCGAAATATCTGCATGGGCAGGCCAGCCTGCTGGCCGTGTCGCCGTCGGGCTTGTGGCTGCGCCAGGCGGATCCGGGGGGCCAGTCGGTGATCCATGCCTTGCGCGCGTCCAATCAGGGCATGGATCTCGAAGAGGTCATTATTTTCCTCTATGAGGGCCGGGATAAATTTGCCGGGCGCATTGACGCGGCGCAGGCCAAGTTGCGCGATGGATATTGGGATATTACTAACGCGACCCGTACCGGCCCTGATCAGCCGCCCCGGTTCCTGGCATCCGACCGCCTGGCGACAAGCCTGACGCCGGAGCGCATTCAGGATAGTTTTGCATCGCCGGAGACCCTGTCTTTCTGGGCCCTGCCGGACTTCATCAATATTCTGGAAGAAGCCGGATTTTCCGCCGTCCGGCACCGTTTGTACTGGCATTCGCTGCTGGCCATGCCGCTGCTGCTATGTGCCATGATTTTGATTGCAGCGACATTTTCTTTGCGCGCCTCGACACGCTCTGGCATTGCCATGGTGGTGCTGGGCGCGTTAGTTACTGGCTTTGTGCTGTATTTTCTGACAGACCTCGCTTTGGCTTTGGGGCGAACGGGCAGCCTGCCGGTACTGCTGTCCGCCTGGACGCCCGCTGGTGTCAGTATTTTACTGGGCATCAGTCTGCTGCTGCATCTTGAGGACGGCTAAGTGATTGCTGGCGCTTTTATACATCGGGCAGGCGGCGCCCTTCGCAAGCTGTTGCTGGCTGGCATCGCGCTTGGGGTGTATGTACCGGTTCATCCGGCGCTGGCGCAGGCGGCTGCAAAACAGCCTGTGCAGAATGAGGAAGCCATTCTGTTTCAGGCCGATGATCTGAGCTATGATCAGAACACGGATACGGTCATCGCCGAGGGCAATGTCGAAGCCGCCTATGGCAAGCGCCTGCTGTTTGCCGACCGGGTCAGATATAATCAGACCACCGGCATCGTCACTGCTGCTGGTAATGTTGCGCTGACCGACCCGGACGGATCCACTTTGTTTGCGGACCAGGCGCAACTGAGCGACGATCTGCGCGATGGCGTTGTCAAGGGCATCGGCTTGCGGATGGCCGATAATTCCGCCATGGCCGCCGCCAGCGCCCAGCGCGAGGGCGAAAATCTGACTCATCTGAATCGCGCCGTATACAGCCCGTGCAAGCTTTGCCCGGAGAAAGGCAAGACTGTACCCGCCTGGCAGCTACGCGCCCGGAAGGTAACGCATGACAAGCAGGCCAAGCGCATTGTTTACAGGCATGCCTTTCTCGATGCCTTTGGGGTTCCCGTCGCCTACACACCCTATTTCTCGCATGCAGACCCATCCGTGAAACGCGAATCCGGATTTTTACCGCCCAGTCTGGGAAGTTCGTCCGAGCTTGGGCGCAAGATTGAGGTGCCCTATTACTGGAGCCTTTCGCCCTCGCGCGGCCTGACGCTTTCACCGCTGGTGACCAGCCGCGAAGGGACGGTGATGAAGGGCCTGTATGAAGAGCGCACAAAACGGGGCCGCCTGGAACTTGAAGGCAGCCTGACCCGTGTCGATGAACGTGACGGCAATGGCGTTAAAACCGGTTCCAGACAAACCCGCGGGCATATTTTCAGCCGGGGGCGCTTCGCGCTGAACCAGAACGATATTGTGGGCTTTGACATACAGCGCGCCACAGATGACACCTTTTTGTCGCGCTATGATCTGACCGGTATTGACACGCTGACCAGCCGCCTGTTTACCGAGCACCGTTCAAACCGCGACATGGGCACAGTTGATTTTCTGTTGTTCCAGGGGCTCAATCGCGATGATGATCCGGGAACGACCCCGATGATTCTGCCGCTGCTGCATTATAGCGGCAAAACCGACCCTGACCCGGCGGGCGGGCGTTTCGGGTTTGACGCCGATGCCCTGGTTCTGCGCCGCCGTGACGGACAGGATTCTCACCGGGTGTCTGTTGATGGCGGCTGGCAGCGCAATTATGTGTCCGGCCTGGGCGAGGTCTATTCGATATTCGCCAATCTGCGCGGCGATGCCTATTTCATTGATGATATTACCCGGCGCAATGACAAAAATGATCTGACCGGCCGTATTTTACCGCAGGCAGGTGTGGATTGGCGTCTGCCCCTGGCCAGCCGCGCGCAAGCCCTCACCCAGATCGTAGAGCCGATTGCACAGATCATTGTCAGCCCCTATGGCGGTAATCCGGACGATATTCCCAATGAAGACAGTGGCAGTTTCGAATTTGACAGCACCAATCTGTTCAGCCCCACCCGGTTTCCCGGACGTGACCGTTGGGAAGGCGGCCCACGCGCCAATCTGGGTATGAAATGGGGCGCGTATCATGACAATGGCGGTTATGCCAGCGTCCTGCTCGGCCAGGTCTGGCGTGCCAAGAATGATTCGACCTTCGCGGCGGAAACAGGGCTAGATGATGAACGTTCCGACTATGTCGGCAGCGTCGCAGTCAGCCCCTCCCCCTGGTTTGAAGTGCTGCACCGGTTCCGGCTTGACCGGAAAGATCTGAACTATAACCGCAGTGAGGTGGACCTTAATGCCGGGCCCAGCCAGCTTCGTCTGGGTGTCGGCTATGTCCGCCTGACCCGGGAATTGAGCGACGCCGCCCTGGTCAGCCGAGAGGAAATCGCAGGCTCCATGCAGGCCCAATTCGACGAAAACTGGTCCTTATCTGCGTCTTCAAGGCGTGAACTGGGCGAAAATTCAACGGTTGGAACCAATGTCGGCCTGTTTTATCAGGATGAATGCATGATATTCGGGTTAATTTATGACCGGCGCTACACCCGAGACCGGGATGTCCAACCCTCAAGCTCGATTAATTTCAAAATCAAGCTGCTAAATTTGGGATAGCGCGGTGCGCTGACTATATTACACTCCAGACTATATTCCGGATGGCGCAGCGCCCCGGTTTTAGTTAAACACTGTGCGCAACCATTGGAGCATGCAACTCATCATCATGACCGTTTTTATGGATATCAGACTGACAGGGGGGCGTATGCAGCGCCTGGCATTGGCGGCCGGCCTGGGGCTGGCGCTGGGGCTTGCCGGGGCGGTTGGCCCCGCCCGCGCGCAGGAAGCGGTCGGAATCGCCGCCGTGGTGAATGACGAAGTGGTCTCGGCCTATGACCTTGAGCAGCGGGTGGCGCTGATCGTATCGTCAACCGGCGTTGATGGATCGGGCGAGGCCGGCAAGCGGCTGCGCGAGCAGGTGCTGCGCACGCTGATTGATGAAAAGCTGCAAATGCAGGAAGCCAAGCGTCTGGAAGTCGTGGCCGACCCCAAGGAAGTGGATGAAACCCTGAACGGCATTGCCGAACAAAACAACATGACCAAGGAACAGTTGCAGGAAACGCTGGAGCGCAGCGGGGTCAGCATTGATTCCCTGCTGACCCAGATCCAGGCCGAAATCGCCTGGTCCGATCTGGTGCGCAAGAAATTCCTGTCACGTATCGCACCCGGTGACGAGCAGGTGGATGCAGTGCTGGCCAGAATGGAGGCCAATGCCGGGCGGCCGGAATTTCTGGTCGCGGAAATTTTTCTGAGCGTGGAATCCCCCGACGATGATGAGGAGGTTCGCCGTAGCGCGATCCGCCTCGTGGAACAGCTGCAACAGGGGGCAACCTTCAGCGCCGTCGCCCGGCAATTCAGCCAGGCCGCCACGGCGGCGACGGGCGGTGACCTGGGCTGGGTGTCAGAAGGCCAGCTGAGTGCAGAACTGGACAGGGCGCTGGCCGAGATCCGGCCCGGCGATGTCTCCCAGCCGCTGCGCGCCGGGGGCGGCTATTATATTTTATTGTTACGCGATAAACGCGCCGCCGCCGGGAGCGGCCTTTCCGGTGTCGAAGTGGATGTCCGCCAGGTGATGTTCCCCTATATTGATCCGCAACAGCCCGACAAACGGATAACGCTCACAAACCCTAGCCCCAGCAATGCGATGGCGGCGGCAACCATTGCAAGGTCGCAAAGCGCGATGCATGCCGGTGTAAATTGTGACAATTTTAAACAGACGATTGATGCGCTGGGTAAAAGCGTTCTGGGTGATGGCGGAAAAATGATGCTGGCGGACGTGCCGCATCTGTTCCGCGAAACTACCGGGAACATTGCCATCGGTGTCCTTAGCGAACCCCTTCTGTCACCCCAGGGCGTTCACCGGGTCATGGTGTGCGACCGGAAAGATTTTCAGTCGAAACTGCCGCCGCGCGATGTGGTGGAGGCGCGTCTGAATCAGGAAGCGCTGGCGCTGCGGGCGCGGCGTTATCTGCGTGATCTGCGCCGCGATGCGGTGGTGGAGTTCCGCTGATCGAAACGCTTTCGTCCAGACCCGTCAATCTCGTCGCGCTGACGATGGGCGAGCCGTCCGGCATCGGCGGCGAAATCGCGCTGAAGGCATGGAGCGGCCGCAGAAAAAATAAATTACCGCCCTTTTTTGTCATAGGCGATCCGCAATGGCTGGCGGCAATTGATCCTGCCGTGCCCGTGGCGGAGATTGCAGACCCCGCCGCCTGCACGGCGTATTACAACAAGGCCTTGCCGGTTCTGCCGGTGCGTCTCGCCGCCGCCGCAACCCCCGGCAAGCCGGACCCGCGCAATGCGGATGCCGTGCTGGAGGCCATCCGGATTGGCGTGCAACTGGCGCAATCCGGCGCCATCTGCGCGCTGGTGACCAACCCGATTGAAAAGGCCGTGCTGTATAATGCAGGCTTTCACCATCCAGGACATACCGAATATCTGGCGGAGCTGACCGCCACCGCCGCCCGGCCGGTGATGCTGCTGGCCTGCCCCGCAACATCGCAAGATCCCGGCCTGCGGGTGGCGTTGGCTAGTGTGCATCTGCCGCTGGCGCAGGCGGTTGCAAATATAAGCCGTACACAGATTATTGAAACAGCGCAGGCCACGGCGCTGGCATTGGCGCGTGATTTCGGAATCAAGGCCCCGCGCCTGGCGGTTGCGGCCCTTAATCCGCATGGCGGCGAACAGGGCGCGCTGGGCCGGGAGGAAATCGAAATAATCGCGCCGGCGGTCGCCTGTTTGCAGGCGGCCGGTATTGATGCTCAGGGGCCGTTTCCCGCCGATACTTTATTCCACGCAGCGGCGCGCCGCCGCTATGATTGCGTGATCTGCATGTATCATGACCAGGCGCTGATCCCGTTAAAGACCATTGATTTTGAACGGGGCGTAAATGTGACCCTGGGGCTGAACATCGTGCGCACCTCGCCCGATCATGGCGTCGCGCTGGATATTGCGGGCAAGGGATTGGCCAGCCCCGCCAGCCTGATAGCTGCGCTGCGTATGGCGCGTGAGATTTCCCGCTTCCGCTATGACGGATGATCTGCTGCCGCCGCTGCGCGATGTTATCGCGCGTTATGAGCTGCGCGCGCGCAAATCGCTGGGCCAGAATTTTCTGCTCGATCTGAACCTGACCGGGCGCATTGCGCGTGCCGCAGCGCCGCTGGACCACTGCACGGTGGTGGAAGTGGGCCCCGGCCCCGGCGGGCTGACCCGCGCGCTGTTGCAACATGGCGCGCGCGAGATTGTGGCGGTTGAAAAAGACGCACGCTGCCTGGCGGCGCTGGGCGATATTGCGGCGGCCTATCCGGGGCGGCTGCGTATCGTTGCGGGCGATGCGCTGGATTTTGATCTGGGGGAACTGACGCCGCCCATCAAGCTGGTGGCGAACCTTCCCTATAATGTCGCCACCCCGCTGCTGATTAACTGGCTGACGCCGGAACAATGGCCGCCCGCGTGGGAAAGTCTGACCCTGATGTTCCAGAAAGAGGTGGCCGAGCGCATTACCGCGCCTGCGGGCGGCAAGGCCTATGGGCGGCTGGCGGTGCTGACGCAATGGCGCTGCGACGCGCATATGCTGTTCGATATTGATCCGCGCGCCTTTACCCCCGCGCCCAAGGTCACCTCTACCGTTGTGCAGATCACACCCCGCGCCACGCCGCGCGCCGGGGCGGAACTGACCGATTTACAGACGGTCGCGGCCGCAGCCTTTGGCCAGCGCCGTAAAATGCTGCGCCGCAGCCTGATGGCGCTGGGGGTGGACGCCGCCGTTCTGCTGGAAATGGCCGGCATCGAACCCACCGCCCGGGCCGAAGAAATAAACATAGAAGGGTTTTGCGCCCTCGCACGGGCCTATCATAATCTGCGCCATATGCGCTAAAGTGCAGCCATTCGTTAAATTACAACACTAATCGGAGAACATTATGAAAGCTGAGCCAATGGAATTCATTGGGCTGGGCGGCCTGAAACTGGCCGCCGATTCCTACGGAACCCCCGGCAATCAACCGGTTCTGTTCGCACATGGCGGCGGGCAAACCCGCCATGCCTGGGGCGGCACGGCAAAAATACTGGCCGAACGCGGCTGGCATGCCGTGTGTCTGGATTTACGCGGGCATGGCGATAGCGGCTGGTGCCCCGATGCAAATTACGCCGTCGATGCCTATGCCGAAGATCTGCGCATCATTTCGCGGACCTTCTCCAAACGCCCGGTTGCGGTGGGGGCGTCGCTGGGCGGCAATTCCTCGCTGATCGCCGAGGGCGAACATGACGGGCCGATTTTTTCCGCCATTGTTCTGGTGGACATAACGCCAAAGATCGCCGAGGAAGGCGTCAAACATATTCAGGATTTCATGAGCGCCAATATGGAACAGGGTTTCGCCAGCCTGGACGAAGCGGCGGAATCGGTTGCAAAATATCTGCCGCACCGGCCCAAACCGAAAGACACCAGCGGGCTGGCAAAAAATCTGCGGCTGCGCGACAATGGCCGCTATTACTGGCATTGGGATCCGAAATTCTTTTCCGGACCGAAACGCGCGCGCGACCCGAACCGGCAGGCGCGGATGGAGGCGGCGGCCCGCGCTCTGACCTGCCCAACCCTGCTGGTGCGCGGCAAATCCAGCGATCTGGTCACCGAAGAAGCCGCGCAAGAATTTCTCGCCTTGGTGCCGCACGCAGAATATGCCGATGTCGGCGGCGCCGGGCATATGGTGGCTGGCGACAAGAACGACGCATTCACCGAGGCGGTCGTGCAATTTCTGAATAAACTTTAACTGCAAGCAAGGGAGACACAGATGCCGTTAGATGAAAAAAAATATCAGCGCCTGAAATTCGACTGGCCGGCCGAGCGTGTGCTGCGCATTACCATTTCACGGCCGGAGCGGCTGAATGCGCTGGATAAAATCGGCCACCGCGAAATTACCTATATCTGGCCGGAAATCGACAGCGATCCGCGCATCAATGCGGTGATCCTGACCGGCGAAGGCAAATCCTTTTCCGCCGGCGGCGATTTCGAGATGATCGAGGAAATGATCGGTGATCACAAAGCCCTGCTGACCGTGTGGAAAGAAGCCCGCGATCTGGTCTATAATATCATCAATTGCAACAAGCCGATTATTTCGGCCATCACCGGGCCCGCGGTTGGCGCAGGGCTGGTTGCGGCGTTGCTGTCGGACATTTCCATCACCACAAAAAAAGCCAAGATCGTGGACGGTCACACCCGTCTTGGCGTTGCAGGCGGCGACCATGCCGCCATCATCTGGCCGCTGTTGTGCGGCATGGCCAAGGCGAAATATTATCTGCTGACCTGTGAATCGCTGGACGGCGAAGAAGCCGAGCGCATTGGTCTTGTATCCAAATGCGTTGGCGAGGATGAATTGCAGGGCGAGGCGCTGCGTGTCGCCACTAATCTGGCCAAGGGCGCCCAGGGCGCGATCCGCTTCACCAAGATTGCGCTGAATAACTGGCTGCGTATGGCCGGGCCGTCATTTGATGCGTCCACCGCCTATGAAATGCTGGGCTTTGCCGGGCCGGACGCGCGCGAAGGCGTGGCCTCGCACCGCGAAAAACGCCAGCCAGTATTCGATCCGGACTGCCCGGTATAATCTGACGCAAAATAAAAGGGGGAACAGGCAATGCTCAAGGGTGTGAAAGTCATCGAGATGGCAACCTATGTCGCCGCGCCTTCGGCGGGCGGCATCATGCGCGACTGGGGCGCGGATGTGATCAAGGTGGAATCGCCAAAAGGCGATCCGTGGCGCGTGTTCCCCACCCCGGTGAAAGACGCGGCTAGTTTCGGCAATCCGCTGTTCGATCTGGATAATCGCGGCAAGCGCGCCATCACGGTGGACACCTCCACCCCGGAAGGCGTGGCGGTGATCAAACGGCTGGTGCGGGACGCCGATGTGTTCCTGACCAATACAAGGCCGGGCGCGCTGGAACGCGCCGGGCTGGACTATGAAACACTGAAAAAAGAAAATCCGCGGCTGATTTATTCCAGCGTATCGGGCTATGGCATGGTTGGCGAAGAACGCGACCGGCCGGGCTTTGACATGGCCGCATTCTGGGCGCGCGCCGGGGCCTGCCGGATGATGGCGCCGGAAGGTTCCAATCCATTTCCGCTGCGCACGGCGGCGGGTGATCATGTTACCGGGCTGACCACGCTGGGCGGCATTATGGGCGCGCTGTATGAACGCGAGAAAACCGGCAAGGGGCGGCTGGTGGAAACCTCTTTGCTGCGCACCGGCATTTATATGATGAGTTCGGATTTCGCAATGCAGTTGCGTTTCGGCAAGCTGGCCCCGACGCCGCCGCGCGAACGTTCCATCGGCCCGCTGACCAATTTCTTTCAGGCGGGCGATGGCAACTGGTTCGCCTATCTGCCGCGTCAGACCAAACGCGACTGGGAGGAACTGGCCAACACGATCGGGCTGGAGCATCTGGCGAATGATGAGCGTTTTACCACCCCGCTGGGGCGGCGTAAAAACGCCGTCGAACTGGTGGGCATTCTGGATCAGGTCTTTGCGAAGAAAAGCCTGGCGGAATGGGGCCGTATTCTGGATGACGCCGATCTGGTCTGGGCCCCGGTGCAGACCAGCGCCCAGGTGGTGGTGGACCCGCAGGCCCATGCCGCCGGGGCCTTTGTCGATGTGACCCGAAAGAACGGCGAAACCTACAAATCCGTGGCGACTCCGGTGCGGTTTCATGATGGCGAGGATGCGCAGCCGCGCGGCGACACGCCCGCCTTTGGCGAACACACGCTTGAAGTGCTGCGCGAGCATGGCTTCAGCAGCACCGAAATCGAGGCGCTGCACGGCAAAAACATTATCGCCACCGGAAAGAGATAATTAACCGTCTAACGACCCGTAAAAAACCTAATACAACCGCTTCAAAATCGTTGCTTTTTGAAGCGGTTGTGTTATACTGTATTCCGTCAATAATCAGAATCGACCGGAGGTGCGCCATGTCCACTGAAAAAAACCTGAATTATGATTCGGCCTATGAGGCCGTGGCGCCAGACGATTTCCCAGCCATGCTGGCCCCGGAACGCTATGGCAAGCGTTCGCGCGCGTTCGACAAGATTATCACCGCAACGCATGATCATTTCTGGGATCCGATGGACCCCAAATATGTGGATTTCAGCCAGCCTTTCGATATTGAGAAAGAGCTGATCATGCCGGAAGAAACCATTATCGAATTCAAATGCGGTGTGGTGGACAAGGTTGCTCCAGCCGATCGGGTGAAGTTCGGCAATCTGATCAACCATCAGATGTTGTCCGGCCTTTTGCATGGCGAACAGGCCGCACTAAATCTTTCCGCCAGCCTGTGCCACATTTTGCTGGATCCCGGCGCGCAGGAATATGCGTCCAATCAGGCGCGCGAAGAAGCCCGCCACGTTACCGGCTTCACCAACTATCTGATGTCGCGTTTTGGCTATATCCGTCCGGCGGGCGGCGAGGTTCGGCGGCTGCTGACCGAGCTGGTGCTGACGCCGATCGTATGGAAGAAACTGGTGGGTATGCAGATGGTGCTGGAAGGCATGGCCATGGGCACCTTCGCCAGCATTTTCCGCAACACCAATGATCCGGTGCTGCGCACAATGATCCAGTTCACCATGAGCGACGAGGCATTCCACCACAAATTCGGCAAGATCTGGGCGGACAAGACCATCCCGCATCTGCCGGAAGAAGAGCGCGTCAAAATCGAGGACTGGGCCTGGAGCACCTTCCAGAGCCTGCTGCATAATCTGAACAGCCCGGAGCTGAAGAAAGATATTTATGTGCAGTTCGGCCTTGATCCGAACTGGGTCAATGACCGGTTCAATGCCGCCATGGAAAGTGCGATCGAACGCAAGAGCCTGAGCAAGGCCAACAGCGTGTTCAGAACCTTTATCAAGACCCTCGTCAAGGCTGGCATCATCACGGGCCGGACGGCGCCCAAATATGCCGCCTTTGTCGATATGGAAGGTCTTTACACGGAAGGCGACGGCACGGTTGGAGACGCCATCGCCGATGAGGGTATTCGCACCCTGCGCGAGATCAACAATACTGGCGGCGCTTTCACCTCGTTGAACGCAGCAGAATAAGTTTCCCTGCCGGATTTTTTCGGCCATGATAACGGCGTCCAGATTCTGGACGCCGTTTTTTTCAATGCAGGCGCGCTGCCGCCCCATAGTGATAATTGTAAGTTTTGTAACTTGTTGCGCTCCGAGTATCTATAACTAATCAAGCTGGCGGCCGGCCGGGATTGATTACACTACGGTTACATAAAACAGAGGGCGAAAAATGCTCCGATTCGATGTCTTTTCATGGTCACCCGAGAGTCCTCCAGTTTGCATTTCGCCCGGCGATGGCGCCTATTTTCAATCCACCATTCATCCGGATGGCGAGCATGCGCTGTTTTGGGGGGGGCCATATGGCCCGCCCCGGATTTGGCGCGCCGATCTGGATGGCAATGATTGCGTGCCCCTGACACCTGAGGATAGCGGCGCCCGGCATCCATCCTATTGTCTGAATGGCCAGCGGATTGTCTATGTTTCCGATGGGGGGGTGAAACAGGTCCCGGAAACCGTAGAGGCGATATTTCATGACAACCCGACCGGCCCCCTGCGCCGGGATCTTATTCTGCATATTTTTTCCATGAAGCCGGATGGCAGCGACGTGCGCCAGATTACCGATGGCCCGGTGCAGGATTTGCGCCCAAGCCTCAGCCCGGACGGGAAATTTGTCTGTTTTTTTTCCATCCGCGGCGGCAGTACGGGTCTTTGGCTGGTGCCGGCAGATGGCAGTGAAAAGCCCCGCAAGCTTAAAATTCCCATTACCATATACCGGCCCGTCTGGTCGCCAGATGGCGCGCGCATATACGGGTTCGCCGCTATCAGAAATGATCGCCATCAGGTTGGATGGGTGAACCCGCATAGTGGTGAATGGACGCCGCTTGCCAATGATGATCGCGCGGCGACCCATTCCCCTGTGCCCGATCCCTCGGGCAAATCCCTGCTGGTGCATTCCAATCGCAGCGGCCGCTGGGCGCTATATGAATTAAAACTGGATGGTGTGACCCCCCCCCTGCCCATCGTGCCGCAGGGGTTTGAGAATTTGATCTGTTCACATCCCAACCGGGCCAGAAACGGTGTCATGACTTTCGACTCGCTTCCGGAAGAATCCTGGGCACGCTTTAAACCCGGCAATCAGAGCGTCAATTATTAATCCGAGACCAGATCCGGGTTCGCATCCAGATCCGCGCGCAGCGTCAGCCCCGCAATGTAATAGTGAATGCCCGACCAGATGTTGAACAGGAACACAAACATCAGCGCAATGCGCAGCGATTCCTCGCCATATTCCGGTTTCAGATAATCGCTGAGCACACCCACCAGAAACGGCCCAAGTCCAAGGCCGATCAGGCTGATGACGAACAGCAAGATGGCCGAGGCCATGGCGCGCATCCGCACCTCCGCCAGGCTCTGGATCAGTGCGAATGTCGGGCCGAGATAGACATAGTTGAAATAGAGCGGCACGATCAGCAGCGCCAGAGTGGTGTATTTGTCATCCGACATAAACGCCAGCAGAAAAAACGGTACACTGATGGCAAGCGTCAATGCGGGAACCCATACATACCAGCGCCGGTCGCGCCTGGCGAAATAGTCGGAAATATAGCCGCCGGAAAAAGTTCCGAGTCCCGCAAAAATGCCGATCAGCGGCGCCAGCCAGCTTCCGATTTCGGCGCTGCTCATCCCATAGGAGCGCGCAAAAAACGCCGGCAGCCAGCCATTATAGCCATAGCTGACAAGCGCGTGGAACGCGACCGCCAGCACTACATGCCGGAACGAAGGCCGTGCCCACAGATAAATAATGGCTTCTCTTAACGGTACCGGGGCCTGCTTTTCCTTGATGATCACCTCGCTATTGCCGCGCGGCGGTTCCTTGACGGTCATCCGTACAATGATGGCCATCAGCACGCCAGGCAGACCAACCACAATGAATGCGGTGCGCCAGTCGAAAAAATGCACCAGCCATCCGCCCGCCAGCAAGCCGATCAGGGTTCCGATCGGCACGCCCAGCGCATAAATGCCCATGGCCGTCGCCCGCGTTTCGGGCGCGAAATAATCGGAAATCAGCGAATGCGACGCCGGGCTTGCGCCCGCCTCGCCCACCGCCACGCCAATACGGCCCAGCATTAATTGCCAGAAATTCAACGCCAGGCCGCACAGCGCGGTCATCACGCTCCAGGCTGCAAGCGACCAGGAAATGACATTCACGCGCGAGCTGCGATCCGCGATCCGGGCAATGGGAATGCCGAAACATGCGTAAAAAATCGCGAAGGCGACGCCCGACAAAAATCCAAGCTGCGTATCGGATAACAGCAGATCCTTGCGGATCGGCTCCAGCAGAATGGAAAGAATTTGCCGGTCGATAAAATTGAAAACATAAACGACGAGCAGGATGCCCAGAACATATTGCCGGTATCGGGGCGTAAACGAGACCCGCGAATTTTCAATGGCCATCAGCAACTTGCCCCTGTTGTTGCAGGTCAGGATTGGAAGCGTAATCTTCGCGTAAGGTTTTCGCCGCCAGAAAATAATGCACAGCCGACCACAGATTCATCAGTACCGCCACGATCATGGCGTAGCGCAGTGCCTCATCGCCATATTCCGGCCTCAGAAAGTCACTGAGCACGCCAACCAGCAAAGGGCCCAGCCCCATGCCGATCAGGTTGAGCACAAACAGCAGCACCGCCGCCGCAATTGCGCGCAAGCGCACGGTGGCAAGCCCCTGCACCATCGCAAAAGTCGGCCCCAGATAGAATGGGCTGAGCAATGCGGGGATAAGATAGAAATATATCGCGCCTTCCTTGGTAGGCGACAGCAGCGCCATGATAGTCAGGGGAATGAGGATGATCAGGCTAAGCGCCGGGAGCCATACATACATGCGCCGGTCTTTCTGGCCAAAACGGTCACAGATATATCCGCCCGCAAAAGTGCCCAGACCGCCGACGACCCCCGTTATCAGCGCCAGATAGGTGCCGATTTCCGCCAGGCCCATCTGATGGCTGCGGATCAGAAATGGCGGCAACCAGGTGCCCAGCCCATAGCTGACAAATGCATGCAGTCCCGCAGCGAGCGTCAGATGACGGAAGGAAGGCCGCGACCAGAAATAATTGAATGCTTCCCTGAGCGTGGCTTGTTCCTGCACCGACTCAACCCCTTCGGAATATCCCCGGGGCGGTTCAATCACTGTTTTGCGGACGATGATCGCCATCAACACGCCGGGTAATCCCACCACGACAAATGCAGTGCGCCAGTCAAAGAAATGCGTCAGCCAGCCGCCTGCCAGAAATCCGATCATCACGCCGATTGGCGCGCCCAGCGAAAAAATGCTCAGCGCGGTCGCCCGTCTTTCCGGCGCAAAATAATCCGAAATCAGGGAATGGGATGGCGGACTTGCGCCCGCTTCGCCGATCGCGACACCAATGCGGCCCAACATAAGCTGCCAGAAATTCTGCGCCAGTCCGCACACAGCCGTCATCAGGCTCCAGGCGGCAAGCGAGGCGGCAATCACATTGACGCGTGAATTTCTATCGGCATAGCGCGCAATCGGAATGCCGAATGTCGTATAGAATATGGCGAAGGCAATGCCCGAAAGCAGTCCCAACTGGGTATCGCTCAATAGGAGATCCTGCTTGATTGGTTCCAGCAGCATCGACAAAATCTGTCTGTCAATCAGATTGAAAACATACACGACGACCAGAATGCCGAGCACATATTGGCGGTAACCAGTGGTAAATGAAACCTGCTGCTTCGGCACAGATACACTTGAAGCTTCTCTCACTCGTCCCCCCTGCTCCGCCACCTTATTTATGTGGCTGGTCAATAATTATTATTCTTCAGCCGATAGTTACGGTTTTACCGGCATAACACAAATCATTTCTAGTCCGTGCAAATGATCCATATGAAAACTACGCGGCAATTCTATCCGGATTTGAATCCAGGTCCGCGCGCAGGGTTTTCGCCGCAAACAGATAGTGCAGCGCCGACCAGATATTAACAAGGAACACGCAGAGCAGCGCATAGCGCAGCGATTCAACGCCATAGGCAGGCGCCAGCAGATCACTGATCACGCCGACCGCCAAGGGCCCAAGCCCAAGCCCGATCAAATTGACCATCAGCACATATAACGCCGCCGAAATCGCCCGCATCCGGACCTGGGCCAGCCCCTGAATAACCGCCCCGGTTGGCCCATGATAAAAGGCGCCGAAAAATGTCGGCAGAATATACATTGCTAAAGTCCAGTATTTGTCACCGCCGAGGAACGCATAAATTGTAAACGGCACCGCCAGCAAGATGGTGATCCCGGATATCCACACATACCAGCGCCGGTCCTTTTTCGCGTATCTATCACCAAGCCAGCCGCCCGCCACCGTTCCAAGCCCGCCAACTATCCCGGCCAGCAGGGCGAGCCAGGTGCCGATTTCCGCCCCACCCATCTGATAGGAGCGCGCCAGAAATGATGGCAGCCAGCTAACGACGCCATAACCGACAAAGGCGTGTAACGCGGCGGCGAAGGCAACGTGACGAAACGAACGCAACCCCCATAGATAGCGCGCCACTTCGCGCATACTGGGTTGTTCGCCATGATCCCTGATGGTTGTTTCGGATAATCCGCGGGGCGGTTCCCGCAAGGTCAGCCGGACAATAATGGCAAGTAAAATTCCGGGCAGGCCGACCACCAGAAACGCGGTGCGCCAGCCGAAATATTCCTCCATCCAGCCGCCAACGAGAAACCCGAACATGACGCCAATGGGCACCCCAAGCGCAAAAATGCTCAGCGCCATAGCGCGTTTTTCAGGCGCAAAATAATCGGAAATCAGAGATTGCGACGGCGGGATACAGCCGGCTTCGCCTATGCCAACGCCAATTCGCGCAAACAGTAATTGCCAGAGATTCTGCGCCAACCCGCACAGGGCGGTCATCGTGCTCCACGCCACCAGCGCGCCCGAGATGATATTCACGCGCGAGCTGCGATCTGCAAGCCGCGCCAGCGGAATGCCAAAGCTCACATAAAATAGCGAAAAGGCGATGCCGGTCAGCAGCCCAAGCTGCGTATCCGATAATCCCAGATCCTGTTTGATCGGCTGCAACAGGATGGCCAGGATCTGCCGGTCAATGAAATTAAAAGTAAAAACCACCAGCAATATGCCAAGCACATAACGCCGGTAATTATCCGAGAAAGCCACAGCGGCCTGAGGCGCGGGCAAGGTCTCACTGAGGCTCATACAGACTCCCCCAGCCGATCATTGCACAAGACCGGTCAGTATTGATAATTGATCGCAATTCTTGCGGAATTACCGGCGCGGGGCAACTGATTTTTTGTCAGTATGATTTCGGCAGCTCCAAAACCTGCTCGCTGACAAAGTTCAGGATCATTTCGCGGCTGACCGGCGCAATGCGCGAAATCATGATTTCGCGGAAATAGCGTTCAACCTGAAACTCTTTCGCGTAACCCATACCGCCCAGCGTCAGCACCGCCTGTTCGCAGGCCCGGTAACCGGCCTCGGACGCCAGATATTTGGCGGTGTTGGCCTCGGCGCCGCAGGGCAGCCCGGCGTCATACAACGCGGCGGCCTTGAACATCATCAGGTTTGCGGCCTCAAGGTCCATCCAGCATTTGGCCAGCGGATGTTGAATGCCCTGGTTCATGCCGATGGGGCGGTCGAACACCACCCGCTCCTTGGCGTATTGCACTGCCCGTTTCAGCGCCACACGGCCAAGCCCCACCGCCTCGGCGGCGATCAGCACCCGTTCCGGGTTCAGCCCATGCAGCAGATATTTGAAGCCCTTGCCTTCCTCGCCCAGCAGATTTTCCGGCGGCACCGGCAGATTGTCGATAAACACCGAATTGGAATCGACGCATTTGCGGCCCATTTTTTCGATTTCCGTCACCTCGATATAGTCGCGGTCGAAATCGGTATAGAACAGGCTGAGGCCATCGGCGGCCTTGCCGCCCGGTTTGGGATCGCCGGTGCGCACAATCATCAAAATCTTGTTGGCGGTCTGCGCGGTCGAGGTCCAGATCTTGCGGCCATTGACGATATATTGATTGCCGTTCCATTCGGCGCGGGTTTGCAGCGCCGAGGTGTTCAGCCCCGAATTGGGTTCCGTCACCCCGAAACAGGAGCGGTCCTTGCCCGCGATCAGCGGCGGCAGAAAGCGGCGTTTCTGTTCCTCGGTGCCGAACACCACGATCGGATTGGGGCCGAAAATATTCATGTGAATGGCCGACGCGCCGCTTTGCCCGGCGCCGGATTCCGCCACCGCCTGCATCATGATCGCGGCCTCGGTCACGCCCAGGCCCGCACCGCCATATTCCGTCGGCATGGCGATACCCAGCCAGCCGCCTTTGGCGAATTCGGCGGCGAAATCTTCCGGAAATTCGCCCGAACGGTCCCGGTCCAGCCAATAGGCATCGTCAAATTTGGCGCACAGCTTGAAAATGCTCTCGCGGATGGCTTGCTGTTCGGGGGTAAGGTCAAAGTTCATGGCGGATTCCCTGTGATTTTCTTGTTTGCGTATCAACTCCTGAGCTGTTTTACACTAACCGGTCCGAGGACTAAACCACTATGATAGCTTCATGCAGCTTGACGCGGGGGCAATCTGGCGTAATTTATGCCCATCGATAAATACAATAATGACAGCAAGGAGAAGAAAAATGGCGGGATTATGTGAAGGACGTGTCGTTGTCGTAACCGGTGGCGGCCGCGGATTGGGGCGCGAACATTGTCTTTTATTCGCAAAGGAAGGCGCGAAAGTCGTCGTCAACGATCTGGGCGGCAGTGTTGCGGGCGAAGGTTCCACGCTGAGCGCCGCGCAGGAAGTAGCCAATGAAATCACCGCAGCCGGCGGCAAGGCCGTCGCCAATGGCGATGATATTTCCGATTTTAAAGGCGCGGGACGCATGATCCAGCAGGCCATTGATACATTTGGCGGGCTTGATGTGGTGGTCAATAATGCCGGCATTCTGCGCGACAAGATGATGGTCAATATGACCATTGAGGAATGGGACGCGGTGATCAAGGTGCATCTGACCGGCACCTTCTGCCCGATGCACCATGCGGCCGCATATTGGCGGCAGAACGCCAAGAATGGCGGAACCAATGATGGGCGCATCATCAACACCACGTCGATTTCGGGCCTGTATGGCAATCCGGGGCAGTTGAACTATGCCGCCGCCAAGGCCGGCATTGCGGCCATGACTATTGTCGCTTCGCGCGAACTGGCGCGGCTCAACGTCACCTGCAACGCCATCTCGCCGGGCGCCTTCACCCGCATGACGGAAAATCTGATGCCGAAGCGGGAATTGAAAGCGGGCCAGTTTGACAAAATGAACCCCGCCAATGTCGCGCCGCTGGTGGTGTGGCTGGGCAGCAAGGACTCCAAAGATGTCAGCGGCCGGGTGTTTGAAACCACCAATGGCGGTTTTGGCGTCTATAATGGCTGGGAACGCGCCGCGAAGGAATCCTTCGATCGTGTGCTCGACCCGAAAGAGCTGGGCCCGGTCGTAGAACGGTTGATGGAAAAAGCCCATCCGCTGCAAAAAATTTCGGTATAGCGGCGTAATTTCCCGCCTCCGCGCCATTTCATGTATCATGGAAAATCCGGCGGCCCCGGCCGCCGGATTTATCCGGTGCTGTAACGCAGGAGATCGCCATGAAAAATCGTGAAGTGCGGCTGAAATCATATCCGGATGGTTTGCCGTCCAGGGAATGTTTCGAAATCGTGGATGCTGAACTGCCCGCGCTCCAACCGGGCCAGATGCTGGTCCGCAATATCTGGATGTCGGTTGATCCCTATATGCGCGGGCGGATGACTCCCAACCGGCAAAGTTATGTGCCGCCTTTTGAGTTGGGAAAAGTTCTGGATGGCGGGTCCATCGGACAGGTCATTGAATCACATGGCGGGCCTTTTGCAGCGGGCGACATGATCACAGGAATGCTGGGCGGATGGCGGCAGTATAATGTGACCAATGGTCTCGGCATGACGAAAATCGATATGTCGCTGACGGTGCCGCTGGCGGCGTATCTGGGCGTTCTGGGCATGCCCGGCATGACCGCATGGTATGGGTTTCAGCGTATCGGCAAACCCAAACAGGGCGAAACCGTGTTTGTTTCCGCCGCTGCGGGCGCTGTCGGTTCCCTGGTCTGTCAGATTGCCAAATTGAAGGGATGCCGCATTGTCGGCAGCGCTGGATCACCCCGGAAATGCAACTGGCTGAAAAATACCCTGGGCATCGACGCCGCCATCGACTATCGCGAAGCGGGAGACGGGCTTTTGAACGCGCTAAAAGAAGCGGCCCCCAAGGGTGTTGATATTTATTTTGAGAATGTCGGCGGCCTGCATCTTGAAGCGGCGCTGGATGCGATGAATCCAAATGGCCGCATCATCGCCTGCGGCATGATCAGCCAGTATAATAATCCCGATCCGGTGGGCGTGCGCAACCTGTTCAATATTATCGGCAAGCGCATTCTGATGCAGGGCTTTATCGTGTCGGATTCTTTTGCCGAAATACCTGCCTTCATTGCCGAAATGGGCGCCTGGGTCGCGGCGGGAAAAATCAAATGGGAAGATACCGTCTATGAAGGTCTGGAAAAGAGCCCGGACGCTTTTATCGGTTTATTCAGCGGCGAAAATCTGGGCAAGGCCCTGGTACGTATCGGGCCGGACAAGGTTTAGATGTAACGTCTCACCAGGTTGTTCGTAAAGCGATCAGACTCCTCCCTCCCCCTGCAAGGGGCAGGGGAATCGCATATGGCGATTAAAGGCTTGAACTGAATCAGGAAATTGATTCTTGAGGCATCTCCATGATTTAGGAGATGAGCCATGAAGCGATTCACTGATATTTTTGCCGATGTCGAA
>JBMOMX010000034.1:0-84887 GCA_049323435.1 Pseudomonadota bacterium
AAGGCGTTCATCCATAACCGAACTCTCACTCCACGGCATCTCCACCTCCCGCTTGTCAAATCAAGCAAAAAGTGTAACCCATGTGTCCGGTACGAAATGTCACCTATGTGTCGGGCTACTCAGCCCTGACGGGCCCTGGATGGCTTGCGCCGGCGGGGGGAAGGCTGGCGCTGATTTCAGGGTTTTACGCGCGCGGGACGGCCACGGGCGGCCGGTCTGACATTTCTGCCGAGACGCGCACTGATCTGGTCCAGAAACGCCGCGCTGCCCAGCGGGTGGCCCGTGCGTTGATGGCTGCGGATGCGCGCATTGACTGCTTCGTCCGGTGCGCCGGCCAGAAAACTCTCCCAGTCAGCGGCCCTGTCCAGCAGCGGCGCAAGCTTTACCAGCGCGTCATCCCTGCCCGACAGATGCGCTGCTGCGCTCGACCAGGCCCAGTCGCCCGGACGCTTTACCAGTTTGGCACGCACAGGATTGACCTCAATATAATGCGCGCACGCCATCACATGCGCCTCATCCATGGGAAAGGACGAAAAGCGGCCCTGCCACAAATGACCATGCCAGCCCTCGCGCGCATTCACCTGGCTGGTATAGCGCCGATGCGTCTCACCAAGCGCCGCACGCAGCCCGTCTTCGTGTGACGGCGTCAGGATCAGATGCACATGATCGGGCATCAGGCAATAGGCCCAGACCTCAGTGCCCGCCTTTGCGCACCACTCTGCCAGCAGCGCCTTGTAGGTCTGATAGTCAGCCTCGGAAAAAAATACCGGCAGGCCGCGATTGCCGCGCTGGGTGATGTGATGCGGCACACCGGGAACCACCAACCGTGACAGACGCGCCATCCATGCTCCAGCCTTTATCGGGATCTTATCGGGGACAGTATATATTTAACGTCGCCGATGCAAGGCAAGCAGCGAAATTAAATATATACTGTCCCTTATAAAACGTTAATCTATCGCGCATTTAGCGCGTCCCACGCTTCATGGATAAGCATATCCATCACAATATTTCCCAAGGTCGATTGCGAGGGTTGCTCATATCACGGCTGCCATGCACCACGGCGATAATGTCAATACGTTCCGCATCAACAATCCAATACATGATGCGATATCCCTGAAAGATAATTTCGCGCAACTCCTCGCCGCTTGCTTCGGGTATTTTGCGTCCGCTCTTTGGATACACCTCAAGCCTGTCAACAGCATGCATAATCTGCTGCACAAAGTTCTGCGCGTAAATGCGCGTAAAATTGAGAGTCCCTGGCTATGAATTCAAATATGCCGTCAAGATCCTCAAGCGAGGGGCGGGTCCAGTTAACCTGCATTGGATGAATAGCGGGCTTTCACCTCGCTGTGCGGCGTTATGTCACCATCGCGGGATGCCTGCATCCCCTTTTCAATTTTTTGCTTAACATACAGCTCATACATGATGTCATTCAGAGATGCACCATCCGGCAATTGGTCTATGAGCTGTTTCGCCGTCTCTTTGGCGTTATCCATAGCTTTCGCCTCCGTTATCTGGTGCGCACTGGAAGCATATCACCAGCCTATCTCAAATTCATGACCGCCCTAATGCCCGGCGAGAAATTTTTCCGCCTCCAGCGCCGCCATGCAGCCCTGACCTGCCGCCGTCACCGCCTGGCGGAAGATTTTGTCGGTGACATCACCCGCCGCAAACACGCCGGAAATTTCCGTGGCGGTGGAATCGGCGGCTTTGAGCAGATAGCCGTCTTTATCCATCGGCAGCACGCCTTTGAAGATAGCGGTGGATGGGCTATGGCCGATGGCGATGAACACGCCATGCGCCGCCACATCCTGTGTGACGCCGGTTTTGACATTTCGCAACCGCGCGCCGGTCACGCCCAGCGGATTTTCCGTACCCAGAATTTCATCTATGGCGTGATCCCAAATGACGCTGACCTTGGAATTGGCGAACAGCCGGTTTTGCAGGATTTTTTCCGAACGCAGCGTGTCACGGCGGTGCACCAGCGTCACCTTGCTGGCGAAATTGGTCAGGAAAAGCGCCTCTTCCACCGCCGTATTGCCGCCGCCGACCACCAGCACTTCCTTCCCGCGATAGAAAAACCCGTCACAGGTGGCGCAGGCCGAAACCCCAAACCCCTTGAAGCGTTCCTCGGTGGGCAGGCCCAGCCAGCGCGCCTGCGCGCCCGTCGCCACAATTACCGCGTCCGCCGTATACGTATCGCCGCTATCGCCCGCGCATGTAAAGGGACGGCGCGAAAAATCCACGCTGGTAATATAATCATTGATCAGGCGCGTGCCCACATGCGCCGCCTGATCGCGCATCTGCTCCATCAGCCAGGGCCCCTGAATGACATCGGCAAAGCCCGGATAATTTTCGACATCCGTGGTGATGGTCAACTGCCCGCCCTGGTCGATACCCGTCACCAGAATGGGTTCCAGCATCGCGCGCGCGCCATAAATGGCCGCTGTGTAACCAGCGGGGCCGGAACCGATAATAAGCAGGCGTGAATGATGTGTTGGCATAGTGGTGCTTAATCTTCCGTACGCGAACCATTCAGCATATCCGGGTGCGGCATGCCGATAATATTATAGCCGGCATCGACATAATGAATTTCGCCGGTGGTGCCCGCAGACAGATCGCTGAGCAGATACAGGCCCGCGCCGCCCAGATTATCCAGATCAACATTTCTGCGCAGCGGCGCATGTTCGCGCGCGGTGCGGTAGACATAACGCGCCGAACCAATGGCCGAACCCGCCAGAGTGCGCATCGGCCCCGCCGAAATCGCATTCACCCGGACGCCCTGCGGCCCCAGATCGGCGGCAAGATAGCGCACGCTGGCCTCCAGCGCCGCTTTGGCGACGCCCATGACATTATAGTCCGGCATGACCTTGACCGCGCCCATATAGGTCAAAGTAAGGATCGCGCCGCCATTTTTCATCAAGGGCGCAGCGCGCCGCGCGACCTCGTTTAATGAAAAACAGGAAATATCCATGGTGTTCAGAAAATTTTCGCGCGTCGTATCCAGAAACCGGCCCTTGAGTTCCTCCTTGTCGGAATAGGCCAGCGCGTGCACAACAAAATCAATCTGTCCCCAGACGGTTGCCAGCATGGCGAAAACATTATCCATACTGTCGCGGTCTGACACATCGCACGGCACCATCAGGCTGGAGCCAACCGAATCGGCCAGCGGCTGAAGCCGTTTTCCAAACGCCTCGTTCTGATAGGTAAACCCCATTTCCGCGCCATGTTCGCCCAGCATTTTGGCGATGCCCCAGGCGATGGAATGATCATTGGCGATCCCCATCACCAGGCCGCGCTTGCCCGCCATCAGTTTGCCCGTCCCGGTCATTCTCAAGCGCTCCCCGATGAAATTTGCATGATTTTAGGCAAGACGCGAAAAAGCCAGGCAGGCATTGGTGCCGCCAAAGCCAAAACTGTTGGACAGCACGGTGTTCAGTTTCGCATTATCAATCCGTTCACGGACAATAGGCATTCCCGCCGCTTCCGGGTCCATATTCTCTATATTGGCGGACACGCAGACAAACTGGTTGTTCAGCATCAGCAGGGAATAGATCGCCTCATGCACGCCGGTTGCGCCCTGGCTGTGGCCGGTCAGCGATTTGGTGGAATTGATCGGCGGAATTTTATCGCCGAACACGGTGCGGATCGCCTCCAGCTCCTTGGTGTCGCCAACCGGCGTTGAGGTGCCATGCGCATTGATATAATCGACCGGCCCCGGCAACCCCGCCATCGCCATGCGCATACAGCGCACCGCGCCCTCGCCCGATGGCGCAACCATATCCACGCCATCCGATGTCGCGCCATAGCCGGTGAGTTCGCCATAAATTTTCGCACCGCGCGCCCTGGCATGTTCCAGCTCTTCCAGCACCAGGCAGCCGCCGCCGCCCGATATCACGAACCCGTCACGATTGGCGTCATAGGCGCGCGAGGCCTTTGTTGGCGTGTCATTATATTTGCTGGACAGCGCCCCCATGGCGTCGAACAGCACGGTCAGCGTCCAGTCCAGCTCCTCGCCGCCGCCTGCGAACATGACATCCTGTTTGCCATATTGAATTTGTTCCGCTGCGGCGCCGATGCAATGCGCGCTGGTCGAACAGGCGGACGAGATAGTGTAGTTCAGCCCCTTGATCTGAAACGCGGTGGCGAGATTGGCCGAAGTGCTGCTCGACATGTTGCGCGGCACCATGAAGGGGCCA
Organism: Pseudomonadota bacterium; assembly: GCA_049323435.1. Taxonomy (GTDB): domain Bacteria; phylum Pseudomonadota; class Alphaproteobacteria; order UBA11222; family UBA11222; genus UBA11222. The sequence goes on from JBMOMX010000034.1 coordinate 4,200, forward strand.
ACCTTTTTCGGCCCCTTTTCGCGCGCCGTATCACAGGCCAGCAGAATATTATGCGTCGATGGCCCGCCGGAACCCACAATAATTCCTGTGCGCACATTGGAAACTTCTGCGGGCGTCAGCCCCGCATCGCGGATCGCCTGATCCATGGAAATCCAGGCATAGGCCGCCGCATCGCCCATAAAGCGTTTCAGCTTGCGGTCCACCGCCTCTTCCAGATCAATTTTCAGCGTCCCCGCCACATGGCTGCGAAAGCCCATATCGCGGTAGGTATCGACAAATGCGATGCCCGAACGGCCTTCGCGCAGGCTGGCCAGCACCTGCTGACTGTTATTGCCGATGCTGGAAACAATGCCCATGCCGGTAACCACGACACGTCTCATGACGCTCTCCTTCGGCTCATTGCGGCGCTTCGCCTGACTTGAACAGGCCTACCTTCAAATCCATGGCGCGGCAGGTTTCATTGCCATCCACGCTGATGCTGCCATCGGCAACCCCCATAACCAGGCGGCGGTTGATCACCCGCTTCAGATCCAGCCGGTAGGTTAACAGCTTGTGCCGTGGTTCGACCATATCCATCAGCTTTACCTCGCCGACCCCCAGGGCGCGGCCCCGGCCCGCTGCGCCCAGCCAGCCCAGGAAAAACCCCGTCAACTGCCATAGCGCATCAAGCCCGAGACAGCCCGGCATCACCGGATCGCCCTCAAAATGACAGGCGAAAAACCATAAATCCGGGCGAATATCCAGTTCGGCCACAATCTCGCCCTTGCCATGCGCGCCGCCCGTTTCCGAAATATGGGTGATGCGGTCGAACATTAACATGGGCGGCAGCGGCAATTGCGCATTGCCCGGGCCAAACATCTGGCCATGGCCGCAGCGCAGCAGATCTTCATAACCCAGTTTCGCCGGTTTATTCGGCATGTGTCATACCCTGTAAGCAGAATCCCTTTTTCGCGATCTGGCGTAACATATCGTAACAATCCGCGAAAGCGGTTTGGCGCTATTGGCGGGCCTTAGCCATGGCGAGGGCCGCCTGATAATCGCCGGTAAACCGCAAATCCGGTATATTTTTGCCAAAAGCCATCTGGTTCAGCACCTTCTGCGGCTGCGGCTGAACGCCGCAGATGATGATTTCAGTCCCATGCGCCAGACAGCGTTGCAGAAACTCCTCCAGCGCGCCAACCCCCGTCGCATCGATCATCGGCATGTCACGCATCGCCAGGATAAATATCCTTGGCCAGGGACCGGTAATGGCGTCAAGCACGTCCCCCAACCGCCCTGCATTGCCAAAAAACAGCGGCCCGCGCAGACGAAACACTTCCACCCCTTTGGGCAGGGCATCGCGCTGGGTATAACCGCCATTGGGCGGGCGAATGAAATCATCCTCATCCTGCTGCCACAGGGAAACGCCGGATTCCGCAGATTGCGTCTGTGACATGCGGTGCATAAACAGGATTGCGGCCAATACGACCCCGACCTCAATCGCGACAGTGAGATCCACCATCACCGTCAGGCCAAATGTCAGCAACAACACCACCCGGTCGCCAAATGGCGCGCGCATCAAATGGCGGAACTTGTCAATCTCACTCATATTCCAGGCGACGATGACCAGAATCGCCGCCAGCGCCGCCAGCGGAATGAACGCCGCCAGCGGCGACAGAAACAGCATGAACAACAGCACAAACAGCGCATGCAGCATCCCCGCGACGGGCGATCTTGCGCCGGAACGGATATTGGTGGCGGTGCGCGCGATGGCCCCGGTCGCGGGCATGCCGCCAAACAGCGCCGAGGCGATATTGGCGGCGCCCTGCGCCACCAGTTCACAGTTCGAACGGTGCCGCCGCCCGGTCATGCCGTCGGCCACCATCGCCGACAACAGACTTTCAACGCCTGCCAGAAACGCAATGGTGAAGGCGCTGGGCAATAGTTCCTGCAGCCGTGCGAACGTAACTTCAGGAAAATGCGGCATCGGCAGGCTGCTGGGAATGCCGCCAAAGCGTGAGCCAATCGTATCCACTGGCAGGTTGAGCAGATAGACCAGAGCCGAAGCGCCAATAACGGCGATCAGAAATCCCGGCTGTTTCGGGGCCAGGCGCCGCAGCACAATAATCACGCCAAGCGCGCCAAACGCCACGCCCGCCGCAAGCGGATTAACCGTATGGCTGGCATTCCAGAACGCCGTCAGTTTGGGAACGATATCCGCCGGAACATTGGTCAGGGAAAGCCCGAACAAATCGCCTATCTGGCTGGAAAAAATGATTACTGCAATACCCGACGTAAAACCGGTCACCACCGGTTCCGGAATATATTTGATCCAGTCGCCAAACCGCGCCACGCCCGCGATCAGCAGCATCGCGCCCGCCATTAATGTGGCAAGCACCAGCCCGTCATAGCCATGCGCGTGAATGACATTGAACACCACCACCACGAATGCGCCGGTCGGGCCGCCGATCTGAAACCGGCTGCCGCCCAGCGCCGAAATCAGAAATCCGGCAATAACGGCGGTGACCAGGCCTTTGTCCGGCGTAGTGCCGGATGCGATCGCCAGCGCCATGGCCAGCGGCAGCGCGACAATAGCGACCGTCAGACCCGCAACCGCATCACCGCGAAAATCTCTGGCGCGATAGCCCTCACGCAGCACCGTGTAGAGCTTCGGCACAAACAGACGCCAGGCGGGACTTCCGGACTTCGCAGAGCGGGAAAAATCAGACATATTCACACCACCAGCTTGACTATCCGCATAATATCGCATCCCCGGCGCATATGAGGCTAGACAAATGCGGCCCGGCTGCCGATATTCTCGGGTATGGAAGCACAAACCCGTTCCCTTTCCACGATTGGCGCGCTAGCGCGGCTACAGGCGGTCAGGCTGCGCCCGACGCGGCAGCGGCTGGCGCTGGCGCAATTGCTGTTTGAGCCGGGCGATCATCATGTCACCGCCGAATCGCTGTTTGAACAGGCCCAGGCCGCAGGGGTGAAGGTGTCGCTGGCGACTGTCTATAATACGCTGCATCAGTTCACGGCGGCGGGTCTGTTGCGCGAGGTTGTGGTCAATTCCGCCTGCACCTATTTCGACACGAATATCACCGATCATCATCATTTCTTTTATGAAGACCGCAATGCGCTGATCGATATTGATGGGGCAAAGGTGGATATTCGCGGACTGCCCGAAACCCCGGGCGGGACCAAAATTTCCCGCATCGATGTCATTATCCGGCTTTCTGGCCGCGATTAGACGCGCGCACCTGGCGCTACAGGCCCTTCCAATTTTCCTAAATTAAAATGATTCTAATCTATTGACGTTGCCGCCCGCCGCCGCTATATTCACTATGGTAAACGGGCGATCGCTCACATGACTATTCAGGCCCGATATCGGGCGCCATTCAACAGGGAGAAGAACATGGCAAATCTCGGAAAAAGCAAAACCCTCGATAATCTGAAGGCCGCCTTCGCCGGCGAAAGCCAGGCCAATCGCCGCTATCTGTATTTCGCGCAAAAGGCCGATGTCGAAGGCTATAATGATGTGGCGGCGGTGTTCCGCTCCACCGCCGAAGGCGAAACCGGTCATGCGCACGGCCATCTGGAATTCATGGAAACCGTCGGCGATCCAGCCACCGGCCTGCCCATCGGCTCCACCAGCAACAATCTGAAAGCCTCGGTTGCCGGTGAAACCCATGAATATACCGACATGTATCCCGGCATGGCGCGCACCGCCCGCGAAGAAGGCTTTGCCGAAATCGCCGACTGGTTCGAAACCCTCGCCAAGGCCGAAAAGTCCCATGCAGGCCGCTTCACCAAGGCGTTGAACACCCTCGACGGCTGAGGGTTAGACTAAACCCGATGCGGTCCCCTCCCCTTGAAAAGGGGAGGGTTAGGAAGGGGATCAAAACCGGTTTCGATTAGGCTGACGCCGTTAGACCCCCACCCCAACCCTCCCCCTTTCAGGGGGAGGGAGCCACGCAACATGTGAGTGGATTTATCCCATGAAAGAAGGCAGCACCGAAGCGCCGATCCGGCACCCGCTCGACTGGAACAATCCGGATTTTTACGACATGGAAAAGATCGATGCGGAACTGCATCGGGTTTTTGACATCTGTCATGGCTGCCGCCGCTGCTTCAATCTGTGCGATTCCTTTCCGCGCCTGTTCGATCTGGTCGATGAAAGCCCAACGGGCGAACTGGACAGCGTGGACAGCAAAGATTTTGCGCCCGTCATCGAGGCCTGCACACTGTGCGACATGTGCTTCATGACAAAATGCCCCTATGTGCCGCCGCATGAATTTAATCTGGATTTTCCGCATCTGATGCTGCGCTATCGCGCGGCCGAGGCGAAACAGGGCAAAGCCGAATTTGTGCCGGGGCAACTGGCCGAGATGGACCGCAATGGTGCGCTGGCGCGCCCGGTGGCAAAGCTCGTCAATTGGGGCTCCGCCACCGGCAATAAACTGACCCGGCCCATAATGGAAATGGTGGCGGGCATTGATGCGAAGGCCGAACTGCCGAAATTCAATTCCAAAACCTTTGTGATGTCGGCGAAATCCGGCGCGCCGGAAGTCAACAGGGATGCGCCCGCCTATGGCCGCAAGGCTGTGCTCTACGCCACCTGTTTTGTGAATTACAATAATCCCGATATTGGCCTGGCGGCGCGCAAGGTGCTGGCGAAAAATGGCGTCGAGACTGAAGTGGTCTATCCCGCCTGTTGCGGTATGCCGTTTCTGGAACAGGGCAAGATCGATAAGGTCGCGGATCAGGCGCACAAAGTGTCGCGCGAATTGCTGAAATGGATCGACAAGGGCTATGACATCATCACCCTGACCGCCAGTTGCGGGCTGATGCTGAAATTCGAATGGCCGCTGATCCTGCCGGAGGATGCCGGAATTGCGCGGCTGGCCAAAGCGACCTTTGATATTGACGAATATATTGTCGATATCGCCAAAAAACAGGGCATGGCGCCGGGCATGAAAAATCTCGAAGGCGGCGTCAGCCTGCATCTGGCCTGTCATGCGCGCGCGCAGAATATGGGCGCCAAGGGGGCCGAAATGCTGCGCCAGATTCCCGGCCTCAGGCTGGACGTGATCGAGCGATGCTCGGGCCATGGCGGCACGTTTGGCGTGATGAAGAAAACCCGCCCCTCGGCCGAAAAGATCTGCAAGCCTGTGGCCGCCGCGGCGCGCAGCCAGGCCAATGCCCATGTGGTTTCGGAATGTCCGCTGGCGGCCAAACATCTGCTTCAGATGATGGAAACCGTTCCTGGCGAGGCGAAACTGCCCGAACATGCGCAGCACCCGATCGAACTGATCGCGCGCGCCTACGGATTATGATCATGACAGGCAAACCCCGCCGCATCCGTCGCGAAGATCTGATGTCCGCGCAGGATTACGCCGCGATCCGCAAGCAGCGCCGCGCCGAAATGGTGGTGCTGAAACAGCAGCGCCGGGTCGAGGTGGGGCCGGTGGCGACATTTTATTTTGAAAATTACGACACCATGCTGCAACAGATTCAGGAAATGCTGCATATCGAAAAGGGCGGCGAAGAACAGATCGAGGATGAACTGGCCGCCTATAATCCGCTGGTGCCGCAGGGATCGGAACTTGTCTGCACACTGATGTTTGAAATCGAAGACCCGGTGCGCCGCGAACGGGTGCTGCGCACGCTTTCCTATATTGAACGCGCCACATTCATGCAGGTAGGCGAGCAACGCATCATGGCCGTGCCGGAACCGGGCGAGGACCGCACCCGCGAAGACGGCAAAACATCCGCGGTGCATTTTCTGCATTTCCCGTTCACGCCCGCGCAGATCGCCCTGTTCCGCGATCCCGCGCAAAAAGTGCTGCTGGGATTTGATCATGAAAATTACGCCCATATGGCGCAGCTAACGCCGCAGACACGGGCCGCCCTGGCCGGTGATTTTGACCTATAGGGCGGCTTGAAACTCCGCCTCATCCCGCGCAGGAATCGTTCACACGGCCTGTTGCGCGCGGATGGCCACAGCTTTCCCTGCGCCATTGGCCGCGGCGGCGTCACCCGCAATAAACGCGAAGGCGATGGCGCAACGCCAGCCGGTGAATTTGAATTGCGCCGGGTGCTGTACCGCGCAGACCGCGTGGCCGCGCCAATCACCGCGCTGGATCTTAACCCCATCGGCCCGCGTGACGGCTGGTGCGATGCGCCCGGCCATCCCGAATATAATCACCAGGTGCGCTTTCCCTTTAAGGCCAGCGCGGAACGTCTGCGCCGCGCCGATCCGCTCTATGACATTATCATCGTGCTTGGATATAATGATGCGCCAGTGATGGATGGTGCGGGCAGCGCGATTTTCATGCACATCGCCAAAACAAATTTTGCGCCGACTGCGGGGTGCATTGCGCTGGCCCGTAACGATCTGCTGGCCATTTTGCGCCGGTGCGGCCCTGATACCCGGATTGTGGTGAGATAGACCGGTCTTTCCGCAGCGAGATGATTTTAGACTGAACCAGCCTGCACTGCGTCAATCACCGCAATTTATATGTCTGGCCATTGATTTGCGAAACGCTCTGTCCTTTTTCAGACGCCATTCACGCGATTGCGCGCTGCTGCGGTCTTCTGCGCGTTCAGAATATATCACGCGCCATTCCCGGCCCCGTGTCGATCGCGCCCCGGTTCCGGCATTATGTTGAGCCAGCCGGCGCTCCAGATCTGTCGTCCAACCGACATAGGTCCGCACTCCGGTAGCGCCGTGACTGCCTAAAATATAAACAAAACAGGAAGCGCCAGTCTCTGAATATTGCTGATCGCCCATGGAAAATTCCGTGAATGGAAACAATTATAATTATTAATAATTAATTAAATCCTGTGGCCTAACAAGCAAAAAAAACGATTTTCGTGACCAAATAACATTAACACCAATCTGTTTTCCGCTTAGGATAAACACGTACTGGAATTTGAGGGGGCATTATGAAAAACATGCATCGCCAGATATTGGGGCTTTTCATACTGACGCTGGTTTTATCCGCTGTGCCGCCGGCCCAGGCGGTTGAACGGCCGAATTATGATATTGTGGGGATTACGGTCCCGGCGCTGGATCTGTTCGCCACGGATCAATCTCCAGAACCCGCTTCACAGCTTGATGCCGCCGGCGTCACATTGCCGCTTCCGGTGCAGGCCGTCAGCGGGAACGGCATGTTGCTGGTGAAGATTGATGGCAAAAAATACTGGGTCGATGCGTTGCAGGTTGAGACCAATGAAGGCGGCCTGACAAGCGGCACCTGCGGTGAACAGGTCGCCAGCGGTACGCCGGTGCCGCTTGGCATTCGCGGCCTGGGGAATGGCTGCTGATGCGCACACACATGAAGCCGCTGCAAAATATTGCAAAAATTGTTCTGGTCTGCATTGCGCTGGTCCAGCCCGCCTGGGCAGCAGATAAGGCGGATAAAAATGCAAAGCCGAAACTGCCGGAGCGCCCGCTGATTGAGAAATTCAGAACCGAGGCTAGGCCAGGCCAGCCCTGTGGCGGCACCGGCGCCAGCAGTTCACAGCGTCAAAGCATTGATGGCGTTGCCTATGGCATCGTCAATGACCCCGCACTGGAGACCTATCTGAATCAGATCAAGGACCGGCTGTTGAAAGTATCGCCGCTGCCTGGATGCGCGATCCGGGTTTATGTCATTCCTCAGGAACATTTCGCCGCCGCCGCCGCCTCCGATGGCGGAATTTTTCTTCCCATGGGGTTGCTGCGTGACCTGAAAAGCGAAGACGAAATTGCCGCCGTCCTGGCGCATGAAGTCTCGCATGTTCTAAAAAACCATCACAAGTCAGACGATTTTCTGAAAGCCCAGCAGGGCATGATGAAAGTTGGCGGCATGGCGATGGGCGCTTATTCTGCGGTACAGCAGTTTTCCGGCACTGCGCCCGCGATTGACGGGCAAACCTCCATGAATATCGCCGAGGCGGTTTATGCGGTAAGCGAAAATGTGATCGCCCCCAACTGGACCTCCGGTCAGGAAGATGAGGCCGACCTGCTTGGCGCGGATTTGTTTATTGCGGCGGGATATAACAAGGCCGCCATTGGCACGATGATGGCCCGGCTGGAAGACTGGGAAAAGAAAATTGCCAAACGGGATGCGGCAAAAGATCAGTTTGTACAGGCTTCGATGCAGGCCAATGCCATGTCGATGGCGGGGGCGGCCGCTTCTGCGATGGCGGCGCCTTCCGCCGCCGGCATTGGCGGCATGATGGCAAGACTGGCGCCCACTGCTGTTACGGCGATGGCCGGCAATAAGGGCGAGGATCATCGGCCGGTTGCCGCGCGCAAGGCGGATGTGATTCAATATCTGGGCGCGTTTTATAAATCTTCGCCCCGTCCCGCACTTGGCGCCGCGCAATGGAATCAGCAACGCGGCATGCCGGTATTTTCGAATTATGCGTCGGCGTCAAAGGCGCGGCAATTGATGGAAGCCGGACAGCTTGACCAGGCCGCAAAATTTGCCCTTGAAGGTATAAGCGGCCCCACGGCAAACCATACCTATCCCAGGCTTACCATGTATGAGATCGCGAACCGGCAGGGGCGTCCGGATGCCGCCACACATATCGACACCATCTTGCGCAACCCGTCGCCGCCCATCGCGGGCTATCGCTACGCCGCGGCCGATGCGATAAAAACCGGCAGCCTGCCGGTGGCGGCCAGTTTTGTTGACGAAGCCAATCGCCGCTATGACACACCGGTCAGCTTTATTCCTGAAGCCATCCGGTTATATCAGCAGACAGGCAATCATGAAAAAATCCAGCCGCTTCTGATGCGCTGTCAGATGAATGGCGACAAGGCAACCTATGCTGTCTGTCAATCCGCAGCGGGCGGACAACAGCAGCAGCCCGCGGCGCAGATTCCCGGCCTTCCGGGATTGGGCGCAAACCCCTTCGGCGGCTTTCTCGGAAAACGCTGAAATCCGGTCTATTTAGTCAGCGCAACATAAACCCCATCCCACATCGCACCCGGCGGCGTGGCCGCATAGGCCGCGATACGTTCTGCATAAAGCTGGTAAAGACCAGCAAGCCCAAGACGCATTGCAATCGGGGTTTGCGCCAGCGCCGCGCACAGCGTTGCCGCGCTGTCCCAGACTTGCTGGCGATAGGCCGCCAGCATCTGTTCATGCTTTTGATACAGATCCATAAAGGCGGGATCGTTTTGCAGCAGTTCATCGCCCAGCAGGCCCCATACTGTGACCGGAACGGTCTTGCCCTTCACCATGATCTGATCGAGTTGCAGCATCGCAAAATTCGGCGCCAGCAATTGCGAATTCTCACCCACCAAAGTGGTCACGGCATAGGCCTTGGATTGGCCTTCCAGACGCGAGGCGATATTCACGTCATTTCCCAGCACCGAATAATCAAAACGATATTCCGAGCCGAGATTGCCCACGCAGCATGGGCCGCTGTTAATGCCGATGCCGATTGACAGTTTCATGCCCGGCATTGTTGCATCCAGTTCTGCATTCAGGGCATCCAGCGCCTGCAACATTTTCAGCGCCGCACGGCAGGCATTTTGCACATGATCGGGATCATCCAGCGGGGCGTTCCAGAACGCCATGATGCAGTCACCCATATATTTATCAATGGTGCCGCCGGTTTCCAGAATGGCATTTGTCATCGGGGTTAGAAAATTATTGATGAACCGGGTCAGTTGCTCCGGCTCCAGCCTTTCCGAAATGCTGGTAAAGCCGCGAATATCTGAAAACATAAAGGTCATGGTGCGCATCTCGCCGCCCAGCCTTAACTGGCTGGGGTCACTCACCAGCCGGTCAATGGCTGCGGGCGCCAGATAGCGGTTAAAGGCGGTACGCACCCTTTGTCGTTCTAGTACCGCGCCTGCATATCCGGTCGCGGCCACAGCCGCCAGCACGCTGGCCAGCCCCAGTCCTGGCAATACCGGATCGATCAGCAGCGCTTGATATCTGAACGCCGCCATGCTGCCGCCAAACAGGGACGCCTCACCCGCCGCCAGAAACACAATGGCCCAGCCGATGCGTTTGCGCCAGCTGGCGGCGCAGATCAGCACCGCAAACACTGTGAACAGCGCAAATTCCAGCCGGTCACCCCAGGCCGGTTGCGTAATATAGGCGTTCGTCAGAATCTGTTCGGCGATTTGCGCATGCACTTCGACTCCGGGCACGGCATTCTCCAGCGGCGTCGCGCGTATATCGCCCATGCCCATGGCGCTGGTGCCGACAAAGACGATGGCGCCCGCCAGTTCATCGGGGTCCGTCTCACCGGCCAGAACTTCCCATGCCGGCAGGTAACGCGATGGCGTACTGGCGCTTTCATACAGACGGATACGCCCATTCGCGTCGGTTGGAATGGTATATTCACCTATTTGAATATCCGCGACACCCCGCCCGGTCAAAAGCTGCATGACAGGGCCCGCATCACGCACCCGTACCGTCATCGTATCGGCGCCGCTGTAAATCCGCATCGCTTCGGCGGCAAGGGAAGGATAGACCGCTCCCCCCATGGTATAGGCCAGGGGCATCAGGCGTATAATTCCGTCCGGATCGGGAACGGATGAAAATGCGCCATTGCCCGCCGCCGCGTTTTCAATTGCATCCAGGGTTTTCAACACGCCGGGAAAATGCATCAGATATTGCGTCGCATCCCCGCCATTCATCAATAGTGTGGGCTTGGCCTGCGGCCGGGTGCTGTTCCGGGAACCCAGAAAGGCGAAGCCGGTGACGACTTTTCCTTTCGCCACTGTCTCAGCCAGTATCAAGTCATTATCCGGCGCATTACGGATGCCGCCAGCGTCAAACCTTATACCGTTCGCAGCGAAATCGGCCGCCAGATCCGGCAACAGGCGCGACAGGGAAGTTCTGTCCGGATCGGCAAACACCACATCAAAGGCAATGACCTTCACCCCCGCATTACGCAGCGCGTCGATCAGGCGCGCCGTCCGGGTACGCGGCCACGGCCATTGGCCGAGCCGCTCCAGCGATTCATCATCAATGTCTATAATGCGAACCGGAAGATTGGGGTCATAGGGGCGCGGATAGTGCGCCATGTAATAATCAAACACCTCGGCGCGCGCTGCCTGTAATAGCGGCGGCTGCAACCAGTGCAACAGGGTGTAAACCAACATCACTGACAAAGGCGCAAGCCAGCGCAGATAACCGATCATCCCGGAACCCTTCAGAGCGGCACCCTCCAGGTTTCAATCCCGCCGCGGCGATATCAGGAGGCTGGGAACACTACACCATGATGACGCCCCGTGAATGGTGGGTGATGCAGGATTCGAACCTGCGACCCGCTGATTAAGAGTCAGCTGCTCTACCAACTGAGCTAATCACCCCTGGAGATCAAGGGCTGCGTATAACAAAGCCGGGGCGGGCTGTCCATCATAACCCGTGCGGTGGCGTGTTATGGGCCTGAATGGGGGGTTTCCGGCTGTCCAGGAAGGCCGCGCATTCGCGAATATTCTGCACATGCAGTTCAAGCATGCGCGCCAGATCCGCGCGTAATTCCCCCTCAGTGAGCTGGGGCAGCATTTCTTCGAGTTTGCGCACCACCCAGTCCTGGCCGCGGTTAAGAAATCCCAGCCGCGCCTCCAGCCCCTGTTTGGCAAGCACCTTTTCCAGAAATTCCCCGGTGCGTTCCGTAGGCGTGCCGTGAAGGCGTGTCACCCAGCCCGCCAGCATGCCGCAGCACCAGGCTTCATCGTGCCGCACCTGTTCAATCAGCGCTTCGGCGGGGCCGCCCGCATATTCGCGCCGGAATTGAGTTGCCGATTTTGCGCCGGCGCGTTCGGCCTCCAGCAGCGCATTAAGAAAATCGCAGAGCGTGGCATTATCATGCATGCAAACTGGCCTCCTTCAAAAGATCAGACCGGTTTTTTCCGGGATCGGCACCCCGCGATGCACGGATGCGCTCAATACCAGGCCGAAACCAAACAGCAGGGTCAGCATAGCCGTACCGCCATAGGAAACAAAGGGCAATGGCACCCCCACCACAGGAACCAGCCCCATCACCATGGCCATATTGATAAATACATACAGAAAAAAATTCAGAATGACGCCAAGCACAATCAGCCTGCCAAACTGGTGGCGCACCCGCATGGCGATGATATAGCCATAGCCGATCACCGCAGCAAACAGGCACAGCAATAACAGCGCACCGGCAAGGCCCATCTCTTCTGCAAACATGGTAAAAATAAAATCGGTTTGCATTTCGGGAAGAAAATCCAGATGGCTCTGGGTGCCCTGCATATAGCCTTTGCCAAACACGCCGCCGGAACCAAAGGCGATTTTTGACTGCATGATATGATAGCCGGCCCCCAACGGATCCTGTTCCGGGTTCAGGAAAGTCAGCACCCGGTTTTTTTGATAATCATGCAGCAAACTCCAGGCGATGGGCAGCGCCGCTGTCACCAGGGCAAGCGCAAGCGCAAAATATTTCCAGGAAACCCCAGCCAGAAACATCAGGCCTCCCGCACCCGCCAGCAATAGCAGCGCCGTGCCCAGATCGGGTTGCCGCATCACCAGCGCCACCGGCAGCGCCAGCAGGAAAAATGGGAAAATTAACGCCACCGGATGGGAAATACGTCCGGGATTCATGCCATGAAAATAATGCGCATATACCATCACCAGCGCGATTTTCATGATTTCTGAGGGCTGTAATTGCAGGAACCCCAGATCAATCCAGCGCTGCGCGCCCATGCCGATCTCGCCGGCAAGCTCGACCCAGATCAGCAATACCAGGCCGGCGCCATAGACCGGATAGGCCAGCTGCCGCCAATAGCGGATATCGATCAACGCCACCGTCAGCATCATTACAATGCCCGCAGTAAAACGGAGCAAATGCATTTGCGCCCACGGCGTCCAGCCGCGTCCTGCCGAATACAGCACCCCCGTCCCCACAGAGGCAATCATGGCAAGCATCCCCACCAGCGGCCAGTCAATCCGGCCGATCTTCATACGCAGCGTCAGCGCCGACGATGCCCGCGTGGTATTGGCGGAACCTAATGCGGATTCAAGCGCCATCAGGCGGGCTCCAGGATTGCCGCCAATCATCGGGAAGCGATAGCCATGCGCATCTATTCGCATTGCTCACTGTGAGATCAGGGGGCGGCGGTGCTGGCCCCAAAATACAGCCGCCCGCGATGCCGGTGAAATTCTTGAAATAATCGTTCGTCCACAGCAAAGTCGTTCCACAGAGGGAGCAGAATTGCCGTTTTTGATTCCCGGATTCGGGTAGTGCGTATTGCACAAACGGTCCCTCCGCCGGCATTACGTCCTGGTTTTGAAAAAAACAGAACCATACGAATGCAGAACCCGTGCGCCGTTTGCAGTTATCACAATGACATACCCCGTTGATGACGGGCGCGCCGGTGATGACGACCGAACATGCTTCACAACAACATTTTGCTTTGTAGTTCATTCGCTGGCGCCTGCTTGTTGAAAGGAACGGGTTTACTTTGGTCCATTCCACAATTTCAGCCTGTCACCCCGGATTTATTCCGGGGTCCAAGAGCCACGAGGAAAAGCCTGAGTATGTGGCCCTGGACCCCGCAACAAGTGCGGGGTGACACCGGATTTGGGGCGATTCAATCCAATATCGTCACCCTCAAGTCCTAAAAATGGATCACCTTGCCATAGGCGTCGAGAACACTTTCATGCATCATCTCGCTTAAGGTGGGGTGCGGGAAGATGGTGTGCATCAGTTCGGCCTCGGTGGTTTCCAGGCTTTTGGCGACGCAATAGCCCTGGATCAATTCGGTAACTTCCGCGCCGATCATATGCGCGCCCAGCAATTCGCCGGTTTTGGCATCGAAAACAGTTTTCACCAGCCCTTCGGTGTCGCCCAGCGCGATGGCCTTGCCATTGCCTGCAAACGGGAAACGGCCGACGCGCACCTCATGGCCCGCGGCAATGGCTGCGGCTTCGCTCAGGCCGACGCTTGCCACCTGAGGCATACAATAGGTGCAACCCGGAATATTTTTAATATCCAGCGGATGCAGACCTTTGACGCCCGCGATCCGTTCGGCGCAGATCACGCCCTCATGGCTGGCCTTGTGCGCCAGCCATGGCGGCCCGGCCAGATCACCGATGGCATAGATACCAGGGATACCGGTTTCGCACCATTCATTAACCACTACATGGCTTTTTTCAACCTTGACCCCCGCGGCTTCGAGGCCAAGATTTTCCACATTGCCAACAATACCTGTCGCCATGATGACGCGCGCAACGGTAAGCGCGTGCATCTTGCCGCCGTCCAGATCCAGGCTGGCGGTAACGGAATCCGCGCCGCGAGTCAGGCTTTTCACGCTGGCGCCGGTATGAATTTTCATGCCCTGTTTTTCAAACGCCTTGCGGGCCAGCGCGGAAATTTCCGCATCTTCGACCGGCAGCACCCGGTCCAGCATTTCGACCACCGTCACATCTGCGCCCATGGTGCGGTAGAAACTGGCAAATTCAATGCCGATGGCGCCGGATCCTACTATCAGCAGCGACTGCGGAATGGCGGCAGGAACCATCGCTTCGCGATAGGACCAGACCAGTTTGCCATCTGATTCCAGCCCCGGCATCTGGCGCGCGCGTGCGCCGGTGGCCAGGATAATATTTTTTGCAGCCACATCCTGTGTTTTGCCATTGAAAGTAACAGCGATTTTGCCTTTGCCCGCCAGCATCGCCGCGCCTTCGATCACCGTAACCTTGTTTTTCTTCAATAGATGTTTGACGCCGCCATTCAGGCGCGTGGCCACATCGCGGCTGCGCTTGACGATTTTGGCGGCATCGAAACGCACATTGTCCGCCGCCAGGCCAAACGCGTCCAGATGCTGCGCCAGATGATAGACTTCCGCCGAACGCAACAGCGCCTTCGTGGGAATACAGCCCCAGTTCAGGCAGATGCCGCCCAACTGGTCACGCTCAATCACTGCCACCGACAGCCCCAATTGCGCCGCCCTGATCGCCGCTACATAGCCGCCAGGCCCGGAACCGATCACCGCCACATCAAAGGAATTTTCAGCCATGCGGCAGCCTCACAGCAGCATGGTCAGGGGGTTTTCGATAAACCCCTTGAACACATTCAGAAATTGCGCGCCCAGCACGCCATCGACGACACGATGATCGCAGGACAGCGTGCAGCTCATCTGCGTGGCGATGGCCAGTGCGCCATTGCGCACCACCGGACGCTGCTCGCCCGCGCCAACCGCCAGAATCATGCTGTGCGGCGGATTAATGACGGCGGAAAATTCACGGATACCGAACATGCCCAGATTGGAAATGGAAAATGTACCGCCTTCATATTCATACGGCTTCAGCTTGCGCGCGCGCGCGCGTTCGGCCAGATCGCGCATCGCGTTGGAAATTTCCGCCAGCCCCTTGCCATCGGCATGACGAATGATCGGTGTGATCAGCCCGCCCTCGATAGAAACCGCCACACCGATATCGGCATATTTATGTTGCAACAGGCCCGCATCGGTCCAGGACGCATGCGCCTGCGGCACCCGTTTCAACGCCAGCGCGCTGGCGCGAATGATGAAATCATTGACGCTAAGCTTGTAAGCGCCATCGTCCCTGGGTGCGCGCGCATTCAGTTTTTCACGCATTTCCAGCAGGGCTTCCAGTTCGCAGTCAATCGTCAGATAGAAATGCGGAATGGTGCTTTTTGACAGGCTCAGACGCCGCGCGATGGTTTTACGCATCGCCGTATGCGGCACGAGATCAAAGGAGCCCTCGGCAAACAAAGCCAGTTCACTGGCGGCAGGTTTCGCCGTGGCCGCCGCAACTGGCGCAGCCGCCGCCGCGATTACCGCTAAGGGCTGCGCCCCGTCGAGATCACTTTTGATGATGCGGCCATGCGGGCCGCTGCCTTTAATGCGCGACAGATCAAGACCCATTTGCGCCGCCAGCCGCCGCGCCAGCGGGCTGGCGATAATCCGGGCGCCTGATTTTATTCCGTGTACAGATGCCTGTTGCGGGATGGCCGCCTGCGGGGCGGAAGCGGAAGCGGGCGCAGTCATTGGCTTTGCGGCAACCATTGCAGCAGGAGCAGAAGCCGCAGGCGCAGAAACCGCAGCAGCCGATGAAAAATTCGCCAGCGCCGCTCTGTCCTCGCCCTCTTCCAGCAGCACGGCAATCGGCGCATTGATCTTGATGGCTTCCTGGCCCTCGCTGACCAGCAGCCTGCCGACAATGCCATCATCAATGGATTCATATTCCATGGTCGCCTTGTCGGTTTCGATCTCGGCGATAATGTCACCCGCAGCGATTTTGTCGCCCTCTTTGACCAGCCATTTGGCAAGCTTGCCTTCTTCCATGGTCGGCGACAATGCTGGCATGGTGATGGTGATCATGCGCGCAGCCTTATCTGTAACACACGGTTTTCACCGCAGCGGCAATGTCTTCGGGCTGCGGCAAAGCCAGTTTTTCCAGATTGGCGGCATAGGGCATGGGCACATCCTTGCCGCATACCCGCATGACCGGCGCGTCCAGATCATCAAAGCCATGCTCCATAATGCCGGCGGCGATTTCCGCGCCAATGCCGGATTGCGGCCAGCCTTCTTCCACCGTGACACAGCGGTTGGTGCGCCGCACCGAGGCCAGAACCGTTTCCATATCCATGGGGCGCAGTGTGCGCAGATCAATCACCTCTGCTTCAATCCCTTCTGCCGCCAATATCTCCGCCGCCTCAAGCGATTTTCCAACGCCAATCGAAAAAGTCACAATGGTCGCATCACGCCCGGGGCGGATAATATGCGCCTTGCCGATGGGCAGCACAAAATCATCCAGCACCGGCACATCGAAACTGCGGCCATAGAGTTTTTCATTTTCCAGAAACACCACAGGATTGGGATTGCGGATCGCGGCCTTCAGCAGCCCCTTTGCCGACGCCGCGTCATAGGGCGCAATCACGATCAGCCCCGGCACATGCGCATACCAGGCGGCATAACATTGCGAATGCTGCGCCGCCACCCGCGCCGCAGCCCCGTTGGGGCCGCGAAACACGATCGGCGAACCAAGCTGGCCGCCTGACATGTACAAAGTCTTGGCGGCGGAATTCAGCACATGGTCTATCGCCTGCATCGCGAAATTAAAGGTCATGAATTCAACAATGGGGCGCAAGCCAGCCAGTGCCGCTCCGACGCCGATACCTGCAAAGCCATGTTCCGTGATCGGCGTATCCACTACCCGCCTGGGGCCAAATTCGGCCAGAAGCCCCTGGCTGACCTTGTAGGCGCCTTCATATTGCGCCACTTCCTCGCCCATTAAAAACACCGCATCATCGCGGCGCATTTCTTCCGCCATCGCATCGCGCAGCGCCTCGCGCACTGTCAGACTGACAAATTTTGTGCCTGCGGGAACCTCTGGCGCGGCGGCCGCAGCAGGTGTTGCCATAGGCTTTGCCATCGGTGTTGCCATTGGTTTTTTCATGACCGGTTCTGTTTTGGGGGATGCCGCCACGGCAGCGGGCGCCGGGGGTGCGGGGGCGGAAAACCCATCCATCGCCGCCGCCGTTTCACCTTCTTCCAAAATCAGGGCTATCGGGCTGTTGATCTTGATGCCTTCGGTGCCGTCCGGAACCAGCAGACGGCCCACAATTCCGTCATCCACAGATTCATATTCCATGGTGGCTTTGTCGGTTTCGATCTCCGCGATGATGTCGCCGGACTGAATCCTGGCGCCTTCGCTGACCAGCCATTTGACAAGCTTGCCTTCCTCCATCGTGGGCGACAAAGCAGGCATTAACAACTGGATGGGCATACTGTGTTCGCTCCGTTTCAGCGCAATATATCGGTATATAATTCCGCCGGATCGGGTTCAGGGCTGGCCTGGGCAAATTCCACCGCCTCGGCCACAATGGCTTTGACCTCGCGGTCGATTTCTTTCAGTGCGGCCTCGTCAATCAGGCCCTCGGCCAGCAAACGGGCACGCGCGCGATCAATCGGATCCTGTTCGGCGCGCACTTTCTGCACTTCTTCGGCAGTGCGGTATTTGGCCGGGTCGGACATGGAATGCCCGCGATAGCGGTAGGTCATCATTTCCAGAATGATCGGCCCCTTGCCAGAGCGGCAATGTTCCAGCGCGTCAAATGCGGCGTCGCGCACCGCCAGCACATCCATGCCATCCACCTTGCGCCCCGGAATGGCGAAGCTTTCGCCGCGCCGGTGCAGATCGGGCATTGCGCTGGAGCGCTCAATCGACGTGCCCATGGCATAGTGATTATTCTCGATCACATAGATGACCGGCAGCCGCCACAACTCGGCCATATTGAAGCTTTCATAGACCTGGCCCTGATTGCTGGCGCCATCGCCGAAAAAGGCCATCGTAACCGCACCATTGCCGCGATAGGCATTGGCAAAGGCAAGACCGGTTCCCAGGCTGACCTGCGCCCCGACAATGCCGTGCCCGCCATAGAAATTCTTCTCGATACTGAACATATGCATCGAGCCGCCCTTGCCTTTGGACAGGCCCCCGGCGCGGCCGGTCAGTTCCGCCATCACCCCTTTCGGGTCCAGACCCATGACCAGCATATGGCCATGATCGCGATAGCCGGTAATCATCTGATCGCCCTCTTTGGAAGCCGCCTGCATGCCGACGACCACTGCTTCCTGGCCGATATAGAGATGACAGAAGCCGCCGATCAGGCCCATGCCGTACATCTGGCCGGCCCGTTCCTCAAACCGGCGGATGAGCAGCATTTCCCGATACAGGCGCGGCAGGATTTCCAGTCCGGACTGTGGCTGGGCCTGTTTCGGCGTGGCCCTGTTGGGCTTGTTGGGCGGCGCGGCGGCCATACTGGACTCATGCTCCTTCAAAATCATCCATGCAGGAGATTACTAATTGCCAGATTATCAATAAATCATTGAAATGACAGATTAATTAAAAAATCATTCGGGTTCGGCTGCTTCCTCGGGTAACTGGTCCAGATAAATCACCCGGTCATTCGGATGCGCAAAGCCCAGCACGTCGCGCGCGCGTTCTTCCAGCAGGTCCGGATCCAGGCTTTGCGACCGCATCAGAGATACCCGGTGTTCCAGCATTTCGCGCTGGCGCACCGTCTGATCATATTCGCCTTTCAGCGTGTCAATATACTGGCCATAGCGGAAATAGGTGATCAGGCCACGGTCCCCCTGAATGGCGTGATAGCCAAAATAGACCACCGCGCAAGCGCAAAGCGCCGGCACGGCGGCATGACGCAATCTCCGGCGCATTTCATGACGCAAATCCATATTTCAACAGAATCACACTTTTGCGGCCCCGGTCAAGCGGGTGCTGCAAGCTATTTTTACATGCTATAATCACCCTGCCGGGATTAAGGAGCCGCATCATGGCTTTTCAGACACATATGTCAGTCACTTTATCAAAACTTCTGGAAACCATTCCGGATGCGGTGAAGGCGCGGGTGCAGGCGCAGCCGATGCAGGATAATGACGGTATAAAAACTGATGAATTGACAGAGATTTACCTGCCTTTGGCGTCCCTGATACACGCCCGGGTTCAGGCACAACAGGCCGTAAGAGAGCAAATGGCGGCTGCGCTTGGCGTTGCGCCTGTCCACCCCCCCTTTCTTATCGGTATGGCGGGCAGCGTCGCTGTGGGCAAGAGCACCGCCGCGCAGCTGATGCAGCGCGCGCTGGCCTCCTGGCCGCAGCATCCCGATGTTGCTCTGGTCACCAGCGACGGGTTTCTGTTTGCGAATGCCGAGCTGGAACGCCGCGGCATACTGGATCGCAAGGGTTTTCCGGAGAGCTTTGACACCGAACAGCTGGCCGCTTTCCTGTACCGGCTCAAATCCGGTGAAAGCGGGGTAACGGCGCCGCTTTATTCCCATGTCACCTATGATATTGAGACCGGCAGGCAGATGGTGCTGCACGCGCCCCAGATTGTCATTATCGAGGGGATCAATGTCCTGCAACCGCAGCCGTCAAATGCCGCAAAAGACCATTCCATCGCCTCGGATTTCCTTGATTTCGCCATTTATGTGCATGCTGACGAAAGCCTGATCAGGCAATGGTATCAAACCCGCTTTCTGGCGCTGACGGACGCAGCGGCGCAGGACCCGGCATCGTTTTACGCCCGTTTCGTTGCGTTAACCCCCGAACAGCGTCTGGCCATGATAGAGTTTGTCTGGTCCAGCATTAACGGCAAAAATCTGGCCAGCCACATTCTTCCCACAAGGAAGCGCGCCGATCTGATCCTGCATAAGGGGCCGGACCACAAGATCACGCATTTCGAGTTGCGAAACCGCTAGCGCTTGATGCCCATCTGCCCTGGTTAATGCGGCATAAATCCAAACAACCTGTTGATTATCAACAAAGTTTCTGTTTCTGGCGCTGGCCGGCACATTAACGAAATATTGCCGTTTCTGAATTAGCATCCAGAACAGTTCAACAGGGGCTGGAATAAATAATCAGGGGCGCCAGGCAATATTCTGGTTATGGCACCGCTTCAGGAGTTGTCAGTGAGTTTGGGGAATAGCAATTCTGACAGACTGGGACCGGAACTGGCTATCGCGGCGAAGCTTGTCGCGGGGTCGGGGGATTTTGCCTGTCTTTGTCTTGCCGGTCAGATCATTCTGCTGAATGAACCGGCGCTGCGTCTTCTCGGAAGTGAAACCGGGCGGGGCGGTATGCGCGCGGGCGATCTCAATGGCAGGCATTTCAGCACATTGGTGCATGAGGCCGATAACTGGACCCTGCAATCCTGGTGGTGCAAGACCGCCGCCAGCGCCACGCCTGATCTTGGCGCACGCAGACATTGCCGCCTGGGAAGTCCTGAAACAGGTTGGGCCAATTTCGAGTTGACCTGCGCCTATCATTGGGTGGGGGATCGCCAGTATGAAATTATTTTTGGCCGCAATACCGCATCCCAGGGCGGTGCGCCCGCAAAACCGGCTGCCGGAAATAATATAAATCCCAGGGCGGAAGTGCTGAAAAATGCCGCGGTACTGCGCCGCGAACGGGTAAAGCGCAAATGGGCCGAGCGTAATGTCCGGCGTCTGGCCTATCAGGATCATCTTACCGGACTGATCAATCGCGCCTATTTCCAGATACGCCTGAAAAATACCCTGCGCCATGCCGAAAGCTTTAACCGCCAGGTTATCCTGCTGGTGCTTAATATTGATCATTTCAACGAGATCAATGACCGGATCGGCTCCGGCATAGGAGACCTGGTATTGCGTCAGGCCGGTCAGCGCATCAGGCATTGCATGCGCGCAACCGATACTGTCGCGCGCCTTGGCGGGGACGAGTTTGCCGTTCTGGTCAGCAATTCAAAAGCCCCGGAAATTGTGGAAGGCCTGGCGCAAAAACTAATTGCCACGATTGCTGAACCCTTCGAAATTGAGGGGCACTCGCTGAACATCAGCTGTTCCATCGGCGCCACGCTGTTTCCCGCAGATGCGCAAAATGCGGAAACCATGCAGAAGAATGCGCAAACGGCGCTTGCCCGCGCCAAACAGTCCGGCACGGGCCTTTATCAGATTTTTGACGCAGCGATGAACGAGCAGGTCAGACTGCGCCGGCAGATCGAGGATGAATTATCCGCGGCGATTTCCAGTAATCAGCTTGTCGTGCATTATCAGCCGCAGGTTGACATCAATAGCGGCGAGGTTCTCGGTGTGGAGGCGCTGGTACGCTGGCAGCATCCCGAACGCGGCATGATCCCGCCAGCCTTGTTCGTGCCAATTGCGGAAGCCTCCGGTCTTATTCTGCCCATGACGGAATGGGTCATGCATGCGGCCTGCGCCGGGCTGAAACGCTGCCTGGATATCGGCATTGATATTGAGCGGGTGTCCGTCAATCTGTCCGCAAACCTGCTGCATAATGATGATCTGATCGGCATGATCAACCGTATACTGAAAGAAACCGGGTTACCCCCCAAACGGCTGGAGGTGGAAATCACTGAAAGCATGGTCATGGAAGATATCGAAAAATCCAGCAAGACGCTGAACTCGCTTTATCTGCTTGGAGTCAGCCTGGCGCTGGATGATTTCGGCACCGGCTATTCGTCGCTGACCTATCTGCGCCAGTTTCCGCTCAGCACGCTCAAGATTGACCGTTCCTTTATTACCGAAATGTCGGCAAATGCCGAAGACATCGCCATTGTGCGCGCTGTGATCGCCCTTGCGCATAGTCTGCATCTGCGGGTCATCGCCGAGGGTGTGGAAGAAAAAGCCCAGTTGCAGATACTCAAACAGGAAAAATGCGATCAGGTGCAGGGCTATTATTACAGCCGCCCGCTGCCGCTTGACGGGTTGATCAGCTGGTGTGCCGCCCGCAAGATTGCACAGCTGGAACAAACAGCTGACGGCCAGGAAATCCGCTCCGCCGGTTAGCCGGTCACAGCCCGCGCCATCATACACACCTGTTCCGGCGTCATGCCCTGTTCGCGCAACTGGCGCAGACTTAGCGCGTCATGGCGTTTGGCAAGCCGTTTTCCCGCCGCGTCAACAGCCAGGGCATGATGCAGATATTCCGGTGCCGGCAGGCCCAGCAGCGTCTGCAAAAGCCGGTGCATATGCGTTGCAAAAAACAGATCCCGCCCGCGTGTGACGCAGCCTATCTGCTGGGCCGCATCATCCACACAGACCGACAAATGATAGCTGTAATTTTCAACGCCATCAGTTCCGGTGCGCGCCAGAACAATATCGCCAAGCCTGTCCGGGCGCGCCTCTATCAGGCCGGTCTGCCCTTCCGGGCCTGCGCCATGTTCATAAAAATCCAGTTGACCGCCAGTTTTGGCCATCGCCTTTGCGCAATCCAGACGCAGCGCGATTGCAGCGCCCGCCTCTAACCGGGCGCGTCTTTCGGACGGGCCAAGTGTGCGGCAGGCGCCGGAATAGCGCGGACCTTCATCGCCATGCGGGGCATCCTGGGCGCTGGCTGCTTCGCGCAGAATTTCCTTGCGCGTGCAAAAACAGGGATAGACCAGTTCCATGCCGCGCAGCCGGTCCAGCGCCGCCTGATAATCGGGCAGATGACCGGACTGACGCCGGACCCGCGGGTGCCAGTTCAGGCCAAGCCAGTGCAGATCTTCATAGATCGCCGTTTCAAATTCGGGCCGGCAGCGGCTGGCGTCACTATCATCAATGCGCAGCATAAACTGTCCGCTGGTTTGCGCGGCGGTATCATGCGCAACCAGCGCCGCAACGGCATGCCCCAGATGCAGCAGGCCGGTCGGGCTGGGTGCAAAGCGGGTCGTGGCGGGCTTGTTCAAAAACACAAAAAAACTCCCAGGCAAGCTGGCGGCGGGGGCGGTAAGTAACTATGATGGCGGCATCGGAATATGCAAGCTGGCAAAGGAAATACCATGACGACGGCAATGATTGACGGCCCCAGAATAGATCCCGCCACAGGCGGCAAGGCGGACAGTCTGGTGATTTTGTGCCACGGCTATGGCGCCGATGGCAATGATCTGATCGGTCTTGCCCCCTATTGGCAGAAGGCCTTGCCGGGCGCGGCATTTGTGTCGCCCAATGCGCCGGAACGCTGCGAAATGTCGCCTATGGGCTATCAATGGTTCGGCATTACCAGGCTGGACCCGGAAGAAATGTACCGCGGCGTTACCCGCGCAGCGCCTGTTCTGGATCGCTTTATTGATCAGGAACTGGCGCGTCATGGGCTGGATGAAAGCCGGCTGGTGCTGGTTGGCTTCAGCCAGGGTACGATGATGTCGCTACAGGTTGGATTGCGCCGGGCAATCTCCCCGGCGGCCATTGTCGGCTATTCCGGGGCGCTGGCCGGGCCGGAAAAATTGCAGGCGGAAATCAGGGTCAGGCCGCCCATTCTGATGATTCATGGTGATGAAGATGAAATGCTGCCGGTCAGCCGCATGCATGCCGCCGTTGAAGCGCTGGTCAAGGCGGGGCTGACCGTGCAATCGCATATATCACGCGGCGTGGGCCACGGCATAGCGCCGGACGGGCTGCAATTGGGCGGGCAATTCATTCGTGACGCCCTGAACAATCCTGTGTGAATTTCCATTATGACTTGGGGCGGGGCTTAACCATGAATGAATTGAAAAATTAAGCGCTGGAATGTGACGAATGTCACTGGTTGAACACCGCTCCCGACACCATATACGCCATGTGACTTTAGTTTGAAGACCCCCCTCTTTCAATTTGAAGGACACGCCTCTTGGTCCGTGCCTCGGCCCCTGAGTGATCAGAACTAAACTACCCCATGCGCAAGCGTGGGGTTTTTTTTGGATGGAGTAAGACGCACTTCCAGCGTCTGTGTTCAGAGCAAGTCTTCGCGGACAAGCGCCTCGATTTTGATCCCATCCGGATCGAAGACGAAAGCGCCATAAAACCCCGACGAATAATGCGGGCGCGGGCCTGGCCGGCCGGCGTCGCGGCCGCCATGTGCAAGGGCGGCGGCATGAAATGCGTGCACCTGCTCGCGATCCACTGCGCGGAAACTGATATGCAGTCCCAATCCCGGCTTTGCGGCGTTAGAGCCAGTTTCCTTGAGTATCCAAAAGCTACATGGAAGATCAGAATCGGCCCCATATCCTGCAACATCATCACCGCCAGCGGTTCGATGCAGGCCCAGCACGATTAAAACCGCATCGTAAAACATGATCGACCGGGTAAGGTCACTGACAGGGATAGATACATGGTCAAGAACGCCAATTTTCATGACATCATCCCAGCAAATATCACCGCGTCGGAACCGGGACCTCGCCGCGATAATCGTAAAAGCCGCGTTGGGTTTTCTGGCCCAGCCAGCCGGCCTCGACATATTTCACCAGTAATGGGCAGGGGCGGTATTTGCTGTCCGCCAGCCCTTCATACAGCACCTGCATCACCGACAGGCAGGTATCCAGGCCGATAAAGTCGGCCAGTTGCAGCGGCCCCATCGGATGATTGGCGCCAAGCCGCATGGCGGTGTCAATGGCTTCGACATTGCCAACCCCTTCATACAGGGTATAGATCGCCTCATTGATCATCGGCATCAGAATGCGATTGACCATGAAGGCCGGAAAATCTTCGGCGTTCGCCGTTGTCTTGCCAAGCCGGTTGGTGAATTCACGCGCCTGTTTGAAGGTTTCCTCGCCGGTAGCGATCCCGCGTATCAGTTCCACCAGTTTCATTACGGGAACCGGATTCATGAAATGCAGGCCGATAAATTGTTCGGGCCGGTCCGTTGAGGCCGCAAGGCGCGTGATCGAGATCGAGGATGTGTTGGAGGCGATAATCGCATCGGGCCGCAGCATGGGGCAAAGGCGGGCGAAAATGCTGCGTTTGACATCTTCCTTTTCGGCTGCGGCTTCGATCACCAGATCGACTTCCTTGAAACGCTCCAGATCGGCGACGGGCGTGATGCGGGCCATTGCAACCCGCTTGGCCTCCTCGGTCATCAGGCCGCGCTGTATCTGACGCGACATATTATAGGAAATCGTCTCCAGCGCCTTGTCGAGCGCTTCCTTGTTGACATCCTCCAGCAGCACATCAAAGCCCGCCGCCGCGCAGACATGCGCGATGCCATTGCCCATTTGACCGGCGCCAATTACGCCAACCTTGTTAATCGTCACCATACGGGGATCATCCTTTGTTAAATCAGGTTAAATCCCTGCTACGTTTCCCATCCATATGCACCCGGCTCTTAGAGGCCAAGCTTTGCTAATTCTGCTTCCAGTTCCGGCACAGCCTTGAATAAATCCGCGACCAAACCATAATCCGAAACCTGGAAAATCGGCGCTTCTTCATCCTTGTTGATGGCGACGATGACCTTGGAATCTTTCATACCGGCCAGATGCTGAATAGCGCCCGAAATACCCACGGCAATATACAGATCAGGGGCCACGACCTTGCCGGTCTGTCCTACCTGCATGTCATTCGCCGCATAGCCTGCATCGACCGCCGCGCGCGATGCGCCAACGGCTGCCTTCAGTCTGTCCGCGACCGCCTCGATCATTTTGAAATTATCGCCGGACTGCATGCCGCGTCCGCCGGAAATAATGATCTTGGCCGAGGTCAGCTGCGGGCGCGCCGAATCGGACAGGCGATCGCCGACATATTCCGACAGGCCGGGATTTTTTGCAGCCGCGATTTTCTCAACCGCGGCGGAACCGCCCTGGCCAACAGCCTGGAAGGTGGTGGTGCGCACGGTGATGACCTTTTTGGCGTCGGTTGACTGCACGGTCTGCATGGCGTTGCCGGCATAGATCGGGCGTACAAATGTATCGGGCGATTCGACTTTGACGATCTCGGAAATCTGCGCCACATCCAGCATGGCTGCGACGCGCGGCATGAAATTTTTCGATACGGTGGTGGCGCTGCCCAGCACTGCTGTGTAATTGCCCATCAGGCCAACCACAAGCTCCGCCACATTTTCGGCAAGCCTTGCGGCGTAAATCGCATCATCGGCCAGCAGAACCTTGCTCACTCCGTCCAGTTTGGCGCAGGCCTGCGCAACCGCCTCGCAATTTTGCCCGGCCACCAGAACATGCACATCGCCGCCCAATTGTCTGGCGGCGCTGACGACTTTGGCGGTGGCGTCGGACAGGCTGCTATTGTCGTGATCTGCTACTACAAGCGAACTCATAATCAAATTACTCCTGCTTCATTGCGCAGCCTGGCGACAAGATCCTGCACAGATTCCACTTTTATGCCTGCCTGGCGCGTGGGCGGCTCAGTGGTTTTCAGCACTTTCAGACGCGGTGTGATGTCCACGCCGAAATCTTCCGGCGTCTTTTCATCAATGGGTTTTTTGCGCGCCTTCATGATATTGGGCAGCGAGGCATAGCGCGGCTCATTCAGCCGCAGATCAACCGTGATGATGGCGGGCAGGCTGACGCGGATGGTTTGCAGGCCGCCGTCAACTTCACGGGTTACTTCGGCCATCTTGCCGTCAATTTTTACTTCGCTGGCAAAGGTGGCCTGGGCGCGGCCAAGCAGGGCCGCCAGCATCTGACCGGTCTGATTGCTGTCATCATCAATCGCCTGCTTGCCCAGAATGACGATGTCCGCCCCTTCCTGCTCGGTGATGATTTTAAGAATTTTGGCGACGCCAAGGGGTTCAACGGTAGCATCGGTCTTGACCAGAATGCCCCGGTCGCCGCCCATGGCCAGCGCGGTGCGGATGGTTTCCTGCGCCGCAGCCGGTCCAATAGAGACGATAATGACCTCTGTGGCGGTTCCGGCTTCTTTCATGCGCACGGCCTGTTCGACGCTGATTTCGTCAAACGGGTTCATCGACATTTTAACATTCGCCAGATCGACGCCCGAGCCGTCGGCCTTGACCCGTGCCTTGACATTATAATCAATTACCCGCTTGACGGGCACCAGAACCTTCATTGCCACATTCTCCAAGTCAAAAAATTTGCTAATTTATCCCGGCAAAAAAACCCGGTCATCTCGCAGGTGCGAAAACTAGTATCCCGCACCACCGCTGTCAACGAATCGTAACGTTCACGACCATGTTTTCAGGTAAAAAATTCACTTAGCGATTTTGTCCCGGCTGCCATAAAACATCTGTATTACCGTCATTGTTCGCATGACGCCCGATCACAAACAGAAAATCGGATAGACGGTTGATATAGCGTAGCGCCGCCGGGTTAACATTTTCGCTGTCCGCAAGTTCCACCATCAGGCGCTCGGCCCGCCGGCTGACCGTGCGCGCCAGGTGCAGATAGGCCGCGGCTGGACTTCCCCCAGGTAAAATAAAGGAATTCAACGGGCTGAGCCGGGCGTTCAGGGTGTCAATTTCCTGTTCCAGCCGGTCCACCTGGCTGTCGGTGATGCGCAGGGCCGCGCCTGGCTGTTCACCGGGCGCTGCGGGGGTGCACAGATCGGCCCCAAGGTCGAACAGATCATTCTGAATACGCCCCAGCGCCGCATCCGTGCTGCCGCTGGTGTGCAGCCGCGCCAGGCCGATGGCGGCATTGGCCTCGTCCACCGTGCCATAGGCCGCCACCCTCAGATCATATTTGCGCACCCGCCGCCCATCGCCCAGGCCGGTATCACCCTTATCGCCCGTACGGGTATAGATTTTATTCAGCTTTACCAATGCCTCAGCTCCCGGCGAAATAGAGTGCACCCATGATGATCAGGACGGCGGCGAACTGCATCGCGACTCGCAGGCGCATTAATTTATTGCTCCAGCTGCGGTTGAATTCCCCGCCCCGGAACATGGCGAAAATGCCGGTGCAAAGCACCGCAAATGTGGCGCCAATGAAAACCGGCACCAATGCGTGTAAAAAACTTCCCATGCCGGCTATGTTAACCCCATCCTGTAGACGCGGCTGGCGCAGCCTGCAAACAGCGCCGCCTTGTCGTCCGCTGAAAATCCTGACGCGATACGCTTGAACGCATTCCACAGCACGCCATAGGAGACGGAGCGCTTATCCACCGGAAAATTGCTTTCAAACATGCAGCGCGCCGGACCGAATACATCAATTGTGTGCAGATAATAGTCACGGGTGGCTGACGCCAGTTCCTCCGATGTGGGGGGCAGCGCCCTTTTGTGCCAGCCAAAACCGTTCATCGGCATATTGATGCCGCCGATTTTCACATTGACGTTCGGGCATTTTGCCAGTTCCGCCATGTCTTTTTTCCATTGGCCGAAAATTTCCGCCCGCTTGCCTTCATAGGGGCCAATGGCGATAGGGCCGCCAAAATGATCCAGAATGATGGTCAGGCCGGGCAGCGCGCGGGCGAAATCCGTCAGATCGGGAATTTGCGGGTGATAGAAAAAAGCGTCAAATGACATGCCGCGCTTTACCAGTTCGCCAGCACCCTGGCGAAATTTCGTCTCGCCCAGCATGCCCTGGGTCAGATGGGCAAAGGCGCCCTGAAGCTGGGGACTGGGATCCCAGGCGGTGATATGACGAATGCCGCGAAACCGGCCTGGCGCTGCGGCCATATGGGCGTCCAGCACCTCGCCCACGGCGGAACCCAGGGTCAGATCGGCATGCCCGACAATCGCAGAACAGGCCCGCATCGGCCCATACAGGCCGCTGGCGCTTTGCGCCGCCACCCCGTTGACGAACTCGGTTTCCCCGACGGGACGCAGATGTTCGGGCCCGGAGGCGCGGTACATGGCCCCGCAATCGACAAACACCGTCGCCACAATATTATGGCCGCTATTGGTATCGGCGCACAGCTCGTCCAGAAAATAGCGGCTGCCCGGGTGATCCCACAAATGATGGTGCGGGTCGATGATGGGCAGGCCCGGTTCCAGCGCAGCCTCGCTGACCTGGGCAAGCCATGCAGTCTGGTCCGAAATCTGCCGCATTTGCCTGTCCCCCTTTAATGATTGAATTTGCACTGGCTAAACTATTAAAGCTATGCCAGATAGCAAGCATCATATATGTGCTTGTGTGGATTAGCCACTTAACATCAGAGCGAAGTATATAAGCAGTGCGCCGTCGTGACGTCCTGGCCGCAATGGCCCTTTCCCCCTTTTTTGGCGTTCTACCCGGTAACGGGCAGGAAGCCGCGATTGCTGTTTCCAATGCCAAATATGGGGATCCGGTTCCCTTTGAGCCCGGCATGGTGCGCAAGCTCGCACAAAAGCTGGCCTCGAAGAAATATTCCCCGCCAACCCTGACCTTGCCCAAGGAACTGGAAAATCTCACCTATGACCAGTATCGCGACATAAGGTTCCGCCCGGATCAGGCGATATGGGCCACGGAAGGGCTGCCCTTTCAGATGCATGTTTTCCATAGCGGCTTTTTCTTCACGCAGCCGGTAATGATCCATGTGGTGGATCAGGATGAATCCCGCAAACTGCTATATTCAAGCGATTACTTCTCGTTTGGGCCCAGCGTACAGCCGCCGCCGCCGGATTATGACCTGGGTTTTGCCGGTTTCCGGCTGCATACGCCGATTAACCGGCCGGATTATTTCGATGAAATGGCTGTGTTTCAGGGTGCGAGCTATTTTCGCGCCGTCGCCAAGGGACAGCATTACGGCCTGTCGGCGCGTGGACTGGCCCTTGATACGGCCGAGCCGAGCGGCGAGGAGTTCCCGCTGTTTCGCGCCTTCTGGATAGAAAAACCCCGGCCCGGCTCTACCTCCATCGTGGTGCATGCCCTTCTCGACAGCAAAAGCACAGCGGGCGCCTATCGCTTTACCATGCGCCCGGGCGTCAGTACCGAAATGGATGTGGAAGTCACGCTCTATCCCCGCACAAATCTCATGCGCGCCGGGTTTGCGCCGCTGACCAGCATGTTTTTGTTCGATGCGTCCGACCGCCTCGGCATTGATGATTTCCGGCCTGCCGTGCATGATTCCACGGGCCTGTCGATCCGTAACGGTCAGGGCGAATGGCTGTGGCGGCCCCTGGCCAACCCGAATATTCTTCAGGTCAGCGCCTTTATGGACCATAGTCCGCGCGGTTTTGGCCTGTTACAGCGCGAACGCCGGTTTGAAAATTTTGAAGATCTGGAAGCGCGCTACGAACGCCGGCCCAGCCTGTGGATCGAGCCGATCGGCGATTGGGGGCCAGGCGCGGTGCATTTGGTCGAAATCCCTTCAAAGTCTGAAATTAATGACAATATTGTCGTTTACTGGCGCCCGGCCGATCCCATTCCCGGCGGTTCGGAATATGTTCTGAATTACCGTATGCAATGGACCAGCGCGCCGAATCCGCCGCCCGATGTGGCCCTGGTATTGGCGACGCGCGTTGGCAGAGGCTGGGACGCGCCAACCCGGCTGTTTGTTATTGATTTTGCAGGCATTAAGCCGGATACCCTGCCGCCTGAAACGCTGCCTGAAGCCGTTCTTGAGTCGTCAGTGGGGAAAATCCTTAACCCGGTGGTCCAGGCAAATCCCGAGACCGGTGGCTGGCGGCTCAGCTTTGAGCTTGAAACCGCTGAGGCGCAGAGCGTGGAATTACGCGGCCACCTTGCCCACAAAAAACAACGGCTTTCGGAGGTCTGGGTTTACCGATGGACGATATAGGGGCGTCTTCTCCCGCGCCCGTGGATCGTAACAGTGAATTTGCACCGGCGCCCGCGCTGCCGGTGGAAAACCATGCCGAAATGCCAGCCCAGCCGTTTTGGAAGTGGCATCCTGCTACGCCCCCTGCCCCTGATCCGGCGCGGCTGGCGGCATTATTCCGGCGCGGGCTGTTATTTGCTGGAACCCTGCTGCTTTCCGCATTGGCCTTTTATGGCATGTATGAGGTTATGGCGGTCAATAATCTGACCAGTGTTCAGATCCTGATTCTGATCCTGTTCGTGCCCAATTTCACCTGGATCAGCTTCTGGTTTGTCAGCGCGGTGATGGGATATGTGTTTGTGCTGCGCGCGCGGCCTCTGCTGCGGGTGCCGAAACTGGCGCCGGGCGCGTCAATGGTTCTGACCAAACGCACGGCGCTGCTGGTGCCGACCTATAATGAACCGCCGCACCGCATCTATGCCAATGTACAGGCCATGTACGAAGACCTGCGGCAGATGGGCGCGCTGCGCTGGTTTGATTTCTTTATCCTGAGCGACACCACGGACGCCGCGATATGGCTGGAGGAAGAGGCCGGCTTTCACGAATTGCGCGCCCGCACAGGCGGTGACGCCAATCTGTTTTACCGCCGCAGGCCCAAAAACATCGCCCGCAAATCCGGAAATGTCGAAGATTTCTGCTGCCGCTGGGGGCTGAATTACGACCATATGATCGTTCTGGATGCCGACAGTCTGATGACGGGCGAAGCCATGGTGCGCCTCGCGGCAACCATGGAAGTGCATCCCGAGGCCGGTATCATCCAGACCGCGCCGCAGATTATCAATGGCGGCACCTTGTTTGCGCGCCTGCAACAGTTTGCCGGGCGGGCCTATGGCTCGGTTATAGCGGCGGGGCTTGCCTATTGGCATATGGGCGACGGGAATTACTGGGGTCATAATGCGATCATCCGTACACGGGCTTTTCTGGAAAGCGCCGGCTTGCCGGTATTGCCCGGCCGCGCGCCCTTTGGGGGGCATATTCTGAGCCATGACTTTGTCGAGGCGGCGCTGATGCGCCGTAGCGGCTGGAAAGTCTATATGGCCGCCGAGATTGATGGCAGTTTTGAAGAAAGCCCGCCGGGCCTGATTGACTATGCCGCGCGCGACCGGCGCTGGTGCCAGGGTAATATGCAGCACATCGCGGTTCTGCCGGTGCGCGGCCTGCACTGGTTGAGCCGCCTGCATCTGGGGCTGGGCATATTCGGCTATCTGGCATCGCCGGTGTGGCTTAGCTTTCTGCTTGCCGGCATGTTGCTGACATTACAGGCGCATTATATCCGGCCGGAATATTTTACCGACGAATTTCAACTGTTTCCGACATGGCCGGTGATCAATCCGCAACTGGCGGCCTGGCTATATGCGGGCACGATGGCGGTTCTGCTGGGGCCCAAAATATTCGGTGTTCTGCTGCTGATGCGCAATCGCGCCCTGGCGGCGGATTTTGGCGGGCGTCTGCGCATTCTTGGTAGCCTGACTTTAGAAACCCTGCTGTCTTCACTGACCGCGCCGGTCATGATGCTTATTCAAACCTCCGCCGTGTTCGGATCGCTGGCGGGGCGCGATGTTGGCTGGCGCACACAGCGGCGCGGGGATGACCGGGTGCCCTTCCGCGAGATAGCGCAGCGCCATCGGGGCCATACAATTCTGGGCGTTGCCCTTGGCATATCGGCCTTTGCCGTTTCTCCGCTGCTGCTGGCCTGGATGTCTCCGGTGGTGCTTGGGCTGGTATTGGCGATTCCGCTGTCTGCGCTGGGGGCCAGCAGGCGCTGCGGCCAGGCGCTGGCGCGGGCGGGACTGCTGCTGACGCCGGAAGAATCCAGGCCGCATCCCATTATCGTCCGTTCCCGGATCATTCAGGATGAATTGGCCCTGAAAGGCATGCCGGTAATGGATCCTCTGCTGCGCATTGCCGGTGATCCGCTGTTGCAGCGTCAGCATCTTTCCATGCTCGCCAGGCCGCGCCCCGGCGTCAAAGGCGAAGTGGATGTCGATCTGGTGGTCGCTATGGCGAAGCTGAATCAGGCGGATAATATCGAAGACGCCGTGCGGTTTCTTTCCGCACGTGAAAAGAACGCCGTCCTTGGCAGTGCAGACGGGGTTGCCCGGCTTGTCAGCCTTGCACAGCCCCGCCCCGATCCCGCCGTCGCGGCCCAGTAAGTCTGGCCCGCAGCGCGCTTATTCCGCTGCCTTTTTAAGGGCTTCGTTATAGCGCTCGCCAACGCTGGTGCGCCAGATATCGCCCGGACGCGCATTGGTGCATTCGCCATATTCAAAAGTCGGCACGCCATTGACCAGAATCGCGCGATAGCCGGTGGCCTTCTGAATCAGGCGCCGGCCGCCGCCGATAATGGTCTCATATACCGGCCTTTCCGGGGTCACCGCGAGCTTGTCGAGATCATAGATCATGATGTCGGCAGGCATCCCCGGCAGCAGCATGCCGCGCCCCATCATGCCGATGCTGGCCGCCGCCATATGCGACAGGCGCCAATGCGCCTCTTCCAGCGAGATGGCTTTTTTGTCGCGCACCCATTTAGCCAGCAGGATGGTGGGATATTTGCCAAGGCTCAGAAATTGCGTATGCGCCCCGCCGTCCGACAGGCCGGGGATCACATGCGGATGCAGCAGCATTTCCTGATTGGCGTCGTCATCCATATTGGCGAAATCTTCGATGATGAAATTGGTCTCCAGCCGTTCGGCCACATTGATGTCGCAGAACACATCCAGCGGATCCTGCCCGCGTTCGGCGGCAATCTGCGAAACATATTTGCCAACCAGGCTGGGATCTTTTGATTCCATCACCATCAGCCGCGCCCAGTTGCCAGACCATAGCCGTTCAACATGATGATCCAGATCATGCTGCAAAGTTTTGCGCACTTCCGGATTGGCCAGATTGGCGATGCGCTGTTCCAGCGGGCAGGCCAGCGCCTTGTTCCAGGCCGGCATTTCATCGAACAGATTATATTCGATCAGATTGAACAGTGATTCCAGCTCATGGGTCAGCCCCAGCCCGTTCACCATCACCCGCGTGTTCATGTCCTCCAGCAGCGCCAGCGCCTCCTTATAGGCGCCCGGGCGGTGGCCTTCCTGAATGATGGCGTTGTAATAGATCGGGCGGCCGGAAAGATTGGCCCAGCGCTCCAGCATCTCGGCCTCATTCGGGCCGATCTTGAGCTGTTTGGGCGTCACCTCGATAGAGCCGACATTGAATTCGCGCGCCACCGCAATCAGCGCCTCGGTCTCTTCCATCGGGGCAATCAGGCTCGGCAGCATTGATCCGTCAAAATCCCGGTCGATCAGATTTAGATCGGTCGAGAGGCCCATGGCGCCGGCGCGGTATCCATCGCGCACCAGTTCCTTCATCGCCTCCAGCTCTGCGGGGGTTACATGCTCGCGTGAGCTATCTTCCGTACCCAGAACATAACCGCGCACCGGCGATTGCGGAATATAGCTGGCGACATTAACGCCCAGCCCGGCCTTTTTCATGGAATTGAGATATTCGGCCTGCGTCACCCAGTCCCAGCGCATGCCCAGTTTCATGGCGGAATAGGGAATGGCCTCAACCCGCGTCATGCGGTTCATCGCCCGTTCGCGGTCATGCGGGTGGCAGGGCGCAAAGCCAAAGCCGCAGGCCGAGATGACAATCGAGGTAATGCCGTGCCAGCAGGACTGGCTGGCATAGGGGTCCCATTGCAGTTGCGCGTCATAATGCGTGTGCACGTCGATGGCGCCGGGCGCGACAATCAGATTGGTGGCGTCGATTTCCTGCTTGCCCTTGCCGGTTACGCGGCCGATTTCGGCAATCTTGCCGTCTTTGATCGCAATGTCCGCCTTGAAGCGCGGCATGCGGGTGCCGTCCACCACCGTGCCGTTGCGGATTACCATGTCAAAGCGTGTGTCAGCCATAGCGTCGTTCCTCCAAAAGTTTATTTTTTTAAAAAGCCATTCTGGACGGCGCAGGCCGGAAGTGTACTTACAACACTGTATACCGGACCAGGCGGCTCCCGTAATGAGACGACGCTCAATAAGTCTTGTCAAGCGGGAAACGGGGCTGCGCACATCGCCAACCTGGAATAGTATCTGCAACGCAAACCGCTCAGCCAGTCCGAATCACAAACAATAGAAAAGCCCATATGCGCCTGTCATGGAATGAAATCAGAACCCGCGCTGCCGCCTTTACCGAGGATTGGGGTTAGGGGAGCCAAATGTCTAAATTCGGTAGACGCTATCTTGACGTTCAGGAATTTCAAAATGAGGTTGGCCGTTTAAAAATCGTTAGAGGACATGTTAGCGATAGCTACCTTGAGCAGCTTGAACAGACCCGGCTGGTCATACCAAGATTGCGCACACGCTATCCTGACACAGTTACCCGAAGCTTATGGTTGGATTCACATCCAGATGTCGGTGCAATGACTGTCACCGTTGAGCCAGAAGGGCCAAGGCTTGATGCTGCATATGATCTCGAAAATGCAATTCACCGGCGAAACAATCCAAGGGCATTTGGCCGATTGCCTCATCCGCTTGATGACTTAGAGCCACGCTTTGCCGAATTCGTTTATCGTCCCGCTGATAGGCCTTTTGTGCCGTGGTCGGATTTCAGAGTCGATGTAAGCAATGATAGGGACAAGACTCTATACGACAATCGTTACGTCAAGACGCTTTACAGCTCCTGGCAGGTGTTACAAGCCGCCGAGATGGCGGAAATGGGAATTCATATTCTCGTTAATCTCGCAGATGAAGGGAAACTCGAAGCTGCGTTCCTTGCGGGTCGGGATGGACATGAAATGCCTACCGGTCCCACCCGTGTTTCCTTCACTCCTGTTCACCTTCTGCAAGATTTTGCAACTCATACAGCAGCCCTTGATGCCGTGGTTTGGTTTGTGGAGGAAAGCAATCTGGCGTTGGTCGAGCTGGGGCCCAAACGTTCAGGGCGATATATATTGACTGCTGATGAAACCAAAACATATCGCGAGGAACAACAGGCCGCTGCACAGAATGCCTGTAATCGTTTTGGAGTAAACGGACAGCAACTCATCGAATTGGCTAGGTTTCTCTTTGACCGCTGGCGTGAATGGGACGGAGACGGGCGTCCTCTCATCGCCGATGAATACAAGCGCTATCTCGGCAAGGCCGTATTGCTGGCGCAGTTGGGAACCGGAATAAATTTCGAGACGGCTCGAGCCGGGATTGGATTTTACAGGAGTGACAAGTTCCTACTTGATACAGCGTTTCCTGATTGGGCAGAAAACGAAAAAAATCGCGCGCGAATGACTTTGATTGGAATGATCCGTAAGCCGGACGCCAATGTGCCCGGAATTAGCGAGGAAGAGATTAAAGCATTTGTCGAGTTCATTGATAAGAAAGGTCATCATGCCTTTTTCTGGAGACTTCGCTCCATTGAAGAGCATACTTTTCGCGGTAACGAGTTCGCGCTGTCAGGGATGAGAAGTGACATACAAGGAATGGCCGTTATCATTGAACATGTCGTACGCGATCTGGGCGGCGAGAGGGTTAAAGATAAATGGCAACTCTACAAAATGTTTGAAGTGATATGGAAAGGCTCAAACGTTGCAAGAGTGATGTCTGAAGCGGCCAGACTCACAAAACCGGGCAAGGGGCGCCCGCCTACTGATTGGTCAACGCTCAAGACCGCGCTTGATGATATAGCCCAAAAAGGGAAAGCTGAAAAAATTGCTTCCGATCTCATCATGGCGCATCGAATACGCGGAGCGGTACATTATACGCTTGATGAAGAAAACCAGTTTGAGTTGGAAAGGCTGTTTGTCTTGCTTATGAGGGCCGCATTACTCACTTTCGCACATGTTCGGCACGCGCCGGAAATGACCGCGCCGCTGGCGGTCGCGGCGGCAAAATCCAAAACCCGCCGCCAGAAAAAGCCCGAGCCTTCGACGCTCGGTATATTACGCGAGGACCGGGCGCGGGATGGATAGGCTTGGCCCTATCCTCTTTTGCTGTCACCCCGGATTTATTCCGGGTCCAGAGCCACAAAGAAAAGCCTGTGATTGGGGCCCTGGACCCCGCAGCAAGTGCGGGGTGACACAGTGAGTGGGGCGACGCCCCCATACAGGGAATGCCTTCTATTTTATCCCGAACAGTTTCTTCGCATTGCCGCCCAGCACCGCATGTTTGCGCGTGTCGGATAGTCCGGCCACGCTGTGGCGGATCTGTGAGACGGCGGCCAGATCGCTGTCGATATGGGGATAGTCTGATCCCCACAGGATGCGGTCCTCGCCCACCAGTTCCAGCATTGAACCAATGGTGCGTTCCTCCGGTTCGGCGACGAACCACAGATTGCGGCGGAAATAATCGCTGGGCAGGTCCAGCTTCAGGGGTGCTGCCCATCTGAAGCGTTTGAATTTTTCATCCAGCCGGTCCATGGCATAGGCGGCCCAGCCGGCGCCCGCCTCGACGCTGGCGACTTTCAAACGCGGAAATTTGTCGAACAGGCCGTCCACCACCATGGCGCAGATGGCGGGCATCAGTTGCGAGGTGCCGCCCATGGCGAAGGAAAACACCTGATTGATCAGCCTTGGTTCATACCAGTCGCCGGCAAATCCGGTGACAATACGCCGTGTACGCACAATCACATGCGGCAGCAGCGGCACGCCCGCCTCCTCAACCACCGCCCAAAGCGGATCGAAATAGGGATCGGCAAAGCCCTTGCCGTCAACCCGTTCCGGCGGCAGGAACACGCCCTTGAAGCCACGCGCCAGATTGCGCTTCAGTTCCTTGATGGCGCCCGGAATATCACGCAGATTCAGATGCGCGCCGATAATGAGGCGGTTGCGGTCCGCCGCCTGAAAATCATACACCCAGTCATTGTAGGCGCGGCAATAGGCATTGGCCAGCGGCGCATCGTCATTATCCCACAGAATACCAACCGTCGGCAGCACCAGGCCCGCGCTTAATCCCCATTCGTCATACATTTTGATGCGATCAGGGCCAAACATGCTGGCGGGCGGCGATCCGTCCAGATAAGTCAGGGTGCTGAGCTTGTCGAACAAAAGCGACGTGTCCATGCCCACGCCGCCAAGGGCGGCCATCCGGTTGGGCATGGCAATTTCGCCATCAATCCAGAGCTGATCAATGCCGCGCGCATCCTTGACAATGCGGATGCCCCGGTGCCGAAATTCCGCTTCCAGATAATTGTCCCATAAATCCGGCGGCTCCAGCACATGGCTGTCGGCGTCAAAAAGATATTCTTCCTGTTTCTGCGCCTGCGCCATTGGCGGCCTCTCCCTGTTTCAGTATTTTAATCAGCCTATCATGGGAAGCCGGGCGTGCAAACCCGGCGTAACAGGGGGCGCAGAAGGACGCGCATGTTTTGCCCGAGGCTGCTATAGTTTCACAGATTAACCCGGCAGGAGAATCGCATTGTTACCGATGTTCGTACGCGCTTCTGATGTTCCATCCATCCCGGTCTGGCCGGTCAGCAAAGCCGGGCTGGAGGGCTGGCTGGCGGGGCAACCAGCCAATGCCGCCGCCTGGGCGCGCGCCAGCCAGTTCACGGCGGCGGCCGGGCAGGTGCTGAAAATTCCGGCG
This sequence comes from Pseudomonadota bacterium, assembly GCA_049323435.1. Lineage (GTDB taxonomy): Bacteria > Pseudomonadota > Alphaproteobacteria > UBA11222 > UBA11222 > UBA11222. The sequence continues at coordinate 42,668 of JBMOMX010000034.1, forward strand.
GCGGATGGCGAATTGGCGGCGATTGCCTTTGGTCTGGGCGATGGCGCAGAGCCGCTGATCTGGCGCGCACTGCCTGACGCGTTGGGGCCGGGCGATTATCGCATTGAAGGCGGGCTGGAAAAAAGCGCGGCCCAGATGGCGGCGCTGGGCTGGGCGCTCGGCTGCTACCGGTATGAACGGTACAAGAAGCCCGCGAAAAGTGCGGCGCGGCCCCGGCTGGTGCTGCCCGGAAATGTGGATGGCGATGAGGCCAGCCGCATTGCCGAGGGGGTGTTTCTGGCGCGCGATCTGATCAATACGCCCAGCAATGATATGGGGCCGCAGGAACTGAGCGATGCGGCGGCCGCGCTGGCGGCGCGCTATGGCGCCAGCATACAGGTGCTGAGCGGCGAAGAATTGCTGGCGCATAATTATCCGATGATCCATGCGGTGGGAAAGGCCAGCGCCCGGCCGCCCTGTCTGGTGGATATGCGCTGGGGCGATGCGGCTGCGCCCAAAGTCACGCTGGTCGGAAAGGGGGTGGTGTTCGACAGCGGCGGGCTGGACATCAAGCCCAGCGACGGAATGCGGCTGATGAAAAAAGATATGGGGGGCGCGGCCAATGTGCTGGGCCTGGCGCAGATGATCATGGATGCGGGCTTGAAGCTGCGCCTGCGGGTGCTGCTGCCGATTGCCGAAAATGCGGTGTCGGGCAACGCCTTCCGCCCCGGCGATATTCTCAGCAGCCGCAAGGGGCTGACGGTCGAGATCGGCAATACCGACGCCGAGGGCCGTCTGATTCTGGCCGACGCGCTGGCCGAGGCGGCGTCGGAACAGCCCCTGTATCTGTTTGATCTGGCGACGCTGACGGGTGCGGCGCGCACGGCGCTGGGCGCGGAAATCCCGCCTTTTTTCACGGGTGATGACGCGCTGGCGGGGCAATTGATGCGCTGTTCAGAGACGGCGGCAGATCCGCTATGGCGGCTGCCGCTATGGAAATCCTACGGCAAGGGGCTGGAAAGCCCGATTGCCGATCTGAACAATATCACAGAAGGCGGCATGGCGGGCGCGATCACGGCGGCGCTGTTTTTGCAGCATTTTGTAGAGGGCGCACAGGCCTGGGCACATTTCGACATCTATGCCTGGAACGCCAAAGGCGGCGCAGGCCAGAAAGCGGGCGGCGAGGCGATGGCGATCCGCGCGCTATATGCGCTGTTGCGCGATCGTTTCTGATCAGGAATAATATTCCATCTCGAATCAGCGCATCGCAGCGGGGCAGAATGGCCGCCGAATACTCCATGAATCAGGCACTGCAATTATGGCGCACCACGCTTGTGGATTCCGTGCGCGCCGACGGGCCCGATCTCAGCGCCCGGCAAATGGCCATTCTGCTGATCGTTTATGGCGAAGCGCCGCCGCATACGGTGCGCGGTCTGGCTGCCTTTCTGAATATTTCCAAACCCGCGGTTACCCGTGCGCTCGACACTATGGGACGGCTTGATCTTGTGCGCCGTAAACGCGATGAAATGGACAGGCGCAGCGTCCTGGTGCAGCGCACCGTCAAAGGTTCGGTTTTTTTGAGTGAGTTTGCCGATCTGATCCGGGCGCGGGCAGCCAGGCTATGAACGAAAATACAGTCCGGCAGGCCAGGCGGGTCATTACCGGTTCGCAAGCATTGCGGCGTCAGCCTGCCAGCGATGCGCCGCTGGAAACGCAAATGCTGTTCGGTGAAATTTTTGAGGTTGAGTCTGAACAGGATGGCTGGGCCAAAGGCCGGACGGCGCTGGATCAGTATCCGGGCTTTGTGCAACTGGATGCGCTGAGCGCGATCGGCCCGCTGCCAACGCACCTGATCAGTGTGCAGCGCAGCTTCGTGTATAAAAATGCGGATATGAAATCACCGGTGCTGTTCTGGCTCAGCATGAATGCGAAACTGGCATTAACGGCGCATCTGAATGGTTTCAGCCGGATCGAGGATTTGGGCTGGGTCTATTCAAAGCATACGCAGCCTGTGGGCGCGCATGCGGCGGATTTTGTTTCAGTGGCGGAACTGTTTACCGGAACACCCTATCTGTGGGGCGGCCGCGACGGGCTGGGCGTTGATTGTTCGGGCCTGCTGCAAATCGCGCTGCACCGCGCCGGGATCACCTGCCCGCGCGACACCTGGCAGCAGGTTGAACTGGGGCAACCCGTTGCGGTTGACCTGCGGGCGCTGCAACGGGGCGATCTGATTTTCTGGCAGGGCCATGTGGGCATGATGCGCAGCGCGGGCGAATTGCTGCATGCCAATGCCTATCACATGCAGGTGGTCTCGGAGCCGCTGGCCGACGCCGTGGCGCGCATAGCCCAAACCGGCAGCAAGATTCTGACGGTGCGCCGTCTGCCCGTATCAGGCGGATAGACAGTATATCTTGACCCGTCTTGCCTGCCGCCTGATCCCCTCCCTGTCCCTCCCCTTTGCAAGGCGAGGGGACGCAAGACGCAAGGGCTCCCTCCCCCTGAAAGGGGGAGGGCTGGGGAGGGGGTCAGGCCGCAAACTCCCTAATGCCGGAAATGCCGCATGCCCGTAAACAGCATGGCAAGGCCCGCCGCATCTGCGGCGGCGATGACTTCCGCATCACGGATCGATCCGCCGGGCTGAATAACCGCTGTGGCGCCGGCAGCAGCAGCGGCCAGCAGGCCATCTGCAAACGGAAAGAAGGCGTCGGAGGCCACCACGCATCCTGCTGTGCGGGGCGCGCTCAATCCCTCGGTGGCGGCCACATCCTCGGCCTTGCGCGCGGCGATGCGGGCGCTGTCCAGCCGGTTCATCTGCCCGGCGCCGATGCCCACAGTGGCGCCATCCTTGACATAGACAATGGCGTTGGATTTGACATGTTTGCAGACCTTGAAAGCGAAAAGCATATCAGCCATTTCACGCGCATCGGGCTTTCGCTTGCTGACGATCTGCAAGTCAGCGGGCGCAAGCGCGCCACTATCGCGCCCCTGCACCAGATAACCGCCTGAAACAGATTTGATCTGGCGTCCCTTTGCGGCCGGATCCGGCAGTCCGCCCGTCAGCAGAAGCCGCAGATTTTTCTTCGCCGCAATGATGTCCCTTGCCGCCTGATCCGCGTCCGGCGCGATGATCACCTCGGTAAAAATTTTCACCATCTCTTCTGCGGCGCGGGCATCCAGCATCCGGTTACAGGCAATGATGCCGCCAAAGGCGCTGACCGGATCACAGGACAGCGCGCGCAGATAGGCGCCGCGCAAATCCGTATCCACCGCCACCCCGCAGGGATTGGCGTGTTTGATAATCGCCACCGCCGGCGCATCAAATTCCGCCACCAGTTCAAAGGCCGCATCGGTGTCGTTCAGATTATTATAGGACAGTTCCTTGCCCTGCACTTGCGTGGCGGTGGCGATGCCGGGCCGGTTTTCACCGGAGACATAAAAGGCCGCGCTCTGATGCGGGTTTTCACCATAACGCAGGGTCTGGCGCAATTGTGCGCCAATGGCAAGGCGGGGGGGAAATTCCTCACCGGTCAGCTCCGCAAACCAGGTGCTGATTGCGGCGTCATAGGTGGCGGTGTGGGCGAACGCCCGGGCCGCCAGCCGCCTGCGCAGTTCAAGACCGGTACCGCCCTGATGCGCCGCCAGTTCGGCAAGAATGGCGGGATAATCCGCCGCATCCGTGGCAACAGTAACATAGGCATGGTTCTTCGCACCGGAACGCAGCATCGCCGGGCCGCCAATATCTATATTTTCGATACATGCCGCAAAATCCGCATCCGACGCCACCGTCGCGGCAAAGGGGTAAAGATTGACCACCAGCAGATCAATGGCCCCGATACCATGTTCACGCATCGCCTGCGCATGCGCCGCGTCCTCGCGAAGCGCCAGCAAGCCCCCGTGAATTCTGGGGTGCAGGGTCTTGACCCGCCCATCCATCATTTCAGGAAAGCCGGTAAATTCGGAAACCTCCCGGGCCGCTATTCCGGCATCGCGCAAGGCCTTTGCGGTGCCGCCGGTGGACAGGATTTCCATCCCATATCCTGCAAGCACCCTGGCGAATTCAATCAGCCCGGTCTTGTCGGAAACGGAAATCAGCGCGCGTTTAATGGGTATGATGGTCATGATGCGTGGGGCATAGCATGATTCATTCCGCAACGGCAATGTATGAGGCGGCACTGTGCACAATCAGCCAGATCCCGATCAGCCCAAGCGCCGCAAGCCCGGATCCGCCAAATGAAACGCGGATGCGCGCCCCGCGCCAGGCAATTGCGGCCCCGGCGGTCATAGCCATAAAACTCACCGAAAACAGCAGCGCCTGACCGCGGGACACCGATGCAAACAGCAGCGCGCCGCCCCAGGCGAGGCCAGCCAGCAGCAGCAAGCCTATGGCCCCCCCGCGCCCCAATACACGTTCATGGTGCAGCCACCGCACCAGAATGAGCAGCACACAGGCAATGTCCAGCAATAATACAGAACTGGCAAGCGCCGCCCGCCCGTCCCATAAAATGATCATCTGCCAGAAGATCATGACGCCCGCCAGCGCCGCCAGGCCGGGTTCCTGCTGAAGACGTATGGCGATCCGCGCCAGCGCAAAAGCCAGCGCCCCGCCCATCAGCATCAGCATGAGCATGAGCATGCCGGTCACCAGCAAATCAGTCATGCGTCCTGCCGGTCATAAAGCGCCAGATTGGCAGCAATGAAGCGCGCCTCGGAAAATTCCCTGACAGCCAGATTGCGGCCGCTCATCCCCATGGCGGCGCGCAGATCAGGATCATCCAGCAACTGCCTTATTGCATCCGCCAGTGCGTGCGCATCGCGTGGCGCAACCAGCAACGCCGTTTCGCCCGCACGCACCGCATCCCGGCAGCCGGGCACATCACTGGTAATTACCGGCAGGCCGGTTGCCGCCGCCTCGATCAATGTCTTTGAAAATCCCTCGCGATAGCTGGGCAGGCAAACAATATGCGCCTGGCGCAGCGTCTCCGGCATGGTGGTGGAATGGCCCCACCATTCGACAAGCCCTTCCACACACCAGGCATGCAGTTCGCTGGCGCGAATGCCGCCAGGCCGGTCGAAATCGGCATATCCGGCCAGCGCCATGCGCACGCGCACACCCTGTTCCTGCAGCATCCGGGCTGCGGCGACAAATTCCCGCACGCCTTTTTCCTGTTGCAACCGCGCTGGCAGCAGTACGATCAAAGGCTCAGGCGGGGGCATGCTGGCCGGATAGAATAAATCGCTATCCACGCCGCATCCGGAGATCAGCACGGTCTGTTCCCGCCTGACAAGATTTTCCCCCACGAACAGGCTGCGGTCGTCTTCATTTTCGAAAACCGTAACCCCCCGGCGGTAGGGCAGAATCATCGCATAAGCCCACATGACCAGCCGGCGCACCAGCCCCGCTTTCATCCCTTGCGCAATGAACACATGCCCGAGGCCCGTGATAAAGAAAATTACCCGGCGCACCCGTAACAGCCACGCCGCCAGCCCGCCATACAGGACCGGCTTGATGGTAATGCAGTGCAAAATATCCGGCCGCAGCCGCCGCACCACACTGAATGTCATGAAAAGCGCCGTCAGTTCCCCCAACCAGCCCATGCCGCCCCGGCGGATCGGAAGATCATGCAGGCACGCCCCGCTTGCCCGGATAGAAGATAATGCCGCAGCCATGTCCAGCGCCGCGCCGCGAAACGGCAAGGCCACATGCACATCAAAACCCGCCGCCACCGCCGCGCGCGCCAGCGGCAGAATATGCGTCACAAAAAACTGCGCATCATTGATAAGAAACAGCACCCGCTTCGGGCGGCGCTGCTCAGTCATTTTCCGCCGTTGCGGCTTTCAGGAAAGCCTCCATATCGCCGGATAAAAGCGGTTCAAAGCGCCGGATTTTTTCTTCCGGCCAGTCCCACCAGCGGATTTCCAGCAGCTTGGCTACAATCTCTGGCGAAAAGCGCTGCCGCACCACGCGCGCCGGATTACCCGCTGCGATCGCATAGGCGGGAACATCGCGGCTTACCACCGCGCCCGCGCCAATCACTGCGCCGTCACCAATGCAGACCCCGGACAGAATGATGGCGCGGCTGCCGATCCACACATCATTGCCGATGCGCACCGGACCGCGCGTCAGCGGCTCGGCCGGCGGCGCACCGGCCATGAAATATTGGGAACGGAACGGATAGCTGGACGGGCTGTCCAGCCTGTGTTCCGCCTGCCCGTAAATCAGCACATCGGGGCCAATGGCGCTGAATGCGCCAATGCTGCACGGCGCCAGCGCCGAGGCGCGCACGAAACTATTGCGTGTCACCCCATAAGTGAAGCGCCCTACCATCACATGCTGCGGCAGAATGTCGCGCCGGCGCGGGAAGCCGATTGCTTTACGGAATTTGCCGTATATGGACATTCAGCCAGTCTCTTTCGTCCCAAATAATGTGCGCACTATCAGACGCCGCCATTTGACCGCCTTGCCATTGCTATAGACGAGAAGATAGGCCAGGCAAACCGCTTTTTCCCAGACAGCCAGCCTGCTTTGCAGGACTTCCCGAATGTAAAAGCGCAGGAAAGATCCCAAAAAGGGCCATAGTTGCGCCGCCGTTTGCGGCCGGTAGCGCCCCTCCGAAATGCCTGTTTCGCGGTTATAGAAATTGGTTTGCGCCACCCATATGGCGCGGTCATTGAGGAAAAACGGCAGCATGGTCAGATGATCCGCCGCCCAGACATAGGGAAAATCCCGCCGGGCGCGATCAAAGGCCGCCCTGATCTGCGCGGTGCGGTACAGGCCGTAATACATTCCGCCCTCACTGCGTGACAGCAGCGCAAGGATGCGGCGCAGCCGCGGCATCTTCTGTATCGGCGGCAAAGCCGTAATTGCAGCAGTGCTGCCATCCATGCGTATGCTCACGACACGCGGCACAGCCATGACCCGGCCCGCATCGGCCGTCAGCGCGCCATACAGCGCCTCCAGATAATTTGCATCTCGCCAGTCATCATAGGCCGCCCACATAAAATAAGGGGCCCTCGCCGCTTCGAGCACAAAACGGAAATTGGCCAGGCCACCAATATTTTCATCCTGGCGGATGGCGCGAATGCGTGCATCCCGCGCCGCATAATCCGCAACAATCTGCGGCGTTGCGTCCGTGGAGCAATTGTCGGACAGGATAATCTCGAAATCGCCAAAGCTTTGCGCCAGCAGCGAATCCAGCGCCTGGGCCAGATGCGCCGCGCCGTTAAAAACGGGCATGCCGATTGAAATGGCGGGATGCAAGGCCGGTACCGTGTCCAAAGTGTTTGATTCGCTGATTTACGGGCACACCAACATGCCATTTTTGAGTACTTGCGTACAGGCCGGGAGCTTGCTAACCGGTATGTCATGAGCGAACGCATCAAAGACTATTGGAACCAGCGCGCCGGTGAAAACAGCGGCAGCCTCACGGCAACCACCCAGGATATCTGGCTCAGGCGGCTGGAAGTGGCCAGCCTGATCGGCATGCTGGAAAAACTGAACCTGCCCCCGGACGCGCATATCGCCGATATGGGCTGCGGCGACGGCAATACGATTTTGCAATTGGCACAACAATTTCCGGATTTTCAGTTTTCCGGTTTTGATTACGCACCGCAAATGATTGCCACCGCACAGGCGCAACAGACAGCACTTGGCGGGCTTGGCGGCAGGGTTGCATTCAGCGTGGGGGATGTGAACGATCCCGCCGCCAGCGCCGGAACGGAGCAGCTGGATGTTGCGATGACGGATCGCTGCCTGATTAATCTTGAAACCAGTGACGCGCAATATGCCGCCATCGCGCGCATCGCAGACTGTCTGAAACCGGGCGGCGTCTATCTGGCGATAGAGAATTTTCACGAGGGCCAGAACGCCATGAATGCGGCCCGCGCTGTTATGGGATTGCCGGAAATTCCGATCCGCTGGCACAATCATTTTTTTCATGAGCCGGAATTTCGCGCCCGCACCGCAAAAATTTTTTCCAGCCTCAGCTTCCATGAATTTTCCAGCGCCTATTATTACGCCACCCGTATAATCTATTCCGCCATGTGCAAAATGCAGGGCGTCGCGCCGGATTATGATCATGAAATTCACCGGCTGGCGGTGCAATTGCCCCCCATGGGAAATTTCAGCCCCATCCGTATGGCGATATTGCGCAAAGCAGGTTAATCAGAGCTAATCGGGGAGTTTTTGCGCAAAATCTCTTTCAACGCCGCGCAGACGCGGCTTACATCCTGACGGCTGAGATTGAACCCGCTGGGAAGATTGATGCCGCGTGGCGCTATGTCATAGGACACCTGATTGCGCGCGCGCGCCGCCTGCGCCTGCGGTGTTGCGGAAAATGCCGGTATATCGCTCAGCGGATCGAACATCGGACGGGTTGCAATACCGTAATCGCGGAACGCCGCCATCAATTCCGGCTTGTTTAACGCAAAACCATGCGGGAAAATCGCCGTCACCATCCAATAGGAATGCAGTACCCCCTGGCATTCCTGATTCAACAGGATTTCCCCGGTAGCGCCAAGCTCGGCCTGGTACCAGGCGAATATTTTCCGTTTACGCGCCAGCAATTCGTCCAGACGTTCAATCTGGGCCAGACCCATCGCCGCCTGCATCGCAGACATTTTATATTTAAACGCCACTTCGGTGCTGCGAAACGAGACATCCCCCGGTGTGCGCCCATGATCGCGCAGAAACTGGCAGCGCGCATAAAATTCCGTATCATCGGTCAGCAGCATGCCGCCTTCGCCCGTCGTCAGGGTTTTGGAACCATGAAAACTGAAAACACTAGCCAGGCCAAATCCGCCCGCCCGCCTGCCGCCATATTGCGAGCCCGCCGCCTCGGCCGCGTCTTCAATCACCGGAATATGGTGCTGCTGCGCCAGTGCCAAAATCGCATCCATTGGCGGCATCGCCCCATACAGATCAACCACAATGATGGCGCGTGTCCGCGGCGTGATGCAGGCGGCAAGTGTTTGGGGCGTGACACACCAGCCGGCCGCATCCATGTCGGCAAACACCGGCGCCGCCCCGACATAATGAACCGGCGCAGCGGTTGCGATCCAGGTGACATCCGGCACAATCACTTCGTCACCCGGCCCGATCCCCAGCCCGGCCAGGGCCAGATGCAGACCCGCCGTGCAGGATGGCAGCGCCATCGCGTGACGCCGGTTAACGGCGCGGGCGAATGTTGTCTCGAAGCGCTCGATATAGGTGTGGGCGTTTTCGCCCCAGGCATTCTGGGCCGCGTCGCGCACATAGTCCACTTCACGCGCCGTAATGCTGGGCCCTGCCACCGGAATGATCTTGCCAGATGCAGTGGATGAATGACTCATAATAAATTTTTCACTTCGGATAGTATGACGGTCATCTAGAATATGAGTCTAGCATGACAGAAACCAGTGGGGGAACGCATTTGCCGGGATCATTTCGTATAAAGCATCTTGCTAATCAACTGTTTGGCTGGTCTCCAAACCAGCCAAGTGCGGCGCAGCCGCCTGATATTCCACATCAGCGCGTGGTGCATCTTGCTGTGCTCGACACATTCGCGGTGCCAATTCTGCTGCTGAATGCGCAGCGCGTGGTGGTGGAGGCCAACCTGGCAGCACATGAATTATTCGGGGCGCGTCTGGTGAATCACGATCTGGCGCATTCGCTGCGGCATCCGGCGGCGCTTGACGCCGCAAGCGCGGCGATCGCGGAAGGGCGCCAGAGCACGACGCCCATCACTTTGCTGACACCGGTTACGAGCTATTATGAACTGCATGCCCTGCCGGTACCGCCGGATCGCGATGCTAAAGTGCGGGCGGCGCTGATATTGCAGGATGTAACAGCGGCGCACCATGTCGAACAGATGCGCGCCGATTTTGTCGCCAATGTCAGCCATGAACTGCGATCACCGCTAGCGGCATTGACGGGTTTTATCGAAACACTGAAAGGCCCGGCCAAAGATGATGTGGCGGCGCGGGCGCGGTTTCTGGACATTATGGAAGTCGAAGCGCATCGCATGGGGCGGCTGATAGATGATCTGCTGTCTTTGTCCCGGGTAGAGGCCAAAGAACATTTACGCCCCAAAAAACCTGTGGATATTGCCGGTTTGCTGGCCAGATCGCGCGATGTTCTGGGGCCAAGGGCGGCAGAACGCGGCATTCCAATCGAACTGGACTGCCCGCCCGTCCTGCCGCAGGTTGCTGGCGACGCGGACCAATTATATGAGGTCTTCCACAATCTTCTGGATAATGCGCTGAAATATGGGCCATCAGGCCAGCCCGTCACCATCCGTGCGCAGATGGTTGAACGCATTCCGGAAATAGGGGGCCAGGGCCTGCGCGTTTGCGTGCATAATTCAGGCGACCCAATCGCGCCGGAACATCTGCCGCGGCTGACCGAGCGGTTCTACCGTGTTGACAAGGCGCGCTCGCGCGATATTGGCGGCACTGGATTGGGACTGGCTATTGTCAAACATATTGTTAACCGGCATCGCGGCCGTTTAAGCATCGAAAGCAGCGCGGAAAATGGCACCAGTTTCTGCATCTATCTGGCGGAATTCCCAAAAGAATCTGCTCCTGTCACACAATTGTAATTTTCAGAGGAATTCCGGAAGGAGCCTGCTCATGTCACATAACTGTAACCTTACTGTCATAGAACCGTCTGGCGCATGCCTTAACACTGCAATTGTGTTTACACCAGAGATGAAAGGCAGAGAAATGATTAAGAAAACTTTTATGGTGACGGCAATCGCCGCAACCGCCGCCGCCAGCGGGGCACAGGCGCGCGACCAGGTGCAGGTTGTCGGCTCTTCGACCGTGTTTCCGTTCGCAACAGCGGTAGCTGAAGAAGTAGGCAAGAATTCGGGTGGAAAAACACCCATTGTCGAAAGCACCGGCACCGGCGGCGGGTTCAAGCTTTTTTGTTCAGGCGGCGGCGATAACACCCCCGATGTCGCCAATGCCTCGCGCGCCATCAAAACCTCGGAGAAAGAGCAATGCGCCAACAACAAGGCCGGCGAAATCATTGAGGTAAAGATCGGCTATGACGGCATCGTGCTGGCCAATTCCCGGACCGCGCCAAAGCTTGATCTGAGCCTGAAAGATATTTTCCTGGCACTGGCCAAGGAAATTCCCGATAGCGATGGCAAGACCATCCCAAATCCCCACAAAACCTGGAAAGATGTGAACCCGGCTTTGCCGGATACCAAAATTGAAGTATTAGGGCCGCCGCCGACCTCGGGCACCCGCGACGCCTTTGCCGAGATGGCAATGGAAGCCGGCTGCAAGAGCTACCCTTGGGTAAAGGCGCTTGCCAATGATTATAAAGATGCGTTTACCAAAATCTGCCACACGATCCGCGAAGACGGGGCCTTTATCGCTGCTGGAGAAAACGACAATCTGATCATTCAGAAACTGGTCGCCAATCCAAACGCGTTAGGGATTTTCGGGTATAGTTTCCTGGATCAGAATTCCGACAAGGTGCAGGGCAGCATGATTGAATCTGTCGAGCCGGAATTCGATATGATTGCCAATGGCGTCTACAAGATTTCGCGTCCGCTGTTCTTCTATGTGAAGGCAAATCATCTGGATACCGTACCTGGACTAAAGCCCTATCTGGCTGAATTCATCAGCGAGAAAGCCTGGGGGCCGGATGGCTATCTGTCTGAAAAGGGCCTGGTCCCGCTGCCGGATGAAGAACGCGCCAAGGTTCATCAGGATGTTATGGCTAATGCCAAGCTCTGACACCATCGCCATGCAACCACTGACGGGCGCGCGCATCACCGATGCCGCGCACCGCAGGTGGTTGCGCCAGCTTTGGGAGCGTCCGCTTTATCTGCTGCTGGCGGGCAGTTCCCTGCTTGCGGTGCTGACGACGGTGGGCATTGTATTTTCATTGCTGTTTGAAGCGGTGCGTTTTTTTCAGATCATCCCGATCACGGATTTTCTTTTTGGCCTGGAATGGCAGCCGCAAACGGCGATGCGGGCGGATCAGGTGGGATCATCGGGAAGTTTCGGCGCGGTTCCGCTTTTTACCGGTACGGCGCTGATCAGCCTTATCGCGCTGCTGACGGCCGGCCCCATCGGGCTTTTTGCGGCGATCTATCTTGCCGAATATTCAGGCAAAAAGGTGCGCGACAGCGTCAAACCGCTGCTGGAAATTCTGGCGGGTGTTCCCACCGTGATCTACGGCTTTTTTGCAGCCTTGATTGTCGCCCCCATGCTGCGCGATGCGGGCGGCTTTATGGGCATCGGCATTTCATCTGAAAGCGCCCTTGCCGCCGGGCTAGTCATGGGCATCATGATTATCCCGATCGTGTCTTCGCTGTCGGATGATGTGATTGCCTCTGTTCCGGGCGCATTGCGGGAAGCCTCGTACAGTCTGGGCGCCACACAGTCCGAGACCATCCGCCGCGTGGTTCTTCCTGCGGCGCTGCCCGGCATTGTTTCAGCCATGCTGCTGGCGGCCTCACGCGCCATTGGCGAAACCATGATCGTGGTGATGGCGGCGGGGCTTTCCGCCAATCTGACCGCCAATCCCTTTGCCGCCGTAACCACCATCACCGTTCAGATCGTTGGTCTGCTTACCGGGGATCAGGAATTTGACAGCCCCAAAACCCTGGCGGCGTTTGCGCTGGGTCTGGTGCTGTTTGTTGTTACGCTATGCCTGAACATCACAGCCCTGCGCGTGGTCAATAAATATCGTGAAAAATATGACTGAGACGGTACAAAATAGCAGCCCTGACGCGGGTGCCCAACTGCTGCGCATGCGCTACAAGTCGGAACGGCGTTTCCGGCTGTATGGGAAGCTGGCAACCTTTGCCGCCCTGTTTTTTCTGGGCAGTATCCTCATCAGCATAGTGTTTCTGGGGCATAGCGCCTTGCGGCAGTCCTTTATCCAGATGGACATATATTTTGATCCGGAAGTTTTCGGCGGCGAGGGAAAAATAGACGAGACCAGCCTGCGCCAGGCCGATTATTCTGCACTGGTCAAAGCACCTTTGCGCGCCATGTTTCCGGAAGTCACCGGCCGCCGCGAATTACGCCAGCTTTATGCCCTGATCAGCAGGGGCGCGTATGATGCGCTGCGCGAACAGGTAATAGCCGATCCTGGCCTGATCGGGACCCGCGCCAGGATAGGGCTGCTGGCGTCAGACGATGCCGATTTATTTGTAAAAGGCGAAATCACCCGCACCTCATCCGAGACTGAACGCCAATTGAGCGATCTGCAACTGGGTTGGCTGGAGCGGATCAAAGCAGAGGGCCTGGTGAGCCTGGAATTCAACACCACATTTTTCACAAGCGGTGATTCACGCGAACCTGAGATCGCGGGCATCTGGGGCGCCGTTATGGGTTCATTCTATACGCTGCTGGTGACGCTGGTGCTGTCATTTCCCATTGGTATAATGGCCGCGCTATATTTGCAGGAGTTTGCGCCGAAAAACCGCTTCACAAGCCTTATTGAAGTGAACATAAATAATCTGGCGGCAGTACCGTCGATTGTTTTTGGCCTGCTGGGCCTGGCGGTATTTCTGAATTTCCTGCAAATGCCCCGGTCTGCGCCGCTGGTAGGCGGCATTGTTCTGGCGCTGATGACTTTGCCCACTATCATTATTGCAGCACGCGCCGCGATTCTGGCAGTGCCGCCATCAATACGCGAAGCCGCTCTGGCCGTGGGCGCTTCCCCCATGCAGACCGCAATCCATCATGTTGTGCCGCTTGCCGCACCCGGTATGCTGACCGGCGCCATCATCGGCATGGCGCGTGCGCTGGGGGAAACCGCCCCGCTGCTGATGATCGGCATGGTGGCGTTTATCGTGGATATTCCCCAAAGTATCGTCGATCCCGCCACAGTTCTGCCAGTGCAGATTTATCTGTGGGCGGACAGCCCCGAGCGGGCCTTTGCCGCCAAGATGGCGGCAGGTATCATGGTGTTGCTGGTTTTTCTGATCAGTATGAATTTGCTTGCCGTGCTTCTACGCCGGAAGTTTGAAATAAAATGGTAAGTATCTGCAAAAGGAGTCGCTTGTGGTTCAGGCCCTGAAAGTTTCTCAATCGCTGACCAGCGCGCGGATCAAGGCCGAGGCGCGCAATGTCAGTGTTTTCTATGGGGCCAAGCAGGCACTGACCGGCATTGATCTCGATATTCCCGAACATCATGTGACGGCGTTGATTGGCCCATCCGGTTGCGGCAAATCGACATTTATCCGCTGCATCAACCGCATGAACGATATTATCGACGGCTGCCGGGTCGAAGGCAGCATTACCATTGACGGCAGAGATATTTACGCAAGGGATCAGGATGTGGTGCAGTTGCGCGCCAGGGTCGGCATGGTGTTTCAAAAACCCAATCCGTTTCCCAAGAGCATTTATGAAAATGTGGCCTATGGCCCCCGCATTCACGGCATGGCGGCCAGCAAAAAAGTCCTGGATGAAATCGTTGAGGACAGCTTGACGCGCGCCGGGCTGATCAAGGAAGTCTATGACCGGCTTGATCAGCCTGGAACCGGCCTGTCCGGCGGCCAGCAGCAGCGCCTGTGCATCGCCCGCGCCATTGCGGTAAAACCCGACCTGATCCTGATGGATGAACCCTGTTCTGCGCTGGACCCGATAGCAACCGCGCGCGTGGAAGAGCTGATTGACGAATTACGGCATAATTTCACTATCGTGATCGTCACCCATTCCATGCAACAGGCGGCGCGGGTTTCCCAGCTGACCGCTTTTTTCCATATGGGCGAACTGGTTGAAAAGGGATCGACCGAGCAAATATTCACAAATCCACGCGATGCGCGCACTCAGGCTTATATAACAGGGCGCATAGGCTAGCGCTATCCATCCGCAGGGAGGTGAACACATGGTATCTGAGCATATTGTTAAATCATTTGATGATGACCTTAATCATCTGGTGAACCTGATCGCCGAGATGGGCGGGATTGCGGAACGCCAATTGGCGGATTCGATCAGCGCGCTGTCAAAGCGCGATGAGGCGCTTGCCACCCATGTGATCGACCAGGACAAGCGCCTTGACATGCTGGAGAGCGAAATCGACACACATGTCATTCGCATGCTGGCGTTGCGGCAGCCCCAGGCGCAGGACTTGCGCGCCGTTATCGTCGCGCTCAAAATTTCTGCGGAACTGGAGCGGGTGGGCGATTACGCCAAGAATGTCGCCAAACGCACCCTGACATTAATGCAGGCACCCTCCCTGGGGCCCTCCGCCACCACGATTGTCCGCATGGGTTTGATCGTAAGCGGCATGATCAACAATGTCATAGATGCTTATCTGAATTCGGATTTACTGAAGGCTGACGAAGTCAGGTCGCGCGATCAGGATGTGGATCATCTTCATACCAGCCTGTTCCGGGAATTGCTGACTTATATGATGGAAGATCCGCGTAATATCACCACCTGCACGCATCTTTTGTTCATCGCCAAGAATATTGAGCGCATGGGAGATCATGTCACAAATATTGCCGAGAATGTGCATTTTCTTGTCGCAGGTGAAACGCCACTCCATGACCGCCCGAAAGGCGACTTTTCAAGTTCAATGATGGTCGATACAGGAGAAAATTCTTCATGAAACCGCTGATACTGATCGCAGAAGATGAGCCGGCGCAGCTCGAAATATTGCGCTATAATATGGAGGCTGCGGATTTCAGGACGGTTACGGCAACCGATGGCATGTCAGCGATGGCGCTGATAGAGGAAGAAACACCTGATCTGGTGATGCTGGACTGGATGCTGCCAGAGCTTTCCGGAATAGAAATCTGCCGCCGTATGCGCGCACGCCCTGAAACAAAATCCCTGCCGGTCATTATGCTGACTGCGCGCGGCGAAGAAAGCGACCGGGTGCGCGGACTGGAAACCGGTGCCGACGATTATCTGGTCAAACCCTTTTCCCAGGCCGAACTGATTGCCCGTATCCGCGCCTTGCTGCGGCGAACCCGCCCCGGCCTTGACGCGGAACACTTGTCCTATAGCGGCATCGTCATGGATATCGGCAGTCACCGGGTCAGCCGTGACTCCGTTCCGGTTCAATTGGGGCCGACGGAGTTCCGTATGCTGAGGTTCTTTCTGGAACGGCCAGGGCGGGTATACAGCCGCGAGCAGTTACTCGACCAGGTCTGGGGGCGCGATGTCTATGTTGAAAGCAGAACCGTCGATGTGCATATTCGCCGCCTGCGCATGGCGCTGACACGCGAGGGAGCGCCCGACATTATCCGCACCGTGCGCGGCGCCGGTTATGCGCTGGATGCGGCTGCAAATTAGCCGGGCCTGGTGCGTTTCACGGCCTGCATCAGACGGCCCCAGCCGATTTCGCTCTGTACAAGCATGCTGTCGCGTGACCAGCGCGTAAACAACGCGTCATACGCGTCGCACATGCGCGCCAAACTGTAATGCTTGCGGGCATGACTGGCATTGGCAGCGCCCAGTGTTTTGCGTAGCGCCGCATCCGCGCAAAGCTGGGTTATTGATTTGGCCAGCTCATCATCAAAACATCCATATACATAAGGGGTGCATTCCAGCGGCAGCATGCGCTTTACATCGCCAACATCCACAGCAGCGACCGGCAGCCCGGCGGCCATGGCCTCCAGCATGCCCAGCGGCATCTGTTCCGTGTCCGATGACAGCGCATAGATATCGAACAGCTTATAGGCGCGTTCCGGTTTAGCGACATGTCCGGTAAATGTCACCCGCTCACTGATGCCCAGTTCCTGTGCCTGGCGTTTGGCATCTTCGCCTGAAGGGCCTGATCCGGCAATCACCAGCCGTGCATTTGGAAAACCTTCCAGCATCGAAAAAGCGCGCACCAGCCGCGGCAGATTTTTTTCCGGCCGCAACGCGCCAAGGGTTCCGATGACAATTTCATCGTCATGGCGTGCAAATAACGGCCCTTCGGGATCCGTCCGGCCGCCCGCAAAGCGCTCGCAATCAATGCCATTGGGGATAAAGCTGATCTTGCGTTCCGGCAGCAGCCAGTTTTTCGTGGCCAGTTCGTACAGCGTGTTGGACGGCACAACCAGATGCTTTCCAAACAGCATACCCGCGCGCCGCAGCCATACCCGCCGGGGCAATTGCCTGCCATCCGCCTCATCCGGGCCGAAGCCGTCTTCGATATGAATATGCGGATGCTGCGCAAAAAAATTCGCCAGCAGCCATTCAACTGCGCCAAAATTATATGTCAGCAGAAGATCGGGCCGCCAATTGTTCAGATGCTTCCAGAAGGTGATTATATTCTCGCGCGTGGCGCCTTTGGTGAAGTCCAGTCTGTGCAGTTCATATTCGACGCTGGGATCGAATTTTTCTGCGCAATCATAGACCCCATCCATCGCGATTATGGTATGGCGGTATTTTTTACCCCAGTAATTCGCCATTGCCGCAAGCCGCACCTGCGGGCCGCCTGTTGCGAAAGTGGAAAATACATGCAGCAGATTTATAGGGGTCATGGCTTGCATTCACTTGGTTTCAGGGCTGAATATGGAAATGGCGCGTGCGATAAATTGCGCGTTGGCGTCAACCGGCGTCCAGCCAAGGTCGCGGCGCGCATCCGAACAGTCAAACCGGGCCATCATCCCGCGCGACAGCATGTCCCGGTAATTCGGGAATTCCGCATTGCGGCCGGCAGCGCGTTTGACCAGCCATTTGCCGATTTCGACCGCCTGTAATTTCACTGTGGACTGCGCGTGGAAATGGAGCGGCCGCTGCATTGTGTTTCCCAGCATCGAGATATAGCTACGGGCGCTCAGTTGCGCGCCGCCAACCAGATTGTAGCATTTCCCTTCGATTCCAGCTGCGTCACAGGCAGAAACAATTGCAGCGGCGACATCTTCAACCAGAACAAAAGGCAGCGGATTGTTTCCACCGTTCCAGCCCAGGCAATGCTGGGAATTATTGAAAAAGCCGGTGCCGGAATGAAACGGCGAACTGCCTTCGCCCACCACTACGCCGGGGCGCAGAATGACCACAGGCAATTTTTTGTCACGATTCAGTTGCAGCAGCATGTGATCCGCCATCGCCTTGGCACGGGCGTAATCGCCGCGTTTCTCCGCCAGGGGATCGGGCGGCGTTGCGCCGGTAATGATTTCGCCGCCATCGCCCAGATACAGCCCGGCGATAGAACCAACATGCACCAGCCGCTTAACCCCTGCCGCAAGACAGGCTTGCGACACCGTGCGCGCGCTGCCGACAAGGGCCGCCTCAATCGCCGGCCAGTTGGCGCCGCCGCCGCCATGCGCCAGATTAACCACCACCGGCGCATCGCCAATGCCGCGCGCCACATCCTCTGCATTGCGCACATCTCCGGAAATAACGGCCACCTGGGCATGCTGATAAATTGCCGGCAGATTGGCTGTGCCGCGCGCCATCACCGCCACACGCTTTCCGGCCGCTACCAGTTTTTCCACAGTGTGGCGGCCAATAAATCCGGTGCCGCCCAGCACGGCGACATCACATCCGGCTGCGCGCGTTTTGATTTCCACCGGACGCGGCGTTGACTTTAAATAATGCCGGGCGCCGATTTCTTCACACACCTGCACCAGCCTGGCGCCAAACGCCACATCACACCGCACCGGGGCGCCGGTATCAACGCTTTCATGGAAGGCGCGGATGCTGGCCTCCATGCTTTTGTAAAACGGGTCCGACCGCGGTTTCAATTTCGCCATGCTCAGCGCGTAATTGACCACCCCCTGCATGGATTGCAGCGCAAGCGCCGCAGCGGTCTTCAACCCCGATACTGTATGATCGGCAGGATCAAGCCAGCGGGTACGGCCATGGGTATAGATTTTATTCTGCATAAAATCGCCCACAATGACCCCATCATCACAGACCGCAGAGATCTGCCAGAACGGAAAATTCCTGCCAACCGAGAAACTGAGTTGTGCCGGCGCATGCGCGCATCGCAGATCAATCTGCGTATTATCGTAAAATGGCATGCCAGGCGCGATTTCAGATGGCTTTCCGGCCATCGCCGAAAAATCCACTATATCGCCGGCAATCGCCGCGATCTGCGACAGCGGATGGACGGCCTGTTCCAGAAGAATATTGCCGGGCTGCTGAAACATCCAATGGCTCAACTGGCCTGTCGCCAATTGCCGCAAGGGCGCGCTGTAAATGCAATTGACATAATTCAGCCTGCCGAATTTTTTCTGTCCGAGCATTGCCTGCATGGCCAGCATGGCGGGATGATACACAAAATTCTGATTAACACCTGCCGGTATTCCGGTACGGGCAATGGTGGCTTGCAGGCTGTCGCATTCCTGCGCGCTCACACAGACCGGCTTTTCTATCAGTGCCGGAATTTTTGCTTCCAGGAATTGCTGTGCAAGACGCATGTGCAACTGTGGCGGCGCCAGAATATGCGCACGCGCCACATGGCCGGAGGCAATGGCTTCTTCGGGTGAGGCAAATATATGCTTTGCCCCCCATTTTTTACCCAGCGCTTCTGCGGCCGCCCGGTTCGGGTCCGCCACGGCGCCAACATGCACACCCTGGATATTCGCCAGCGCCTCGGCATGAATGTCTGAAATATATCCCGCACCAACCAGACAAACGGCGTTTGAATTTCCTGACATACAGCCCCTATGATTAACCAAACCGGAAATAATGGTTACAATGCAGGGTGGTTTACTCCAAAATGGTTAATAAGCAAGTGCCAATAGAAAAATAGGAGGCGCCAATGGATCTGGGATTGAAAGGCAAAAAAGCTTTTGTAACGGGCGCCAGCCGGGGCATTGGCCTGCGCATTGCGCGGCTGCTGGCCGCCGAGGGCGCTGATATCGGGATTTGCGCCCGCGATGGCGCCGCGGTTCAGCAAACTGTGGCTGAATTACAGGGGTTCGGCGTCAAAACCTTTGGCGCACCGGCCGATCTGAAGGGCGACGGGTCTGATCTCAAAGCGGCCATTGATGGCGCGGCGCAGGCTTTTGGCGGCCTGGATATTCTTGTCCAGAATGTCAGCGCCATGGCGGTTCAGATGCGCCAGAAAGACTGGGACGCCGGCTATCAGGTGGATATTCTGGGCACCCTGCGCACGGTGGAGGCCGCCATGCCCTGGCTGCAAAAATCATCCGCCGGATCCATTGTGGTGATCGGTTCCATCGCCGCCGTTTCCGGCAATGGGGGGCCGCAGCCCTATGGCGCGCTCAAAGCGGCGCTGGTGCATTATGTCAGCGGCCTGGCGCATTCGCTGGGACCGCAAAATATTCGCGCCAATACAGTTTCGCCTGGCGCGGTGTTTTTTGAAGGCGGTGTCTGGGACCAGGTAAAAAAGGCCGCCCCCAAGCGTTTTGACGAAACTGTGGCGCGCAATCCAATGGGCCGGATGGCCACACCGGAAGAAGTGGCCAATGCAGCGGTTTTTCTGGCCAGTCCCGCTGCGAGTTTTATTACCGGCGTCAATCTGATAGTTGATGGCGGCACAACCCAGCGGGTTCAGTTTTAATTTGCGGATGCGCCCGAAATGGAACGGAAAATGAAATTATTCCTAAGCCTGGCTGTAGCTGGCGGCCTGTTCCATGCCCCCCTTGCGCTGGCGGATGAGGCGGCATTTCACCTGTGTCAATCGACGACGGAGAATGCCGTGATCCGCACCGCCAATTGCGATCTGGCGCTGCGGCTGGGGGGGCTCAACACCGATCAACAGATCGTTGCCCTGTTTAACCGGGGCCAGGCAGCGCTGGCGTCCTCACACGCCAACCAGGCGCTGGAGGATTTTGAGGCTATTCTGAAGCTGGACCCGGATGATGCCGAGACCCTGTTTGCGCGCGCCATCGCGTATCGCCACCTGAAGCAGTTTGAAAAATCACTGGCCGACTTTGACCGGCTTGTTGAACAAAATTATCAGCCCGCCGCAAAGGTCTATTATCAACGCAGCCTGGTATATTACCAGCTTGGCGACAAGCAGAAAACGCTGTCCGATCTGCGGCTGGCGCGGCGGCTTGACCCTAATGACCGGGTCATTTCAGAACGCCTATGGAATATAGAGCGGCGTTACAGTCAGCAGGGCGGATAGGCGTCAGGCGGCGTTTGTAATTGGAATCTGCTCTGTGGCTGCGGGTTCCTGCATGGCTGGCGGTGTCTGCACGGACGAACCGGGACGCGCCACAATATTGGCCCCGGCGGCATAAATGCCTGCCGCCCAGGCTACGGCCTCAATGGCATGGGCAATATCCCGGGCCATTTCCGGATATCCCATATCCAGCGCTTCCCATCTCAGCCTCTGTAATTGGCCGCCAATTTCAGCGATTCGCTCGGTCAGGGGGTTGGCGGCTATACGCATTACATGCTCCCAAATTGGACAGATCCAGGAAGCAGAGTCTAAAATAACAATTTTATATATACTATGAAAAAATATACACCTAATGGTTGAAATTTCCCTATGCTTCCCGGTCGTTGCTGGCGCTCCAGATGAACAAACCCCAGCCAAGCATAAAGGCAAGGCCCCCCAATGGGGTCAACAGAACAAGGCTGCGGCTGCCGCTTGTCCCCAGCAGATAAAGCGAGCCGCAAAACAGAAAAATACCGCTCAGGAAGCCCCAGCCGGCAAGCGCAATGGATGGCGCTGCGGGATTTTTCTCCGCCCGCCAGGCCACTGCCAGCAGCGCCAGCGCGTGATACATGTGATATTGGGCAGCGGTGCGAAATGCGGCGAGATCAGCCGCAGGAACCTGCCCCTCAAGGCCATGCGCCCCGAAGGCCCCGGCCATAACGGCCAGCAGGCCGTTGACGGATGCAATCACAAACCAGCTTCTGGCGTGCAGCCTATATATTGGTTCAGTCCGCCCCATCCGTGATGATTTCCGTTGTGACCGGTGCATGACGGCGCATCAGTCCGATTTGCGACGCCCCAAACAGCACCGTCAGCGGCAATGTGCCAAAAAGTTTGAAGCTGATCCAGAAATCGGTGGAAAAATTACGCCACACAACTTCATTCAATACCGCCAGCACCACAAAAAACCACGCCCAGCGCCAGGTCAGAAGCCGCCAGCCCTGATCCGTCAGCT
Organism: Pseudomonadota bacterium; assembly: GCA_049323435.1. GTDB lineage: Bacteria > Pseudomonadota > Alphaproteobacteria > UBA11222 > UBA11222 > UBA11222. The sequence goes on from JBMOMX010000034.1 coordinate 64,627, forward strand.
CCATCACCGAATGCAGCAGGGGTCTAAGCAGCGACTGGCCCCGCGCCAGGCCGATGAACAAAATCGCCGCAAACAGCGCGTTCACGATAGTCGGCTTCAGCTTGATAAACAGATCATTGTTCAGATACAGCGTCAGCCCCCCGAACAGCAATACAAACACCGCCGTGATCAGCGGCATGGGCGGAATTTCGCGCGCCAGCAGCCAGGTCGCGGCCAATGAGGCTATGATCGCCACCATGAAGGCGGCGGTTGCCGGAAAAATTCCGTAAAGCGCGTTGATGCCGAAAAACACCAGCAACGGACCAAGATCGAGGCCGAGTTTTGTAAGCGGATTCATATAAAAGTTTACTCCTGGTGCGGCAACTAAATCAAAAACGCCAGATTGGCGATGGGTTCATCCGCATCGACAAGCAGGATTTTTTTCACCACCAGCCGCAACTGCCCGCCTTCGCGGCGCAGACGGTATAACACGCGCCCGCCCCAGAAATTCATATTGCGTGTCGATTGAACGGCCAGCTCCATCAGCATGAAATTCGCGCCAACCTCATATTCATCCGCGCCCGCAGGCGCAATTTCAATATTGGAAAGCACCCGGCGCATCGGCGAGGCGGGGGTTTGGCTATAGCGAAAACCGGATTTCAATTGCCGTATGCGGGTGGCGATACGCTGACGGTTGTCATAGATGTGGGAAACTTCCCTGGCCGGATCAAGATCGGGGCGGCGCGGCACCCAATAAAGCGCGTCCGGCGCCCATAAGGCTTCCCATTCATCATAGAGCGATTCATCCGCCAGCCGCGCCTCACGGAACACAAAGGCCTCGATCTCGCGGATCTCGCTTTCCGGCAGCGCCATGATCAGGCCGCCGCCGGTGCAGATGTCATCAGCCGCAAATATTCACCCCAGAATGCGCGATTGGTGATTTCATCAGACACGCGTGAGCTGAGCAGCCCGGTTTCCGCATCCATATATTCGCGCTCCATGCCACGGCGGATATCCAGCCATTCCGGCGATTGCGCGGCAAGGCCCAACTGATTGCGCTCCGACATGCAGGCGTCATCGGGCAGCAGGAACGAGCCCGGCCCCATCGCGCCTTCGGTCTGGCGCAGCGCGCGCGTATTCACCTCGGGCGCGCCCTTCAGCAGCAGCGGCGTGTAATATTGCACCACCTGATTGGCGGCGAGCGGCACCACAAAGGCGATATTCAATTCGGCCAGAAACAGATTGGGAAAAATAATCGCATGCGGCGGCCCCTCGATCATATATTTGCGGGCCTTTTCCTTGCCATAGGCCTGCTCCATGCGCGCCACATAGGCGGGCAGTTTTTCTTCCGCCACGCCGCCAAACCACTGAAACAATTTTCCCTTCTGGTGGTAGCGGGCCGCGAAATCCAGTTCGGTATGGCCGCCGCCCCAGTCGCGGGTGACGGAATTATCGCCTCTTTCCTCATCGAACGCCAGGGATGGAAATGGCGACGCCGCCCGCATCAGCGAGGCGTGCGCCACATTCACATGATAGCCATCGGTATTATTTTCCGGCAGCATTTTCCAGTTGGCGTGAAAGCGGTGCTTTAGCCAGCCGGCGCTCAGATCAATTTCACCTTCGGGCGACATATTGCAGGCGCGATCCAGCAGTTCGCTGGCGCGGCCAAGATAGCTGTCGAAGGATTGCCCCTGCGCCGCCAGGCTGGCGAAAATAAAACCACGGTAAATTTCCACGCGTGGCGGGCTGGCCAGCCCCATTTGCGCCTTGTCGAAATCCGCACCCATGCCCGATGGCATGGGCACGCCGCGCAGTTCGCCGCCCACGCCAAAGGTCCAGCCATGATAAGGGCAGACAAAGGTCGCCGTATTGCCGCTGTCCCTGGCGCAGATCATATTGCCGCGATGCGTGCAGCGGTTGAAAAGCAGTTTGACTTCGTTGTTCGGATTGCGGGTGACGATCACGGGCTGGCGGCCGATCTGGCGGCGCAGATAATCGCCGATATTGGGAACCTCGCTGGTATGCCCCACAAACACCCAGCCCTTGTGATAGATGCGGTCTATCTCCTCTTCGAAAATTTCAGGGCTGGTATAGAGGCTGCCATGCACTTTGTCGCGCTGCACCAGGCTGTCATAAGAAATTGGCTGCTGCATTCCCATTCTGTTTCCTCTCCCGTTTTTCAGGCGCCGGTGATGCGTTTAATGCGTTCCTTCCAGGCGTCTTTCAGGCCATCACGAAATTGCGGCGCGGCAATGGCGATCAATGCTTCGGCCGCCGCCTGAAGCGGCTGACCGCGCACCTGCGCCACGCCATATTCGGTGACAAAATAATCTGCATCCGTGCGCAACGCCGTTACCACCGCATCGCCACTAATGGCCGGCACAATCCGCGAAAGCTTACCACCCGCCGCCGTGGCCGTGAAAGCAACAATTCCGCGCCCGCCTTTGGAGCGCAGCGCCCCGCGCATGAAATCGACCGATCCGCCCGTGCCGCTGATCTGCTTTCCGCCAACCATTTCGGAGTTGAGCTGGCCGAGCAGGTCCACCTCGACCGCCCCATTGATGGCGACGAAATTATCGATCTGGCCCAGCAGCGCCACATCATGCGTATAATCCACGGTTTTATAGGAAATGTCCGGGCACGATCCCGCCCATTGCATCACCTCGTTGCTGCCCGCAACAATGCCGGTAACGATTTTACCCTTGTCGATGGTTTTCATCCTGCCGGTAATCACCCCGGCATTGGCCAGATGCATCACCCCGTCCGATATCAGCCCGGAATGAATGCCCAGATCGTTGCGATCCTTCAGCGCGTCCAGCGCGGCATTGGGAATGGCGCCGACGCCGGTTTCGATACAGTCGCCGTCGCGCACCAGGCTGGCCACATGCGCGCCGATCTGGCGCGACACATCGTCAATCGGCGGGATGCGCAACAATTGCAGTTCGGTGCTCGATTTCACCGCATAATGAAATTTCGAAATATGGGTTTTGGGCAGATGCGGCGGCGATGGCAGCGCCGCATTGATTTCCGCAATGACGATTTTCGCCCGGTCCACCACCAGCGGCACAAAGTCGATGCCATAGCCGGGGCTGCACATGCCATCGGCGTCCGGCGGGCCATATTGCACGATCGCCACGTCAATTTTCAGCGGCCCGCCAACAAACATATACCGCTGATGATATTGCATCGGGATGAAATCAACCTTGCCCGCCGCAAACGATCCCTGCAAACGATCCGATATGAAATTGGTGATCAGGCGCGCCTCCGGGTGAAAGCTGGCATAATCAATGCGGCTCAGCCCCGGCAGCGGATTGGTGATATAGGTGACGCCCCGGCTTGACTCCGGCGCGTCTTTCAGCGCCGCCAGCAGCGCCAGCGGCTCCATCACGCCGCCGCCGACAAACACATGCATTCCGGGTTTCAGCAGGGCCGGAACTTCCGCCGCCGCAATCCATTTGGTCATTCACCGCTTCCCCTATTTTTTCTTTTAAACCCGTCTTTCAGTGCGGAATTTGTTCAGGTTGAATCGCCCCAAACCCGGTGTCACCCCGCACTTGGTGCGGAGTCCAGTGTTCCAAACTCAGGCCTTTCCTTGTGGCTCCTGGACCCCGGAATAAATCCGGGGTGACAGGCAGAAAGTGTGGAATAGAAAAACCTGAAATTATTCTACTCTATCCGCCTTTCAGAGTGGAAAATCATCCAGTGTAACGAGTTTATATTCCATCACCACAAACAGCACCGTCCACAATAAAATCGCGATGATCGTGGTGATCCCCACTTTGAGCAGCATGCGCGGCGCGACCGGTGCGCCAGGGTCGGTGCCTTTTACAATCTGCACGCCTGCCTCGTGCGGATTGTGGATGCCCCAGGGCAGCACCAGAAACAGGCTGACCATCCAGATACAGGCAAAGGCAACCGTGCCGCCAACGGGTCCCATGCGCGCCCCTATACCTGTTCGAGTTCGATCAGGGTGCCGCTGAAATCTTTCGGGTGCATGAACACCACGGGCTTGCCATGCGCGCCAATGCGCGGCTCGCCGGTGCCGGTAATGGTCGCGCCCATCTTTTTCATCTTCACGCAGGCGGCTGTTATATCCTCAACCTCATAGCAGACATGGTGCATGCCGCCTTTGGGATTTTTGGCCAGGAATGCGGCAATGGGGGAATTATCGCCCAGCGGCTCGATCAGTTCGATCTTGGTGTTGGGCAATTCGACAAACACCGTCCAGACGCCATGATCGGGCTGCGCCACCTTGCCGGTGACTTTTGCGCCCAGTACATCCTTGTAGATTTTTCCGGCTGCCTCGGCATCCGGCACCGCGATGGCAACGTGATTAAGTTTTCCGATCATGTTTCTCTCCGACTAGATCTCAAAGCCGCACCACTTCGACCTGGGTCACAGGTTTTTTGCCAATGGAATCCTTGACCGCGCGGCGCGCGGCGCGCAGGGCGGCCTCTTTCACCATAGCATCATCGCGCGCCTGTTTCCCGCGTAATTTAGCCACAGCCGCCGCCACAGCGTCGGCCACTTCCTTGCGCAAATTAGCCAGTTCGCCATCGGCCGTGGGCAGGCCGAACGCCGTCACCCTTGGTTCCGCCGCCAGCTTGCCATCGGGTTCTAGCACCAGCATAACCCCCAGATGGCCGGCGCTGGAAAGTTTCATCCGTTCGTCCACCTGGCCATCATCCACCGGCGTCAGCACATCGCCATCCAGATAGAGCCGGCCCGTATAGACTTCTTCAACGATGCCCGCCTTGCCCGGCGCCAATTGCACCAGATTGCCATTGGGGGCCAGAATGGTTTGCGGCACCTGAATATCCTGCGCCAGTTTCACATGTTCCATCATATGGCGGATTTCGCCATGCACCGGCACCGCAATTTCGGGCCGCACCCAGCGGTACATATCCGCCAGTTCATCCCGGCAGGGATGGCCGGACACATGCACGAAATGATCTTTTTCAGTGATCACCGAAACGCCGCGTTCAGCCAATCTGTTCTGTAGACGGAAGATCGAGCGTTCGTTGCCCGGAATGATGCGCGACGAAAAAATCACCGTGTCGCCGGAACCCAGCGCGATGCGCGGATGATCGCCATAGGCAATGCGTGACAATGCGGCGCGCGCTTCGCCCTGGCTGCCGGTGCAGATATACAGCACTTGATCGGGATGCAGGCTGGCCGCCTCTTCCTCGCGCAATACGGGCGGAAAATCCTTCAGATAGCCGGCGTCGCGCGCCGCCGCCGTCACCTTGTGCATGGAACGCCCCACCAGCACGATCTGGCGGCCATGCTGGGCCGCCACCTTGCCGATTGTGTCTATACGCGCGACATTGGATGCAAAGGCCGTTACCGCGACACGGCCTTTCATGCCGCTCAGCAAAGTGGACAGGCTGGACCTTACCGCCGCCTCCGAGCCCGCGCGGCCGGGCGTGAACACATTGGTGCTGTCGCACACCATGGCCAGCACGCCTTCATCGCCAAAACGGGTCAGGCCCGCAATATCGGTGGCCTCGCCCAGCAGCGGATCGGGGTCGATTTTCCAGTCGCCGGTATGCAGAATATTGCCAAGCGGCGTGCGGATTGCCAGCGCATTGGGTTCGGGTATCGAATGGGTCAGCGTGACATAGGTAATATCGAACGGGCCGATCTGCACCTGGCCTTCAAGCGGTACGATGGTCACTTTGGCGTCACGCACAATGCCCGCTTCCTCCAGCTTGGAGCGCAGCATATTTGCGGTGAATTTCGTAGCAAAAATCGGACAGCGCAAATCCGGCCACAAATGCCCGACCGCGCCAAGATGATCTTCATGCGCATGGGTCAGCACAATCGCCAGCAGATCTTCGCGCCGCTCGATGATGAAATCCGGGTCGGCCATGATCAGATCAATACCCGGCACAGTGTCATCGCCGAAAGTGACACCCATATCGACGATGATCCATTTCTGTTTACCCTTGGGACCATAGCCATAGAGATTGAGGTTCATCCCAATCTCGCCAGCACCGCCCAGAGATAAAAAATACAGCCCGTCGCTCAAGCGCTCACCCTCGCCGGGCGTTTGTCGGGACGGTTGCGATAATAAATTTCGGCCAGCCCCTTGATGGTCAGATCGGCATCGAAATGTTCAATCACCGGCGTCCCGTGGCGCAACAGATGGCCCAGACCGCCCGTGGAAACCACCGTCATCGGCGCACCGAATTCGTCCTTGATGCGCGCCACCAATCCCTCAACCAAACCGATATAACCCCAGTAAATGCCCGACAGCATCGCTGTTTCCGTATCCTTGCCGATAACCCGGTCCGGACGGCGTACAGCGATATGCGGCAGTTTCGCCGCTGCGTCATGCAGCGCCGACAAAGACAGATTGACGCCCGGCGTAATAATGCCGCCCTCGAAATCACCATTCTCCGAAACGATATCGAAGGTGGTGGCGGTGCCGAAATCGATAATGATCAGATTGCCGGGCCAGGCGCTGTGCGCGGCGATCGCATTGACCAGCCGGTCCGCGCCCGCCTGTTCGGGCCGGGTGATATTGACCTTCAGGCCGATATCCACGCCATCCTCGCCCACTACCAGCGGTTCGCCATTGAAATATTTACGGCACAAAGTGCGAATATCGAACAGCGCCTGGGGTACCACGGTCGAGATAATCGTGCCGTCGATCTGCGCGGGCGAAATGCCCTTGAGCTGCATCAGCTGGCTGAGCCAGACCATATATTCATCGGCCGTGCGCACCCCGTCAGTGGCGCTGCGCCATTCGCCCAATATCTCCATGCCTTGCAGCACGGCGAATACCGTATTGGTGTTTCCCACATCTATGGCCAGCAACATGCGTGTAACTCAAATTTCGGGGAAAAATACGTCCCCGGCCGAAATCAGGCGTTTGGTCCCGTCTGCAAGGGTCAGAACCAGCGCGCCGCTGTCATCCAGTGCGGTGAATATCCCGGGAAGGGTCTCTTTGTCGAGTCGCACCTCAATGCGCGCGCCCATACGCGCCGCACGAGCCAGCCAGGCGCTTTTGACAGGCGCGAAACCCTCGTTACGCCAACGGGTTAGCCAATCCGCAAAGCGTCCGGCCAGAATTTCCAAAACTTCAAGGGGGCCGGGCGCCGCCACGCCCGCAGCACGCAGGCTGGTTGCCGGGGTGGGCGCGCCTTCCGGATGCTGCGCCAGATTTATTCCGATACCGATGGACAGCCAGGAGATCCCCCCGCTGTCCGATGCCGATTCCAGCAGAATGCCAGCCACCTTGCGCCCATCCAGCAGCACATCATTCGGCCATTTATACCGGATACGCAACGAACTGCCGAGATAATGATCCAGTGTTTCACCGGCACAAATCGCCGCCAGAAAAGAGAGTTTGGCCGCTTCAGCAGGCGCCACGCCGGGCTCAAACAGCAAAGTGCAGAGAAGATTGCCCGTGCCCGATTCCCAGGCCCTGCTGCGCCGCCCGCGGCCTTTGGTCTGGTGCGCCGCCATAATCCATAGCGGGCCGTGGACGCCCTCTGCGGCCCGTCTGCGGGCTTCGTCCATCGTGCTGTCAAGCGTCTCGAAACTGGCCAGGGCATAGCCCTGCGGCATGCGGCCAGACATGCCGGGCGCGGCTATTTGAACAGCGCGGCAGCAGCGGTAGCCGCCGCCGTGACCAGGATTAACGGCTTGAATACATAAAACAGGCTGAACAGGCTGGACCCGGTAACGATGACTCGCAGCGGATAATTCATCGGCCAATCCTGTGCCTCGGACGCATCGTCAAAATACATGATCTTGACGATGCGCAGGTAATAATAGGCGCCGATCACGCTGGCCAGCACGCCAATGATGGCCAGCATATAAAGGCCCGCATGCACCGCCGCCAGAAACACATAGAATTTGGCAAAGAACCCGGCCAGCGGCGGTATGCCCGCCAGCGAAAACATCAGCAGCGCCAGCGCCAGCGCCAGCATCGGATTGCTGCGTCCAAGCCCGGCCAGATCCCCGATATTTTCCAGCTGTCCGGCCCGGTCGCGCATGGCCAGGATGATACCGAACACGCCGAAATTCATGGCGACATAGATCGCCATATAGATCAGCACACCCTGAACCCCTTCCTCGGTGCCTGCCGCCAGGCCAACCAGCGCGAAGCCCATATGGCCGATAGAGCTATAGGCCATCAGCCGCTTGATATTGTTCTGGCCGATGGCGGCGATCGCACCCAGCACCATCGAGGCGATGGCGACAAACACGACGATCTGCTGCCATTGATCCGCCATGCCGAGCAGCGGCTGCGCCATCACCCGCACAAACAGCGCCATCGCCGCCACCTTGGGCGCGGACGCCAGCAGCGCGGTCACCGGTGTTGGCGCGCCTTCATAAACATCCGGCGTCCACATATGGAACGGCACAGCGGAAATCTTGAACGCCAGGCCGGCGGTCAGAAATACCAGGCCGAAAATCAGCCCCAGCCCCGGCTGCGCATGATCATCACCGAACAGCATCGCCAGCCTTGCAAAATTGACCGTACCCGTGAAACCGTAGATCAGTGACGCGCCATAAAGCAGCATGCCCGACGCCAGCGCGCCCAGCACAAAATATTTCAGACCCGCCTCGGTCGCGCGCTGGCTGTCGCGCTTGAATGCCGCCAGCACATAGAGCGACAGGCTTTGCAGTTCCAGCCCCATATAAAGCGAAATCAGGTCCCCCGCCGACACCATCATCATCATGCCCAGCGTAGCCAGCAGGACAAGCACCGGAAATTCGAACCGGTCCATATGTTCGCGCCGCAGATAGCCCTGCGCCATGATCAATGTAACGCCGGAGCCAAGCAGGATCAGAAGCTTGGCGTAACGTGAAAATGCATCGCTTACAAAGCCGCCCGAAAATGTCTCGACACGCGCGCCACCCTGCATCAGCACCAGAACCGCAGTGGCAAGCAGCACCAGCAGCGCGCCCTGGACCACCAGGCGCTGCTGCGCCTGTGCGCGAAACACGCCCAGCATCAATAACCCCATCGCGCCACATGCCATCAGAATTTCGGGCACAACGGGAAGCAGGTCAGGTGGGACAAAAGCGCCAGGGGTCATCTTCAGACAGTTCCTAAATTAGTGCGCAGTATGCGCAACAGCATCACCCACACCGTAGCTGGCAAGCGAGGCCTGATAATGCCCGATCAGATTTTCAACAGTGACCGCAGTAGCGTCCAGCAATGGCATCGGATAGACGCCAAACCATAGCGTCGCCACAATCAGCGGCGCAAACACCGCAATCTCGCGCCGGTCCATATCCAGAATGTCTTTCAGATTGGGTTTGACCAGTTCGCCAAACACCACCCGGCGGTACAGCCACAGCGAATAGGCCGCCGCCAGCACCACACCCGTCGCCGCCACAAACGCCACCCAGCTATTGACCTGATAGATGCCAACAAGGATCAGAAATTCACCGACAAAGCCGCTGGTTCCCGGCAGGCCGATGGTCGCCATGGTGAACAGCATGAAGGTAAAGGCATAAACCGGCATCCGTTCAACCAGACCGCCATAGGCGTCAATCTCGCGGGTATGAATGCGGTCATAGATCACGCCCACGCACAAAAACAGCGCACCCGACACCAGGCCGTGGCTGATCATCTGCACCATGGCGCCCTGCACCCCCTGCTGGTTCATGGCGAACAGGCCGATGGTGACAAAGCCCATATGCGCGACCGAGCTGTAGGCGATAAGCTTTTTCATATCCTGCTGCACCAGCGCCACCAGCGAGGTATAGACTATGGCCACCATGCTGAGGCCAAACATCAGCGGCGTGAACATGTCGGACGCCACCGGGAACATCGGCAGCGAGAAACGCAAAAACCCGTAGCCGCCCATCTTCAGCAGAATGCCCGCCAGAATGACCGATCCCGCGGTGGGCGCCTCGACATGCGCATCCGGCAGCCATGTATGCACCGGCCACATCGGCACCTTCACCGCAAAGGAGGCAAAGAAGGCCAGCCACAGCCAGGTCTGCATGGCGGGATCAAAACGGTGCGCCATCAGCGCGGTGATGTCGGTCGTGCCCGCCGACCAGTACATCGCCATGATCGCCAGCAGCATCAGCACCGAACCCGCCAGCGTATACAGGAAAAATTTGAACGACGCATATACGCGGCGCTTGCCCCCCCAAACGCCGATGATCAGGAACATCGGGATCAGGCCGCCTTCAAAAAACAGATAGAACAGGATCAGATCCAGCGAGCTGAACACCCCGATCATCAGCGTTTCCAGAACCAGAAACGCAATCATGTAATCCTTGACCCGGACCGTGATGGATTCCCACGACGCCAGAATGCATAGCGGCATCAAAAATGTGGTGAGAATAATGAACGGCATCGAAATGCCGTCAATGCCCATATGGTAATTGATATTGCCGCCCAGCCAGTCATGCTTTTCGACAAATTGATAAGCCGCCGTGCTGGTGTCAAACCCGGCCCATAACAGCAGCGACAGCGCAAAGGTAAACAAGGTCGTCCAGAGCGCAACCATGCGGGCATTCTGCGCCACCAGCGCTTCTTCGCCGCGCACCAGCAGAATGAACAGCGCCCCGATCGCCGGCAGGAACGTGACGAGCGATAAAATCGGCCAATCGCTCATTAATGCGCCCCCCCGCTGAACATATAATAGGTCGTGATCGCCGACAGGCCGATCAGCATGGCGAATGCGTAATGATACAGATAGCCGCTTTGCAACTGGCCGGCGCGGCGCGTCAGCATCTGCACACTGGCGGCAATGCCATCGGGGCCAAACCGGTCAATCACGCCGCCATCGCCGCGTATCCACAAAAAGCGGCCAATGGCCTTGGCCGGGCGCACAAAGATCAGATCATATAGCTCGTCAAAATACCATTTATTGAGCAGAAACTGATAAAGCGGGTAATGGGTTTGCGCCAGCCGTTCGGGTGCCTGCGGGTTACGGATATACATGTGCCAGGCCAGCGCCAGCCCGATAAAGCCCACCACAACCGGCGACCATTTCACCCAGGTTGGCACATGATGCATCGCTTCCAGAATATGATTTTCCGGATGCACGAACAGCGCCTTGCCCCAGAATGCGGCGGAATGTTCGCCGATAAACGGCCCCACAAACGCCATGCCCGCAAACAGCGCGCCCCCCGCCAGCAGCACCAGCGGCACGATCATAACGGCCGGGCTTTCATGCACATGGTCGAGCGTATGATGATCCGCGCGCGAAGGGCCGTGGAAAGTCATGAAAACCAGACGCCAGGAATAAAACGCCGTCATCAGCGCGGCAACAACGCCCATCGCAAACGCATATTGGCCAACGCCGCTGCCTGCCGCATAGGCCGCCTCGATCACCGCATCCTTGGAGAAATATCCCGCCGTCAGCGGGAAACCGGTCAGCGCCAGGGTGCCGATCAGCATCAAAACCCAGGTCGCGGGAACAAGCTTGTAGATGCCGCCCATTTTGCGCATATCCTGTTCATCCGACATGGCGTGAATGACGGAACCCGCCCCCAGAAACAGCAGCGCCTTGAAGAAGGCATGGGTAAACAGATGGAAGATCGCCACATTATAGGCCGACACCCCGGCGGCGAAAAACATATAGCCAAGCTGTGAGCAGGTGGAATAGGCGATCACCCGCTTGATATCATTCTGCACCAGGCCGACGGTCGCTGCGAAAAAGGCCGTCGTTGCGCCCACCACCGTGACAAAGGCCAGCGCATCGGGCGCAAATTCAAACAGCGGCGAACAGCGCGCCACCAGAAACACGCCCGCCGTCACCATGGTGGCGGCATGAATGAGCGCCGACACCGGCGTCGGGCCTTCCATCGCATCCGGCAGCCAGGTATGCAGCATGAACTGCGCCGACTTGCCCATTGCGCCGACAAACAGCAGCAGGCAGATGGTGGTCAGAATATCCGGCTGCCAGCCCAGGAAAGTGAAGGTCTTGCCCGCCATTGCAGGGGCCTGGGCAAACACGGCATCGAATGACAGCGTGCCGAACACCAGGAAAATCGCCATGATGCCCAGCGCAAAACCGAAATCGCCCACCCGGTTGACCACAAAGGCCTTGATCGCCGCCGCATTGGCCGATGGGCGCTTGTACCAGAAACCGATCAGCAGATAGGACGCCAGCCCGACGCCTTCCCAGCCGAAATAAACCTGTAAAAAATTATCCGCCGTCACCAGCATCAGCATGGCGAAAGTGAACAGCGAAAGATACGCCATAAAACGCGGCTTGTGCGGATCATGCGCCATATAGCCGATGGAATAAATATGCACCAGCGCGCTGACACTGTTGACCACCACCAGCATCACCGCCGTCAGCGTGTCGATGCGCAAGCTCCAATCCACCTCAAACGCGCCGCTGTCTATCCAGCGCAGCAGCTGAACGGTCTGGGGCTCATGCAGAAAGCCAACCTGATATAGCGCCACCACCGACAGCAGCGCCGAAATCACCAACCCGCCGCAGGTCACAAGCTGCGAGGCCGTGTCGCCGATGCGGCGGCCAAACAGGCCCGCAATCAGGGCGCCGATCAGGGGAAGGAATACAATCGCGCTATACATTGCAGCAGCCCTAACCCTTCATCAGATTAATGTCTTCAACCGCGATGGAGCCGCGATTGCGGAAATATACGACCAGAATGGCCAGGCCAATGGCCGCCTCGCCCGCTGCAACGGTCAGCACCAGCAGCGCAAACACCTGTCCCGCCAGATCATTCAAAAACGAGGAAAACGCCACCAGATTGATGTTCACTGACAGTAGAATCAGCTCCACCGACATCAGAATGATGATGATGTTCTTGCGGTTCACAAAAATGCCCAGCACGCCAATGGCGAACAGGATCGCTGAAACCGTAAGATAATGGGAAATGCCGATTTCCATGATACTACAATCCCTGCCCTGGCTTCACGTCTTTCAGCTCCATGCCCGTTGCTGGCGTACGCGCGACCTGTTCGCCGATATTCTGCCGCCGCACGCCTTCGCGGGTGCGCAGGGTCAGCACAATCGCGCCGATCATCGCCACCAGCAGCACCAGACCCGCGGTCTGGAACAGATAGACATAATCTGTGTACAGAATACGGCCCAGCGCCTCGGTATTGGTGACATCTCCCAATGGGGGCGTGGGTGATGCCGCCATGCCCTCAATGGGCGCGACGGAATTTGCCCCCAGCACCAGGATCAGTTCCAGCGCCAGAATGAAGCCGACAAGCCCGCCCACCGGCAGATAATTCAAAAAACCCTGACGCAGTTCCACAAAATCAATATCCAGCATCATCACCACAAACAGGAACAGCACCGCCACCGCGCCGACATAGACAATGATCAGAATCATCGCCAGAAATTCCGCCCCCAGCAGCACGAACAGGCCCGCCGCATTAAAGAACGCCAGAATCAGAAACAGCACCGAATGAACAGGATTGCGCACACTGATCACCAGGAAGGCCGCCGCAATTGTCACGGCGGCGAACAGATAAAACGCCAGCGCCTGAATGATCATTTCCGCAACCCCCTCATACTTCCCGCACCCTGCGCCCGCCCCGGTTACCGGTACGGCGCGTCCAGCTCGATATTCCTCGAAATCTCATATTCCCAGCGGTCGCCATTGGCGAGCAGCCGCGCCTTGTCGTAGAAAAGTTCCTCGCGGGTTTCCACCGCAAATTCGAAATTCGGCCCCTCGACAATCGCATCGACCGGACAGGCCTCCTGACAGAAGCCGCAATAGATGCATTTCGTCATGTCAATGTCATAGCGGATGGTACGGCGGCTGCCATCATCCTGGCGCGGGCCGGCCTCAATGGTGATGGCTTGCGCGGGGCAGATGGCTTCGCATAATTTGCAGGCGATACAGCGTTCCTCGCCATTGGGATAGCGGCGCAGCGCATGTTCCCCGCGAAAGCGCGGCGACAGCGCGCCCTTTTCATAGGGATAGTTCAGCGTCGCCTTTGGCTTGAAGAAATATTTCATCGCCAGAAAAAAACTGGAGACGAACTCCCCCAGCATCAAAGAGCGTGCGGTGCGGTCCAGAAATGCCATTATCGCGTTCCTTTCATGGCGCAAGGCCGAAGGCTGTCAGCACGCCGGCCGTCAGCACCACCCACGCCAGCGAGAAGGGCAAAAACACCTTCCACCCCAGCCGCATCAATTGATCATAACGATAGCGCGGCACAAACGCCTTCACCATCGCAAAGAAAAAGAAAATAACCAGAATTTTCAGCACAAACCAGACCACTTCCGGCACCATATTGAACGGCGCGATGTCAAACGGCGGCAGCCAGCCGCCCAGAAACAGGATCGTGGTCATGGCGCACATCAATACGATGTTCAGATATTCGCCTAGCATCAGCAGCAGATAGGGCACTGACGAATATTCCGTCATATATCCCGCCACCAGTTCGGATTCCGCTTCCGCCAGATCAAAAGGCGGGCGGTTGGTTTCGGCCAGCGCCGAGATCAGAAAAATCACGAACATCGGAAACAGCGGAATAAAGAACCAGACGGTTTTCTGCGCCCGCACAATGTCACTCAGGTTAAGCGAGCCAACGCACAGTAGCACCGTGACAATCACAAAGCCGATCGACACTTCGTAAGACACCATCTGCGCCGCCGAACGCAGCGCGCCAAGGAACGGATATTTCGAATTGGACGCCCAGCCCGCCATAATGATGCCATACACGCCCAGCGATGAAATCGCGAAAATATACAACATGCCGACATTGATATCGGATATCACCCAGCCATCGGCGAACGGAATCACCGCCCAGGCGATGAAGGCCAGCACCACGGTCACCACCGGCGCCAGCAGGAACACGCCCTTGTTGGCGGCATCGGGAATGATCACTTCCTTCAGAATGAATTTTCCGAAATCCGCAAATGATTGCAGCAGCCCGAACGGGCCGACCACATTGGGGCCGCGCCGCAACATCACCGCAGCCCAGATCTTGCGGTCCGCCAGCAGCAGAAAGGCGATCGAAATCAGCACGCTCAGCAATACAAGCATGATCTGGCCGACCATTACGGTCAGCGGCCAGCCATATCCGGTCCATAGTGACGCCCAATCAACCATGCGCACCTGCCATCAATTTTCCTGAACGCGCTGCAAGCTGGCTGCACTGCGCCATGATTGCGGAGGCGCGCGCCACCGGATTGGTCAGATAGAAATCCCGTATCGCCGGCACAAAGGCGGCATCCCCCATGCTGCCCGCCGCATCCGGCATACTGGGCATGGCAGACAGCACACTGCCGGCTTCGCACAGATGCGGGGCGGCCTCAATCATGCGTGCGCGCAAGGCGCCCAGACTGTCATAGGGAAGTTTATGACCCGCCGCTTCCGACAGCGCACGCAGGATCGTCCAGTCCTCGCGTGCCTGGCCCGGCGCGAATGTGGCGCGCACGCCCACCTGCACCCGGCCTTCACTGTTCACATAAGTGCCGCTTTTTTCCGTATAGGCCGCACCCGGTAATATCAGATCGGCGCGGTGCGCGCCCGCATCGCCATGATGGCCCTGATAGATCACAAAGGCCTGGCCGGTCTGGCTAAGATCCAGTTCATCCGCGCCCAGCAGATATAGCAGACTGATCGCGCCGGATTTCGCGCCGTCCAGCATGCCCGCCACATCCAGCCCGCCTGCCCCCGGTAACAGGCCAAGATCCAGCCCCGCGACCCGCGCCGCAGCAGTGTGCAGCACATTAAAGCCGTTCCATTGCGCGCTGATCGCGCCCACATTCTGCGCCAGTTTTTTGGCGCCAGCCAGTACCCCTGCGCCATCGGGGCGCGCCAATGCGCCCATGCCCACAATCAGCATCGGGCGTTTGGCTTGTTGCAGGGTGGCGGCAAATGGATGACTGGCGTCAATCAAATCCTGCAAGGTGCGCGGCCCCGCGCCCAATGTCCGGCATGGAAAATTATTTTCAAACGGCGCGCCGATGCTGGCCGCCTGGAAATTACCTTGATGCGCGCGCGCGACAATGCGCGCATTCAGCACCGCCGCCTCCCAGCGCGGATTGCAGCCGATCAGCAGCAGCGCATCGGCCTCTGCGATCCCGGCAAAGGTCGAATTGAACAGATAATCGCCGCGTGACGCCGCGCTCAGTTTCGCGCCGTCCTGACGGCAATCAATATGCGGACTGCCGAACCTGTCCCACAAATCTTTCAGCGCCATCATGGATTCGCCGCAGGCCAGATCGCCCGCAATCGCCGCCATGCCCGCAGGCCCCGCCGCCTTCAGTTTTTGCGCGGCCAGCGCCAACGCCTCGGTCCAGCTTGCGGGGCGCAGTTTGCCCGCCTCGCGGATATAGGGCGTATCCAGACGCTGGCGTTTCAGCCCGTCCCAGATGAATCGTGTCTTGTCGGAAATCCATTCTTCATTCACATCGTCATTAGTGACCGGCAGCACCCGCATCACTTCCGCGCCGCGCGCATCGACGCGAATATTGGAACCCACCGCATCCATCACATCAATGGTTTCGGTTTTGGTCAATTCCCACGGCCGCGCCGTAAACGCATAGGGTTTTGATGTCAGCGCGCCCACAGGGCACAGATCAATCACATTGCCGGACAGCTCAGAACGCACCGCCTGTTCCAGATAGGTGGTGATTTCCATATCCTCGCCGCGCCCGGTTGCGCCCAGTTCGGACACGCCCGCAATCTCGGTGGTAAAGCGCACACAGCGCGTGCAGTGAATGCAGCGGGTCATCACCGTCTTGATCAGCGGCCCCATATCCTTGTCTTCGACCGCGCGCTTGTTTTCGAAATAGCGCGAACCGGAAACGCCGTAGCCCATGGCCTGGTCCTGCAAATCGCATTCGCCGCCCTGATCGCAGATCGGGCAATCCAGCGGATGATTGGCCAGCAGAAATTCCATCACCCCTTCGCGCGCCTTCTTCACCATCGGGCTATCGGTGTGCACCACCATCTTGTCGGCGGCAGGCATGGCGCAACTGGCCACCGGCTTGGGCGGCCCGCCCTCCACCTCGATCAGGCACATGCGGCAATTGCCCGCAATCGACAGCCGTTCATGATAGCAGAAGCGCGGAATTTCCTTGCCCGCCGCCTCGCACGCCTGCAACAGGCTGGCGCCCGGTTCGACTTCCACTTCAATGCCGTCAATGGTCAGTTTTGGCATGTCTGCTCCAAACCCAAAAATCGTACATTTTTGTTCGATTTTTTCTTGTAATTCGCACATTTTTGTGCGAGGGTAATTCTATGAATGGCCGTGAATTCATTAGCCGTGTCAGGAAGCTGGGCCGCAAGAATGGGGTGGATACCACCGTCGATGCGCAGCGTGGCAAAGGCAGCCATGTGACGCTTTATTATGGCGCCCGGTTCACGATTGTGCCGGATCGCAAAAAGGAACTCCGGCCCGGTCTGTTTCACGCCATGTGTCAGCAACTTGGAATCACCCCCGATGAACTTTAGGAGGTTTATATGACCCGGTTTGCCTATCCCATAGAACTTATCCCCGATGGCGATGGATATATGGCGCGCTTTCCCGATCTGCCCGAGGCCCTGACCGGCGGCGGCACCAAAGCCGAAGCCTTGAACGAAGCCGCCGACTGTCTTGAGGAAGCGCTGGCGGGACGCATCGCGCGGCGCGGCGCCATCCCTGCTGCATCTCCGGCGCTGGGACGGCCGCTGATCGCGCCCTGTGCCCTGATCGCGGCCAAAACGGCGCTGTATGACACCATGCGCATAGCGGGCCTGTCGAACGTCGCCGTGGCGGCACGGCTGGGCATTGCCGAAAGCGAGGTGCGGCGCATGCTGGACCCCCGTCACGCGACCAAGATCAGCCGGCTTGAGGAAGCCCTCGCCGCCCTGGGCCAACGCCTGATCATATCCGTCGAAGCGGTTTGATCCACAGTCGATGCTGAGTTTAGGCATGACTACTACCTACCCTATCCGCGATTCATGCGTAGACATGTGATGTCCGAACTTGAGCAAATTTCCGTCGGGATCCCACACATAGAACTCACGCATGCCCCACTCACGATCTTCGGGTGCAGTAATACGCATCTCATGTCCTTGGTTGATTAGTTCTTTATGCAGCGAATCGACGTCATCGACGCGAATATAGGCAGAGGTGTTTTCCGCGATATAATGATCGTCGCAAGGCCAGAAATGAACCTCGACTCCATCCCGTTCGATAATTACATAATTAGCCATTTCTAGACTCACAGCAAATCCCAGCCCACGCCGGTAAAACTCCAACGTCGCGGGAATGTCGCTTGACGGGAACAATGGACAGGCTTTGTCGAGATGCACCATACTACTCACTCCGCCGCAATCTTGCCGGTGCGCTTGACCCGGTGGTTTAATATCCGTTCTTCCAGCACGGGGCGGAAATGCCGGATCAGGCCCTGGACCGGCCAGGCGGCCGCATCGCCCAGCGCGCAGATCGTGTGCCCTTCAATGCGGGTGCTGACATCCAGCAGCATATCAATTTCCGCCACATCGGCATCGCCTGTCACCATGCGTTCCATCACCCGCCACATCCAGCCGGTGCCTTCGCGGCAGGGGGTGCACTGGCCGCAGCTTTCATGTTTGTAGAACGCCGAAAGCCGCGCAATCGCCTTGATCAGATCGGTGGATTTATCCATGACGATCACCGCCGCCGTGCCCAGACCCGAGCGCACTTCTTTCAGCGCGTCAAAATCCATCAGCACGGTATCGCAGATGGATTTTGGAATCATCGGCACGCTGGCCCCGCCGGGAATGACGGCCAGCAGATTGGCCCAGCCGCCGCGCACGCCGCCCGCATGTTTTTCAATCAGCTCGCGCAGCGGAATGCTCATGGCTTCTTCGACATTGCAGGGCGTGTTCACATGCCCGGAAATGCTGAAGATCTTGGTGCCGGCATTATTCGCACGGCCAAACCCCGTGAACCAGGCGGCGCCGCGGCGCAGAATGGTGGGCGCGACCGCGATGCTTTCCACATTATTGACGGTGGTCGGGCAGCCATACAGGCCCATATTGGCGGGAAATGGCGGCTTCAGCCGGGGCTGCCCCTTCTTGCCCTCCAGGCTTTCCAGCAGGGCGGTTTCCTCGCCGCAAATATAGGCGCCCGCGCCATGATGCACATAGACGTCAAATTTCCAGCCGGAACCACAGGCATTATCGCCGAGTAATCCCGCCGCATAGGCCTGATCGACCGCCGCCTGCAAATGCTTGCGCTCCAGAATGAATTCGCCGCGCACATAAATATACGCCACATGCGCGCCCATGGCGAAACCCGCCACCAGACAGCCTTCAATCAGCTTGTGCGGATCGTTGCGCAGAATCTCCCGGTCCTTGCAGGTGCCGGGTTCAGACTCATCGGCATTGACCACCAGATAATGCGGGCGGCCATCATTCACCTTGGGCATGAACGACCATTTCAGCCCGGTCGAAAATCCCGCCCCGCCGCGCCCGCGCAAACCCGACGCCTTGACCTCATCGACAATCCAGTCGCGGCCTTTTTCCAGCAGCGCCTTGGTATTGTCCCAGTCGCCCCGGCGGCGCGCGCCGTCCAGCCCCCAATCCTCAAAGCCATAGAGATTGGTGAAAATGCGATCCTTATCCTGCAACATCAGCGGTCTCCGCCCGTAAGGCTGGTGCGCGCGCCGGCCGGTTCGGAGCTGCGCCGCCCGGTTTGCGAACCAGTTTCCGGCTGCTCGCCGCGCGCCAGCGCATCAAGCAGCGCTGTGGTTTTGGCCGCATCCAGATCTTCATAATAATCATCATTGACCTGAATGACCGGCGCATTCGCGCAGGCGCCCAGACATTCCACTTCCATCCAGGAAAACAGGCCGTCCGGCGTGACCTCGCCCGGCCCGACCTTCAATCTGCTTTTGACTATACCGGTCACATCATCCGATCCGCGCAGCCAGCAGGGCGTCGTCTTGCACACCTGCAACAGATATTTGCCGCGCGGGGCCAGATTGAACATGGTGTAAAAGGTGGCGACCTCCAGCACGCGGATATAGGGCATCGCCAGCATGTCGCCAACGACGCGGATCATCGGTTCCGTAACCCAGCCGCCATTCTGTTCCTGGCCGCGCCACAGCAGCGCAATCACCGCACTGGCCTGACGGTTTTCGGGATATTTTTTGATTTCCTGCGCGCACCAGGCCAGATTTTCCGGTGTAAACGCAAAGCTTGCAGGCTGATCCGCACAAAGCCGCCGCACACTCACCGGTCCACCTCCCCAAATACGATATCGAGCGCCTGTTGATTCCCTCCCCCTGCAAGGGGGAGGGTTAGGGAGGGGGTCTGTTGACGCGAACTGAGGCTTTCCCCGGACCCCCACCCGGCCGACCCCAAACAAGAGGGAGAAGGTAAGT
>JBMOMX010000034.1:84897-90192 GCA_049323435.1 Pseudomonadota bacterium
ACAGGGGGAGGAGGTATCGTGTGGCACACTCACCGGTCCACCTCCCCAAACACAATATCCAGCGAGCCGAGAATGGCCGACGCGTCGGCCAGCATATGGCCGGTGCACAGATAATCCATCGCCTGCAAATGCGCAAACCCCGGCGCGCGCAATTTGCAGCGATAGGGTTTGTTGGAGCCGTCCGAAATCAGATAGACGCCGAACTCGCCCTTGGGCGCCTCGACGGCTGCGTACACTTCGCCGGCCGGCACATGATAGCCTTCGGTGTACAGCTTGAAATGATGGATCAGCGCCTCCATCGAGCGCTTCATTTCACCCCGGCTGGGCGGCGCCACCTTGCCGTCATTCACAGAGACCGGCCCGGCGGGCATTTTTTTAATACATTGCATCATGATTTTTGTGCTCTGGCGCATTTCCTCGACCCGGCACAGATAGCGGTCATAGCAATCGCCGTTCTTGCCGATGGGCACCTGAAATTCCAGATCATTGTAACATTCATAGGGTTGCGCGCGGCGCAAATCCCAGGCCGCGCCGCTGCCGCGCAGCATGACCCCGGTAAAGCCCCAATCCAGCGCGTCCTGCAAACTGACCACGCCAATATTGACATTACGCTGTTTGAAAATGCGGTTGTGGGTCAGCAGGCCTTCAATATCATCAAGCACTTTTGGAAACTGTTCGCAAAATGCGTAAATATCCTCGGCGAGGCCGGCGGGCATGTCCTGATGCACGCCGCCGGGGCGGAAATAGGCCGCATGCATGCGCGAGCCGGAAACGCGCTCATAAAAAATCATCAGCTTTTCGCGTTCTTCAAAACCCCAGAGCGGCGGGGTCAGCGCGCCCACATCCATCGCCTGCGTGGTGACATTCAGCAGATGATTGAGCAGCCGGCCAATTTCGCAAAACAGCACGCGGATATATTGCGCACGGATCGGAATTTCCAGACCGAGCAGGCGTTCCACCGCCAGCGCATAGGCATGTTCCTGATTCATCGGCGCGACATAATCGAGCCGGTCGAAATAGGGCACAGCCTGCAAATAGGTTTTATGTTCGATCAGCTTTTCGGTGCCGCGATGCAGCAGCCCGATATGCGGATCGACACGGGTGACAATTTCACCATCCATTTCCAGAATCATGCGCAGCACGCCATGCGCGGCGGGATGCTGCGGCCCGAAATTCAGCTGGAATTTGCGATTGTCGGGATCGAATTTTTCGGTCACGGTTTGGGGCCTGCACTGCTGACGATGGGGGTGGCTTTTTCATCGCCGGGTAAAACATATTCCGCCCCTTCCCAGGGGCTGACAAAATCAAACGCGCGAAATTCCTGGGTTAGATGCACCGGTTCATTGACCACACGTTTATGTTCATCGTCATAGCGCACCTGAACGAATCCGGTAAGCGGAAAATCCTTGCGCAGCGGATGCCCTTCAAATCCATAATCGGTAAGAATCCGCCGCAGATCGGGATGGCCGGTAAAAGAAATGCCGAACATATCGAACACTTCGCGCTCATACCAGTTGGCGGCGGGGAACAGGCCGGCCACGCTGGGCGCCGCAACATCTTCGGCAATTGGCGTCTTTACGCGGATACGCTGATTCTGATGCACGCTGAGCAGATGATAGATCAGATCGAAACGTTCCGCGCGCCCGGGATAATCGGCGGCCGTAATGTCGATCAGCTGACTGAACCGGCAATTGGGATCCTTGCATAGATAGGATAAAATGGCGGGTAACTGCTCCACCCTGATATGAACGGTGAGTTCGCCATGCGCAATCGCGAATGACGTCACCGCCTGGGGCAGTGCGTCCGCGATCTGCTCCCCCAATTCACGCAATGCTGATATGTCCATATGACCTGTCTGACCTGTTAGGGATCCGCAAACCAATCCGGCCCGCACCGGAGATCATCTGCAGCTAAAACTATGTTGATCTAGCGGGCGATGGTTCCTTCGCGGCGGATTTTACGCTGTAATTGCAGAATGCCATACATCAGCGCCTCGGCGGTGGGCGGGCATCCCGGCACATAGATATCCACCGGCACAATGCGGTCGCAACCGCGCACGACGGAATAGGAATAATGGTAATAGCCGCCGCCATTGGCGCAACTGCCCATGGAAATCACATAGCGCGGTTCCGGCATCTGGTCATAGACCTTGCGCAGCGCGGGCGCCATTTTATTGGTCAGCGTGCCCGCCACAATCATCACGTCGGACTGGCGCGGACTGGCGCGCGGGGCAAAGCCAAAGCGTTCCATGTCATAACGCGGCATCGCCGCCTGCATCATCTCGACGCCGCAACAGGCCAGGCCGAAGGTCATCCACATCAGCGAGCCGGTGCGCGCCCAGGTGATCACATCATCGAGCGAGGTCAGAATATAGCCCTTGTCGGACAGCTCATCCGACAGCACGCCAAAACCGGCGCCCGAATCGGCGGGATCAACACTCACTCCCATTCCAGCGCACCCTTTTTCCATTCATAGGCAAAACCAATGGTCAAAACCCCCAGAAACACCATCATCGACCAGAAACCATACAGGCCCACATCGCCCAGCGATATCGCCCACGGGAACAGAAACGCCACTTCCAGATCAAAGATAATGAACAGGATCGCCACCAGATAAAACCGCACGTCAAACTGCATGCGCGAATCATCGAACGCGGGAAACCCGCATTCATAGGCCGACAGTTTTTCCGGATCGGGCCGGTTTTCGGCCACCACAAACGCCACCACAATCAGCGCCGCCGCCATGACCACGGCGATCCCGGTAAAGATCAGGATCGGCAGATATTCCAACAGTAATTCCGGCATAAATGCTGCCTTTGCTTGGACTGTAATGGCCGCGCTGCCGGCACTTTCGCTCCGGCACTTTCACTAATGACCCCCCATGAATCACGCGCGCAACGCTGGACGCACTATAATCACCGGCCGGTATAATGGAAAGCACCTGGCGAAGAAATTTTTCTCTGCGGCCTCTTCATGCTCCCGCACACCTCACCCCAGGTGAAGAGCAGCGCCGCAGCCGGGGGATAGACAGGCACGCAACCTGCCTTTTTCTCACAGGCAATTATTTTCGCGCACCGAAACAGTGCGGCCCGGCCAAAACAACCCCTGGGCCGTTAATTGTTTTGACCGCATTGCCCGGTTTTGAAGCTGCCTGTTTGTTAGCAGCAAATATGTAGCAATAACCACTGGACAAACATCCTGGATTTCCTCTACAATACAAATGTGTAGATAAAAAGCTTTTAAAAACAAGCAAGTAAATCAGGTTGGGGTTTGGCGCCAGATAGACAGTTCTTTCGGCGCATGAAAAGAATAGAGGTTCCGGATGCGGCGAATTTTTTCCGGAGCAATATGACCGGGCAACCGGCAATAATCGAAAGGATCATAAAGATGGCCTTCAACAGGAATATTATATCCGGCAGTGCAGCTGCTCTGGGGCTCACCCTGACCGGGCTGGTCACCCCAGCCTCAGCAGGTTCCATTGTTATGGATTTTACAGCCACAAGCGGTTTGATGGCTGGAGTGGCGACTGACGCTAATGACAGCTCCCTAGGTCCTGCAACGATCGGAGTGCCCCTGCAGGGGGAATTTGCTGGATATACCCTAAATATTCAGGGATTCCGATCTGCTCTGCCAGGTAAATATGATGCCAACCTGGGAGATAAAGACAACACTAAAGACGATCAAGGCCAGTTGCGCATGGTGCGGTCAACCTCAGTTGGACTCGGCCTTTGCTCGGATTTTCAAACAATTTTCGGCGATGACAGCACAAATAATAACAAAAACGGAAGCTCCTGCGCCGAGGGTGGCAGCGGAAGCGGTGCTGGCGGGCCCGAATATACTGTGAATGGGCTTGGCCCCAATCCGGACATAGACGAATCCATCCGGTTCACAATTGCTGATCCGTATTTATTTGCTGTTAAGACCATGACGTTTCATGCCGCAGGCAATGATAGCGATGATGCGGTAAGAATGTTCTATGATGGGTCAGATACGGACTCAGATAGGGATGACTATCTTGATTTCCGGTTATTTGATCTCCCCAATGACGGTAAATATTATAGTACCTGCACCCAGGGCAGTCATGGTCCATTATGCACTGTCAACATCTACGATGTCTTGCGGCTAGAATATAACGTGTTGGCTGGTAACGAGTTTGCGACCATCGCCTCGACGGCTGGCTTTGAGTTTATGGCTATAGGCAGTAATGACGATTGGTACATTGCGGGCGCCGAGTGGATAACAGTGGATCCAGTCCCCGAACCCGGTTCCTTGACCCTGCTGGGCGCGGGGCTGCTGGGTCTGGGCTATCTGGGCCGGAGGCGCAAGGCCGCCTGAGCCGGTCTGGAACAGATCAATTTTTGAAAATGCCCCGCTTCGCCGGGGCATTTTTTGTCAGCTTTTTTTTAAAACATGATCCGGCCTGCGGCACGCAGCCCTGACGCTGCGCACAGCGAAAATGGGGTCAGACTCGATTAAATCAGCGAAAATGGGGTCAGACTCGATTAAATGATCACGAAAATGGGGTCAGACTCGATTAAATGATCAAATTAAACGCTAAATTAATCGAGTCTGACCCCATTTCTACCCATTTCTACTTTCTACCCAATCGAGTCTGACCCCATTTCTACACCATTTCTACAGACCCCATTTCTACACCATTTCTACATCTTTACTTGTTCTGAACCAGATTCGCCGTTCAAGTCGGCGACACCTATAAATCATCAAAAACAATAGGTATCATAAGACGTTGCAGCCAACCGCGCCGTCAATAACCGGACAGTAGTGGGTCTGACCCCTTTCTGTGCAGAAACAGCAAAGTGGATCGCCCGGCCCCACCTTCGCCAAGCCTATGGCGGGCAGGCAAGCTAGGACAAATTGTAAACTGATTGAAACGCTTTTGCCCCCCACCCCTATCCCCTCCCCACGAGGGGGAGGGGAACAGATCCCAGCATGCCAAGGGAATCCCCTCCCCTTAATGGGGAGGGGTTTGGGGTGGGGTGGAAATGGGGTGGAAAAGAGAAATGGGGTCGAAAAGAGAAATGGGGTCAGACTCGATTAATGGGAGAAATGGGGTCAGACTGGTGAGAAATGGGGTCAGACTCGATTAATTGAGAAATGGGGTCATGATTGAGAAATGGGGTTGAGAAATGGGGTCAGACTCGATTAATGGTAATTGAGAAATGGAAAATGGGAAAATGGGGTCAGACTCGATAATGGGAAAATGGGGTCAGACTCGATTAAATGATCAAATTAAACGCTAAATTAATCGAGTCTGACCCCATTTCTAGACCATTTC
>JBMOMX010000035.1:0-86631 GCA_049323435.1 Pseudomonadota bacterium
TCAATAACGCCATGTCAATCACTCCTATATCCCCCAAACCAAAAGCCAGGGGTAAGATCAAAACATGGGTCACTTCTCGGTGGAAATTTGTCCCCCTCCAGGGTCAATTCTCAGTGCAAATCAACACGCAAGCCGGACTGTGCGGGCGCATTTCGTGTATCGAAAAATTTTGTTGGTATTTTTGTTGCTATCGCAGCGTCACGCAGGAGGTTTTGCTTATGCCGCTGATGGATATGAAATGCCGGAACGCAAAGCCGTGGCCGGCGCTTGGCGCAAGGGCGGCTCTGGACGAATTTCTCCATCTGCGTAAATTAATTTCGAATTAATAAAAGCGTCACCTAACCGTTACGAAGATCCTTAACACTCCCCTAACCGGGTAGTCTGCGGCTGCTGACATGTCAGCAACGGTTTCTCATCCTGGAAGAACAAACAAAGGAACGGACGGTGAATTCCGGCCGGTTGCTGGTGCGCACTGCTGCGTTGGCGATATTTATCAATTTTGGAGAAAAAAGATGTCGAATGTCTTTCATAATCTTGCGGCAGGCAATCTGATTCAGAATTGGAGCAATACGGGTTTAATTACCACCGATGACAATTGGACGGGCGTCGCCAGCATTGAAGGCTATCGCGGTGACGATCTGGTTACCACCACCGGCGTTGACCCCACAACCGTTACCGGTACAAGTGCTGTGCTTGATGTTATCGCCAACCAGACTAACCCGAATACGTTTACAACAGGCGGCGTCGCGGAATTTGACGGGATCGGCAACCCGTCCATCGCCCTGAATGGCTCGGGCACCGCGGACGCGCCCTATCTGGTCGTATATCTCGACGCCACCGGACGCGAAAATGTGCGGGTTCAGTTCAAAGCGCGCGATCTGGACGGATCTGCTGATAATGCGATACAGCCGCTTGCCGTTCAGTACCGCATCGGCGGAAGCGGCGCGTGGAGCAATGTGCCATCAGGTTATCAGGCGGACGTAACGACGGGGGGCTCGGCAACCCAGGAAACCGCATTTGACGTCACGCTGCCGCCCGCTGCGAACAATCAGGCGCAAGTCGAGGTGCGAATCCTGACCACCAATGCGGTAGGCAATGACGAATGGGTCGGTATCGACGATATCGCTATATCCAGCGTGCCGCTTACTGTGACCCCGAACATTTCGATCAGCGACGCCTCGATCACCGAAGGCGACGCAGGCAGCCAGGTGCTGAATTTTACTGTGACGCGCAGCGATAATAGCGGGGCATTCACAGTGGATTACCTCACGGCCGACGCGACTGCGGCTGCGGGAAGCGACTATACCGGGGTGACAGGCGCGCCTAACACCTTGAGCTTCACAGCCGGCGGGGCGCTGACACAGCAGATCTCTATCACCATTAATAATGACAATCTTACCGAGCTTGACGAGACCTTCTCGGTCAACCTCGTCAATCTGGTGAATATCACCGGCGCGGCTACGATCAGCGACGCGCTGGCGGTGGGAACGATTCTGAATGACGACGCCAGCGCCATCAGCGCAGCCCAGATTGCCAGCGGCAACGCCGATCAGGATTCCGTCATTCTGTGGGGTAAGGCCGCAGTAACTGGCAATGCCTCATTTCAGGTTGCAACCGATGCGGCATTTACCAATATTGTCGCCAGTCAGGTGGTGAATGTCACGGACATTGATCTGCCGGTAAAGGTGACCATCGATACCGGTCTTGCCACGAACACCCAGTATTTCTACCGCTTCACCGACAGCAGTTCGACCCGGACCGGAACATTTGCCACGGCGGCCAGCCTGGCGGATGGCAAAACCGGGCTGTCCTTTGGCGTATCGGGTGACTGGCGCGGCGAACTGGCGCCCTATCCCTCTGTCAGCAATGCGGATACTGCCGGACTCAAGTTTTTTGTCGAACTGGGTGACACGGTATATGCCGACGTCCCTTCTCCGGCGGTGCCCGGCGGCCAGGCCACGACGCTGGACGAATACCGCGCCAAGCATGACGAAGTTTATTCCGATCACAAAGGGATGAACACGCTGGGCGATCTGCGCGCATCGACGCCCGTATTTGCAACCATTGACGATCATGAAGTCACCAATGATTTTGCAGGTGCGGCCTCGGCCACCACGGACGCGCGGTTTGCGCCCGATACCGGGTTGATCAACGAATCCACGCTCTACAAAAATGGCTTGCAGGCCTTTGTTGAATATAATCCGATTGCGGATAAAAAATATTCAGGAACTGGCGACGCCACCTTTGATGGCCGCCCGGATCTTTATACAAGCACGAGCTATGGGACCGACGCGCAAATCTTTGTTGTCGATGCGCGTTCATTCCGGGACCAGGAATTGGATCCAGCCAATTTTGCCAATCCGGTTCCCTTCCTTGCGCAATCATTTGATGCGTCGCGCACGATGCTGGGCGCCCCGCAACTGGCGCGCCTGCAAGCCGATCTGCTGGGCGCGCAGACCAATGGCGTGACCTGGAAATTCATCATGATGCCGGAGCCGATCCAGAATCTGGGCCTGCTTGCGGCGGAAGACCGTTATGAAGGCTATGCGGCGGAACGCACGCAACTGCTCAAATTCATCGCAGACAATAACATCACCAATGTGGTGTTCGTTTCAGCGGACATCCACGGCACCGTGGTCAATAATCTGACCTATCAGGAGACTGTGGGCGGCGCCCAGATTGCGACCGGGGCGTTTGAAATCACCACCGGTTCTGTCGCCTATGATGCGCCGTTCGGACAAACTGTTTCCTCAATTGCTGCGGCGCTTGGCCTGATAGATGCGCCAACCAAGGCGTTCTATGACTCTCTGCCTGTCGCGCCAGACGCCGATAGCACTGTTAATGACAAGGATGATTTCATTGAAAACCTTGTTAATCAGCAGCTTTCGCCGCTGGGTTACGACCCGGTCGGCCTGGACAACAATCTGGCTATCGCCAATGGCCGCATCAATGCCACGCTGAACAGCGGCGACTATCTTGTCTCGCATATATTCGGCTGGACCAAATTCGACATCAACCCTGTGACCCAGGCCCTTACCGTCACCACCTATGGCGTTGACCCGTACACCGCCGCGCAACTGGCGGCCGATCCCGCCGCGATCATCAACGATACGCCGCAAATCGTGAGCCAGTTTACGGTTCAGCCGCAGGTGCAGGTTGATTATACGGAGATACATCAAATCCAGGGTACCGGTGCGGCAAGTGCGCTGGTTGGGCAGACCGTCACCATAGAAGCCATTGTTGTCGGTGATTTTCAAAATGGCGATGCGGATGCCAAACGCAACCTTAATGGTTTCTACGTGCAGGAAGAAGCCGCCGATCAGGATGCTGACGCGGCCACTTCGGAAGGCATCTTCATATTCCAGGGGTCCGGCAATCCAAATCTGCCCAATGTGAATATCGGTGATCGCGTTTTGGTCACGGGAACGGTTGGCGAGTTTAGCGGCTCAACGCAACTTACCGCCACCAGTGTCTCGGTGGTGCAGGCCAATGCCGTCGCGGATGTCGAAACCATGGCGGTCAGTGTTGATCTCCCCGCAGCCCAGGTCATTCAGCGGCCCGGAACAGTGGCGAATTCCACCACATCGTTCCATGCAAATCTGGAGGCCTATGAAGGCATGCTGGTCAAGTTCACCGGCACGATGAGCATCAGCGAGCAGTTTGCGCTGGACCAGTTTGTCGAGGTGCGGCTCGCGGCGGGCGGCAATCCGGTTAATTTCACCCAGGAAAATCAACCCGATAAGGCCGGTTCCCTCGCAAACCTCCAGGCAATCGCGTCCCGCACCATCGTTTATGACGATGGCCTGAATGTTCAGAACACACCGATTGGCAATCTTGATGGATTTGGCCCTGTTTACAACACGGCCAACGCCTTGCGCATGGGCGATACGGTTGACGGCCTGACAGGCGTGCTCGATTTTGCGTTCAACCAGTTCCGGGTGCGCTCCGTAGAAGATGGCGACAATGTTTTCGTGCGCGCCAACCCGCGTCCGGCCACGCCGGACGATGTCGGCGGAACACTCAAGGTTGGCAGCTTCAATGTCCTGAACTATTTCAAAACCCTGGGCGCCGGAATAACCGCCAGCGGGCTGGAGGCGCGCGGCGCAACGGACGCAACGGAATTTGCCCGGCAAACGGATAAGCTGGTCAATGTCATTGCGGCGCTGAATGCGGACATATTGGGGCTGAACGAGCTGGAGAATAATTTCACGCCGGGTGCGGCGGGCAACGCCCTTGAACATCTCGTCAACGCCCTGAACGCCAAACTCGGCGCCGGCACCTATGACTGGGTCAATCCGGGTCAACAGCTTGTCGGCGGCGACGCCATCGCCGTGGGCTTTATTTACAAGCCATCAGCGGTATCGGTTTCGCCGGGCACAGTGGTTGCGACGCTGGAAGATAGCGATCTGGCGGGCCTTGGCTTGGGCGGATTGCTGGGGCAAAGTACGATCGGCGCACTTTTTAATGGCGTCAACACAAGCCGTGTCCCGCTTGCGGTTTCCTTTACCGAGAATGCTGGCGGCGGTGAAATCACGATCGTCGCCAATCACCTCAAATCAAAGAGCGGCACTGGCACGGGCGCCGACGCAGACCAGCTTGATGGCCAGGGTAACTGGCAAAACCAGCGCGAGCTGGCGGCGGAGGCCATCCGGCAATGGATCGCGACGGATCCGACAGGCTCTGGCGACGCCGATATATTGCTGCTCGGTGATTTCAACTCCTATCTCAAAGAAGACACGCTTGACGATGTCCTGATCCCGGGGGGTTATGCCAATCTTGCCGAAACGCTGCCGGCCAATAATCGCTATTCGTTCATATTTGACGGACAGCGCGGTTCGCTGGACCATATTCTCGCCAATGCGCCCGCTGCCGCCCAGGTGACGGGTGTCACGGAATGGCATATCAACGCCGACGAGGCTGATGCGCTTGATTACAATACGGATTTCAATCGTGATCCCGCTATCTTTGATCCCGCTGTGCTGGCCCGGGTGTCCGATCACGATCCGCTGCTGATTGGACTCGATCTTGTCGATGCGCCTGTAGTGGCGTTCAAGCTTCAGGTGCTGCATTTCTATGCGGAGACCGGTACGATCGCCAAAGACACCGCGCCGATCATGGGCGCGATGATCGACAAGTTTGACGATCTGTATAACGGCAACACGCTCGTCCTTGCGGAGGGCGATACCTGGATACCCGGCCCCTGGCTTGTCGCCGGCGCCGATCCTTCGCTCAACCCTGTGCCGGGCATTGGCGCAACCGCCCTGGGGCGCCCCGACGTCGCAATCCTGAATGCCTTCGGCACGGACGCGTCGGCATTGGGCAATCACGAGTTTGATCTGGGTTCCCCGGTTGTTTCCGGCGCCATCGCGGCTTCAGGCGCGTGGGGTGGCGCACAGTTCCCGTTCATCACCGCAAATCTGAATTTCGCCGCAGATAGTTCGCTGCGCGGCCTGGCGGACGCCACGCTGGGCGGCACGGCGGCCAATGCCTTCGAGGGCAAGGAAGCCTCAACCATCAAGGGCAAGATCGCACCGTCCACGGTCGTGACGATGAATGGCGAGAAAGTCGGCATTGTAGGCGCCACCACTTACGATCTGCTGATCAGGACTTCACCCAATGGCACTGTGCCGAAGGATGATGGCATTCCGACCACGGATGATCTTCAGGAAGTGGCCGCTTATATTCAGGCGGCGGTGAACAAGTTAATCACCCAGGGCGTCAACAAGATCATCATGGTCGACCAGCTGGATACGCTGGAGCGTAACCAGGTGCTGGCGCCGATGCTTACTGGCATCGACATTATGGTGGCTGGCGGCGGTCATGAGCGGCTGGGCGACGCCACCGATATTGCGGCGCCCTTTAACGGGCATGACGCCAATTTCGCCGGGAATTACCCGATCGTGACCGCAGGCGCCGATGGCAAGGCGACCCTTATCGTCACTACCGATACGGAATTCACTTATCTGGGCCGTCTTGTCGTCAGTTTTGACGCCAATGGCGAACTGATTGTCAGCGAGCTTGACCCGGTGATAAACGGCGCCTACGCCTCCAATGAGGCGGTTTTGCAGGGCGTGTACGGAACGGCCGACAGTTCGGAACAGATTATCGATCAAAGCGTGATCGGTTCGAAAGTTGAGGCCATTGCCGATGCGATAGACGCGATCGTGACGGCAAAAGATGGCAACAAATACGGTTTCAGTAATGTCTATCTGGAGGGTGATCGCGTGTTCGCCCGCACCCAGGAAACCAATCTGGGCGACATCACCGCCGACGCCAATGCATTCAAGGCGCAGGCGGCGCTTCCGGACCAGCCGTTCTTGGTGTCACTGAAGAATGGCGGCGGCATCCGCTCCTCCATCGGTTCGGTCGATGCGAATGGCGTCAAGATCGCCAATGCCATCCTGCCGGGCGCCGATGGCAACATATCGCAACTCGACGTCGAAAACGCGCTGCGCTTCGACAACAAGCTGATGGTGTTTGACACCAGTGCCGAGGGCCTGCTCAGAATACTGAATTTCGGGGCGAATCTGGCGGCGCTTGGCGCGGCGGGATCACAGCAGGGGGGCTTCCCGCAGCTCGGCGGCGTGAAATTTTCCTTCGATCCGGACAATGCCGCGGGATCGCGCGTCGTCAATGTCAGCCTGATCAATGATCAGGGTGAACTGATCGCCAAGATTGTGGAAAACGGGGTCATAGTGGCGGGCGCGCCAGCGGTAATAAGCATTGTTGCCCTGAACTTCACTGCAAATGGCGGCGACGGTTATCCGGTCAAGTCCATGACAGATGCGGGCGGCAATTTCCTGGCCACCAATTTCCGCTATCTGCTTAATGACGGAACATTATCGGCGGCGGTAAATTTTGATGCGCCGGGCACAAACCGTAGTCTGGTCGATCTCACTGCCGCAGCCAATGTCCCGGCCAATGCGCTGGGCGAGCAAAAAGCCTTCGAAGACTATCTTGAGCAACGCTTTGGATCGCCGGAGCAAGCCTATGATGTCGCGGATACGCCCCCCTCGGGCGACTTGCGCATCGAAAATCTCAATCTGCGTTCCGATGCGGTGTTCGACAATCTGGCGCCGGTTATCACGGGCGATCTTACTATTGCGCTGGCGGAAGGCGGCTCGGTGGTGATCACTACCGCTGACGTCAACGAGGCCGATCCCGACAATTCCGATTTTGTGCTGAAATACGCCGTGAGCGCCGCGACAAACGGCAAGGTTCTGCTGAACGGCGTTGAGGCGCTCAGCTTCAGCCAGACCGATCTCCAGGCAGGCAAGGTCAGCTTCCAGCACGATGGATCGCAAACGGTAAGCGGCAGCTTCAAGCTGGTCCTTACAGACGCTGGCGGGTTGAGCTCCGCCCCCGTAACGGTGCAGGCGGTGGTGACGCCAGAAAACGACGCCCCGGTCTTTACGTCTGCGGCGAATTTCAACGTTGCGGAAAATCTTACTGCGATTGCAACGGTCACCGCTCTCGATCCGGAGGATGATGCGTTCGGCTTCGCCATCAGCGGCGGCGCCGATCAATCGTTCTTCACTATTCACGCGAGCACGGGCGTCCTCAGCTTCCTTGCCGCGCGCGATTTTGAGACGAAGGAAGACGCCAATCTCGACAATGTCTATAATGTAATTGTTTCCGCCACCGATCAATTTGGCGGCGTAAGCACGCAGGGCATCAATGTCAGTGTGACAGACACGGCCGAAGCCGGGAGGACCTTTAGCTTCGGCAATGGCGACGATGTGATAGATGGGACTCCCGGTAACGATGATGTTAGTAGCGGCAACGGCAACGACACGGTCCGAGGCGGTGATGGCGACGATAAGATAGTCGGCAGTAATGGCAATGACATTTTGTCTGGCGGCCGCGGAAACGATATTCTGGGCGGTGCAAATGGCGATGATTCGCTTTATGCCGGCAGTGGCAACAATCAACTTCTCGGCGGGGCCGGCAATGATAATCTTTACGCGGAAACCGGCAATAATGTGCTCACCGGCGGCGCCGGAAATGACAAGTTCATTTTTGGACCCAATTTCGGCCTGAATGTCATCGCTGATTTTGGCAATACGGATCGCATCGAATTCGATAATATGTTCGCCAATTTTCTTGCCGTTCAGACCGCGACCCATCAGGTTGGCCTCAACACGGTCATCGCCCTGGATGCAACGCACTCAATTACGTTGAACGGCGTTGCCATTGGCAGCCTGGACGCGTCTGACTTCCTGTTCACCTGATCCTGTTATCCCGGGCTTGTCCCGGGATGACCTGGCGTCCGGGATGCGGCGCATGGAGGCCTTCTACTTAGGAAGGCTTTCCAGGGGGTTGGCAATTGTGCCGCGATTTCACCTGGTACAGGCCATGCGGGCACTTTGCGGCAGAAGGCAAAATAAACCCGCCAGGATTGAAGCGTCTGGTTCAATCCTGGCGGCAATCGATCCGGTTACCCAATGGTGGAAATGGGGAGCAGGTTTGTGTAAGAGCAAATTCCATCCTGATTGAAACATGTGTTTCAATCAGGATGGAAAAAATGCTCGGGCGCCTCAATGAGTATGGGGGAGTGCGCGCCTGCGGCGCGCTACGGCCATTGCGGCCATTCCGGCGCCCAAAAGCGAAAAGGTGATGGGCTCAGGGACGGCCGCGAAAATTTCGTCCGTCGTGAGGCTCAGCGTGTAGCCGAAAAACTCCAGTGGGTCACCTGGCACTGTGTCCTCCAGAGTCAAAACCCATTCACCGATGGCGCTTTCGCCATCGAAAGCGGACAGCGCCTGCACGGGAATAAAGCTTCCTGCTATTATCTCGCTTCCCCCGACCGGGTCGAAAGCTTCGTCATCAAATGTGATCGAAAGCCGGCCTGCGCCAGGCTCCTGGCCGCCAAAAGTACCTTCCTCAACCAGAAAAATAATTGTGCCATTTGGCGAGGTCAGCCGAAACACAATTTCTTCGTTATAGGAAAAACTACCGTCCACGCAAGCTGAACCTGACGGACCTATATTTGTCTCGCCGCATTTGGAGAATTCGACTGTAATGTTGACGTCGAGAAGTGTGCCGGCGCCTGGCGCGACATCGGCAGCCGTGACGGTTACACTGCGGTTGCCAGAAGTGGAGTCGAATTCGCCATAAGTCGTGTTGCTATAGGAAGTAAGAATGGCCGCGTGAGCGGGCAGTGCCGCCAGCCCGCAAGCAGACATTATTCCCGTCAGGGCGGTTTTTGTTAAAAAATTCATCGCAATCTCCATAGGTTATATGCAGTTTAATGCATATATATTTTGTGAAAAATTTTACCGGACAGTCTTTTGTCATTATCCACGCCGCATATTCAGTTAGAAATACTGGTGAATAATTTCTTAAGGAGATGCTACATCAGGCATTTTACAGAAATATTACTTCATGTTCAGTTGTCACAAAATCCGCCGAAATTGTGACTGCTGTCACTATTTCTGAACCATTTATGATTGGATTGAAGCGAGTTCTGCCGCCGCCGGTATCAGCCGGTTTGCGGATGTAATGCAAGACTGACCCGTACTTGTCCGGGCTCCCTGCCGTCTGGCAGCGTGACAAAACCAAATTCATGCGCCATCGCGCGCATGGCCCGGTTTTCGGTCAGAATGTCTCCGGTCAATTCGCCGATGCCCCGCAGTCTGGCGTAATTGATGATTTCCTGCATCAGGGCAAAGCCAAGGCCCGTTCCTTTCAGCGTGCTGCGCACCAAAACTGCAAACTCCGCCTTCTCGCCGTCCGGATCGGCGGCCAGCCGCACCACGCCGCCGATGCCGGTTGCGTCCAGCGCGACAAAGGCCATTTCCCGGTCATAGTCGATCTGGGTCAGGCGCGCCGCCAGCTGATGCGGCATATGACGCATGTGGGATAAAAACCGCAGCCGCGCATCCTCCGGGTCCAGCGCCGCGACCATGGCGATCAGCGCGGGCTCATCCTCCGGCCGGATCGGGCGCAGATCGTAATGCGTGCCGGATTTGGTGGTGAGCGTTCGGGCCAGATGCGCAGGATATGGCGATATGGCAAGCCGGTCCGCCGGATCGCCCGAAGCGGGCGCAACGCGAATGCGCGCGTCCAGCGCCATGACGCCGCTGGCCGAAGCGATCAGCGGGTTTATGTCCAGCTCGCATACTTCCGCAAATTCCGCCGCAAGGCGCGAAACAGCAATTAGCACACGAATAATCGCGTCAATGTCTGCGGGCGCAATGTTGCGGTAGCCGCGCAGGCGGCGTACGATCCGTGTACGATCAATCAGCTCGCGCGCCAGCACATCATTAAGCGGCGGCAGCCCGATCGCCTTGTCCGCGGCGACTTCCACCCCGACGCCGCCTTCACCGAACAGAATGACCGGGCCAAACGCCGCATCCGTGCTGACGCCAACAATCAATTCGGCGGCGCCTTTGCCGCTGATCATCGGCTGCACGGTGAAGCCGTCAATCTGCGCCTCTGGCCGGGTTCGCGCCATCCGCGCCAGCATTGACGCGGCCGCCGCGCGCACCATATCGGCGCCTTCAAGGCCAAGGGCAACGCCGCCCGCATCCGATTTATGGGTAATGTCGCGCGACATGATTTTCAAAGCAACGGGGCCTCCAAAACCACCGGCGATTTCGCCCGCCTCAACCGGATTTTGCGCCACGCGGGTTTCCACCACCGGAATGCCATAAGCCGCCAGAACGCATTTCGCCTCCGCTTCGCTCAGCCATTCGCGCCGCTCGCTGAGCGCCCTGTCTATGATCTCGCGCACCTCGCCGCAATTGGTTGCCTGCAAAACCTCGCCTCCGCTGGCGGGGGTTTGCATCAGCAGATCCTGATTGCGGCGGTAGCGCAGCAGATGACCGAACGCCCGCACCGCATGGGTGGGCGTATCATAGCTCGGCACGCCCGCCGCGCGAAACAGCGCCCGCGCCGGGCCGGTGCTTGCGCCGCCCAGCCAGCTGGTCAGCACCGGCTTGCGCGTATCATGCAGATTATCCAGCACCGCGCGGGCGGCTTCGCTGCTATTGGCGATGGCCGTCGGGCAATTCAGCACCAGCAGCGCGTCGACATTTTCATCCTCCAGCAATGCGCGGGTGGCCTCGGCATAGCGCGCGCCGGGCGCGTCACCGATAATGTCAACCGGATTGCCATGCGACCAGGTGACCGGCAGCGCCATGTTCAGGCGCGCCAGCGTCGCTTCGGACAGCGCCGCCAGCACGCCGCCATCATCGATAAGTTCGTCCGTTGCCAGCACGCCAATGCCCCCGCCATTGGTAAGAATCGCCAGGCGTTCGCCAATGGGGCGTATCCCGGCGGACAGCGTTTCCACCGCCTCGAACAGTTCATCCAGCACCTTCACCCGCAACATGCCGGCGCGCCGGAACGCCGCCTCATAGACATCATCCGCTCCGGCCAGCGCGCCGGTGTGCGAGCTTGCCGCTTTCGCGCCTTCCGCATGGCGGCCCGCCTTGATGACGATGACGGGCTTGATGCGGGCGCAGGCGCGCGCCGCCGACATGAATTTGCGGGCATGGGTGATGGATTCGACATATAGCAGCACGGCGCTGACATCCGTATCATTGGCGAGATAATCCAGCATGTCGCCAAAATCCACATCCGCCATGCCGCCCAGCGACACCATGTGCGAAAAACCAATATTGCGCGATCCCGCCCAGTCCAGCACCGAGGTCAGCACCGCGCCTGATTGCGTAACAAAGGCCAGCTTGCCGCACAGGGCATTTACCGGAGCGAAACTGGCGTTCAGATTGACGCCGGGAACCAGTATGCCGACGCAGTTTGGCCCGATAATGCGCAGCAGATGCGGCTTGGCCGCTTGCAGCACTTGCTGTTGCAGGGCGCGTCCCGCATCGCCCAGTTCGGCAAATCCGGCGGTGATGACAATGGCGGCTTTGACGCCGCGCCGCCCCAGCGCATCGATCAGCCCGGGCACGGTGGCGGGCGGCGTGCAGATCACCGCCAGGTCCGGCGTGACGGGCAGGCTTGCCACATCCTTATAGGCGGGGAGTGAGGCAATCATCGTTTCATTGGGATTCACCGGCAGCACCGGCCCGGCAAATCCCTGGCCGAGCAGATTTTGCATCAGCACCTGACCCACCGAACCTGGCCGCTGGCTGGCCCCGATCAGGGCGATGCTTTTAGGCGCAAACAGAAATTGCAAATTACGCACGGACATCGGTACTTGCTCCCATATGCAGGCGCCCGCCCGTGCTCACCGCTCCAGCACATACAGGCCCGGCGCATCGCCCAGAGGCGCATAACCCTTTTGCGGCGCGCCCATTTGCGGCGAACTTACTCTATACCCGGAATGCCGGATCAGCCAGTCCTGCCAGCATAGCCACCAGGAGCCTTCCTGGCGCGGTGTCGCCTGCTGCCAGCGATCCGGATTTACATAGTTTTCGTCATCTTTTTGCGTCGATATCTGATAATGCTGCCCTGGCTGGCCCGGCGGGTTGACGATGCCCGCATTATGGCCGCCATTCGACAGCACAAAGGTTACATCAGAACCAGTGAGCATCTGGATTTTGTAAACAGAACGCCAGGGCGCAACCTGATCCCCGATCGTACTCACCGCGAAGATCGGAACCCGTATATCGCGCAGCGATACGGGCCGTCCGTCACACTCATAACGGCCCTCAACCAGATCATTGTCAAGAAACAGATGCCGCAGATAGCCCGAATGCATATGAAAAGGCAGGCGCGTTGCATCGGCATTCCAGGCCATAAGATCGTTCATCGGCCGCCGCTGGCCCATCAGATAGGTTTTCACCAGCGCGGACCAGATCAGATCGTTCGAGCGCAAAAGCTGAAACGCGCCCGCCATCTGGCGCGTGTCGAGATACCCCTGTTCGGCCATCATATCCTCCAGAAAGCTGACCTGCGCATCGTCAATGAACAGCATCAGCTCTCCGGCCTCGGTGAAATCCGTCTGTGCGGCGAACAGCGTCAGGCTCTGAAGGCGGTCATCCGCATCCCTGGCCATGGCGGCGGCGGTAATGGCGAGCAGCGTGCCGCCAATGCAATATCCGGCGGCGTGTATCTTCTGGCCGGGAACGATAGCCGAGATGGCGTCCAGC
Organism: Pseudomonadota bacterium; assembly: GCA_049323435.1. Lineage (GTDB taxonomy): Bacteria > Pseudomonadota > Alphaproteobacteria > UBA11222 > UBA11222 > UBA11222. The sequence goes on from JBMOMX010000035.1 coordinate 13,062, forward strand.
GCGGCCATGACGCCAAGCCTGCGGTAATCAACCATGCCCAGATCGCGGTCAGCGCCGGTGGGGTTCTTCCAGGAAATCATAAAAACCGTATGGCCTTTTTCCGTCAGATATTTTACCAGCGAATTTTCCGGAGAAAGATCGAGGATATAATATTTCATGATCCAGGCGGGGGTGATGAGAATCGGCTCCGCATGCACGGTGTCCGCCGCCGGGGCATATTGAATCAGTTCGATCAGCCGGTTGCGGAGCACCACCTTGCCGGGCGTGACCGCCACATTGCGGCCAACCTGAAAGGCTTCCGCGCCAGCCGGCGGTGCGCCATTCACGGCCCGGCGCCAGTCTTCCCACAAATTGCGTGCGCCAATGACAAAATTCATTCCGCCCTGCCGGATGGTTTCCTCCAGTATTTCCGGATTTGTCAGCGGGAAATTCATTGGGGAAAGCATGTCAAGCAACTGACGCGCGGTAAAGGCGGTCACATCTTCATGGTGCCGGGAAACCCCGTCAACCCCTATGGTGGCGTTGTGCCACCATTGCTGCGTCAGCAGAAACCCCTGAGATATGGCGGCGAAGGGCTGTTTGCGCCACGCCTCGCCGGTGAAGCGGTTGTCAAATGGCAGCGGTTCAATGCATGGTGCGCAGGCAGGATCCGAACTGGCGCGCAGGCAATAGTCGGCGAAGCGCATCGATTTGCGCAAGGCCTTTATGGCAAGCAGGGCCTGCTTGTCAGGCGATAACAGCAGATGCTGCGCCCAGTCCGTATAGGCCTGCGCCAATGCGGCGGGCGAAATCCCGGCCGTAAATAACGCCGTGGCGGCGTGCAGCGGACGGTCGAAGGAAAAGGGCAGCCGCTCCGGCGGCTCTTTCCCCAACTGGTTTAATGACGGTGCTCGTTTTGCCATGTCTGATTATAATGTCTAACTTAGCTACGCTTGCAAACGCGGGGACGCAACGGCTGCCCGTAAATACACTGCGCGATCATTTGCGGGTCAGCGCTTTCTGCCACGCGCAGCAGATTTGGAAACAGTGGATGTGCGTTTACCAGCGCCCGTTTTAAGCAATGCCCGGACCTTTTTATTTTTCACCGGCGCGTCATCATCATCATCATCATCATCCGTTTCCTCATCGGATGACGCCACATGTAATGTGAACTCTTTCGTTGCATCCGCTATGGCCGTCTCAGCCGCAGTATCGGCTCTCGCGGCCATATCGCGGACCATGGCCTGGCCACGCTCTTGCAGCCTTTGCGTCAGCTCCAGCCAGCTCCGGGTTTGCCCGGAGAAGCTCTCCATTATGTCCGATACAATATTGGATTGGACGTCGATCAGATCCTGCGGCTTGCGCGCGCTGAACAGATCCTGAAAGTAACGCACGCTCCGTTCGCTGGCGGCTTTCAGCGCCTCGGTCTGGCGGGCCGATGCGTCCTGAACAAGCTTGCTCATATCCGCATTGTGCGCCTGAAATTTTCCGAAAAGGGATTCCATTTCGGATGTATTGAAAATGCCGGACTGACCCCAGAAGGCACGCAAGCCGTTAAAGGGATTCATTGCCGCCGGGATGATTTCTGATGGTGCAGTCATGATTCGTGCTCCCTGGTTATAGTTTACGCTTTGTAAGCTTAATGATCCGATCACGGAGCAATAATTTCATTGCCCCTGAATGATGCGAAAATCCTACCGCGCCATCGTGACGTATTCGTGACAGGCGCGAATTTTTTCCGCTAAAGCAGCAGACTTGCAGTGATAATAAAACTCATTATTGAGAACGTGTCCTGAAGCACGGTGGCGACAGGACCAGAGCCAAGCGCGGGATCATATCCAAGCCGCGCGAACAGCCACGGCAGCAGAAAACCAATGGAGGTGGCGACGCTGCATGCAATAACCAGTGCTATCGCAACAGACGCGCCCAGCGCCAGGCTGCCAAAACCCAGCCAGACCAGCGGCAAAGCCAGCGCCCCTAATGTTACGCCAATCACAATGCCGGTTCCGATCTCGCCCAGCAATAACTGCCCCATCCGGGCTTGTGTCAGTGACAGGCTTCGCACCGCAACCGATTCCGTCTGTGTTCCGACGGCGTCAGCGAGATAGACAATTGCGGGAATGAAGAAGGTAATTGCGATATGCGCCGCAAGCAGCGTCTCGAATTGCGATATCATGAGTGTCGCCAGGGCGCTGCCCGCCATACCGGCAAGCAGCCATGGCAATCTGTACCAGGCGCGCCGGAACGGCGGCGCCGTCAACGCCGCCTGCGCCGCCTCGGATTTTCCCATGATGCCAACAATATGATGCAGATCCTCAAGATGCTCATCACGCAGGATCAGCATCAGCGCCGCAGCCGGCACGGCGCCAATAAGGCGGCCATTCGCGTCGCAAACCGCCAGCGATGTGGCGTCTGCGCGGATCGCCAGGCTGGCGGCCAGTTCGCGATCCGTCTGAGGCGAAACGACATGGCTATTGGCAGGGAACATCAGCGCACTGATTATCTTGCTGGAAGGCGCCGCCAGAAGATCCGTAAGCTTGGCGACGCCCAGCAGCTTTTGGTCTTTATCGATGACAAAAACATGCGATGCATCGGCATAGCGCTGGCCCATAAGCCGCCCGCGCGCATCGGCGGCGCTTTCATCAGGCCCCGAAATGGGAATATCACGCACAATATAGCGCGCAACGGTTTGAGGATGCGGTGTTTCGTCCGGGGAGACAATGTCCACCATATTTTCAGACGCTGCTGTCATGGCTCACGCGCCACCTTTCATAGAGCCAATGGGGTGGCTTCACCACTATTGCGCCGGTTGATAGCGCGCCTTCAGGCAGGCTGCTTAAGCAAACTGCATCCTCTCGGAAGCGTACCCCCTCCCAACCTCCCCCTTTCAGGGGGAGGAGTCATTCGCCGCAGCGTCCCCTCCCCTTGGAAAGGGGGGGGGACAGGGAGGGGATCAACGGCACACAAGAAAGCAAGCCGTGTATCAAGCTGATCACAAAATGCTCTAGGCGATAGCCCCAATCAATGCCAGCGCCGACCGCTCGATAATCTTCTCGAGAACGAAGCCCCCGACCAGGCGGGTCGCAATCCTGCCTGTCTCCGAGATCACGTCTGTCTGCGCCTGCGGCACACCGCCTTCTGGCGTAACGATATTGTGGCCACGCAAATGATCCAGCAGGCCATTATGGCAGATCAGGCGCATATCATAGGTAATCTTAATGCTGCCGGTAACCGTGCTGGCCTCAACCGTTTTAACACCCTGTAATGCGGAGAGGGTTTCGCACACACGGCCCGCCAACCACTCATCGCGCTTGATGGCGTCGCTGCGTACCCTCAGCCGGCCCGGAACATGATGCAGATAATGGACCACGGTTGCTCCTGTGGTGGTTTAAGTCACGATCCCTCTATGTCAAAAATATTTCAGTTTCAGTGTTGGTTTTATGAAGAAATGGTGACGGGCAAAGTGCCGTGGATGCAGCGCAAGCAATAATCCGGCCTTCTCCGATCTGACTGAATTGCCGGATTCAATCAGATCGGATATTCCGTATTAGCGGCATGCGCCTGTCTGTGCCGGGTCGTTGTTACAGCACGCCATCACGTGGAGGTTGCGGTTTACCCTCTGGCAGCAATGCGCCTGCTACACGCTTGACACCGCCCAGGACATTGACCAGCACGCTTTCCACTGCTGACACTGCCGTGTTGCTGATGCTTCCCGCCGCCTCAAGCGCGCCGTTCGCTGCCGATACGGCCAGATTGCCAACATTGCCGCCAATTTCAGCCGCCGCCTCGACCACGCCCTCCACAACGCGCTTGGCGACCGTGCCGACATCGCCGCCAACTTCAGCCGTGCCCTTGACCGCAGTTTTAGCGAGTTCCGCAGCCGCGCCAATAAGATCGCCGCCAACATCACTGACGCCAAGAATGACGCCCTTGGCGACGCTCTTGGTGGACAGGACCAGTCCGGTGCCGACCTGCTCCGTGGCCTGGATGGTTCCATGGATCACGTCGCGGGCAACCCCGAGTGTTTCGGATGTCACCGATTTAGCGGCATGCACCGTGTTGGTGACGGTGCTGCGCGCCAGCGCCACGATCTCAGCCTCGATTTGGTCGATACCGCGCAGGCTGTTCACGATACCGTCTTTGATCTTGAGGCCAGCCTCGCTGGCCGGCTGCGCGGTTTCATGCATTATCTCGGCTGCTGTTTCTTTAACATGTGGGGTCTTAACCATCTCTGTCTCCTTGCTGCTGATGTTTACGTTGTGCTTTCCTCCCCTCGCTTCCGCTTCTTTTAGGCGTGGCAACCGGGGCAATAGCCTCGATTTCCAGCGCCGCTTGATCTGTGTCCGCGTTCAACAGGCTGAACGCGTACCAGAAAAATGTTGCAGCCGGCGCAAGGACATTACCCTGCGCCAGCTGATAAAGGCCAAGCCCGATCAATAGCGGCGGCAACAGGCTTCGCAGGTCCAGCGCCGCTATGTCCGTAGACGGTGCAGGCGGTTCCCCGCCAAGCCGGAACAGGCCGTGTTGTTCGGCATAGCGCGTTATCGCTTCCGGCTCGGTGGTGTGAATGACCAGCACGCTTCCCGTCATAGGGTTTATTTCCACCGTCTGCACCATCTCGCATTTCAACAGCTCCGCGCCTATATGGGCATAAAATTCCCGGTCCCCGCGCCGCGCCGCAATCCGGTAGCGCACTCTTCCAGGCACCTCATGCGTCAGCGCGGCGGCTGCATCGCCATTCACTGGACCGATCCAGGAAAAATATTATCGGGCTCCTCAGCCGCGGGCTTCGCCGGCTGCTGCCGCGCCGCCTGGGGCGCCGCCGTGGCGGCCGTCGCTGTGGCTGTGGCGGCCGCCGCCGTCTGCCGCTCTTTCGCCAGTTCCGCATGCGCCTCAGCGGCTGTGTCTTCGATGAACTCGCCAAGTTCCGCTGCGGCCTCCCGCCCGCGCTCGAACATCTCAATGCCGGTTTTGAGCAAGGTTTTTGCCACCGGCCGGGCAGCCCGCAGAACGACAGGAACGATCACCGGTCCCAATACCGCGACACCAAGGCCCACCGCCAAACCAACAACAACGTTTCGCTTCAACATCTCATCAATGATCATCATCTGTAACCGCCATTCCTTCTCTACTCTCTGCGTTTAGCGTTCGGCGGGGCCTAATTCTGGTTCAGTGATGACCGCCTTGCGCTACAAACTCATGTCAATCCGCCTTCCAGGCGGAGAAAAGTATCTAATCCCGCAGCGCGGGCACCTTGTCGATGCGTTCCCACGGCAGCCCAATATCCATGCGGCCTATATGACCATATGCCGCAAGGCGGCTGTAGAAGCGGCCGCGAAACAAAGCCGGCAGGCGGCGCAGATTAAATTCCGCGATTATTCCGGCTGGCCGAAACTCGAATGCGGCCTGCAACCTTTTTGCGATCTCTTCGTCCGCAATACGGCCCGTGCCAAAAGTCTGCACGCGCAGGCTGACAGGTTGCGCCATGCCGATCGTGTAACTGAGTTGCAACTCGCACTCCTCCGCAAGCCCGGCGGCAACGACATTCTTCGCCGCGTAGCGGGCGGCATAGGCGCTAATCCGGTCAATGCGCGATGGGTCCTTACCGCTCAGGGCCGCGCCGCTGTGGCGTGAATATTCGCCATAAGTGTCAATCGCATTTTTGCGGCCGGTAAGCCCCGCATGCATTTCCGGCCCGCCCGTGAATAGCAGGCCGCCGGGATTGACGAAAATGCGGGTGGCGTTATCGGGGCGGATTAATTCATCTTCAAAGACCGGCTTGACGGCAAGATCGACGAGGTTTGCCTCCAGCTCCTTTAACGAAGGGGCGTGCCGGGGATCAACCGCGGCTGTAATGGTAAGGCTGTGGATGCGATGCGGGCGCCGGTTGCGATACTCCACCGCAACCTGAATCTTGCCGTCAGGGGCGAGATAGCCAAGCTGACGGGTGAGGCGGACGGTTGCGATGCGCCGCGCCAGCTTGTGCGCAAGCCAGACCGGCAGGGGCATCAGCGCAGCGGTCTGGGTGCAGGCATAGCCGAACTGGGTTACCTGGTTATCGGCGGCAATTGCGTCAATGCCCGCATCGTCCAGCATGGTTTCGTCGATCTCGCGGTAGGCGCCGCCAACTTCGGTAAGACTGGTCATGATGTGGCAGTTCGCGGCCGTGAACCCGTCTTCGTCATCGCCATTGCCATAGCCCGCACGCCTTATTGCCTGACGGGCAACCATTGGCGCATCAATCGTGGCGCGCGATGCGAAACGCACGGCAAGGAAGAGGATGCCCTTCGCAACGGCGCATTCGGCGTCAAGCCGGGAAAACGGGTCGGCAAGCAGATAACTGTCGAGGATCGAATCGCTGATCTGGTCGCACAGCTTGTCCGGATGCCCTTCGGTTACGGATTCGGATGTGAAGACAAAATCTTCCATCATGCGCCTCCATCCGGATTTGCGGCTTGCGCCCGCAGCCGCGCGCCCTTGATGGTCTCGTTGACAAGCAGCGAACCTGCGGCAGCCGCGCCCGCCACGGCGTAATCCGCCAGTCCAAGCGCATCCAGCCCAAGCAGGCGGCGCGTTACAGGGAATAATGCGGCGAGCCCCTGCAACCCCAGCAGACCCCATACCGCCTGGTTGAGACGCGGATTGGGCGGCAGCGCATTACGCTCGAAGATGGTGTGGCGCGGCGATCGGGCGGAGAGGGCATGCAGTAATTGCCCGGCGGCAAGCGTGATAAAGGCCACACCGCCAGCCGCCGGGCCAGCGCCATAGCGGGCGGCGCCATACAGATAGGCGGCCAGCCCGCCCGCGCTAAGCACCGCGCCTTCAATGCCGATGCGCCGGAACTCTTCTGCGGTAATCAGGGGTTCCCGCGGATCGCGCGGCGGGTCTTTGAGCACGTCCGGCTCGGGCGGTTCCAGCCCCAGCGCCAGCGCCGGGAAAATGTCCGAAACCAGATTGATCCACAATAGCTGCACCGGCGTAAGCGGCTGACCGAGACCAAGGCCGACCGCCCCCAGCATGACAAAGATTTCACTGGAATTGGTGGCGAGCAGGTAATGGATCGCCTTGCGGATGTTAGCGTAAATGGTCCGCCCCTGACCAAGCGCGACCAGCATGCTTTGAAGCCGGTCGTCCTCAAGGATCACATCGGCTACTTCGCGCGCCACATCGGTGCCGCTCTGGCCCATGGTCACTCCAATATCGGCCGCGCGCAGCGCAGGCCCGTCATTGATGCCATCACCCGTCATGGCCACAATATTGCCGTTGCGTTGCAGCGCCTGCACGATCTGCAATTTGTTCGCCGGGCTGACACGGGCGAACACATGCGTGCGCTGCGCCAGCCCCGCCAGCAATCCGGGATCAAGTCTGTCAAGATCAACGCCTTCAAGAATTTCCACAGGCTGGCCCTGAGAGAGATCAAGCTCCCTGGCGATAGCGAAGGCCGTCGCACCCTGGTCACCTGTAATGATAATGGTGCGCAGGCCCGCATCATGGAAGTCCCGCATCAGCGCCGCCATGCCGGGGCGCGTCGGATCGGCAAGGCCAGCCAGGCCCAGCCAGGAAAATGCGCCGGGATCCTGGGCATCGCCCTGGCGGGTTGCAAAGCCGAGCACCCGCAGGCCGCGCCCAGCCATTGCCTGGTTCAGTGCCTGGATGCGCAGCACATCCTCTTCGTCAAGCGGCCGCTCCGCGCCGCCATCAAAAAAGGCCGTGCATAATTGCAGCACTTCGTCCGGGCTGCCTTTGACGGCCGTGAACGGGCAGCCATCCTCGCCTGCATGGCTGGTCATCATGAAACGATGCTGTTCCGTGCGCCGGTCCATATTGAGCATCGGGCGCTGTGCGCGCAATTGCCGCACATCGATGCCCGCAGACATGGCAAGTTCTATCAGCGCGGTTTCGGTCGGCGAACCCTTCAGCGAGACGTCTTCGTCCTCAGCGATCTCGACTTCGCTGCACAAGACGCAGGTTTCCAGCAGCCTGCGCAGTTCATCGTTTGCAGATGCGCTAGCCCCGGAATGGTTGCGCTGAATCTGACCGTCCGCGATCTCGAAGATTTCGCGGGCATTCGCGACCGCCACGGCGCTCATGCGGTTGAGCGTTAGCGTGCCTGTCTTGTCGAGGCATACGGTGCTGACGGCGCCAAGGGTTTCAACAGCATCCAGGCGGCGGATGAGAACGTTATGCGTCCGCATGGTGCGGATGCCCAGCGCCAGCGTCACCGTTGCGACTGTCGGCAGGCCTTCGGGCACCGCAGCAACGGCCAGCGAGACGCTGCTTCGGAGCATTTGCAACATTCCAAAGCCGCGCAGCAGACCCAGCGAGAAAACCAGCCCACAGGCGCCCAGGCTGAGCCAGACCAACTGTTTGCCCATGATATCGAGCTGATGCTGCATGGGCGTTTCCGGCGGCCGTGCATCGCCCACCAGGGATTGAATATGGCCAAGTTCGGTGCGTTCCGCCGTCGCCGTCGCCGCCGCCAGGCCGGAGCCGCCCGTAACCGCGGTTCCCTTGAACACCATATTTGCGCGATCGCCCAGCGCTGTCCCGGCGCTGGCGATGGCGGTAGCGCTCTTGACCGAGGGCATGCTTTCACCGGTAAGCGCGGATTCATCAATTGTGAGATCCTTTGCCTCAATGACCCGCGCATCGCAGGCGATAAGCGTGCCCGGAACAAGCTTCAGCATATCGCCCGGAACGATGTCACAGGACGCGACCTCGCAAACACCGCCGTCGCGCAGCACCAGCGGCGCAGCGGGCACAAGCCGGCCGAGCGCTTCAATGGTGTGCTCCGCCTCGGACTCGGAACGATAGCCAATGGCGGAATTTAGCGCCACGACCGCGAGAATAACCACTGCGTCCGCAAGCCCCCCGGTCGCAACCGACAGCGCCGCCGATCCGAGCAGCAAAAGCGAGGGCAAGCTGTTGACCTGGCCAAGCAGAATTTCAAGCGCGCTGCGGCGCGGCATTTGCGGCAGCGCATTCGGCCCGTAGCGCGCCAGCCGCAGCGCGGCCTCGCTGCTGGAAAGGCCTTGCTCCGGCTGTGTCTCCAGCCGCTGCAACACCTGCTCCCTGCTCAGCGTATGGGGCGGGGCATCCCCCGGGACGGCGTCTGGCATGCCGCTATCCTCGCGCTTCCTGCCTGCGGGGAAGGGAACGACATTTGGCGCCGGCTTTGGTTCGCCGATGTCCGCCGCGCCGGAATCGAGCATGGCCGCCACAGCCTGGATTATTGTGTCAACGGATCGCGCAGGATCAAAATGCACCAGCAGATTGCCGGTGCGGATATTTGCGGCGGCGGCGCGAATGCCGCTGCGCCCCGGAAGCCGATGCTCCAGCATCTGCGCAACCCCGGTATTGCGGTCAAGGCCAACCACTTTCAGGCGTGCGCGGCCGCTGACCGCGACATGCAGCGGTACGACGCCTGCAAGCGATGCGGCCATTGACGCCACGCTCATGACCATCCACCCCAGTCTGCCTTAGCGCGCAGGAAAAGAGGTAAAACCAGGCCGGTACAGTAAGGCAGCTGCTCTATCACCGGTAAATCCTGAATTGCACAATATTGCGCTCCACATTTCCCGCGTCCGGCGGGCGGCGAGAATGGCCGCGGGACCAAATCGCTCGAACGGGTATTCTCGCTCCCCAGCCAGAATGGTGCGGAAGCTGCCGCAGTTGACTTGATCGAGATCAAATTTGCGATGACATGTTGATTAAGTTTTTATTACAGCCTGGATCAGCATCACTTTGCCGCGCAGACGGCGCAAAGAAATGGTTCTGGCTTAGGTTTGGAGAATGGCGTCTGCGGGGAGGAGAGATGGCTGCTATCTATCGCGGCCTCAAAATAAATATTTCAGGAAAAAACACGCTAAAAATAACGCTGCGAGATGCCAGCCCCGGCGCCGTTTTTCCCCGGTTTCATCCCATGCGCTGTAACGTCTGGCTGGCGGATTGCCTATTCCTTGCTGATCAGAACCGTTTCGACATGATGGTCGCGCATGCCTTCGACAATGAAGCGGTAGGCGCCATCGGTGATCATGTCCCCTTCCACCGGAATACGTTCCAGCCGGTGCATGAACAGGCCGGACAATGTATTCACATTGACCGGCTCGCCGGGAATGTAACCGGTTTCACGCTCGACATCGGCCAGTGACGCCAGGCCATGCGCCTTCCATCCGGCGTCTGTTTCGGTGATCGGAAATTCCGAAATATTTTCGTCCGTTTCATCGGCGATTTCGCCGACAATTTCTTCCAGCAGATCTTCAATCGTCACCAGGCCGGCAAAAGTGCCATATTCATCCAGAATGCAGGCCATATGCGCCTTTTTAACCCGCATCATTTCAAACAAGGTGGAAACCTTGAGCGATTCCGTAACCACCAGCGGCTCACGGCAATGGATGCGCAAATCTTTCCAGGGCTCGGGCCCGCCCGAAAGCAGGGTGTCCACAATATCCTTCATCAGAATCATGCCGATAAGACTGTCGCCGCTGCCATCGACAAGCGGAAAACGCGAATGGCGCGTGTCTTTCATAATGGCCAGGTTGGACTCCGGCGGCTGATCCAGCCGCAGCAGATCACACTTCATCCGCGGGATCATGACCTGGCCCACTGTGCGTTCGTTGAACCGGAACAGGTTCTGGATCATCTCCGCGGTGTCAAGGTGCAATTCGCCATGCTCGGCCGATGTCGTCACCAGGCCGCGAAATTCCGTATTGGTCAGCACATCCATATGGCTGGCCTCCTCGACGCCGAACAGGCCAAGCATGCCCCGTGACGCCCGGTTAAGCCCCCAATGCAAGGGATAGGACAGCAGATAAAAAATCCGCAATGGAATGGCGCAGAACAATGAAAGCGCCTCGGGCTTGCGGATGGCGAAGGTTTTCGGCACCTGTTCTCCCACGACGATATGCAGCGACGAAAAGACAGTGAAGCCGATCAGAAACGAAATCGTATGCAATGCCGGCTGGCTCAGTTCGAACGGCGCCAGCAGCGGCTCGATCAGCGCCGCCACCGCTGGTTCGCCCACCCAGCCCAAACCAAGCGAAGCCATGGTGATGCCAAGCTGACAGGCCGCCAGATAGGCTTCGAGCTCCTCCTGTATTTTAAGGGTCAGTTTAGCCGAAAAACTGCCCGTGCTGGCCATGCTTTCAATACGAAATCCCCTCGCTTTCACCAGTGCGAATTCCGCCGCCACAAAAAATGCATTGGCGGCCAGCAGCACCAGTACGGCGATCAGACTTACCGAAATTTCCTCGCTCGTCAGCATTTTGACTGTTTCTCTAGGAGTTTTTCTTGCGTTGTTCGCGCATCAGCCGTTCGGCGATGGCCCAGCGATGCACTTCCGATGGGCCGTCATAGATGCGGAACGGGCGTACATCGCGATAGATGCGCGCAACCACCGTATCATTGGTAATGCCCTTGCCGCCCAGCACCTGCAGGCTGCGATCCACCACACGCCCGGCGGCCTCGGAACACAGTACTTTGGCAATAGCGGTTTCCTGGCGTCCGTCCGATCCATTATCCAGCGCCCAGGCGGCATGCCAGATGGTCAGGCGCGCGGTGTGAATATCCATCTCATTATCGGCCAGTTGAAAGCCCACCCCTTCATGATGGCCGATCAGTTTGCCAAAGGCTTCACGCCGCGCCGCATAATTCAGCGCCACATCATGGGCGCGCTTCATCGCGCCCAGCCAGCGCATGCAATGGGTCAGCCGCGCGGGCCCCAGCCGCACCTGGGCATAACGGTAGCCCTCATCAAGCTCGCCCAGAATATCAGCGGCGGGTATGCGCACATTATTGAGCAGCACCTCACTGTGACCGCCGGTGAAGCCCCGGTCCAGCGTATCCAGATCGCGGATAATTTCGATACCCTTGCGGTCCATAGGGGTCAGAAACATGGTGGCGCCGCGCCCGCGTTCCACAGTGGCGCCGGTACGCGCCATGATAATGCCAAGACCCGCGCCGCGCGCGCCGGTGATCAGCCATTTGCGGCCATTGATCACAAAATCCTGCCCGTCGCGGACTGCCGTGGTGGCCAGCATGCCGGGATCGGACCCCGCCCCGTCAGGTTCCGTCATCAGAAAAGCGGACCGGATATCGCCCGCCGCCAGCGGGCGCAGCCAGCGTTCCTTGTGCGATTTGCTGGCAACCACTTCGAGCATGTGCATATTGCCCTCATCCGGGGCGAAAATATGCAGCGCGATCGGCCCGAGCGGCGAATAGCCGGCCTCCTCAAAAACCACCGCCTTGCCGCGATGATCCAGCCCAAGGCCGCCAAATTCCTTGCTGACATGCGGCACGAACAGGCCCGCTTTTTTAGCCAGCGCATTCAATTCCAGGCGCAGTTCATCGGATGGCCCGTGTTCGCCCTGACGGCGGTCATTCTCATAGGGAATGATCTGATCGCGGATAAAGGCGCCGGTTCGTTGCTTGAGCTCTACCAGTTCCTGCGGCAACGAAAAATCAATCATGGTTCACCTGGCCTTCTGATGTGAATATGTGAAAAGGCAAATAACCGCCCCGCAAAACTGCATAATCGAATCTAAAGCAATTCCATCAAGGTTGGAAAGCCATAGTCGGACAATCAAAATCAAACAGTCAAAGTCAAACAAACAGACACAAGCGCCAGTGAAATGGCGCCCGGTACGGAATCACACTATTGGGAAACATGTATATTTATCAATCAACCAATGTACAGCACTGTTCGCAGCCGCCAACAATAATAGCAGCACATTATTTATAGAACGGGTTCAGCTCCCGAATAGCTTTTATACACACGCCCAGATATATGATGCTTGTGAAAGCAGTGGCCGCCGGTGCGTCTCCGGAACCATAGCGTGACGGCATCTTGTTGACCCCGCAGCGCATAGCCCCATCAGGACGAAGCGCGGGGGGCGAAGTGTGGTGGAGCTGAGCGGGATCGAACCGCTGACCTCGTCATTGCGAACGACGCGCTCTCCCAACTGAGCTACAGCCCCATACCCGCTTGTTCCCGCCGCGCGCCTCAGCGCCCGGACGGGGGTCATGCAGGGGTTTTAGGGGCGGCGGCGTCCCGTGTCAAGCTGTGCCGCCAGGCCCTATTTTACGGATCATATGGAACAGCCAAAGGCTGTTCCATATGATCCGTAAAATAGGGCCGGTCTGAAAATTCAGGGCAATTCCTGTTCGGACTACACCATCTGCTTCAAGTCGTACAGACTCCAGTGTTAGGGCGCTTGCATGACGCGCTGGGCGCGGGTACATGTGGTCCAAATAACCGGCGGGATCGGGCGCAGCATGCAGGCAGTTTTCTGGCTTATCAACGAATTACTGAATCTTTACTGGTGGGTGATCATCATTGGCGCGGTATTAAGCTGGCTGGTGGCCTTTGAAGTGGTCAATACCCGCAATCGCTTTGTCGCCATGGCGCTGGATTTCACCCATCGCCTGACCGAGCCGGCCTTGCGCCCGATCCGGCGGTTTCTTCCCGATCTGGGCGGTATTGATATCTCGCCGGTGCTGCTATTGCTTGGCATCATGTTCTTGCAAAAACTTCTATATGATCTGGCGCGCACCGTGTCCTTCTGAGATGGCCAGGCCGGGCCGGGCGCGAACAGCGGAGACACGCCATGGGTAAAGCCCGCATCATTGATGGCAAGGCGCTGGCGCAGTCACTGCGCGCCGATGTGGCCCGCGAGGCGGCGCGGCTGGCGCGCGATCACGCGCTCACGCCGGGGCTTGGCGTCATATTGGCTGGCGATGATCCGGCCAGCCAGATTTATGTGCGCAACAAGGGCGTGCAAGCGGTTGAGTCAGGCCTGCGCAGTTTTGAAACCCGGCTGCCGCAGAACGCCAGTCTTGCGGATGTTTTGGCCGCTGTGCGCGCCTTCAATGAAAATCCATCCGTACACGGGTTTCTGGTGCAGCTGCCGCTGCCCCGGCATCTGCCCGAAGCCGAAGTGCTGCGGGCTATTGATCCGGAAAAGGACGCCGATGGCATTCATGTGATCAATGCCGGCCTGCTGGCCAGCGGCATCGCGGGGCCTGCGCCCTGTACGCCGGTTGGCTGCATACTTTTGATCAGGCAGGTGCTGGGGCCCGATCTTTCAGGGCTTGAAGCGGTTATTGTCGGACGCTCCAATATTGTCGGCAAACCGGTTGCGCAATTATTGCTGCGGGAAAACTGCACGGTCACGATTGCCCATTCGCGCACCAGGGATCTGGCGGGCATCTGCCGCCGTGCGGATATTCTGGTCGTTGCGGCCGGGCAGCCCGAACTGGTACGCGGCGATTGGATAAAACCCGGCGCCACTGTCATTGATGTGGGCATGAACCGCCTGCCTGCGCCGGAAAAAGGCGAGGGCAAAACCCGGCTGACGGGGGATGTCAATTTTGCAGAAGCGGTGGAGGTCGCCGGTGCGATCACGCCGGTGCCGGGCGGCGTTGGCCCAATGACGATTGCCTGTCTGTTGCGCGCCACCCTGATTGCCGCCTGCCGCCAGAATGGGCTGCCGGTTCCGGAGATTTGATGCGCCGCTGATTTAACCCGCCTGAGGACTGGAGCCATGCTGATGGGGCGGATCTGGATTCTGATGCTGATTGCTATGCTGGGCGCGTGTGACGCGCCGGTCCCGCTGCGCGGGGCCTGCATGGGCAGTGATCTGCAAAGCGGGCTGCGTTACGCGGATTGCGGTCCCGATGCGCCGGTCCTGACAGTGCGCACCGGCCAGCGCGGCGCGCCCCTGCATCAGCGTGCTCTGGTATATGCCGTCAGCAATGATTTTGATGGGCCCATCACCGGCTTTCGTCCGGACTTTCTGTTTTATCCGGTGTCTGCGGAAGCGCTGATCAACCGGGCCGTGACGCGCATTCGCGCCGGTGCATATCCCGGGGCCATTGAGGATCTGGATTCGGCGCTGAATTTTAATCCGCTGGCCGGGGATGCGTTTTATGCGCGTGGCCGTCTCTATGTGCTGACCGGGCAACCGCGCCAGGCCATTCAGGATTTGAACGAGGCCTGGCGTCTGACCGGAGGGCGCAGCGATATCGCCTATCACCGTGCCAATGCCTATCGTCAGACCGGACGCCTGCGCGAGGCCTTGCGCGATTATGATTATGTTCTGCGTCACGACCCGCAGCATGCCGGGGCCACTATCAATCGGGGCGCGGTCCGGGCCCTGCTGGGGGTAATGAACGGCGCGCTAGCGGATGAAAATACTGCCCTGAAATATCAACCCGATAGCAGCGAGGCTTTGTATAATCGCGCCACTGTCAATGTCTGGCTGGGAAATATTCCGGCGGCGCTGGGCGATCTTGACCGGTTGATTGAACGCTTTCCGATGGATCTGGCTCTGTATCGCAGCCGCGCGGCGGCGCTGGTCCTGTCCGGGAATATCACGGCCGCCAAGGGTGATTATCAGCGGATTCTGCATGAAATGCCTGACGATGCGGATGCGCTGATTGGCCGCGGGCGGCTGCGCGCGCGCGAAGGCGGACATAATCTGGCAGTGCTCGACTTTAACCATGCCTTGCGGGTGCGCCCCGGCGATGCCGTTGCGGTGCTGGCACGCGGACAGGCCTATAGGGCGCTGGGCCGTCTGCCCGAAGCGTTGGAAAATTTTGACGCCGCCATTAAATGGGCGCCTGGCCTGGCCGAAGCCTATGCGGCGCGGGCAGCCCTGCTGCGCCAAATGGGCGACACCGCGCGCGCCAGTGCGGACGAGGCCAGCGCCGCCGCACGCGCCGCGCGCCCGCAATCCACCGGCGCAAGATAAAACCAAGCCTTCACTTGAATTTTGAGACTGACAGGGATAGGTTGCGCGGCGATTGCAGCCGCCGGGCTCAATCCATTGCTTATGCCGCCGTAGCTCAGTTGGTTAGAGCGCTTGATTGTGGATCAAGAGGCCCCTGGTTCGAATCCAGGCGGTGGTACCAGCCCTCACCGCCCCTGCCTCTATTGCGCCCCCTTTCCGCTGCCGGGAGGCGCCGGGCCCTCTTTCTATTTACATTTAGTTATAGTAGAATAATCTGAATACTACATTCCGGACAGGCATATGTTATCGGGAAAGCGCATTCTACTCATCATTGGCGGCGGCATCGCGGCCTATAAAAGTCTGGAACTGATTCGCGCCCTGCGCGCCCAGGGGGCCAGTGTGCGCGGCATTCTGACGGCGGGCGGGGCGCAGTTTGTGACGCCTTTGTCGGTCGCCAGCCTGTCCGGCGACAAGGCCTATACCGAACTGTTCGATCTGATGAACGAAGCCGAAATGGGGCATATTCAGCTATCTCGTGACGCCGATCTGCTGGTGGTGGCGCCCGCCACCGCCGATCTGATGGCGAAAATGGCGCATGGGCTGTGTGATGATCTGGCCACCACGGCGCTGCTGGCCACTGACAAGCCGGTGCTGATTGCGCCCGCCATGAATGTGCGCATGTGGGGCCATGCGGCCACAAAGCGCAATCTGGCGGCATTATGTGCCGATGGGGTTATCGTGGTGGGCCCCAATGCGGGCGACATGGCCTGCGGCGAATTCGGGCCGGGGCGCATGGCGGAAGCAGGCGAAATCGTTGCGGCGGTGGCGGCGCAGCTTGTCCCTGCCGCCCGCCCGCTTAGCGGTTTGCGCGCGCTGGTAACCTCGGGGCCGACGCATGAGCCGATTGATCCTGTGCGTTATATCGCCAACCGCTCTTCCGGCAAGCAGGGCCACGCCATCGCTGCCGCGCTGGCGGCGCTGGGGGCTGAAACGATCCTGGTCTCCGGCCCGGTGCAGGAAGCCTTTCCCAAGGGCGTCGCCATCCGCCGGGTGGAAACCGCCTGCGACATGCTGGCCGCCTGCAAGGAGGCCGGTCAGCTTGATATTGCGGTCTGTGCCGCCGCCGTTGCCGACTGGCGCGTCGCAAGCCAGTCGTCCCGCAAGATTAAAAAACGCGCCGATGGCAGTACCCCGGCACTCGCATTGACGGAAAATCCTGACATTTTACACACGCTGAGCACCCCGGGCCCGCAACGCCCCCGTCTGGTGGTGGGCTTTGCGGCGGAAACCCATGATCTCGTAAGCCATGCCCGTGAAAAACGCGCCCGCAAAGGCTGCGACTGGATCGTCGCCAATGATGTCTCGCCGCATACCGGTATCATGGGCGGCGATTTCAATACCGTGCATCTGCTGACCGAAACCAGTGTTGAAGACTGGCCGGCGATGAGCAAGATCGAGGTTGCGCAACGGCTGGCCCAGCGCATCGCAGAACATTTTGCGAAGCGCTGATGCTGAAGATTGCTTTTTGCCGCCTGCCGCATAATCCGGATCTGCCGCTGCCGGCCTATGCCACACCGGGCGCTGCCGGGCTGGATCTGTGCGCCGCAGTGCCTGCCGATGATCCGCTGATTCTGCAGCCGGGCGCGCGCGCGCTGATCCCCACCGGCTTTGCCATGGCCATACCGCCTGGATATGAGGCGCAGATACGGCCCCGATCCGGTCTGGCGCTAAAACATGGTGTCACCGTGCTGAATGCGCCCGGCACTATCGACGGCGATTATCGCGGCGAAATTGGCGTCATCCTGATTAATTCGGGCAAGACGCCCTTCACCATTGCGCGCGGCGCGCGTATTGCCCAGATGGTGATCGCCAGCACCACACAGGCGCAAATCATCGAAACCGCCGAACTGCCTGAGACCGGGCGCGGCGCCGGCGGCTTTGGTTCTACAGGTTTATAGGGGTGCAGGACAGATGTTGCGGCTGACGAAGAAAATGCGTTTTGCGCTTGAGGCGGTGGTGGACATTGCCTATAACGCCCGGCCCGAGCCGGTGCAGTCGCGCGAAATTACCCGGCGTCAGGGCATTCCGCAACGCTATCTGGAACAGGTGATGCAGCAATTGGTGCATGCCAATATCCTGAAAGGCGTGCGCGGCCCGCGCGGCGGCTATACGCTGGCGCGCGAACGCCGCCGTATCAGCGTTGGCGAAATCATCCGCGTGATCAGCGAGAATGACGAACCCGATCCCGACAAACAGGAAGTCCATTCCGTTCTCGGCGCAACCGTGATCAATCCCTTATGGGATGAAATGCAGGCCGAAATGATGCAGCGCTTTGACCGGGTCAGCATAGAAGATTTATGCAATCGCGCCGACGCCGCAAAGGTCGCGCCCGAACACCGCAAACAGGCCGACTTCAATATCTGATCCGGACAGGGCCTAGCGGCCCGCTTCCTTGACGCGCATCAGAATCCAGAAACCCAATATAAGAAACAGCAGGACCACCGCCATGCCGGCGCGTTGCGAAGATAGTGTGGCGGTAATCAGGCCGATTAGCAGGGGCGCCAGAAAGGCTGTGGCCTTGCCCGACATGGCATAGAGCCCGAAAAATTCCCCGGACATGTGCCTGGGTGCGAGACGGGCCAGCAGGGTCCGGCTGGCGGCCTGCACCGGTCCGCCGAATATGCCCATCAGGATACCGCTCAGCAGATAGGCCTGTTCCGGAACGCTGCTGAATGGCGGCGCGCCCGCAATGGCGGGATCTGCCGCAACACCAAACAGGATCGTGCCCGGCTGAATGGAAATGGCCAGCAGCGCAGCGGCGATCAGCCCGGAACCCGAAACCAGAATTGTACGGCGCGAGCCAAACTGGTCATCCGCCCAACCGCCTGCAAATGCGCCAATGGCGGCAAAGATAATCAAAATAATGCCAAACAGGCCGAGCGTGAAAATCTCCCAGCCGAACAGCCCCGCCCCGTAAATGCCGCCAAATGCAAACAGCGCCGAAAGCCCGTCGGAATAGATCATATGCGCGATCAAAAACCGCATCACATTACCATGGCGGCGCAGCTGCAACAGTGTTTGACGCAATTGCGCCAGACCTTCGCGCACCGCCTGTGTAACGGCCTTGTCCGCCCTGGGCCGGTCCGGCGTGAACAAAAAGAAGGCCGGGCAGAACAGCGCAAACCAGATGGCTGTCATCGGGCCAACAAGCTGTCCTGGCGCCTCCTTCAGGCCCGGCGCGGTGATGATGAGCACCAGGCTGATCAGGCCCCCGACATATCCAAGCCCCCAGCCAAATCCGCTTAATCGTCCCAGGCGCTCCGGCGAAACCAGATCGGGCAGCATCGCATTGCTGAACACAATGATGAATTCCGCGCTGATCGAAGCCAGCACCAGCGCAGCCATGACCGGCAATAACAGGCCCAGCGCGCCGGGTGCTGCAAACCACAGCATGGTGTTACTCAGTACAAAGATTACAGCCAGCGCCGCTATCCAGGGCTTGCGCCGCCCCATTCTGTCGGCGGCCGCCCCCAGCACCGGGCTTAACAGCGCAATGAGTGCGCCTGCAAGGGCCTGTGTATAGCCCCACAATTCCTGCCCGCGCACCGCGTCTCCAATAAAGGCCGTGGCGAAATAGGGTGCAAAAATGAAAGTCGTGACCAGTGTGAAATAGGGCTGATGCGCCCAATCCAGCAGCGCCCAGGAATATTGCCCGCGGCGCCGCCAGAAGGATAACCGCTGCTTATCAGCGCTTGCCTGCGGGTGATTCATGCAGGCAGCATAGCCTGGCGGAACTGACCGGCGCCAGCCTTACTTGTTCAGCAGATCGCGCATCTGGCGGTTGACGAAGGCCAGTTTGGCGACGCTGATGGTTCCGGCCCACATGCCTTCAATCAGCCGCACCGTGCGGGCCACTGCCTGTGCATGCTGTGTGCACCAAAGCGCCACTGCCTGCTGCGCGTCATGTCCTGCCCCGGCGCTTAACGCCTGGGCCGTCATCACCCGCTGCTGCCCGTAAAAATCATCAATCATGGCGTTCATCGCCAGGCGTTCCCAATGCCCCTGGGCCGGATTTTTTTCCGCCGCGCTGCACAGCCAGTCCAGATTCAGTTCCGCCCCTATGCGGTAAAAGGCTGCCGCCACATCGCCAATATCCCGGCCTGTGCTGCGCGCCACCTGCACCATATCCGCCGCTGCCCCCATCGGCGGCAGCGCCGCCGCCTGCCGGCTGATATCTTCGGGCGTGCCATCGGCCAGCAGGGCCTGCAAGCGTTCGTTGTATGCCTGCATTTCCACCGGCGGCAGATGCAGATGGATTTCGCTGCGCAATTGCGCAATGCCCGGCTGATAGGCCGCGATAACCGCACTCATATCCATGGGTTGCGGCACATTGCGCAAAAACCAGATGGCCGCGCGCCGGATCAGGTCGCGCCCATAAAGCTGGATGCGCGTCTGCACCCCTGCTGGCAGCCGGTTGTCCAGCGCTTCCAGCGCATGCCAGAATGCGCGCATATCAAAAGCTGCGCGCGCCACTACAAAGGCGCGTACAATTTCGGCAGTGGAATTTCCGGTTTCCTCGGCGATGGCGCTGACAAAACTGATGCCCGCCCGGTTGACAATCGAGTTGGCCAGCAGCGAAGCCATGATTTCACGGCGCAACTGATGCCCAAGCAATGCCTGTGGATATTTTTCGCGCAGCGGTTTGGGAAAATAACCCAGCAGATCGTCCCGCAAATATTCCGAATCGAGCAGGTCGCTGTCCAGCAGCTCCATCCGCATGCCATTTTTGGCATAGGCGACCAGCACCGCAATCTCCGGCCTTGTAAGGCCGGACCCCGCCTCCGCGCGTTCCGCCAGCGCCGCATCATCGGGCAGAAATTCGATGCTGCGGTTTAGCAGGCCGGCGCGTTCCTGTTCGCGGATAAAGCCCGCATGGGCGTCCAGCAGGCGATGCGCCTGCGCAGCCTCCAGGCTGATCGCCAGGGTCTGCTGATAATTATCGCGCAGTACCAGTTCGGCCACCTCATCGGTCATCGAGGCCAGCAGCTGATCGCGCTGCTTGCGCGGCAGATCGCCCGCGCGCACTTCAGGGCCAAGCGCGATCTTGATATTCACTTCATGATCAGAGCAATCGACGCCCGCCGAATTATCCACGGCGTCGGTATTGATCGCGCCGCCGGATTGCGCATATTCAATGCGGCCCAATTGCGTGCAGCCAAGATTTGCGCCTTCGCCAATGACTTTGGCTTTCACCTTGCAGCCGTCAATGCGCACCGCGTCATTGGCCTTGTCGCCCACATCCAGATGGCTTTCGCGCGAGGATTTGAGATAGGTGCCGATGCCTCCGAAAAACAGCAGATCCGCCTCCGCCCCCAACAGCGCGTGGATCAGTTCCTCCGGCGTGACCGCCGCCTGGCTCAGGCCGGTCATCTGCTGTATCTGCGGCGTCAGCGTGATGGATTTACGCGCACGGCTGAACACGCCGCCCCCGGCGCTGATCAGTTTTGGATCATAATCCGCCCAGGAAGAACGCGGCAGTTCAAACAGCCGCGCGCGTTCCTCAAAACTTTTTGCCGGATCGGGATCGGGATCAATGAAAATATCACGATGGTCGAACGCCGCCAGCAGCCGCGTCTGGCGCGATCGCAACATGCCATTGCCAAACACATCCCCCGACATATCGCCACAGCCGATAACGGTGAAGGGTTCGCTCTGAATATCTTTGCCGCGTTCGCGAAAATGGCGCTTCACCGCTTCCCATGCGCCGCGCGCCGTGATCGCCATTTTCTTATGGTCATAACCAACCGAGCCGCCCGAAGCAAAGGCGTCGTCAAGCCAGAACCCGTAAGATTGCGCCACGCCATTGGCGATGTCCGAAAAGCTGGCCGTGCCCTTGTCGGCGGCAACCACCAGATAGGGATCATCCCCGTCATAGCGCAGCACATTTTCCGGCGGCACGGCCTGGCCATCAACAATATTATCGGTCAGATCCAGCAGTCCCGAGACAAACATCCGATAGGCGGCGATGCCTTCCTGCTGAATGGCGTCGCGCGTGCCGTTTTGGGGCAGCCGTTTGGGGAAAAACCCGCCTTTTGATCCAACCGGAATGATGACTGCGTTCTTCACCTGTTGCGCCTTGACCAGCCCCAGAATTTCGGTACGGAAATCCTCGCGCCGGTCGGACCAGCGCAGCCCGCCGCGCGCGACCTTGCCAAAACGCAGATGCACCCCTTCGACACGCGGCGCATAAACGAAAATTTCCACCATGGGGCGCGGCAGCGGTAAATCATCCACGTGACGGCTGTCCAGCTTGAAAGAGAAATAGGGCTTGTCCATCCCGTCATGGGCGCGCTGATAAAAATTGGTGCGCAATGTGCTCTCGATCAGATTCAGAAATCGCCGCAATATCCGGTCTTCATCAAGGCTTTCAACCGCATCAAGGGCCTGTGCGATCTGTTCGCGCAGTTGCGCGGCCTGAATGCCGCGGTCAGCCGGATAAGCCACATTAAAACGCGCATGAAACAGATCAATCATCTGGCGCACAATGGCGGGATTGGCGCTTAGCGCGCGCTCCATATAATCATTGCTGTACAGAATGCCCGCCTGGCGCAGATATTTGCCATAGGCGCGCATGACGGCCGCCTCGCGCCATTTCAGGCCGGCCGCCAGCACCAGCCGGTTATAGCCGTCACTCTCGGCGGCGCCGCGCCAGATTGCGCTGAACAATTCCTGAAGATTTTCACGCACAAGCCCAAGATCAACCGGACGGCCCTGTGCTTCCTGCATTTCAAAATCATGCAGCCAGATGCGCGCCAGGCCCGCGGCGTCAATTTCATAAGGATGTTCGCCCAGCACCTGGAAACCCATGCGTTCCAGCATGGGCATGCAGTCACTCAGGGGAACGGCTTCACCCCGGCGGAACAGTTTGAAACGCACTGTTGCGTCCGCATCCTCGATGGCGCGGTAAAAGCTGACTTCGACGCCATCTGAATTTAACAGCATCTCCATATGCTCTATATCGCGCACCGCCAGTTCCGGCGAAAACTGCGCCATATAATCGGGCGGAAAGCCGTTTGAATAGCGTTCCCATAATTGCAGCCCGCGCCCGCCGCCCGCATGGGCCAGCACCGCCACCCGCAATTCATCCCGCCAGGTGCGGGCCGCCTGATCAATTTGCGCCTCGATCCTTGCAATTTCAAATTCAGGCAGCGCGCCGGGGGTGGCCGTGACGATAAAATGCACGCGCGCCAGCGGCGCATCGCCATATTCCGGCGTGATGGCGGTGACTGTGCCATTAAAACTCTGCGCCAGAATGACGGCGATACGCGCCTGCAAACCGGCGTCATAGCGTTCACGCGGAATGAAGACCAGGCATGAAACATAGCGCTCAAACGGATCGACACGCACGATCAGCCGGGTGCGCGGGCGTTCCTGGAGGCGCAGAATGGCGATGGCGTTTTCAAACAGATCATCGCGCCGGGTCTGAAACAATTCATCTCGCGGATAGGTGTCGAGAATATTCTGAATGGCCTTGCCGTCATGGCTGTCGCGGGCGAATCCGGCACGCGCAATGGTCAGTGCGACTTTGCGCCGCAGCAGGGGGATATCAGCGGGCGGCAGGCTATAGGCGCCGGATGTGAACAGGCCGGTAAAGCGGCGTTCGCCTATCACCGCGCCATCCGGGCCATACCGCTTGACGCCGATATAATCCATATAGGTATCGCGGTGCACGCTGGAGCGTATATCGGTTTTGGTAATGATCAGCGGCCCCGGACGGTTCAGGCTTTGCAGAATTTCGGGCGAAATCGCCACCAGCGCATTGCTCCGGGAACGGAACAGTTTGATATCCGGATCCCGCAGCACGCCAAGGCCTGTCCCTGGAACCACCGATGCGGCAAGCCCGGCGCCATTTCCCGAGAATGCCAGTTCGGCATAGCCCAGCAGCGTGAAGTGATTGTCCCGCAGCCATTGCAGAAACGCCACTGATTCGTCTATTTCAGCTTCTGCAATCGGCAGGCTGTTCTGGCGAATTTCGGTCACCGCCATATCAATGCGCGCCAGCATTTCACGCCAGTCGGCAACTGCGGCGCGCACATCCGCCAGAACCGCGGCAATATGATCGCGGATGGCGTTCAGCCCCGCGCCTTCGGGCTGTTCATCAATCATGATATGAATGAAGGATTCCGCTTTGGCCCCGGAATCGCCGCCTTCCGCCAGGGCGTCCCAGCATCCATCCGGCGTGCGCCGCACGTGCAGCACGGGATGCGCCACCAGATGCACGCCCAGGCCGCGCCGCGCAATCACCGCGCTGACGGAGTCGAGCAGAAACGGCATATCGTCATTGACGAGTTCAATGACCGTGTGCGGGGTCTGCCAGCCATGCGCTTCCATGCGCGGGGTGTATACCCGCACCAGCGCCTCGCCGGGCTGGCGTCTGGCCGCCAGTCTGTAATGCGCCAGCGCCGCCCCGTAAATATTCTGCACCGGCAATTGCAGCAGGTCTTCGGCGATGACGTTTTTGAAATATTGCCCGATAAAGTTTTCCAGTTCTGCTCTGGCCGCCGGGCTTATACGGTCCCCCGCCAGAGTGGCGGCGCGGGCAAGCAGTGCCGATTTTCTATCATTCGCACTCGCAATCATATGCAATACTGCCTTTTGCTGACGCCATTCCCCCAGGTGCGAAAAGTTACCACTTGATATCTTTCAATTATCTTTCAAATTTTTGCCATTGTTTTTTATCCGCCAAGGATGGACACTTTGCGTCCGCAAACAGTTTCTGGCATCAAAATCAAAAAGGGGTCGATATATGAACGTCGCAGCGAGCGATCTGGAAGTCTTTATGCAAGGTCTGATCCGCAGAAATCCTGGGGAAACCGAGTTTCATCAGGCCGTTCAGGAGGTTGCCGGCAGCATCATCCCGTTCATTCAGGACAAGCCCAAATATCTGAAAATGCGCATCCTGGAGCGGCTGGCCGAGCCCGACCGGGTGGTGATCTTCCGGGTCTGCTGGGAAGATGATCAGGGCAATATCCGTGTCAACCGGGGCTACCGGGTTCAGAACAGCAACGCCATCGGCCCCTATAAAGGCGGTATCCGCTTTCATCCAACTGTAACATTAAGCGTTCTTAAATTTCTGGCCTTTGAGCAAACCTTCAAAAACAGCCTGACCGGCCTGCCCATGGGCGGCGGCAAGGGCGGCTCGGACTTCAACCCCAAGGGCAAGTCGGATAATGAGGTGATGCGCTTCTGCCAGTCTTTCATGACCGAACTGCACCGCCATATCGGTGCGGATGTCGATGTTCCGGCGGGCGATATCGGCGTGGGCGGACGCGAGATCGGTTTCATGTTCGGCCAGTACAAGCGGCTGGAAAATATCTATACCGGCGTGCTGACCGGCAAGGGGCTGGAATATGGCGGCAGCCTGATCCGCACCGAGGCCACCGGCTATGGCGCGGTCTATATGATGGAAGATATGCTGACCCGCAACAAAAACGGCTTTGTCGGCAAAAAATGTCTGGTGTCGGGTTCAGGCAATGTTGCGCAATATGCCGCCGAAAAGCTGATCCAGCTGGGCGCGACGGTTTTGACCCTGTCGGATTCGGATGGCTTTATTTATGACAAGAACGGCATCACCGCCGAAAAGCTGGCGCAGGTGATGGAAATCAAAAATGTCAAACGCGGCCGCATCGAGGAGGCCGCCAAAAAGATCGGCTGCGAATATTTTGCGGGCAAGCGGCCCTGGGCCGTGCCGTGCGATCTGGTGTTCCCCTGCGCCACGCAGAACGAAATCAGCGGCGATGAAGCCAAACTGCTGCTCACGAACGGCTGTATCGGCGTGGCCGAAGGGGCCAATATGCCGACCGTGCAGGAAGGCATTGATGCGTTCCTGCATTCCAAAATCCTGTTCGCGCCGTCCAAGGCGGCGAATGCCGGCGGCGTGTCGGTGTCGGGCCTCGAAATGAGCCAGAACAGCGCGCGGCTTTCCTGGAAGGAAGAAGAGCTGCAAAAACTGCTGCGCGACGTGATGACCGGCATTCACGAACGCTGTGTGCAGTATGGCGAGGAAAAGGATGGCTATGTGAATTACCTCAAGGGCGCCAATATTGCAGGCTTCGTCAAGGTCGCCGACGCCATGCTCGCCTATGGCGTGGTGTGATCGCAGGCGGACAGGTTTTTCCTGATCCTGTATCCGTAAGATGCACACAACATGCATTTTACGGGTAAAGCCGGGGCCATGATTAAAATGGCGCCGGCGGCCGGGTTTGCCAGAAAATTCGGGTATTGGCGCGATCCGGTCCCCGCGTGAAATCCGCGTGAAATCTGCGTGAAATAATGGCCCTCTTAATCCGCCGCGCTTTATTTGGCGGGCGCAAAATTCAAGCAATTCTGCGCCCATTGCACTTGCGGCGTGACTAAAGTAAGACTAAAGCACAGCAATTAACAGCACCCCGCAAAAGGCGAAAGCAGATCATGGATTTTAACGATACCCCGGAAGAAGCCGCGTTCCGCGCCAAGGTTCGCGCCTGGCTGACCGCCAATGCCCCGCGCCGCATTGAGGGCGAATCCCCCCCGTCCATTCTGGCGATGGAAGGCGCGGATGCTGAATTGATCGCACGCTCCAAGGCCTGGCAAGCAAAAAAGGCGGCCGAAGGCTATGCCGCCATCAGCTGGCCAAAAGAATATGGCGGCATGGGCGGCACGCCGATGCAGAATGTTATTTATTCGCAGGAAGAAGCGCATTTTGATGTTTCCAGCGATCTGTTCATTCTCGGCCTGGGCCTGGCCATGCCTACTTTGATGGTGCTGGGATCGCCTGCGCAGAAAGAACGCTTCATCAAGCCGGCGCTTTATGGCGAAGAAATCTGGTGCCAGCTATTTTCCGAACCGGGGGCGGGGTCCGATCTGGCCGGGGTGCGCACCCGCGCCGAAAAAGACGGCGATGAATGGGTGGTGAACGGACAGAAAATATGGACCACGCTGGGCCATATCGCCGACTGGGGCATTCTGGTCGCGCGCACCGATCCCAACAAGCCCAAGCACAAGGGGCTGAGCTTTTTCCTGCTGGACATGAAAACCCCGGGCATCACCGTCAAACAGATCAAGCAGATTTCCGGCGCCAGCAGCTTTAATGAAATTTTCTTTGAAAATGTGCGCATTCCCGACGCCAACCGCGTGGGCAAGGAAGGCGATGGCTGGAAGGCGGCCTTGACGGTGCTGATGAATGAACGTGTGGTCGTCGGCAATCTGTCGGCAGGTCATGGCGTGGGTGAATTCCTGTCACTGGCGCGCGACACGCAGCTGGCTGATGGCCCGGCCATCCGCAATGCCGCCGTGCGTGAAAAAATTGCCGACTGGTATATTCAATCTGAAGGCCTGAAATATATTCACTACCGCACTTTGACTGCGATCAGCAAAGGCGTGACCCCCGGCGCGGAAAACGCCATCTCCAAGGCTGTGGGCGCGGTCTATGGCCAGGACCTGCCGCATTTCGCCATGGAACTGATGGATATGGGCGGCATCATCCGCGATGCGGAATTATCCCCGCATGAAGCGGGTTTCCAGGAAGCCTGGATCACCTCGCCCGCTTTGCGCATTGGCGGCGGCACCGACGAAATCCTGCGCAACATCATCGCCGAACAGGTGCTTGGCCTGCCCGGCGATATCCGCGTGGACAAGGACATGCCCTTTAACGCTTCGCCGGGGAATAAATAATTCTCCGGCGGCGTGCGTTGTCTTTAACCCGGAAAATCCGCACGCCATATGCTTGATGCTGTACAAAATGAACGCGAATAGGCCGAAATTTACGCATCGCTTTTGTGTTGCGCCGATGATGGACTGGACGGACCGGTTTGACCGGTACTTTCTGCGCCAGCTGTCGCGTCATGCGCGGCTCTATACCGAAATGGTCACGGCCAATGCGGTGTTGCATGGCGACCGGCAGCGTTTGCTGGGCTTTGATCAGAGCGAACATCCCGTCGCGTTGCAGCTTGGCGGGTCGGAACCCGCAGCACTGGCCGAAGCGGCAAAAATCGGCGCGGATTTCGGCTATGACGAGATCAATCTGAATGTCGGCTGTCCCAGCGACAGGGTGCAGTCCGGGCGTTTCGGCGCCTGTCTGATGGCGGAGCCGGAACTGGTCGCGCACTGCGTGGCCGCCATGCGCGCCGCCGTGCCGCATCTGCCGGTGACGGTGAAATGCCGTACCGGCATTGACCGTCAGAACCCGGAGGAAATTCTGCCGCGCTTTATCGCCACTGTGCGCGATGCGGGCTGTGAAACCTTTATCATTCATGCGCGCATGGCCTGGCTCGAAGGGCTTAGCCCGAAGCAGAACCGCGACATTCCGCCGCTCGATTATGCGCTGGCGCATCGTATGAAGACTGAATTTCCGGAACTGACTTTTGTGCTGAATGGCGGCCTGCATTCGCTGGATGACGCCGCGCCGCATCTGGCGCATCTGGACGGGGTGATGCTGGGCCGTGCCGCCTATCATAATCCCTATCTGCTGGCGGAGGTTGATGGCCGCCTGTTCGGCGATGACGCGCCGCCGCCCACACGCGCGCGGGTGATCGAACGCCTGCTGCCCTGGGCCGATGCCCAGGTGGCGCAGGGGGTGCCGCTGCATTGCATTACCCGGCATATTTTTGGTTTGTTTCAGGGCCAGCCGGGCGCGCGATCCTGGCGGCGGCATCTGAGCGAAAATGCGCATCGCCCCGGCGCGGGCGCGGGTGTGATCCGGGATGCGCTGGTGCATGTACTGGACCCCGATCTGGCGCGGCGGGCGGCCTAGCGGCATGACATTAGATTTGTCCTTTGACCCCCTCCCGGCCTCCCCCTTTCAGGGGGAGGAGGGCGATAGCCGCGCATACTCCCTCCCCCTGCAAGGGGGAGGGCTGGGGTGGGGGTCCACTTTTATAGAGGGCTGGATGGCTTACGGGCCGATTCAACCTGATGTCATGCTGCTCTAGATGGACATCCTCGCCGGTTACACGCTTGTCCAACTGGTGCTGTTTGCAGGCGGTTTGGCGCTGACCGGCGCGGTGGCCGGCATATTGGCGGGTCTGCTGGGCGTGGGCGGCGGCATTGTGATCGTGCCGGTGCTGTATCATATATTTACCGGCATCGGCATTGATGAGGCGGTGCGGATGCATCTGGCGGTCGGCACCTCGCTCGCCACCATTGTCGCCACCTCGACCCGTTCAATGCGTGCGCACCGCGACAGGGGTGCGGTGGATGCGCAACTGCTGAAACAGCTTGCCTTGCCGATAATCGCGGGTGTGCTGCTGGGCTCGGTTCTTGCGGGTTGGCTGAACAGTGCTGCGTTGATGGCGGTGTTCGCCACAGTGGCGCTGATTGTTTCATGCCATCTGGCGTTCGGGCGCGAGAAATGGCGCATCGCCGATCATTTTCCCGGCGGCCTCCTGCGCGCGGCCATTGGCGCATTTATCGGATTGATCAGTGTGCTGATGGGTATTGGCGGCGGCACGGTGGGGGTACCGATCCTGACGCTGTATAATACACCCATTCACCGGGCAGTCGGCACCGCGACCGGATTCGGGTTGATCATCGCCGTGCCGGGAACGCTCGCCATGATGGCGAATGGCTGGGGCGCGCCGGGCCTGCCGCCATTCTCGATCGGTTATGTCAATCTGCTGGGTTTTGCGCTGATTGTGCCCACAACCATTCTGGCAGCGCCCTGGGGCGCGCGCATTGCCCATGCGATCAGCCGCCCCGCATTGCGCGCCGCTTTTGCGGCCTTTCTGGCGCTGACCAGCCTGCGAATGATACTCGATCTTATCTAGCAATTTTTTTAGGGTTTTTTGATTCAGGGGCTTGCAAGGGGCGGAGCTTTCTGATCACATCTATGATCATAGATTGTGAAGCCGCGTCAACGGAGGAAACCCATGAAGACAGGAATCGGACCAGGAGCCATCTCGGCGGACAGTCATATCGTCGAGCCGCCAAATTGTTATATCGACTATATTGAACCGAAATACCGCGATACCGCCCCGCATGTGGCGGCCGGTGAAAATGGCCAGGACATCATCGTCATCAAGGATATGAAGAAAACCGTGCCCATGGGTTTTCTGGCTGGCGCCGGCATGACACCCAATGACCGCGCCAAATTCGCAGCGACCACCAAATTCGACGGCATCCGCCGCGGCGCCTGGGATCCCAAGGCGCGCGCCGCCGATCTGGACCAGGATGGTATTGCCGCTGAAATCATATATGCCTCCATTGGCATGATTTTATGCACCCACCCGGATGCGGAATATAAAAATGCCTGTATGCAGGCCTATAACCGCTGGCTTCAGGAATTTTGCGGCGGCTTGCCGAACCGGCTGTTCGGGCTGGCGCAAACCGCCGTTCTGTCCGTGGACAGCGCGATCGAGGATTTCCGCCGCGCCAAGGAAATGGGTTTTGTCGGCATGATGATGCCGGGCAATCCCATTCAGGGCGATTACGACAAGCCGGAATATGACGCTTTGTGGGAATGCGCGGTGGATCTCGACCTGCCGCTGGCGTTTCATATTCTTACCTCATCGGAAGGCAGCATCGAAAGCGTATTGGCGCCAAAGCGCGGACATCCGCTGGGCGGATTCCTGAATATCATCCGCGCGGTGCAGGACATTGTATGCCTGTTCACCCTGACCGGCATTTTCGAGCGCTTCCCCAAACTGAAACTGGTTTGCGCGGAAGGCGATGCGGGCTGGATGCCGCATTACATGTACCGGATGGATCATGCGGCGACCTTTAACCTGCAAACCGGCATCATTCCGGGGCTGTCCAAACTGCCCAGCGAATATCTGCGCAGCAATGTCTGGATGACCTTCCAGGATGACGGGATCGCCTATCAGACCGCGCATCTGATGAATCACAAGCGCCTGATCTGGGCCAATGATTTTCCGCATACGGATTCGACCTGGCCGCGCTCGCAGGCATTGATCAGCAAACAAGCCAAAGGACTGACCGCGGCGCAGCATCAGGATATTTTCCGCAACAATGTGGCGGAACTGTTCAATCTGCCCGCGGGCAATGAATCCTGGCAGATGCACAAAATGGCGGCGGAATAGCGCCGCCCGCGCCGGAATGGCCTGATCGGATCAATCGGGGACAGTATAAATGCTGTCCCCGATAAGCCGTGCGCCCCGGCCAGTGTTAGGCCGGATCAAACATTATGTGCAGTTCCTTTAACCCGCGCAGAACGATGCTGGGTTCATGGTGCGGGTCGGGATGACCGGGCGCCAGGCGCAGATTTTTCATCCGTGTCAGGATGGTTCTGAACGCCAAATTCATTTCCTTGCGCGCCAGCATGGCCCCCAGGCAGTGATGCGTGCCCTGGCCAAACGCCACATGGCGGGCCGCGTTTTCACGGCGCACGTCGAATTTTTCCGCCCCCTCGAATTGCGCCTCGTCACGATTGGCGCTGGCGAACATCAGCATCACCGCTGCGCCTTTGGGCATGAAGGTTCCGCCCAGCGTCGTGTCGCGGGTAGTAACCCGGAAAAGACCCTGCACCGGGCCGTCAAAGCGCAGCACTTCCTCGGTCAGGTTCTCCACCAGCGACATATCATCAAGCACCAGTTGCATTTGATCCGGGTGCTGAAGCAATAGCATCATTCCCTTGGACAGCGAGTTGGTAGTGGTTTCATTACCCGCCGCCAGCAACTGATTGAGCACGGACAATAGTTCCGCTGTGCTCATCGGCTCGCCATTTTCCATACGCGCGCGCACCAGATCGGAAATAATGTCATCGGTGGGATTGGCGCGTTTTTCCTCGATCACCCTGGCGAAATATAGCTGAAACTCCAGCATCAGTTTCGAGGCTGCAATACGCTGTTCCTTGCTGGACACGCCGCTGATCTGCTGGGTCAGCGCATCCGACCATTGCTTGAAAATTCCGATATCGCTGCGCGGCACACCAAGCTGATCGGCAATGATAATCATCGGCAGCGGCACGGTGAATTGCGACACGAACTCGCACTTGCCGTCTTTGATGAATTTGTCAATCAGCTCGTCGACCAGGTTCTGAATATAGGGTTCCAGCTGATTGACGCGCGCCTGGGAAAACACCTTGTTGATCGGGTTGCGATAGAATTTATGCTTGGGCGGATCCACCGTGATCAGTGTGGGCACAGAAGGATAGCCGCCATAATCTTCAAACCGGGTGCGCATTTCGGGCGGCGCCATTAAATCAATGACATCGCTGGAAAAAGTCGCGGTGTCCTTGAGCGCCTTCACAACATCCTCATAGCAGGTGACGGTAAAAAACCCGGCAACCGGGTCTTTATGAACCGGATCTTCTTCCCGCAGTTTTTTGTAGGTGTGATACGGGCATTCGATCACATCCATATCGACCAGCGTGGTCTGCTCCAGTGGCTTTTGCGCAGCAATGCGGCCCTTTTCTTCAAGTTCCGTCCGGATCATGGCAAATTCCTCAGTTGGTTGCGGTCTGCAAATGACAGGCCTATCAGGCCCTCATCTACAATATTATCAGTAATATGGTTTATTTTTGGTCAAGAGGCAAATTGCTTGTAAGAGATTTACAAAAAAATGCCGTTGCGTCCCTTGCCTTCTGGCTGCCACGGCGGCAAGACAGGGGGTGAATGACAGGCGCGATAATTCAGGGCACGCCCTGGAATAACAGGCATCCCGGTCCGTTACATACCCAGATCAACTGGCCGTGTTTTCTCCGGCCAGCCTGATTGTTAGTCCGGTTTTTTTGCCTTTAGCGGCAGCAGCCGGAACAGGCTTTCCTGATCAGGCAGGCCAGTGACATTAATTCCATTCTTCTTTTGGAATTCGCTCAGGGCCGCATGCATGGCCTTACTGTAATTGCCATCAATTGATCCCTTGTAAAACCCCTGATCCGACAGGCTCTGTTGCACCCTTTGCAATGTTTCACGATAAATGGGAACGCCCTTTTCCTTATTGCCAGCCAGTAATTTGTCACTACGGGCGATAATGCGCTGCGGGTGAAGCGCCTGGATCATATTATTTACAGCAATTTCAAATCGGTCCTCGGGATAAGATGCGCAGTAACGCTCCAGCAGCGCCAGCAGCAGATCGGTTGTCTGCCAGGGCGTCAGATCGAAAGTATCCGGGCTATTCTTGTTTGCGGCGGACAAATATCCATCCACCCAGCCGGCGAACAGATCTGCGGCCTTGGCGTTTCCCGCCTTGCGGGAATCGGTAAAGGCCTTGCATGGCGCACCGCCGCCGCCATCAATGGCATAGGCCCCATTACTATCGGCGGCTTTTGCGCGGTCCACCGGCAATGCAGGGCTCCATGCCAGGCCAAACACAAGAAGCGCCAATATCCTATGCGCCCGCATGGCGAATATTCCTATTTCTGATTTGAATAATAAAAACCACCGGCGCATCATTATGGCGCGCCGGCGGTTGCTAACGTAAGTGGTGCGCTTTAGCCGGCGCGAACCAGCTGCCCGCGTCCCGTCCTCAGACCAAGGATCCCCGCCAGTCCCGTGCCCAGAAGCAGCAGCATGCCGGGCTCAGGCACAGCGGCGCCATCATCATCCACAAGGATGGCCGTCATCGTCAGGGACAGGGCGCCGCCAGTGAAGTCGAGGAAAGTTGGGAACGCCGTGGCGAAGCCCGCATCCGCAACGTCAAGTAGTGGCAATATCCCCATCAGATCAAATGTGGTGACATCATCATCGGGGTCGAAGGAGTAGGATTCACCCGGTAGAATGGTGGCCACGACAATCCCATCAACAATGATGTCGAAGGGCCCGGTAAAGCCGGTCAAGGGCGCCATCACTTCGAGGAACTCGGCCCCGGGACCGGTCAGCGCATAGGTGAAGCCTTCCGCAAATGGCGGGTCATACCACAGACGGGGTTGTGGCGCGGGGAACTCAAACTGCCCGGGTGCGGGAACGAATGGCAGTACAGGATTGTCTTCCGTCTCGCCCGGGGCAACACCACCGACGCCGCCAAAGGCAAAGATAAAGGTCGCGGGCGTGCCGTCAGGGTTGCCTTCGACAGGATCGCCCACGGCAGCAGATGTAAACCCATCGCCGCCGCCGCCGCCAGGGTTGCTTTGCCCCAATGAATACAGATTGACACCAAGCCCGGCCAGCGCGGCAAGGGCGCTGGCCTCGCTTTCGCGCGAGCCGTAGAAGATGTTGAAGGTGCGGCTTTCCCCGGAGGCAAGATCACCAAAGGCAAAATCAAACAGAGAGCCATGGTCGTCCGGCCCCAGGTCGATAAAGTCGACGTTTTCCGACGAGGACCCAAAGTCACCTGTCGTGCTCGGACCCGTGAGCGGGTCGCCACTGGCGAAGCCATCATTGCTGGCATACAACACATTGCCGCCATTGGCCACCAGATTGTCCTCCACGCCCTGATGGGTGACAAATTCATTGAAAGCAGTGGGCGGCACATCCCAATCCATTACCCGCCGGTAGATGACATTATTCGCTGTCAGATCGCCAGTATTCCGGATCGTGACATTGACCTGGAAAATATCGGCCTGCAGCGAGGGGCCAAACAGATGCGTGACCTCGATCGGGGCGCCGGATAGCCTTACCAGGGAGCTGGCGGTGTTGGCGGTTGCACCGAATGTGCCGCCGGTCAGGCCGCCAAAACCCGCAGCCTGATTAGCGAAACCTGAGGTGGTAATGCTGTCATAGGTGGTCGCAACACCCCAGCCTTCGCAGAAACAACCCGGAGAAATGGCATCGCCAATCGGGTTGCGGTAAACACCGTAGGTCATGAACCCGCCCGGACCGTTATCGGAAAAGTTCAGCTCGGCTGTATCGTTCACCCCTAGCGAAGTCGCGCCATAGGTGATGACCGCGCCAGCATAGGCCGGGCCATTTGCTAGAAATAATGCCATCGGCGCTGTCGCGGCGGTGGCCAATAATGCTCGTCTTAAGC
Organism: Pseudomonadota bacterium; assembly: GCA_049323435.1. Taxonomy (GTDB): domain Bacteria; phylum Pseudomonadota; class Alphaproteobacteria; order UBA11222; family UBA11222; genus UBA11222. The sequence continues at coordinate 47,669 of JBMOMX010000035.1, forward strand.
TCATGATATTTCTCCTATTAATAGTTAAGGACGTCCCAAAATGCGGAAGCCAAAGTTTTGATCTGCTTACTTCACCCAAATGCTTGCGGGTATATTCAAATACTAAGCAATGCCCATGCTAATTATGGGTTTATTAATGGTCAATAATTTGTCTATTCAAAATTTGTGACGGCCATCACAAAGCGGGTGGATTTTTCCCTGCGTGAGACCGCTCTTGCCTTATGGCGCAACAGACAGCAAGATTACCCCGTGAGCGACACCATACCCATACAGATGGCCCGCGTGCAGCGGGCCCCCGAAAAGGTCTTTTTCGACCGGCAGGAACTGCTGGTAATTCTGCATCTTTATGGCCGCATGGTGCAGGCGGGCGAATGGCGCGATTATGCGATTGACGGGTTAAGGGATCGGGCGATTTTCTCGGCCTTCCGGCGCGCAAGTGAAATGCCGGCCTATTGCATCGTCAAACAGCCCGCGCTGGCCGGGCGTCAGGGCCAGTACGCCATTACCGGCAGCGGCGGCCAAATTCTGAAGCGCGGCCGTGAATTGCCCCAGGTGCTGCGAGTGCTGGAACGCAAACTGTTGAAGCTGGTGGAATAAAAAACCCCGCAGCTTAAGCAAGCTGCGGGGCTTGATTGTCTCAGGCCGCAACCTATTCGCGGTTGCCGCCAAACAGGCGCAGCATCATCAGGAACAGGTTGAGGAAATCCAGATACAGCGTCAGCGCGCCCATGATCGACTTTTTGCCGGCGATCTCATGGCCATCGTCTTCAAGGTAGATTTCCTTGATTTTCTGCGTGTCATAGGCGGTCAGGCCGGTGAACACCAGCACGCCGATCACCGAAATGGCGAAGTCCAGCGCCGAAGAAGCCAGGAAAATATTCACCACCGATGCGATGATAATACCGATCAGCCCCATAAACAGGAACGAGCCAAAGCCGGTCAAATCCCGCTTGGTGGTATAGCCATACAGGCTGACCGCGCCGAACATGCCCGCCGTGATAAAGAATACGCGGGTAATGCTGACCCCGGAATAGACATAGAAAATGCCCGACAGCGACAGGCCAACCAGCCCGGCATAGACCCAGAACCAGGTTTGCGCGGAACTGAAGCTCATCGCATGAATGCGGGCGCTGAGATAGAGGACAACGCCCAGCGGCGCCAGCATCACCACCCAGATCAGCGGCGATCCAGCGATGGCGGAATAGATATCGGTGCGATAACCAAGATAAGCGATGATGCCGGTCAGCGCCAAACCCGACGCCATATAATTATAGACCCGCAGCATATATTCGCGCAGGCCCTGATCGATGACCTGCGCACGCGCGCCAGTGCCGCCGAGGGCCGTCATATTCCGATCAAAATCAGCCATGTGAGTCCAGTTCTCCCTGTAAGAATGCTTGCGCTATATATCGGTCATATATGGGCAAAGTTCAAGCCATAGCCGTTAAACCGCCGCTTGCAGCAATAAAAGTGTCACTGTAGCTGTTGATTAGTTGCTTTTTTACTATTGATATATTACATATTAACCCGCACGCACCATCCGCCAAAGATAGATATGAGGGTTAAATGTCAATTCTGGAAGAAAAGGGCCGCGCCGCCGCCGCCAAGCCGGTTGATCAGATCACACTGGTGGATATGGATGTGATTGGCTGCCCCTATCACGCCTATCAGAAGCTGCGCCAAGAGGCGCCGGTATTCAAGGATCCGGCGGGTTTTTTCGTCGTGACCCGCTATGACGATATTTATATGGCGCTGAAGGACACGGCGACATTCTCCAGCGATTCGCTGGTGCCGCGCGAGGAATATGTCCGCCCCGTGCAGTATGGCGGCCTGCCGATGACGGACACCATGATCACCTCCGATCCGCCCCGGCACCGTTTTCTGCGCGGCCCGCTGAACAAGCTGTTTTCGCTTTCGCGCGTCAATCAGATGGAAGCCTATGTGCAGCAGATTGTGGATGAGCTGATCGACAGCTTCATCGACAAGGGCGAATGCGATTTCGTCAAAGACTATACCATACCGCTGCCGATGATTGTCATCGCCGATCAGCTGGGCGTGACACGCGATGACCTGCCGAGCTTTTCACGCTGGTCGGACGCTTTTGCTTCGCTGGTCAGCGGTTTTGCAACCGAGGATGACAAGATTTTTGCGGCGAAACAGATTGTCGAGATGCAGCAATATTTCCTCAAGGTCATTCCGGTAAAACGCCAGAACCCGACCAATGACGTGATCTCCGATCTGGTACAGGCCAAAATGGAAGATGGCGAACCGATGAAGGATGTGGATATTCTTTCCAGCATCCATCTGCTGCTGACGGCGGGGAATGAGACCACGACCAATTCCATGTCGCTGGCCATGCGGGCGCTGATCGAAAATCCGGCGCAGATGCAGGCGCTGCGCGATGATCCGTCGCTGGTCACCAATTTTGTCGAGGAATCGCTGCGTTTTGACGGGCCGGTACAGGGGCTGATGCGCCGCGCCACCTGCGATACCCAAATCGCCGGGGTAAAAATTCCCAAGGATTCGCTAGTGAATCTGCGCTTCGGCAGCGGCAATCGCGACGCAGCCAAATATACCAAACCCGATGAGCTCAATGTCTGCCGTAAGGACAGCACCGTGCATCTGGCTTTCGGCCAGGGTACGCATACCTGCCTGGGCGCCAGCCTGGCGCGCAAGGAAATTGATCTGACCTTCCGCACCATTCTGCGCCGGATGAAAAATATCCGCTTCCGCGATCCGGGGGTGGAAATGGTCTATGAACGCAATATAGCGCTGCGTACCATGAAAAATCTGCATATCAAGTTCGACAAGGCGTAATCGGTTCACATGCCCAGCAGGGTGACGCCGGCAGCGTCACCCGCCGCGCGCAATTCCTTATCGAGCGACGCCAGCGGCAGGCGCAGCCGCAGCGCCAGCTCCAGATAGGCGGCATCGTATAGGGTGAGACGGTGCTGTTCGGCGAGGCTTAGGGTCGTTGACCAGGCGAAATTATCCGTATCAGGATCAGTTGTAATGTTGAGCAGTGCAAGCCCCCTGAGCGCGGTGTCGCGGGTTGCAGCATCTATGCGCCCACGCCGGACAGACATCTGCAACCCGTTGGCAATCTCCAGTCGCCAGATGGCTGGCACGAAAGCCTGTTCGTCAATGAGACGGTCCAGGATTTTCTGAACCGGCAAAGTTCTCTCCTCAGTAAAAATCCAGGCAAGAGTAACCGATGCGTCCACGACAAGCGTCACTTACGCCCCTCGTCGCGATAGGCTTTCCACTCTTCCCAGTTAAAGCCACCCTCTAGCTTGACGGCATTCCTGCGCAATCCTTCTACTGCGGCGCGCGCGCGGACACGGTCGGCGGCCTGCCGCGCTTTTTCCCGGTCGAACACCGACTCCGCCGACACCAGCCGTGCCACCGGCTTGCCGCGCCTTGTGATCAGGACTTCCTCGCCCGCCTCAACCCAATCCAGCAATGTGCCAAGCTTGTTCTTGGCCTCAAAGGCCCCAACTTCCCGCATGAACCCATCTCCTCTAATAAGCTAGCTTACAGTCTAGCTTATTTAATCCAATGGAAAAAGTCAAACTCAACCGGTGCGCAGTACACCCGCCGCTTTTTGTCCCAGCACCCGCCAGGTCATGGCCAGCCCTAGAAAGATGGTCACAGACACCGTGGCCAGCAGGGTAATCACCAGCGTGCCGGGCAAAAACTCAAAATCCGCATGCATCAGAAAGGTGACGGTCATATAGGCAGCGGCCGTGCCGATCAGGCCGGCAAGGCCTGCGGCGCACAGACCCAGCAGGGCATATTCCGCGCCATAGGCCAGCACCACCCGGGCCCGTGACGCACCCATGACTTTAAGCAGCACCGCGTCATAGACGCGCTGCCCATGCCCCGCCGCCAGCGCGCCTGCCAGAACCAGCATGCCGGTCACCAGCGTAACAGCGCCGGCCGCGCGCACGGCCATTGCCAGATTGTTCAGCAATCCGCTTACCGTTTCCAGGGTTTCGCGCACCCGCACCACGGACACGCCGGGGAAACGATCCGTCACTGCAATATGCAAGGGCGTTTCAGCCTTTTCAGTAGCGCGCGCGGTCGCCAGATAACTGTGCGGGGCGCTGGAAATCAGACCCGGCGAAAATATGAGCGCAAAATTCACCCCCATGGTGGACCAGTCGATGCTGCGCAGATTGGCGATACGCGCCTCAATATCACGGCCCAGCACGTTGACCGTCATCGTGTCGCCAATCGCCAACCCCATATCCGCGGCCAGCCGCGCATCGAGCGATAAAAGCGGCGGCCCGTCATATCCAGGCGGCCACCATTCGCCTGTTGCAATGACGCTGTCTTCGGGCGGCATTGCTGCAAAGCTCAGATTGCGGTCCCCGCGCAGCGCCCAGCGCGCTTCGGGCGGAACGGAATCGACGGTGGCGGGCCTTTCCTTGATGCGCACAATCCGGCCGCGAAGGGTTGGCATGCTCTCCACATCCCAAACGCCGCCCACCCCATAGGCCAGTTTGCGAAACGCCTCAATATCCGTAGACTGAATATCCAGAAAGAAAAATGCGGGCGCGTCATTTGCCGTCCGCTGCGTCACCTGGCGGTTGATATTTCCCTCCACCATTGCAATCGTCACCAGCAGCGAAAGCCCAAGCCCCAGCGACAATAACACTGCCGGCGCGGGACTGCCCGGGCGGTGCAGATTGGCCAGCGCCAGACGCAGTTCCGGCCGCGGCGGCGCGGGCATGCGGCGCGCCAGCGCCATGACCGCAGCCCCAAGCACGCGCAACAAGGCAAAGCTCGCGCCAATGCCGGTGACGAACCAGAATGCAAATCGCGCATCGCCGGCAATCAGAAAGGCCAACCCCGCCAGCAGGCCAAGCAGCAGCGCAATCCCTGCAACATAGATGGGCCGCGGCCAGCGGCGGGCGGGCGCCACAATATCGCGGAACAGCCCGGCCGCCGAAATTTCCCGCGCCCGCGCCAGCGGCCAGATGGCGAACAGCACGGCCGTGATCATCCCGAAGGTGCTGGCATAGAGCAGCGGCAGCGGATAGACCGCAAAATGCGCAGGCACAGGCAGCATATCCGCCAATATCGTCCCCAGTAAAAACGGGATTGCCGCACCGAAGCCCAACCCGATGGCGATCCCGAGACAGGCGAGCAGAATAATCTGGATCAGATAGATGCGAAAAATCAGGCCGCCTTCCGCGCCAAGGCATTTCAGCGTGGCGATAGCCGCGCGCTTGCGCTGTAAATATCCGTGCACGGCATTGCCCGCGCCAACACCGCCCACCACCAGCGCCGTCAATCCGGTCAGGGTTAAAAACATCGCCATCTGATCCAGAAACTGCCGGGTGCTGGGCGCGCTATTGTCACGGTCACGCACCCGCCAGGCGGCGTCCGGAAATTGCGCGCTCAACCGCTCCAGCCAGATTTTAAGCTCCGTTTCCGGATGCAGCTTGATGCGGTAATGGCGCACTTGCAGGCTGCCGGGCTGCACAAGCCGTGTAACGTCCAGGGCGCCGGATGCGATCATGACCCGGGGCCCAAGCGCCAATCCGCCGGATGCGCGGTCCGGCTCACGCACAATAATGCCGCGCACCTGAAAATCATGCGCGCCAATACGCAGCAATGTGCCGGTGCGGGCATTCAGCCGTTCCGCCAGCGGGGCTTCGATGACCGCGCCCCAGACTCCATCCCGCTGTGACAGCGCGCCATGCAGTTCCACATTCTCACGCAGGACCATCGCGCCAAACAGCGGATAGGCGGCGTCCACCGCCTTCAACTCGATCAGGGTGCGCACATTATTGGCGTGGCTTTTCACCATGGCGCGCATATCGCGGCTTAATGACACCGCGCCGCTGGCCTGCATATGCGCAAGTTCTGCGGCATTGGCGTCACGATAATTCAGTTCCAGCGCCACATCGCCGCCCAGAATGGCCTGCCCCTCGGCTTGCATACCCCCCATTATCGCCGCACCCAGCGACCCCGCCCCCGCAATCGCCGCCACCCCGACAGCCAGACAGGCCAGAAATATATAAAATCCATGCAGCCCCCCGCGCAGCTCACGCAGCGCAAAACGCAGGGATAGAGGTAAGGCCAGACTCAATTTTGCGCTGCCGCCAGCGGCGCGCCGCCATTTGTCACACGTGCGATTTTCCCGTCCGCCAGATGCACCACACGGCCGCAACGCGCAGCCAGGGCCGCGTCATGCGTGATCAGCAGCAATGTGGCGCCGGTATCGGCCTGCAGGGCAAACATCAATTGAATGATCTGCTCGCCGGTAGCAGTGTCCAGATTTCCGGTGGGTTCATCCGCCAGCAGTATGCGCGGCCGGGCGGCAACGGCGCGGGCCAGCGCCACCCGTTGCTGTTCACCCCCCGACAATTGCCCCGGATAGTGGCCGGTGCGATGGGAAAGGCCGACAGACGCCAGCGCCTCCTGCGCGCGCGCAAATGCATCGCGCCGTCCCGCCAGTTCCAGCGGCACCGCGGCATTTTCCAGCGCCGTCATCGTGGCGATCAGATGAAATGACTGAAACACAATTCCGGTATTATCGCGCCGGAACGCCGCCAGCTGATCCTCGCTCATGGCGCCCAGATCATGCCCGGCGACACGCACCACGCCGGAGCTGGCCCGCTCCAGCCCGGCCATCACCATCAGCATTGTGGATTTGCCCGAACCGCTGGGGCCGATCAGACCTACCGCTTCGCCTTCGCTTACGCTAAGATCAATGCCATGCAGAATATCAACTCTGCCTGCGCCGCTGTTCAGTGATAAATGCACATTGTCGAAGTGAATGACCGGATTACTCAAACATACCACCTATGACCGTGTGAAGCACATGTCTGAACATAGCGTGATAAAGGCCATGATCAATAGCGCATTTCAACTTCTCATATTTGCAATGCTGCTTGCCGTCTCACCCTTGCAGGCAAAAGAGACGCCGGTGCTGGTTGTGCTGGGCGACAGCCTGACTGCGGGCGCGGGTTTGGCCGCCGGGGATGCGTTTCCGGCCAGGCTGCAAGCGCATCTGGCGTCGCTGGGAATAATGGTGAAAGTGGAAAATGCCGGCGTCTCCGGCGACACCAGCGCGGATGGCCTGGCGCGGCTGGACTGGTCGATCGGCGCAGATGCGGACGCCGTGATTGTTGAACTGGGCGCCAATGACGCGCTGCGCGGGATCGCGCCGGAACAGGCTTATGCCAATCTTGAAAAAATCATACAGCGTTTGCAGCAGCGCAAACTGCCGGTCATGCTGGCGGGCATGAAGGCGATGCGCAATCTGGGGGAAGACTATATCGCCGCCTTTGACGCGATTTACCCCCGGCTGGCTGAAAAATATCAGGTGCCGCTATACCCATTTTTTCTGGAAGGCGTTGCGGCGGACCCCAAACTCAATCAGCCCGATATGCTGCACCCGAATGCGGCGGGCGTTGACGTGATCGTCAGGAATATTGCGCCGCAGGTGATAGAATTTCTCAAGGGCATATAAGGTTTAATCCGTGTTTAGACTATTTTCAGCCCTCACGCTGCCGGCTGATATTGTGCGGCGCCTGGAATGGATGGGCGGCGGCATTCCCGGCGCGCGCTGGGTTGCTGCGGAAAATATGCATGTGACCCTGCGTTTTATCGGCGATGTCGATATGCACGCCGCCGGACTGGCCCATACGGCGCTTCAGGAAGTTTCCTTCTCGCCCTTTGATCTGCAATTGCGCGGGGTTGCGGTATTTGGCGAACGCAAGCCGCGTCTGTTATATGTGGGCGTTGAACCGGCTGAAGAATTGCTGGCGCTCTATGCGCGGACCAATGCGGCGCTGGCCCGCGCCGGACTGCCGCCGCCGGCTGGGCGGCGATATGTGCCCCATGTCACGCTGGCGCGGCTGAACAATCCGCCGCGCGACCGCATCGGGGCCTTTATTGCGGCGCATAATATTCTGGCGCTGCCGGCAATCAGGGTGGAAAATTTCGTGCTGATGTCCAGCCACCGGTCCGAAAATGGCGCCAGCTATCAGATCGAGGCGCGCTATCCCGTCTAATTCAGCATATTGGGCTGCGCCAGGGCGGCATCTTCGAGCATTTCCATCGCCTCATCCGACAGGCCGAAATGATGGCCGATCTCATGCACCAGTACATGGGTGACGATGTCCGCCAGACTGTCATCGCCCTCGCACCAGCAGTCCAGGATCGGGCGGCGGTACAGAAAAATAATGTCCGGGCCGGATGGCTGATCAAGAATATTTTTGCTGGTCAGATCAACCCCCGAATATAATCCCATTATCTCGAACGGGTTTTCGATACCCAGTTCGCGGCAGGTGTCTTCATCGGGAAAATCCACCACCTGAATAATGATTTCAGTAATATTTTCGAGAAATTGCTGCGGCAGGCGCGCCAGTGCGGCACTGCCGATTTCGGCAATATCGTCAAGGCTCGGCGCTAACATGTGGGCGGACCAGTTGCTATATGTCATGTACGCAGTCTAGCCGATCTTGCCGGTCATGCAAAGCGGGCGCATACTGCGCGGCCTCAGATGGAAGGGAAATTTCGAAAGGAAGCAGCAATGATTGAAAAACTAAGCGGCGAAGCCCGGCATGCGGCCCTGGCGGAACTTGCGGGCTGGCAGGAAGTGCCGGGACGTGACGCCATTGCAAAACAATTCAAATTCGCCAATTTCAATGCCGCCTTTGGCTGGATGACGCGGGTTGCACTGCTTGCCGAAAAAATGGACCACCATCCAGAATGGTCCAATATATACAATACAATAGATGTTACCCTGGCGACCCATGAGGCAAATGGGGTGACCCTGCGCGATCATAAAATGGCCCTGGCCATGAATGCCTATGCGGCGGGCAAATAATGCTTCTGCCGCAGCGCGCCTTGCGCCTATAATTATGATCACAGATTGAAAAGCCAGCATAGGGAGCGCCACCAATGTTTTTCAAAGGCATCATCTCCGCAGACAGCCATATTGTTGAGCCGCCAAACTGCTATGTCGATTTCATCGAACCCAAATATCGCGAAGACGCGCCGCGCGTGGTGCGCCAGCCTAATGGCAAGGACATTTATGTCATCAAGGATCTGAAGCAAAGCGTGCCTTTGGGGCTGCTGGACAGCGCCGGCATGAAGCCGAAAGAGCGCAAACATCACGCCGACACCACCAAGTTCGAGGAAACCCGTCCCGGCGGCTATGACGCCAAGGCACGCCTGCTGGACATGGACCTTGAAGGCACGGCGGCGGAAATCATCTATGCCTCGGTCGGCATGGTGCTTTGCACGCATCCGGACCCGCACTATAAAGACGCGGCGATGCAGGCCTATAACCGCTGGCTGCAAACTTTTTGCGCAGAAGCGCCGAACCGTCTGTTTGGCCTGGCGCAGACTGCAATTCTGTCCGTTGACAGCGCCATCGCGGATTTCCGCCGCGCCAAGGAAATGGGCATGGTCGGGATGATGATGCCCGGCAATCCGGTTGAGGGCGAATATGACCGCCCGGAATATGACGCGCTGTGGGAATGCGCCACCGATCTGGGCCTGCCGATCTGTTTTCATATTCTGACCGCCAAGGAAGGCGATTTATCTTCGGTGTTCGACGGCGGGCGCGGGCACAGACTGAATGGCGGCATGAAAATCATTCGCGCCATACAGGATATTGCCGGAATGATGGTGCTGGGCGGCGTGTTTGAACGCCACCCGAAACTGAAACTGGTGACCGCCGAGGGCGATGCCGGCTGGATGCCGCATTATATGCGCCGCATGGACCACACCGCGTTCCGCGAGGCCGAGGATGGCATCATCAAGGGTCTGAGCAAACTGCCCAGCGAATATATCAAATCCAATGTCTTCATGACGTTCCAGGATGATTACATGGCCTGGCGGAATATCGAGCATATGAATTACAAACAGCTTTTATGGGCCAATGATTATCCGCATTCGGATTCGACCTGGCCCAATTCCCAGGCCCTGCTGGCCAGACACGCCGCCGGCGTCGCCCCTGACAGGCTGCGCGCCATTCTGCGCGAAAATACCGCCAGCCTGTTCAACCTGCCGCTCGAAAAAATTCCCACCATGCAGATGGCGGCGGAATAGGGCTAAACGCTCCGGCAGGGGGTCCGGCCAGTGGCTGGGCCCCTTTCCTTATAACGGCCGTGATCAGCGCCACACAAAAATCCCTTCTTTTCCCGCTATGTATGTGTCTATAATTCTGATCACAGATTCAAAACCGGAACAATGGAGCCTATCATGTTCTTCAAGGGAGTCATCTCCGCCGACAGCCATATTGTCGAGCCGCCAAATTGTTATGTGGACTTTATTGACCCGAAATTCCGGGCCGATGCGCCGCGCGTGGAACGTCTGCCCAATGGCACCGACACCTATGTCATCCGGGATATGAAACGCACCATTCCGATGGGCTTTCTTGACGGCGCCGGCATGAAGGTGGCCGAGCGCAAGAAACATGCCGAAAATATCAGGTTTGAAGATATCCGCGTTGGCGGTTATGACGCCAAGGCGCGCCTGGTGGATATGGACCGCGAAGGCACCGCAGCGGAAATCATCTATGCCTCGGTGGGCATGGTGCTGTGCACGCATCCTGATCCGGTTTACAAGGATGCGTCGTTCAAAGCCTATAATCGCTGGCTGCAAAGTTTCTGCGAAGGCGCGCCCAACCGTTTGTTCGGCCTTGCGCAAACCGCCATCCTGTCGGTGGACAGCGCGATCGAGGATTTCCGCCGCGCCAAGGAAATGGGCTTTGTCGGCATTATGATGCCGGGCAATCCCGTGAATGGCGAATATGACCAGCCGCAATATGATGCATTGTGGGAATGCGCGGTCGATCTGGATCTGCCCATTTGCTTTCACATTCTGACCGCCAAGGGCGATGGCGTTGACGAAGCGCTTCGCGGCAAGCGCGGCCATCCGCTGAACGGCTTTATGGGCATTATCCGCGCTGTGCAGGATGTCATGGGCATGATGGTGCTGGGCGGCGTGTTCGAACGCCATCCCAAGCTGAAGCTGGTCACCGCCGAGGGTGATGCGGGCTGGATGCCGCATTATATGTATCGCATGGACCATGCGGCGCACACGGCGGCGGATGACGGCATTATCAAAGGGCTGAGCAAACTGCCCAGCGAATATATTAAATCCAATGTCTATATGACGTTCCAGGATGATTATACCGCATTCCGCAATGCCGATCAGAGCAACTATAAGCAGTTGCTATGGGCGAATGATTATCCGCATACGGATTCAACCTGGCCGAATTCGCAGGCGCTGCTGGCCAAGCATGCCAGCAATCTTGCGCCGGATCTGGTGCGCGCCATCGTCAGGGAAAACACCGCCAATCTGTTCAATCTGCCGCTTGATAAAATCCCCGCCATGCAGATGGCGGCTGAATAGACCGCGCTTGTTGCCGGATTTTTCCCGCGAACATGCGTTTTACGCCCTTCACCCCGGCGGAATTGCCGCCGGGGTTGATGAGGCCGGGCGCGGGCCCTGGGCGGGGCCGGTTGTCGCCGCCGCCGTCATTCTCGATCCGCGCAACATTCCCAGCGGACTGGATGATTCCAAAAAACTTTCCGCTTTGAAACGCGCCGCGCTGTATGCGCAACTGCAGCGCTGTGCGCAGATTGGCGTGGGCAGCGCCAGTGTAGCAGAGATTGATGCGCTGAACATACTGCGCGCCAGCCTTCTGGCGATGCAGCGGGCGGTAGCCTGCCTGCCGGTGGCGCCCACATTTGCGCTGGTGGATGGCAACCGGGCGCCTGGGCTTTCCTGTCCGGTTGAAACCATGATCGCAGGCGATGCGCGCTGCCTTTCCATCGCCGCGGCGTCCATCATCGCCAAGGTAACGCGCGATGCGATCATGAATGATCTGGATACGGAATTTCCGGGATTTGGATGGAAAACCAATCAGGGCTATGGAACCAGAGCGCATCAAAGCGCGCTTAGCCGTCTCGGCGTAACACCACATCATCGGCGCAGCTTCAAGCCGGTACACAAGATGTTGTGTGCGAACGGCAGCGTAAGTTATTGATTCTAAAAAACTATTGACGTGACTCCCGGCGATTCGCAACATGGCCCGCGAATCACCGGGGGAAATGATCATGGAACTGAGTATTACTGAGACTTTGGCCGCGCCAAAGAACAAGACGGCGGATTTGCCGCGCGACAAGGTGCTGATCGGCGATTGCATCACTCTGATGAACGGCCTGCCGGCAAATTCCGTAGACGTTATTTTTGCCGATCCGCCCTATAATCTTCAGCTCTCGAATGAATTGCTGCGGCCCAATCACAGCCGCGTCGATGGCGTCGTCGAAGCCTGGGACAAATTTTCCAGCTTCGCCGCCTATGATGAGTTCACCCTGCAATGGCTGAGCGCCGCCAAGCGGGTTTTGAAAAAAACCGGCACCATCTGGCTGATCGGTTCGTACCACAATATTTTCCGCGTAGGCGCGATCTTGCAGGATCTCAATTTCTGGATTCTGAATGATATTATGTGGCGCAAAACCAATCCGATGCCCAATTTTCGCGGACGCCGGTTCACCAATGCGCATGAGACGCTGATCTGGGCGGCGCGCGATCCGGGCGTCACCAATTACACTTTCAATTATGACGCCATGAAGGCGCTGAATGAAGGTCTGCAAATGCGCTCCGACTGGCTGCTGCCAATTTGCAGCGGTGAAGAACGGCTAAAGGACGAGGCCGGCGGCAAGGCGCATCCCACGCAAAAACCCGAGGCGCTGCTGCACCGGGTAATATTGGCGTCCACCAAAGAAGGCGATGTCATTCTGGACCCGTTCTTCGGCACCGGCACAACGGGCGCAGTGGCGAAACGGCTGGGGCGTCATTTCATCGGCCTGGAGCGCGAACATGAATATGCCGCCAAGGCCATTGCCCGCATTTCCAAAATTGTGCCGCTATCGCCCGACGCGATGGAAGTGAGCACCAGCAAGCGCCAGGAAGTGCGCATCCCCTTTGGCTGGCTGGTGGAACGCGGGCTGCTTCCGGCAGGTACGTTGCTTTGTGACATCAGCCGGCGTTACGCCGCCAAGATTCGCGCTGACGGCACGCTGATTTCTGCGGATGCGAAAGGCTCCATCCACCAGGTCGGCGCTCTGGTACAGGGCGCGCCCGCCTGCAATGGCTGGACTTTCTGGCACTTCGAGAAAGAAGGCGTCCTGGTCCCTATCGACCTGCTGCGCCAGAAATTGCGCGCCGGGTTGAATTAGGGCGCGGGAAACAGGGCGCTGGTCCGGCCAAGTAGATAATATGCCGCCAGGCCGGTCCATTCCCTGACCCCATCATCCAGCCGTTCCAGCCGGCCGGCAAAATCAGGCGCCGCCACGGGCTCCAGAAATGGCATCGTCACATATCCTGCGGGATAAGGCGTGACATTCCAGCCATTTTTGCGGAACAGGCCCACCGATCGCGGCATATGCGCCGCCGAGGTCACCAGCACCCAATGCTCGCCTGGCTGGGGCTGCGCGATCTGTTTGCTGTAGAGTATGTTTTCATGGGTGTTGCGCGATTTGTCTTCAAACAGGATGCGCTGCGTGTCCAGCCCCTGCGCCGTAAAAAACCATCTGCCGATATCGGCTTCGGTCACATTATTGTGCATCGGAAAAACTGCGCCGCCGCTGAATACAAGTTTTGCATCCGGATAGGCCCGCGCCAGTTCCATGAACGCCGTGAAACGTTCGGCATACTGATTAAGTACGGGCGCGCCGCGCCAGGCGCTGTTTTTGGCGCTGAACGCGCCGCTCAAAACAATAATGCCATCAACCCTGCCAAGATCGCGGGGAACCGCAAAGCGCGTTTCCAGCGGATAGATCAGCCAGTTTCCCACCGGCAGCACAGACACAAGCAAAAACAGGCCCAACACCGTGCCCAGTAAAATCCGCCCCAGCCGCGCCCGCGCGGTCAGCATCAGCAGATAGGCCCCGCAGGCAATCAGCAAGAGCAGATTACTGGGTTGCACCAGCACCCATAATATTTTCGAAAGATAAAAAATCATCTGTCCGGCTCCTTTACGCAGGCATGCACATGCGCCGCAACTTTGCGCATCAGGCTTGGCAGGGCATATTCGCCAAGCCTGGCGGGCTGCACCCAGATTCCGTCTATGGGTGATGCGCGCGTGCATTCACCCGTATATACGCCAAGCGTCAGTTTGAAATGTGTGAAGGCGTGGCGCACCGTTCCGGGCAGTGCGCGCCAGGCGCATCCGGCTGGCGCATATGGCGCCAGATCCGGCATTTTATCGCCCCAGGGGGTGCCTGGAAATTCCATCATGCCGCCCAGCAGACCCTTTTCAGGCCGCCGCCGCAGCAGTACCGCGCCATCCCGGCGGGTCAGCCAGAACACCGCCCCAACATGCGACGGTACCGGCTGCTTGCGCGCTTTTACGGGCAGTTGTCCCGCAATGCCCTGACTGTGCGCGGCGCAGGCGGCCTGCCAGGGGCAGCGCGGACAATCGGGGCTGCGCGGTGTGCACAGCGTCGCGCCCAGATCCATCATGGCCTGCGCCATATCGCCCGGCCGCGCGCATGCGATCAGCCCAAGGCTCAGCGTGCGCAGCGCCGGTTTCGCGCCCGGCAGCGGTTGCGTTATCGCATGGAGGCGCGACAGAACCCGCTCAATATTGCCATCCAGCACCGGGCTTGCGGTGTCAAAGGCAATGGCCGCAATGGCTGCGGCGGTATAGGGGCCGATCCCCGGCAGTTTTTGCAACAGCGCCGGATCAGCGGGAAATTCGCCTTTCATCTCTGTACTGATAATTTTTGCGCAGCGATGCAGATTGCGGGCGCGCGCGTAATAGCCAAGGCCCGCCCACGCCGTCAGCACCGCATCCGGTTCCGCCCCGGCCAGGGCCTGCACGTCCGGCCAGCGCGCCGTAAAATTGTTGAAATAATCAATGACCGCCGCCGTGCCGGTCTGCTGCAACATGATTTCGCTCAGCCACACAGAGTAGGGATCGGCGCTTTCGCCCGGTCCGGCGCGCCAGGGAAACACTCTGCGATGCCGGTCATACCAGTCCAGCAATAGATCGGAAAGCTGCCGCGCGCTGTGCCGCACCCTCAGACTTCACTTTTGCATGGGATGAAAGATGACATTGATAAATACTTCGTTTACGGGCAGCATATCGGCATGCAGTTGCGGCCCTGTCCTGCCTGCTTCCAGCGCATGACAGCGATAACCTTGATCCGCCATCCAGCGCACATAATCGCCCGCGGAAAAACCGGAAATTTTTGGCAGCAGTGAAAAATTCATTTCCGAAAGAATGACCGGGCGTGATTGCGCCAGCGTAGCGGCCGCGCCGCGCAGCGCCAGGCCTTCGGCGCCTTCAATATCCATCTTGATCACATCCACCTTGCGGCCGGCAACAAGACTGTCCAGCGTTTTCACCTCAACTTCCTCGACGCTGAAACCGCTGTCGCGAAATTCCTGCTGCATTTCACTGGTGGGCAGGCTCCAGGTGCCGCCGGGATTGCCCGCATCATTGTCCCAGCCAATGCTGAATCGTCCGGCTTCAGTCCCCACGGCGCAATGATGCACTTCGGCGCGGTCTGAAAACCCGTTCGCCTCAAACAGCGAGCGCGCGAGATAGCGCCCCGTCCGGGCGCGCGGTTCAATAGCAATGACCCGGCCGCCGGGGCCAACCGCGCGCGCGGCCTGCACCGCGAACCAGCCAATATTGGCCCCGATATCAACGAATGTGTCCCCTGCCTTCACGCTGTTCAGTATGAAGGCGGTTTCGTCTTTTTCATAATGGCCCGACAGGCAGCCGAGCGAAACGCCGCTATCACCCAGATCAATCCATAGCGCCAGCCCGCCGGGCATCTCGAACATCACCCAGCTATCAGGTGCAAAACCCGGCCGCGCCAGGCCCCCCGGAGCGGCCTCCGGTTGGGATAATGCCCCGCCCAGCCATGAACGGCGCACCAGTTGCGCGTCAAATTTTTTGAGCAGTTTTTCATTCAGCAGCGCAAACATGGAATTAGACACGGGAAATCCTTCTACTAAACCGCCAGGAAAAGAACTGGCCCATCCACCATATAAAGGGCACATTTCAGTGCCGGAATACAGGCTGGCATCGCAACAGAGAGACCTAATGGTTGACAGCCCCAAACGCAACAAGCCAGCGCCGCGCCGCTATGGGCTTCGCCACCTTGCCAGCGCCGCCGACAGTGTGACCCGGCCGGCATTTGGACGGCGCGGCTTCGCCCTTGGGGCATTGCTGTCGCAATGGCCGCAGATTGCAGGCGAACGGCTTAGTGAAAATTGTCAGCCCGAAAAACTGCATTTCCCGCAGGGCAAGGGCGATGGCGGCACGCTGTGGGTGCGCGCAGATGGCGCCGCCGCATTGGAGTTGCAGCATATGCAGCCCGTTCTGATCGCAAGAATCAATACGCTGTGCGGCTTTCGCGCCGTGGCTGCGCTGCGCATTGTGCAGGGGCCCATTCCCGCCCGTATCCGTCAGCCAGACCCGCCCAGACCCCTGCGTCCAGCGGAAAGCCTGGCCATTGATCAGGAGACCGCCATCATTACGGACCCGGAATTAAAGGCGGCGCTGACCCGGCTTGGGCAGGGTATTTACCGCCGTAAAAAGCCTTGTTGAGTCGGGTCAAAGCACCGTATAGTTCACCAGATATTGTAGTGGGAGGTCCATTTTGTTGCAATTAACGCGATATTTTGTAGGTATGCTCGGCCTTCTGGTGCTGGCGGCAGGGCTTGGCCTTTCCGGCGGCACGCGCCTGATGGCGGCGGAAGAACCGGCGGCAGCAGCGCCGCAAGGCAAGCCCTTCACCGGTGAAATTGTGCTCGGCAAGGCCGATGCGCCGGTGACGATCATCGAATATGCCTCAATGACCTGCCCGCATTGCGCAGCGTTCCATCTGGAAGTCCTGCCCGCGTTGAAGGAAAAATATATTGATACCGGCAAGGTCAAGCTGATGTTCCGCGAATTTCCGCTGGATGGGGTGGCGTTGCGGGCCTCCATGATGGCGCGCTGCGCTGGCGAGGCGAAGGCCTATCCCATGATTGATATATTGTTCAAGCAGCAGAAAATCTGGGCCACTTCTGAAGACCCTATCGGGGCATTAAGCCGGATCGCAAAACTGGGCGGCATGAGCCAGGGCACTTTTGACGCCTGTCTGGCCGACGAGACACTGATGAAGCAGCTTGTCCAAAGCCGCCAGGAGGGCGCGGACAAATTCGATATTAAAGGTACGCCCAGCTTTATCATTGATGGCAAGACCTATGACGGGGACACGGAAATCGAAGAGTTTGACGCGATTTTGCAACCCTTGCTGAACGGCGCTTAACCTAGCAGAGACAGGAACATTCCCGTGCGATTTACCCGGCTTCGCCTATCGGGCTTCAAAAGCTTCGTCGAACCAGTGGAATTGCGAATCGAGCCTGGGCTGACCGGCATTGTCGGCCCCAATGGCTGCGGCAAATCCAATCTGGTAGAGGCGCTGGGCTGGGTCATGGGCGAAGGCTCGGCCAAGCAGATGCGCGCCAGCGGCATGGATGATGTGATTTTCGCTGGCAGCGCCGGGCGCCCGGCCCGCAATATGGCCGAAGTAGGACTGGTCGTTGATAATAGCAGCCGCACCGCCCCGGCCCATCTGAATGACGCTGATCAGCTTGAAATCACCCGGCGCATTGAACGCGAGGCGGGCTCCATCTACCGTATCAATGGCCGGGATGCGCGCCAGCGCGATGTCGCGCTGCTGTTCGCCGATGCGGCCAGCGGGCCGCGCTCCACCGCGATTGTCCGGCAGGGCCGCGTTGGCGCGCTGATCAATGCCAAGCCCAAGGAACGCCGCGCCATTCTGGAAGAAGCCGCCGGCATCAGCGGGTTGCATTCACGCCGCCACGAAGCGGAACTGCGTCTGCGCGCGGCCGAAACCAATTTGACCCGCCTCGATGACATTATGACGCAGCTTGAAACCCAGATCGCCGCGCTGAAACGCCAGGCGCGCCAGGCGTCACGCTATCGCAATCTGTCGGAACATATCCGCCACGGCGAAGCCCTGCTGTTTCATCTGCGCTGGCAGGAGACCGAACAGGCGGTGTCGCTGGCTGCTGAATTGCTGGAACAGGCCGAAGCGCGGGTTGTGGACGCCACCACCGCTGCTGCCGCCGCCGCGACGGCGCAATTGGAGGCCGCCGAAGCCGTGCCGCCGCTGCGCCAGATCGAAGCCGAGGCCGCCGCTGCGCTGCACCGTCTGTCAGTGGCGCGCGACAGTCTGGAGGCCGAAAGCGCGCGCATCGCGCAACAAACCCAGCGCAGCGAAGCCAATTTATCGCAGGTCCAGCTCGATCAGTTGCGCGAAGGCGCGCATGTCAGCGACTCGGATCACGCCCTGCAACAGCTTGGTCAGGAACGCCAGGATCTCGAAGCCGCCGAGGCGGAGCAACATGGCCGGGGCGGCACGCTGCGCGATGAGGTGGCGCACGCCGCTGCCGCGCTGAAAACCAGCGAAGCGGCGCTGGATAGTGCCACACGCCGGCTGTCCGATCTGATCGCCCAGCGCGAAAGCCTGAACCGCGAGATAAGCCAGACCCGGCAGCGTTTTGACCGGCTGGTCCAGCAATTGACCGCCATCACGCAGGAGCGCACCCGGTTGCAGGCTGAAATGCCCGCTGCTGAATTGACGGCGGAAATGGAACAGCGCACCCTTGAGGCCCGCCAGGCGGTTGTTGCGGGCCGCGAGGCCGTAAGCCTTGCGGAAATCCGGCGCGAGGAAACCCAGAAGACCGAAGCCGCGCTGCGCGAAATATATCAATCCGCCCGCACCGCAACCAGCGGGCTGGCGGCGGAAGAAAAAGCCCTGAGCGAGGTGCTGAATGATCGCGGCGGCGATCTGTGGCCGCCGCTGGTGGATGCGCTGCGTGTGGCGCCGGGATATGAAACCGCCCTTGGCGCGGCGCTGGGCGATGATCTGGAATATCCCAGCGATGACGCAGCCCCGGTGCATTGGGCGCTGCTGGCGGGCGATGGCCCATTGCCGCCACTGCCCGCAGGCGCCCAGCCGCTGGACCGCTATGTAACCGGTGCGCCCGCTTTGGCGCGCCGCCTGTCACAGATCGGCGTGGTGGCTGCATCGGATGGCATTTTTCTGCGTGCGCAGCTTAAACCCGGTCAGCGTCTGGTCAGCCTTGAGGGCGCGCTCTGGCGCTGGGATGGCTTTACCGCCGCCGCCGATGCGCCCACCGCCGCCGCAAGACGGCTGGAAATGCGCAACCGGCTGGGCGATGTTACGCTGCGCCGTCAACAGGCGGACGCACAATTACAAAGCGCGCGTGAGGCTTTCGAACAGGCCTCACATGCCGCTGCCACGGCGCGCAGCACTGAGGCGGATAGCCGCCGCTATGTCCGGCAAAAGGAAGAAGCGCTTTCCCAGATGCTGGATGCGCAGGCGAAAGCCGAACGCGAACTGCTTAACCGCACCGCCCGCCTGGCCGCTCTGGTCGAAGCGCAGGCGCGCATCGAAAATGAATGCGCCGAGGCTGACCGGCACAGCCGGGAAACCGCCCAGGCGCGCGATATGCTGGAACCCGAAGAACAGCCCCGTGCCGTGGTGGCGGGCTTGCGCATCGAGGTTGATCTTGGACGTTCTTTATTGAGCCAGGCGCATGGCGCGCTGGATGCTTTTACGCGCGAGGCCAGTGCGCGTGCGCAGCGCCTTCAGGTCATTGCGCGCGATCATGGCGCCTGGGCCACGCGCAAGCAGGCGGCGGCCCAGCAGCTGGAGGTTCTGGCCGCACGCGAAGCCGAGCTGAACACAGAGCTGGAAAATCTGCGCGCCCAGCCGCATGAAATTGAACAGCGGATGCAATCCCTGCTCAGCGAAATTGCCGGCGCGAGCCAGCGCCGCGATCAGGCGGCAGTCAGCCTTGCAGAGGCCGAAGCCTTACAGAGTGCACAGGACAAGGCGGCCCGCGCCGCACAAAATCATCTGGGTGAAATGCGCGAGGCGCGGGTGCGGCTCGAAGCAGCGGCGGGCGCCGCGCTGGAGCGCGCAAAGGATCTGGCGGATCAAATTCAGGAGCGGCTGGAATGCGGGCCGCAAGACTGTCTGCGTCTGGCCAATCATGAGGATGGCGCGGCGCTGCCGGACATGGACACGGTCGAGCGCAATCTGGCGCGCTTCAAGCGCGAACGCGAGAATATGGGCGCGGTCAATCTGCGCGCCGAGGAAGAATCGCGCGAACTGAAGGAACGCCTGGAAGGCATGACCCGTGAACGCGCCGATCTCGAAGCCGCCATCGCGCGCCTGCGCCAGGCGATTGGCAGCCTGAACCGCGAAGGCCGCGAACGGCTGCTGAAAGCCTTCACCATCGTCAACGAACATTTCGCGCGCCTGTTCGTGCATTTATTTGGCGGCGGCAATGCGCGGCTGGAATTGATCGAATCCGACGATCCGCTGGAAGCGGGCCTGGAAATTCTGGCCAGCCCGCCCGGCAAGCGCCTGCAATCCATGGGCCTGATGTCGGGCGGTGAACAGGCGCTGACGGCGATGGCGCTGATTTTTGCGGTGTTCCTGACCAATCCGTCGCCCTTGTGCGTGCTGGACGAAGTGGACGCGCCGCTCGATGACGCCAATGTGGAGCGGTTCTGCAATCTGCTTGATGAAATGACCCGCTCGACCGAAACCCGGTTTCTGGTCATCACGCATAATTCCGTCACCATGTCGCGCATGGACCGCCTGTTCGGCGTCACCATGGCCGAACGCGGCGTCAGCCAGCTTGTCTCCGTCGATCTCGAACGCGCCGAAAAACTCCGCGCCGTGGGGTGAGGGTGGGGGAATATTGGCTGATAAATCACAACGCCTGCGTGACCCCATCCATGGCCTGATTATCTTTGATAGAGATAATGAAATTGATATGTTGGCATGGCGTCTGATTCAGACACCAGAATTCCAGCGATTGCGCAGGATTAAGCAACTTGGACTTTCGGAGTTCGTCTATCCCGGCGCAACACACACCCGATTCGCCCATTCCATTGGCGTTTATCACAATGCCCGAAAGCTGATGGGGATTGTGAAGAAATCAAAGGGTGAGGGGTTTGATGAGCGCCGCTCAAAGGTTATTTTAATTGCGGCTTTGCTACATGATATCGGTCACGGACCATTTAGCCACGCCTTTGAGGTGGCACGTGAAGCAATCGCCAAGATGCGCGGCATCGAGGCTGTTGAGAGGCATGAAAAATTTACAGCTAAATTGATTCTCGCTGAGGATGGTGATCTTCTCCCAATTTTGAATGCTTTCGATGGGGCTCTTGCCAAAGATATTGCAAAACTGGTTGTCGCCGATGATCCAACTGATATTTATCATGCGGTAGTTTCAAGCTCTTTTGACGCTGACCGTCTCGACTATCTGGTGCGTGACCGCTACATGACAGGTGCGTTAACGGGCTCGGTCGATTATGACTGGTTAATGGATAATCTCGAGACTTACGATTTACATGTCCCACAGGACGACGACCCACCACGTTTAATGCCTACTTTCGTATTTAAGGCGAAAGGCCGACAGGCGGCAGAGGATTTTCTTCTTGCTCGCTATCGGCTCTATACTCAAGTTTATCTCCATAAAACTACCCGTGGTTTCGAAAAATTGATTTCGGCCTTGTTCGAGCATGTCGCCAGCGGCGTGCGTCCCCAAGAGTTAGGTCTTGATCCCACTCACCCACTTGTGAGATTTTTGTCCCAAGATGGCGAATCACTTCAAGATTATCGTCGGCTTGACGATACAGTGATCTGGGGTGCTGTCGAATGCATGACTCAGTGCCAGGATGAGCGCGCTAACAGCCTTGCTAAACGGTTGTGGCATAGACAGAATCTAAAAGTATTAGACCTCTCAGTTGCTTACGGGCATGACGAGGAACAAAGACTCAATGCTGGAAAGCGGGTTGCTAAGCATGTGAGCAGTCAGCTTGGAAAAACTGTCTTTCAGGACGAACCTCGCTATAACCTTTACTCTCGTTCTGGTGCCGAGGCTGAAAAGGCTCATAAAATGGTGCGCGTGTTAGAGGGTAGTGGTGGTCAACGTGAGATAACCGAATTTGACGACACGATCATTAGCAAGAGATTAAGGGAAAACACGACTTTGACCAGATATTACTTCTTTTCTGCGGAAGAATGCCGAGACGCTGAGAAGGCCATGAGGGGGAACTAAAAGCCATGATAGAGAGCGAAAAGCTGGTGCACACCGTCCTTCAAGCTGCCGAGGGTGAGATCATTGGACGTATTCGGCTACAGAAGATTTTTTATCTTCTGGAACAGCTTGGTTTGGGGGGCGGGTTCCGTTTTTCTTACCACAATTTCGGCCCTTACTCCGAGGACCTGACCCATGCGCTTTTACTAGCCCGGATATTGGAAAAGACTATCAAAGAAGAAAAGGTTTCTAACGGATCGGGTTTTTACAGCATATATTCCGTCGTTAAGAAAGATCTCTCCCTCCCAAAAAAAATCGGCAGTCTTCGGGCGGAGGAAATAAAAGAGTATATTAGCCGGATGAAGCAAACATCTTCTGTCGAGATAGAATTAGCTGCCACTATCCATTGGCTACGCAAAAAAGAAAAGGTGGGAGACTGGCGTTCTGAAATCAAAGCTCGCAAAGCCTCAAAAGCCCAGGACGCGGCAATTAGTAAGGCGGAAGAATTACTCAGGGGGCTTGGCCTGGCTGCATGAACCTTTCTCCCGTTGATCGCATCAGTACTTGTGGCGATAAAACGAAATCGAGGGAATTAAAAGACTTTACCCTTTAACTCCCTCCAATGAGCGTGCCCGGACGCGCAGCCTTACCCCAGCGATGTGTAGATCACCCGCAGCAAGGATCGCGCGGTCATCGCCGACAGCACCTTCGCCCATGCGGTTCATGACATGGGAAAGGGTGAGCGCGGTGTCAGCCAGCCTGTCTCGGTTGATCTCGAACGCGCCGGGAAATGCCGTACCGTGAGATAAAGCGCGGCATGTATCCGGATTTACAGCGGGGGGCCTTCAATGCCGGGCGGGGCGGATGGCGGCAGAATGGTTTGGGCGCGCGATTTGCGCTGGCCATTCCAGACGGTAAAACCGCCCAATAATATGCCTGCAAACATCGCCGCGAAAATCACACCGTAAAGCGGCATGTTGACGCTCAGCCCTTCTGCGGCAGGTGCAATGGGATCAATGCTGAAAACCACCATGCTACGGTTAGCCACCGCCACCAGACTTGCCAGCAGCAGACAAAAACCAAGCCCGATCATGCGCAGCTGCTTCATTATTGGAGCAATTCCCGTTCAGATGCCATCATATCCGGTCCGCGCAGTGTCATCACCCGGTTTGTCACTGCCCGCTCTGTCAGGGCAGTCCGGAACCCCGCACACAGCGCGCTGCGCAGGCAGGGATTAACCGGACAGACACGAAGGCCGGCACACGGGTCAGCTGCCGCTGGCGCCGCCATTAAGCCGCTCGCGCATTTCCTTGCCGGTTTTGAAAAACGGCACGCGCTTTTCCGCAACCTCGACAGCGCCGCCGGTGCGGGGGTTGCGCCCGGTGCGGGCCGAACGCTGCTTGACCGAAAAAGCGCCAAAGCCGCGCAGCTCCACCCGGTCACCCCGCGCCAGCGCGCCTGAAATTTCGTCAAAAATCGTATTGACGATGCGCTCGATGTCACGCTGAAACAGATGCGGATTGGCAAGCGACAGTTTCGCGATCAGTTCGGATTTGATCATGCTGGAGCACCTGTTTTTAGACCATGCATCTTCATGCCTCTCAATCATCCTGACCCGGCGCGCTATCTGACCCGGCGCGCGACAGCGCGGCTAAAATCCGGCAGGTCTCAAGGTTGCCAGAGCGACACCAGCCCGTCAAGGGTAAGTCTTTTCATATCAAGGCTTTTTTCAGTCAATCCAAAAATCAGACTTTGGACCAGGCGGCCGGCCAGACCTTCCTCCTCGCCATATTCGACGGTTTGCAGCGGCAAGTCCCGGGAAATCCCTTTTTCCTTGTCCAGCCAGGCCCGCGCCTCCGGCAGGGCGCCGATCTGATCAATCAGTTGCGCTTCCAGCGCCTGACGCCCGCTGAAAACCCGGCCATCGGCCAGTTCACGCGCCCGCTCAGGCGTCAGCTTGCGCCGTTCCGCCACCAGACCGACAAACCATTGATAGGAATCATCTATGAGTGTTTTGATCGCCGCGCGGCCCTGCGCATCCATCGGCTCGAAAGGCGAGGGTTTGCCTTTCAGCGGCCCGCTGGTGATCATTTCAACGCCAACCCCGATCTTGTCCAGCAGCCTGCTGACCTCGGTGGCCTGCATCAGCACGCCAATGGACCCGGTAATGCTATTGCCGCGGGCAAAAATATGATCGGCCCCAATGGCGGTGATATAGCCGCCGGACGCGGCCACCGTTCCCATGACGGCGACCACGGGTTTTTTTCTGGCGACTTCGCGCAGCGCCAGATAAAGCCCTTCCGAACCTGATGTGGTGCCCCCCGGACTGTCAATACTGACAATCAGCGCCTTGGCGCGGCTGTCTGTGGCCAGTTCCAGCAAGGCCTGATCGCGTTCATTGTCATCGGTGATGACGCCGAATATTTCAAGCTGGGCGACATGATCGCGGCCCGGCGACCAGCCTGTAACCGCCAGCACAAACAGGATCAGCGCACCTGTAATCCCGGTAATGGCGGCAATACGCCACAGGGAAAGATTGCGCCGCAGGCGGCGCTTTTCAATAATGGCGTCCAGCTCAAATGACATCGTGATGGCGCGGCATTATGATGGGGCCTCATTTCCAGGCCGCCCCGAAAGGGGCAGCCTGCTGATTAGCGTAAAATGTTCAGGACGATTCCTTGTCCTTTGCGCGCAATGCCGCGCCAAGAATGTCGCCCAGCGAAGCGCCGCTATCGGAAGAACCATATTGCGCGACGGCTTCTTTTTCCTCGTCAATTTCCCGCGCCTTGATCGACAGGCCGATCTTGCGGGTGTTTTTGTCAAGCGTGGTGATTTTGGCGTCAACCTTGTCGCCCACCGAGAAGCGTTCGGGGCGTTGCTCGGAACGGTCACGGCTCAGATCCGCGCGCCGGATAAAGGCCCGCATCCCGGTATCGGCGACCGAAACTTCAATGCCCTGATCCTGAATTTCCTCGACGCGCACCGTCACCACCTGGCCCTTGCGCAGCGGCCCTTCAGCCGAGGCCGAGGCCTTCATGGGATCGGGGCCCAATTGCTTGATGCCGAGGCTGATACGCTCTTTTTCCATATCGACATCCAGCACCCGGGCCTTGACAATGTCACCCTTGTGAAAATCGGCAAGCGCGGTTTCGGGCGCACGGTCCCATGACAGGTCGCTCATATGCACCATGCCGTCAATGCCTTCTTCAAGACCAATGAACAGCCCGAACTCGGTGATGTTCTTGATCTCGCCTTCGACTTCCGAGCCGACGGGGTAGCGCTTGGCAAAGCCTTCCCAGGGATTGTCCATGCATTGTTTGAGGCCAAGCGAAATACGGCGGCGCTTGGAGTCAACATCCAGCACCATGACCTCGACTTCCTGCGAGGTCGAAACGATCTTGCCGGGATGCACGTTTTTCTTGGTCCAGCTCATTTCCGACACATGCACCAGCCCCTCGACGCCCGGCTGCAATTCTACAAAGGCGCCGTAATCGGTGATATTGGTGACACGGCCCCGGAAGCGGCCATGCAGCGGATATTTGACGTCGATGCTGTCCCAGGGGTCGGTCTGCAACTGCTTCATGCCGAGGCTGATGCGCTGCGTATCGGGATTGACTTTGACCACCTGCACTTTGATGGTTTCGCCAATGGTCAGCGCTTCGCTCGGATGATTGATGCGCTGCCAGGCAATGTCCGTGACATGCAGCAATCCGTCCACACCGCCAAGATCAACAAAGGCGCCGTAATCGGTGATGTTCTTGACCACGCCATCGAGGATCTGGCCTTCCTTGAGATTGACCAGCAATTCGGAGCGCTGTTCGGCGCGGGCTTCTTCCAGTACGGCGCGGCGCGACACCACGATATTGCCGCGGCGTTTGTCCATTTTCAAAATCTGGAAAGGCTGTGACTGGCCGAATAGCGGCGTCACATCCCGCACCGGGCGGATATCCACCTGACTGCCGGGCAGGAACGCCACGGCGCCGTTCAGATCAACCGTAAAGCCGCCCTTGA
Organism: Pseudomonadota bacterium; assembly: GCA_049323435.1. Classification (GTDB taxonomy): domain Bacteria; phylum Pseudomonadota; class Alphaproteobacteria; order UBA11222; family UBA11222; genus UBA11222. Next base: position 73,829 of record JBMOMX010000035.1, read on the forward strand.
CGCGGCCGAATATGACACCATCAACACGTTTGGCTTCGGTAAAGCTGCGCTCCAGATCCGTCCAGGCTTCTTCGCGGCGGGCCTTTTCGCGGCTGAGCACCGCTTCGCCCATGGAGTTTTCGATGCGTTCGAGAAACACTTCAACCGTGTCGCCGACCTTGATCGCGGGGGCCTGTCCGGGCGCCGCAAATTCCTTCAGCGGAATGCGGCCTTCGGTTTTCAGGCCGACATCGATCATTGCGAAATCATTTTCGATCGCAATAATCCGGCCAATGATGACGGAACCTTCTACGCTGCGCTGCTCCGAGAAACTCTCGTCGAGCATTGCGGCAAAATCTTCTTTCAGGGGCATCGCACGCGATGCCAGGTTTGCAGTAGCCAAGTCATTCTCCTAAAACGGTAATTTTTCCGGCCTGCCGGTTGGTTCCGGCGGTCTTGGGGATTCACATCATATTCGGGCGGCGCCAGCCAAGGCCGTTCACCGGGAAAAGTCAGCCGTGAGGGGCAATTTTGCCGGAAACAGCCGCAAGCGCAACCGCGAAGGCGTCGTCTATAGACAAATTCGTCGTATCAAGCAAGTGCGCGTCTTCAGCCGGACGCAGCGGGGCGGCAGCGCGGCTCAGGTCGCGGGCGTCACGGGCCCGCAAATCATCCAGCACCTCTGCCTCGGATGCGGCCTCGCCCCTGGCGGCCAGTTCCAGATAGCGTCTGTGTGCACGGGCCGCCGCACTGGCGGTCACATACAACTTGGCCTGGGCTTCGGGGCAGATCACCGTACCGATATCCCGGCCGTCCAGCACCGCGCCAGCGGCGTTTCCGGGCGGGCGGGCGGCAAAGTCCCGCTGAAAGGCCAGCAGGGCCTGGCGCACGCCCTCATGGGCTGCTATCTGCGAAGCCGCCGCCCCTATCCTGTCAGTGCGCAATTGCGGATCGTTCAGCGCGCCTGCATCCAGCATTCTGGCCGCCGCCAGCGCCGCCCGCGGATCGGCGGGATCATCCCCCGCCTGAAGCACCAGCAGCGCCACGGCGCGATAGATCGCCCCGGTATCCAGATAGGCATAGCCAAAATGCGCCGCCAGCCGCCGCGCCAGTGTGCCCTTGCCCGACGCGCCCGGCCCATCAATGGCGATAATGATTGGCTGCTTCATTGGTTCACGGGTTCGATGCGCGCCCCAAGCCCGTTCATCAGCGCGGCAAAGCCTGGAAAACTGGTGTCGATCATGGCGCCGTCATCCACCGTAACGGGGCGTTCCGCCGCCAGTCCGGCCACCAGAAACGACATGGCGATGCGGTGATCCATCTGTGTGGCGATGGTCCCCCCGCCGGGAATAGGGCGGGATTGGCCGCCCCGTCCCTCGATAATCAGTCCATCGGGCAGTTCCTGCACCTGCACGCCACAGGCCGCCAGTCCCGCCGCCATGGCCGCCAGCCGGTCGCTTTCCTTGACCCGCAATTCGGCCAGCCCGCGCAGCTCACTGCGCCCTTCGGCGCAGGCGGCGGCAATCGCCAGAATGGGATATTCGTCAATCATCGACGGGGCGCGATCGGGCGGCGGGCTGATGGCGCGCAACGGGCCATGCCGCACCGTAATGTCCGCGACAGCCTCGCCCCCCTGTATGCGGGCGTTTTCCAACGTAAGCGCCGCACCCATTTCCTTCAAACACTCAAACAGTCCGGTGCGCAGCGTGTTCATGCCCACGCCCGTTACCGTCACCTGCGATCCTGGCGTGATCAGCGCCGCCACCAGCAGGAAGGCCGCCGAAGACGGATCGCCCGGCACCTGGAACACCGTGGGGTGCAATTCCGGCTGGCCTTGCAGGGTGATACGCCGCCCGCCCCCGGTAACATCCTCCACCCAGATCTCCGCCCCCATATGGCGCAGCATGATTTCGGTATGGTCGCGGGTGGGTTCGGGCTCGATCACCGTGGTTTTGCCCCGGCTGTTCAATCCCGCCAGCAAAATGGCCGATTTTGTCTGCGCCGAGGCCACCGGAAGCTGATACTCAATAGGCATGACCGGGTCGGCCCCGGTAAGGGTCATAGGCAGGCGATGGCCCTGCCGCCCGGCAAAGCGCACCCCCATGCGGGACAGGGGCTCAACAATCCGGGCCATCGGCCGGCGGTTCAGCGAGGCGTCGCCGGAAAAGGTCGCCACAATCGGATGCCCCCCCACCAGCCCCGCCAGCAGGCGCGCCGAAGTGCCGGAATTGCCCATATACAGAATATCCTCGGGCGCGCGCAGGCCGCCAATGCCAACCCCCTGCACCCGCCATTCCCCCGCCCCGTCGCGCACAACCTCGCCGCCCAGCCTGCGGATCGCCTCTGCCGTGCGCAGCACATCCTCGCCTTCCAGCAGCCCGCTGATGCGGGTTTCGCCCACGGCCAGCAGCCCGAACATCAATGCCCGGTGGGAGATGGATTTATCGCCCGGCACCTGCACGCTGCCGGCAAGGCCGGACCCCTGATGGCTGCGCAATGGGGACTGCGCGCCGTGATTTTGGTCATTTCGGGTGTTCAAAGCCTGTGTCCGTCCCATACCGCCAGAATGAAAATAATCGCCTGTTTAGCACACACTTTGCCGTGGTGGATAAGCCCGTATGCGCGGGGACGCGAATTTATCTTTGACATGGGGGCCCACCCATGGCTATGAAGCCCGCCTTATGGCAAATCTGCCGCAAGATACACAGAAAGAGGATTTCGTGGCCAAACCGGAATGGGGAACCAAGCGGCAATGCCCGGCATGCGGCGGGCGTTTCTATGATCTTGGCAAGGTGGATCCTGTTGTCTGCATCAAGTGCGATAATGCGTTTGAGCCTGAAATCCTGCTGAAACCGCGCCGTGGCCGGCCGGATGACAAAGCCGTTGAAACAGTCAAGGCCGCCGTGCTGGATGATCTGGAAGCTGACGAAATTGATACGGATGGCGATACCGTATCGCTGGAAGAGCTGGATGATCAGGACGTGGATGTGGATGAGGATGATGACGCCGCAGTTGTGGCCAAAATTCCTGATCTGGTGATTGATGATGATCTGGATCTGGATCTGGATGAAGATGCGGACGACCATACGCTGCTGGAAACCGATGACGATGATGATGCGGACATCCTGCCCAGACCAACCAGCGATGATTGATTGAAGACGGAAAACGCGGAACGGAATTGGGAATAATTCCCGTCTTGCGATTTTCCGGAAATGGGGCTGTAGCTCAGTTGGGAGAGCGCTTGCATGGCATGCAAGAGGTCAGCGGTTCGATCCCGCTCAGCTCCACCATTTTCGCGTGGCGGGCTTCGCCGCCACAACCGCCAGCTCGCAGATCGCGCCGGATGGCAGCAGCTGGAAAGAAGTGGTTGTATTTTAATAATTACCGGTTACGTTGCGGCGCATGAAAATAGCACTTTTATCACTATTGCTTGCTTTCAAGCTTCTGCTTGGGCCTGTTGCCGCGCACGAATTTGAGGCGGGTTGCGATCGTGGTACTGGCCGGATGGCTGATCAGGCCAGTCAGGAACAAGACCATAAAGATCTGAAAAAGGGCGCACAGCCGGACGCTGGTAAAATGGCAGGGGCAGGACATCACTGCTGCTGCCCGCATGTTTCGGCCAATAACATTACGGGCTTTTCAGCGGTTGAAACCGTTGCCGGCCAGGCTGCATTTCCCTATCAGCATATGTTCATGCGTTCGGTGGATCAGGGACCGCCACTCAAACCCCCCTCTCACGCTTAATACGATAAAGCGGGCTTGCGCCTGAAGTGTGCTTTTTAGCGCTCCGATGCCGCATGTCCGATGTCTGTCGTTCAGGGAATTAAGCAGTGAGATCCCCCAATGCCAAAAATGCGTCACAAAGAAGCAGCGTGGCTGCTATGCGCCACCATTTTGTACAGCCTGCCCGTATATGCAGAAACGTCTGCAATGCCGGGAAACCTCCATCGGCCTGAAGCGGTTACCGCTGGTGCTCAAAAAAGCACGGGCTTCTTGCTGGAGGATGCAATCGCCAGGGCCCTTTCGCAATCGCCGCGCCTTAAAGGGTTTGCTTATGGTCTTGCCGCCGCCAAGGGCGAACTGGATCAGGCTGGCGTTTGGGAAAATCCTGAAATTGGCGTTGAAGCAGGAAATGTCGCAGGCACCGGCCCCTATAAGGGCTTTGATTCTGCAGAAGTCACTGTTGGCGTGAGCCAGGAATTTCAGCCGCGCGGCAAAATATCCGCACGCAAGGGCGTTGCGGGTAAAGGCGTGGAAATCGCTTTGCTCGAAGCACAGGGCGCCGCGCTCGATGTTATTCGTGATGTCACCGCTGCTTATGCCGAAGCTGTGGCGGCGGAAGAAATTGTGCGTCTGGCCACCGAGCAGAAAGAGCTGGCGGAGGATGTGCTGAAATCGGTCAGCATACGCGTGGCCGCCGCCGCCGCGCCGCTGTTTCAGAAAAGCCGCGCCGAGGTGGAACGCGCGGCTGCCGCCATCGCACTGGACAAGGCAATCCGTGAACGGGACATTGCGCGCAAAAAACTGGCGGTGCTGATGGGCGAGGAAAGTTTCATCCAGCCGCTTGACGCCGCCGCCTTCTTCGCCATCGCCATGCCGGGACCCGCAGCGCTGGAAGAAGGGCTGGAAGCAAATCCCGATATTGTAAAACTGAATAGCAGCCTTGAACAATCCAGGGCGCGGTTTGATCTGGAGAAAGCCGGCGCCATTCCCGGCCCGCGCCTCAGCGTCGGTTTGCGCGATTTCCGGGATGGCAGCGATCAGGCCATTGTTGCGGGCGTGTCCTGGCCCATCCCTGTTTTCAATGCGAACAGGGGCAATATCACGAAGGCCCGCAGCGCGGTAAGCCGCACCGAACTGGACAATCAGCAATTCAGGCTGAACGCCGCAGCCGAACTGTCCGAGGCGCGTGAGCGGATGGAAAATGCCTATCTGCAAGTGCAAACCCTGAACAGTGAAATTCTGCCTTCCGCTGACAGGGCGTTCCGGCTGGCGCGCGAGGGCTATGGCCTGGGGCGCTTTCCTTACCTTGAAGTGCTGGACGCGCAGCGCAGCCTGTCCGGGGTGAGGCAACAGCAAATTGCCGCACTGAAAGATTTTCATGCCGCCCGCGCCGGGGTTGAACGGCTGACCGCCGCACATATGGGCATGATACAAAATGCAGGAGAACAAAATGATGAATAAGACTCTTGTCATCATTGCATTGGCGGTGATTCTCGCGGGTGGCGCCTATTGGCTGTACCCATCGCGTATCGAACGCTCCGATGCGCCTGACGCGGCCGCGGAAGAGTTCGCGCGCGGACCCAACAATGGCAGGCTTCTCAGGAAGGATGATTTCGCAGTTGAAATCACCATCTTTGAAGATGGCGTTCCGCCGCAATTCCGCGCGTTTGTGTACCAAGATAACAAGCCGCTTGACCCTTCCAAAGTACAGCTGATGATGGAACTGACGCGGCTTGATGGCGAAGTAAATCTTTTTAACTTCGCTGCGAAAGATGCCGCGCTGATGGGCGATGCCAGCGTGGAAGAACCGCATTCTTTCGATGTGAAAGTAAGGGCTGTGTATGATGGAAAGCCTTATGAATGGGGATACGCATCCTATGAAGGGCGCACGGTCATTTCGGAAGAGGCCGCCATCGCTTCAGGCCTGAAAACCGAAGCAGCCGGTCCCGCAACAGTGCGGGAAAGCATCGGGCTTACAGGCCGTGTGGCGTTGAATCCCAACACCACGGCCACCGTAAAGGCGCGCTTCCCGGGCATTATCCGCACGGTAAAAAAATCCCTGGGTGAAACGGTGGCGGCAGGCGAAGTGCTGGCGACGGTGGAAAGCAATGAAAGCTTGCAAGTCTATGCCGTGAAATCGCCGATCGCAGGCGTTGTTCTGAGCCGCAATGCCAATAGTGGTGAGACAGCCGGGGATATGCCGCTGTTCACAGTGGCCGACCTTTCCAATGTCTGGGCAGAGTTCCACGTTTTCCAGCGTGATCTGGAGAAAGTGAAAATCGGGCAACAGGTGAGGGTGCGCGGTGTGGAGGGGAAAATGGAAACAATGGGCCCCATTAACTCACTGCTGCCGGTTACCGAAGCCTCCAGCCAGACGGTAGTGGCGCGTGTCACTGTCGATAATGCACAGGGTCATTGGCGCTCCGGCATGACGGTGCGCGGTGATGTAATCGTGAATGAACGCGAAGTGCCGCTGGCGGTCAAGGCCAGCGCCTTGCAGCGTTTCCGCGACTTCACGGTGGTTTTTGCCCAGGTGGGCAACAGCTACGAAGTGCGGATGCTGGAGCTTGGAACAAATGATGGGGAATGGGTGGAGGTGCTGGGCGGAATCAAACCCGGCACACGCTATGTCAGTGAAAACAGCTTCCTGATACGCGCCGACATCGAAAAATCCGGCGCAAGCCACGACCATTAGGACATCCCCATGATATTGGAAAAACTCATTCATTTCTCCATCAGCCAGCGGTGGCTGATTATGATTATCGCCGCGGGTTTATGCGCGATTGGCGCGTATAATTTTGGCAAGCTGCCGATTGATGCTGTGCCTGATATTACCAATGTGCAGGTGCAGATTAACACCGAAGCGCCGGGATTTTCGCCGCTCGAATCCGAGCAGCGCATTACCTATCCCGTGGAAACCGCCATCGCAGGTTTGCCTGGGCTGGATTACACGCGCTCGCTCTCGCGCTACGGCCTGAGTCAGGTGACCGTTGTATTCAAGGATGGAACGGATATTTACTTCGCGCGTCAGCTGATCGCCGAGCGCCTGCAAGAAGTCAAAGGTCAGATCCCCGAAGGGCTGGAACCAACAATGGGGCCCATCGCCACCGGCCTTGGCGAAATCTTCATGTTCATTATTGAACCAAAAGAAGGCGCGAAAAAGCCTGATGGCGGCGCGTGGACACCGGCGGATCTGCGTGAATTACAGGATTGGGTGGTAAAGCCCCAGCTTCGCAATTTGAAAGGGGTTACGGAAGTCAACACCATCGGCGGCTTTGAAAAACAGTTTCACGTTACGCCCTATCCCGAAAAGCTGCTGGCTTACGGCCTGTCGATGGATGATGTGATGACCGCGCTGGCGCGCAATAACGGCAATGTGGGCGCGGGTTACATCGAGAAAAATGGCGAGCAATATCTGATCCGCGTTCCCGGACAGGTCAAAACGCTCGACGATATCAGCCGTATTATCGTTGCCCAGCGCGATGAATTCACCATCCGGATGCGCGACGTGGCCGATGTGCTTATGGGCGAAGAACTGCGCACGGGCGCCGCCACACGCAACGGCAATGAAGTGGTGCTTGGCACAGTGTTCATGCTGCTGGGCGAAAATAGCCGCGACGTATCGCAGCGCGTGGCGGAACGGCTGAAGGAAATCAATCGCAGCCTGCCTTCGGGTGTGATTGCCAAGACCGTTTATGACCGCACCACGCTGGTGGACCGCACCATCGCCACCGTTGAAAAAAACCTTGTGGAAGGCGCACTGCTGGTCGTGGTGATTTTGTTCCTGCTGCTGGGCAATATCCGTGCGGCGCTGATTACCGCGGCTGTAATTCCCATCACCATGCTGATGACCATCACCGGCATGGTCAGCAATCGCATATCGGGCAATCTGATGAGTCTTGGTGCGCTGGATTTTGGGCTGATCGTCGATGGCGCGGTGATTATCATCGAAAACTGCCTGCGGCGGTTCGGTATGGAGCAGCACCGGCTGGGCCGGTTGCTCAGCGAGGATGAACGTTTCTCGCTGGCATCTTTGGCCACGGCGGAAGTGGTGAAGCCCAGCCTGTATGGCGTTGTCATCATCACTGTGGTGTATCTGCCGATATTTGCGCTGACGGGGGTGGAGGGAAAAATGTTCCACCCGATGGCCTTCACGGTTGTTACCGCGCTGCTGGCGGCATTGCTGCTATCGTTCACCTTTGTTCCGGCAGCCGTGGCATTGTTCGTCACCGGCAAGGTGGAAGAAAAGGAAAATTTTATTCTGCGTAAAGCGCGGGAATGGTATGAGCCAAAGCTGGATTATGCGCTGCGTAACGCCAGGAAGATGGCGCTGGGAGGCCTATTGCTCGTGATCTTGAGTGGTATCGGCGCATCACGCATGGGCGCGGAGTTTATTCCCAGCCTTGATGAAGGCGATATAGCACTTCATGCGTTACGTATCCCCGGCACAAGCCTTAGCCAAGCCATCGATATGCAAAAGACGCTCGAAGCCCGCATCAAGCAATTTCCGGAAGTGGATATGGTGTTTGCCAAACTCGGCACAGCAGAGGTCGCAACCGACCCGATGCCGCCCAGCGTCGCTGATGCGTTCGTGATACTCAAGGATCGCGCGGCATGGCCTGATCCGGGCAAACCGAAGCAAGTGCTGGTAAAGGAAATTGAGAAAGCGGTGAAGGAGATTCCCGGCAATAATTACGAATTCACCCAGCCCATCCAGATGCGCTTCAATGAACTGATATCAGGCGTCCGCAGCGACGTTGCCGTAAAAATCTACGGTGATGATCTGGATATATTGCTCGAATATGGCGAGAAAGTCGAAGCTGTAATCAATGCGATTCCCGGCGCGGCGGATGCCAAAACCGAGCAGATCACCGGCTTGCCCGTTCTCAGCATTATCCCCGACCGTGATGCGCTTGACCGATATGGCATGAATGTCGCCGATGTGCAGGATGTGGTGGCGGTGGCGATGGGCGGCAAGACCGTCGGCCAGGTTTTTGAAGGGGATCGCCGCTTTGACATTGTCGTGCGTCTGCCAGAGATGTTGCGCAACGATATGGAGGCCCTGAAGCGGCTGCCCATACCCATACCCATACCCATACCCATGCCGGTAACGGCTGGCAATGACCCGCATCCGTTCGGCTATGTACCGCTTTCGGAAGTTGCCAGCATCGAAATTGCGCTGGGGCCGAACCAGATCAGCCGGGAAAACGGCAAGCGGCGCGTTGTGGTTACGGCCAATGTGCGCGGGCGCGACCTTGGCTCCTTCGTCGTGGAATTACAGGAGGCGGTGCGCAACAAAGTGGCATTACCTGCCGGATATTGGGTGGAATATGGCGGCACGTTCGAACAGCTTATTTCCGCCAGCAAGCGCCTGCAACTGGTTGTGCCGATGGCGTTGCTGCTGATTTTTGGCCTGTTATACTCTTTGTTCCGCTCCACCCGCGATTCGCTGATAGTCTTTTCCGGTGTTCCGCTGGCGCTTACGGGCGGGGTGCTGGCCCTGGCGCTGCGTGACATTCCGCTGTCCATCTCGGCAGGCGTTGGCTTTATCGCCCTTTCGGGCGTCGCCGTGCTGAACGGCGTGGTGATGGTGTCCTTCATCCGCAAGCTGCGCGATGAAGGCATGCCGCTTGACCAGGCTATTACCGAAGGCGCAATAACCCGCCTTCGCCCGGTATTGATGACCGCGCTGGTGGCAAGCCTCGGCTTCGTGCCGATGGCGCTCAATGTTGGCGCGGGGTCGGAGGTGCAGCGGCCGCTGGCGACCGTGGTGATCGGCGGCATTATCTCCTCCACCTTACTTACGCTTCTGGTGCTGCCGGCGCTTTACAAATGGTTCACCCCGGCCCGCGATCTGCCGGCAAAGCAGGCGCTGTGATTTTTCAACCTGACCAATGCAGCTTTGATGCTGCACTGCAAAATCAGGAGGCGGGCAGTTTTTGCAGCACTTTCCCCTTCCTGACCCGCCCGCTGATTCTTCTCTGGCTCTGACGGAAATATCGGTTAGTCTATTCCGGCAAAATTAACTGGGGAGTGAGAGCATGCCTGTTCAAAAATTTCCGCCGATGCAAAAAGATTTTCCGAGCTTTGACTGCGATGCGCATGTCGCCGAACCCAACGCCATCTGGGAGCGCGCCGGAGAATATCTGACCAAAGACGAAATGGAAGCCCTCAAAACCACCATGTGGTTTGATAAAGAAACCAACCAGTTGATCGTTAACGGCGTTCTGGGCGCCGGTATCCGGTCGAACGAGGGCCAGGGCCGGGCCGGAGCCCTGAACCTGATCGGTGTCGCCGGGCCGGGCATGAAGCACCGCATTCAGCGCACCTTCAATGTGCGCAATCTCGATCCCAAAACCGCGCTGACCAAGGAACAGTCCGCCTATGTGGATCACAAGGGCGCATTCCTGCCCAAGGCGCGGCTGGCGGATATGGATTTTCAGGGCATTGATCAGGTGATGCTGATCCCGTCCGATGTGGACACCTATCCCTGGCTGCAAAACGGGCTGGGCGCCGCGGCGATGTGCAAGGCCTATAATGAATGGGCCTGGGATTTCTGCAAGGAAAACCCCGAACGGCTGTATTTCGCCGCCATGCTGCCGCTGCAAGACCCCAATGCGGCGATCCGCGAAGTGCACCGGGTCGCGCAGAAAGGCTGCCGGGTCGGCCTGGTGCGGCCCATTGATGCGATGGGCAATTATCCGCTGCAACCCAAATATGACGGGCTGTGGGCCGCCATGCAGGAAACCGGGATGGTGTATGGCATGCATCCGTTTCCGGCCTTCGGCGCGCTGAAACCGCCCGGCTATACCGAGCAGCATTCCCCTTCGGAACTGATCAACCGCACCATTTCATCGGCGCGGATTTCGCATTCCTTCCTGACCAATGTGCAGAATTTCCAGTCGGAGGCTGCGGTGTGGGTCGTCTCCGCGCTGATGTCGGGCCTGTTTGAACGTTTCCCGCGGCTGAAGGCGGCGGTGTTTGAGGCCTCCAGCACCTGGCTGAGTTTTGTGCTCGACGAATGCGATAAGCATTACAAACTTTATCGCAATGAGCGCACCATGCGGCCGCTGAAAAAACTGCCCAGCGAGACATTTTTCGAACATTGCATGACCGGTTTTGAAGGCGACGAAGCGCCGCCCTCGCGGCTGCCGGAATTCTATGAGGATATTCTGGTATGGTCATCGGATGTCTATCACCATGATGGCGATGATGTCTGGCGCGCGCTGGAGACCATGCGCAAATGCAATCTGTCGCCAGAGCGTCAGGCGAAATTTCTCGGCGGCAATGCGCGGCGTCTGTATAATATCCAGGCGCCGCGTACCTTTATCACCGAGCGGGTGACCGAGCTCGAGCGCCCCGGCTGGTGGCCGACGGAAGAGGAAATCGCCCATGCGATGACCGCAGAGGCGTCGTTGCAGCCCTGGCGCAAGGCGGGAGGTGCGCGGTCATGAGCAACACCAAAAGCTTTGCTGTTTTTGACAGCGATTCTCATGTGGTGGAGCCGCATGCCGTCTGGGAAAAATATCTCGACCCGGAATATCGCACCCTTGGCAAAGCCGCATTGTGGCGCGAGGAAGGCGAAACCGGTTCCTATCTCAAGGTCAACGGAAAAATATTCCGTGATCAGATGAATCCGAATATTCCGCGCCACGCCATCTGGAAACCCGGCCAGAGCTGGGAACAGGTGGGTGAGCTGGACCCCGATATCCGCCACGCAAAAACCCCGGGGGCGTCCGACCCGCAGGCCCGTTTGCGCGACATGGATGTGATGGGCGTGGATCAGACGCTGCTTTATCCCACCTGGTTCGCCGAAGGTTTTCATCTGGTCGAAGACCCGGATGTGGCCTATGCGCTGGCGCGCGCCTATAATGACTGGATCGCGGATTTTTGCGCCGCAGCGCCGGACCGGCTGTTCGCGGCCGCCATGATCCCGTTGCAGAATATGGATTTCGCCATTGCCGAATTGCGGCGCATCGCCAAAATCCCCTGCTTCAAGGGCGCCTTTATCCGCCCGATGTTTATCGAGGACCGTTATTTCACGCACCGCTATTTCGATCCGCTATGGGCGGCGCTGGAAGAACTGAACATCACCGCAGCCGTGCACCCGGCCAGCGGGTTGTGGAATCCGGAATGGACCTCGCATGCGCAGTTTATCGAAAAGATGAACCGGCGTCTGGGGCATCAAAGCTTTTTCCGTGAAGCAGGCGGCGGGCCGCTTTCCGGCGGCGGCGGCGGTGCGGCGGGCATGGTGTTCGGGCCAAGCAGCGATCTGGGCCATCCGATGTCGCCCATCATCGCCCCCTGGCTCGACAATCACATGTTTGTGGCCGCGGCATTGCTCGGCTTTGCGGTGATGGACCGCTATCCGAAAATGAAAGTCGTCATGGCGCATGGCAAGGCGTCATGGATGGAGGAAGTGCTGGAAAAAATGGAGGCTTCGGCGCTGACCTTTCCACTGGTGCATACTTATGCCATCACCACCGACCCGGAAGAGCTCTGGGAAGAAGGCGAAGTGATGCTGGGTTTTGACGCCGAGGAACGGCTGATCCAGAAACTCCCTCAGGATTTTGCAAAAAAAGTCGTGTGGGGCTCGCATTATCCGCGCCAGGACACCACCACCGCCTGGGACGCCATCGCGCAACTTTCGGGCGCAGGCGTCGATGAAGCCACCATAGCAAGAATGCTGGGCGCCAACGCCGCCACACAATTCGGCGTGACACTGGCCCGGACCGTCGGGATGTAGGGGGGGCGGCGCGCGGAGAAAGGGATTTGCCTCAGACCCGATTAATATTGATAAGTTGATCGCGTCTGAGTCAGCCCCGGTTTCATGCAATGCTATCCCAGAAAGCCCTTCAGGCGGCGTTTCAGCGCGGCGGCTGAATTTTGCGTCTCACATTCCCATACCACGAAGACGGACCATCCAAGTTTTTTCAACTGCGCCTGTACAAGCCTGTCGCGCTGTTTATTCCGCGCTAGAGCGTTTCATTATTTGACGGAAGCGTATCCAGCGTTTTGGAAATAGTTTTCGCATTCGTCTTTGCTGATAGTGCTGACGAGGCTTCCGACATGGCGCCAGGTGTCTTCAATCGTCCTCTTTT
>JBMOMX010000036.1:0-80526 GCA_049323435.1 Pseudomonadota bacterium
GCGCGGCTGATTTCGGAGGAATCTTTTTTGTCTGGATGGGTGTTGGTGGCCTGACACGCAAGCGCGGAACGGTTATGCTGAGCCATGCCAGAATCACCTGCCGTATCACATAAGCAAAATCCCGCGCCCGCGCCTTTTGTGCATTTGCGGGTGCATTCGGCCTATTCGCTGCTTGAAGGCGCGGTGAAGATCAAGCAGATGCCGGCTTTGTGCCGTGCCTATGACATGCCGGCCATTGCCATTACCGATAGCGGCAATCTGTTTGGCGCGCTGGAATTTTCCGAAACGCTGGCGGGGGAGGGCATACAGCCGGTCATTGGCTGCGCCTTGCAGCTTTGCTTTGACGGGCAGGATGGCGGCGTGGCGGGGGCGTTGCGCGGCCCGGCATTGCGCGAGCGGATTGCGCCCATTGTGCTGCTGGCGCAGAATGAAAGCGGCTATAATAATCTGATGTGGCTATCCAGCCATGCCTATCTGGAATGCGAGGCTGAACCCCATATCACGCTGGCGCAACTTGCTGAACATGCGGATGGGCTGATCTGCCTGAGCGGCGGGGCGCTGGGGCCGGTTGGATGTTTGCTGCGCCAGGCGCGCAAGGATGCCGGCAAGGCGCTGTTGTGCGAACTGGCGGCAATATTTCCGCAGCGCCTTTATGTCGAACTGCAACGCCATGGCATGGCGGAAGAAGCGGCAACCGAAGCGGATTTTATTAGCCTCGCCTATGATCTGGAACTGCCATTGGCCGCCACCAATGAAGTGTATTTTCCCTATCGCGAAATGTTTGAGGCGCATGATGCGCTGATCTGTATTTCGGCGGGGGCCTATGTTTCGCAGGATGACCGCCGCAAATTGACGCCCGAACATTATATGAAAAGCCCGGCCGAGATGGCGGCGCTGTTCGCTGATTTGCCGGAGGCGATTGAAAACACGATCGAGATTGCGCAGCGCTGCGCCTTCCGGCCGCGCACCCGCGCCCCCATTCTGCCGCGCTTTGGCGCGCCCGAAGAAGAGGCGGCCGAACTGCGCCGCCAGGCGGCGCAAGGTCTGGCGCAGCGGCTGGCGGAGGAAGGCGGCTTTGCCAGCAGCGATGCCTATCGCGAGCGGCTGGAGTTTGAACTTGATGTCATCATCAAGATGGGCTTTGCCGGTTATTTCCTGATCGTGGCCGACTTTATTCAGTGGGCCAAAGGGCAGGGCATTCCGGTTGGGCCGGGGCGCGGTTCGGGCGCGGGCTCTTGCGTGGCCTGGAGCCTGACCATTACCGATCTGGATCCGTTACGCTTTGGCCTTCTGTTTGAGCGTTTTCTTAATCCCGAACGTGTCTCGATGCCGGATTTCGATATTGATTTCTGTCAGGAACGGCGCGATGAAGTGATCCGCTATGTGCGCGCAAAATATGGCGATGACCGTGTGGCGCAAATTATCGCCATTGGAAAATTACAGGCGCGCGCCGCCCTGCGCGATGTGGGCCGGGTGCTGCAGATGCCCTATGGCCAGGTGGACAGGATCTGCAAGCTGGTGCCGAACAATCCCGCCAACCCGATGACATTGGCCGAGGCCATCCAGGCCGAACCGCGCCTGAAGGAGGAACGCGATAATGATCCCGCGGTCACGCATCTGCTGGATACGGCGATGCGTATCGAAGGGTTGTACCGGCACGCCTCGGTGCATGCGGCGGGTGTGGTGATCGGCGACCGGCCCCTGCATGAACTTGTACCGCTCTACCGCGAACCGCGCGGCGAAATGCCGGTGACGCAATTCAACATGAAATGGGTCGAACCGGCAGGCCTGGTGAAGTTCGATTTTCTCGGTCTTAAAACCCTGACGGTAATCGCCAGAACGGTGGAACTGCTGGCGCGCAGGGGCATTGTGCTGGATATTCACAAAATCCCGCTGGATGACGGGCCGAGTTTTGACCTGCTGCGCGAGGCGGAAACTGTGGGCCTGTTCCAGCTCGAAGGCAGCGGCATGCGCGACTTTATCCGCAGCCTGCGCCCCGACCGTTTCGAAGATATCATCGCCATGGTGGCGCTGTACCGGCCAGGTCCGATGGATGACATTCCCAAATATGTCGCCTGTAAAAACGGCCAGGAGGAAGTGGTCTATCCGCACCCGCTGCTGGAACCGATCCTGTCGGAAACCTATGGTGTCATTGTCTATCAGGAACAGGTGATGCAGATCGCCCAGGTGCTGTCCGGCTACAGCCTGGGCGAAGCCGATCTGCTGCGCCGCGCCATGGGCAAGAAGATCCAGTCGGAAATGGATGCGCAGCGCGCGCGCTTCATAGATGGCGCGACAGCGCGCGGTGTGGATGCGGTGGTGGCCAGGAATATTTTCGAGCTGGTGAACAAATTTGCCGGCTATGGCTTTAACAAATGCCATTCGGCGCCTTATGCGATGATTGCGTACCAGACCGCCTGGCTGAAGGCCAATTATCCGGTGGAGTTTCTGGCCGCCTCGATGATGCTGGATCAGGGCAATACCGACAAGCTCAGCATTTTCCGCAAGGAAGCGGCGCGGCTGGGCATTGCCGTCAGGGCGCCGGACATCAACCTGTCTGATGCGGATTTCAGCACCAGCGAGGGCACTATTTATTACGCGCTGGGCGCGGTGCGCAATGTGGGCGCGCAGGCGATGCGCGCCATTGTGGCCGAGCGCGAAGCCAATGGCCCGTTCGCGGATATGGAAGATTTCATTCACCGGATTGACCCGCGCCATCTGAACAAGCGCAGCTTTGAATTTCTGGTCCGCGCCGGCGCATTTGACGCGCTGGCGCCCAACCGTGCGCAGCTTCTGGCGGGGGCTGATACTGTGCTGGCGCTGTGCAGCGCGGCGGCGGCGGCGCGCACCAGCAGCCAGAGCGATCTGTTCGCCACTGGCGGCGTGCAGCAGCGCCGCGAGCTGAAACTTCCGCCCACGGATGGCTGGCCGCCGATTGAAAGACTGAAGGCGGAATTTGATGCGCTCGGCTTTTACCTGTCGGCCCACCCGCTTGATGATTTCCAGGCCGTTCTGGCGCGCGCCAATGTGACCCCCTATGCGGAGTTTTTTGAGCGGCTGGACGATTCCGAACGCCCCGCCAAACTGGCGGGCACGGTTGTGGCCAAGCGCGAGCAGCGCTCACAGCGCGGCAATCCCTTTGCCTTCGTCACCCTCAGCGATCAGTCGGGTGAATATGAAGTCACGCTGTTCAGCGAAGTGCTGAACGCGCACCGGGATCTGCTGGAACCCGGCAGTCTTGTGGTCATGAATGTCACCGGCCATATCGAGCGGGACCGCCCGCGCCTGACCGCGCAATCCATTCAGGCTGTCGAAAAACTGGCTGACGCCGCAATCGGCGGCCTGCGTATATTCGTCGCGGACGCCGGACCGCTTGCCGGACTGCAAAAGCGGCTGCAAGACGCCGGCCGGGGCAAGGGCTATGTCCATCTGGTTCTGAAGGACAATCATCAGCTTAAAGAAGTCGAAATCCGCATCCCCGGCAATTACGCCACCGGCCCCAGAATGCGCGGCGCCCTCGCTGCAGTCTCTGGGGTGCTGGAGGTACAGGAATGCTGAGACGGTACAAAAGCCTTGCCATCCAAGGCTATTTACCCCTATAAGCCGGGCTTCAAACCTCACGCAGGTTACGGCGTCCGGTACCCTTGATCTTCTATGGGAAATTTCTCTGGAAAATTAAAGGGAACAGCCCCTGATTGGCATTCCGGCGCGTCGAACCGGTGTCCTGTAACGGGACCAACTCCTGCGGCGGCATAACCGGTAAAAGGAACAAAAGAATGGCATTGCCAGATTTCAGCATGCGCCAGCTTCTTGAAGCAGGCGTGCATTTCGGACACCAGACTCATCGCTGGAATCCGAAAATGGCTCCGTTTCTGTTCGGGGCACGCAATAATATTCATGTGATCGACCTTACCCAGACGGTGCCGCTATTATATCGCGCGCTGGAAAATGTGCGCGATGTGGTGGCGGGCGGCGGACGGGTGCTGTTTGTCGGCACCAAGCGCCAGGCGGCAAAACCGCTGGCCGATGCGGCCAAACGCTGCGCGCAATATTACATTAACGAGCGCTGGCTGGGCGGAACGCTGACCAATTGGAAGACGATTTCCAATTCGATCAAGAAGCTGAAATCGCTTGATGAGCAACTGGCCTCCGGCACAATTGGCCTAACCAAAAAAGAACTGCTGCAACTGACGCGCCAGCGCGACAAGCTGGAAGCCTCGCTGGGCGGCATCAAGGATATGGGCGGCATTCCCGACATGATCTTCATCATCGACACCAACAAGGAAGCGCTGGCGGTGCTCGAAGCCGCGAAGCTGAATATTCCGGTGATCGCCGTACTCGACAGCAATAGCAATCCCGACGGCATCAGCTGCCCGATTCCCGGCAATGATGACGCTGCCCGCGCGATTGATTTATATTGCGATCTGATGGCGCGCGCCTGTCTCGACGGCCTGTCACAGAGCAGTGCGGGCATGGAAGGTGAAATGGTTGAACCGCCGGCATTTGATGGCCCTAAAGTGCTTGAAGATGTCAGCGCCTCTGACACCACGCATTAAGATACCAAACATCAGCTAACTCTATTGATACCTGTAACTTCAGGTGAGGAACTGCAATGGCCGAGATTACAACTGCGCTGATTAAAGATCTGCGGGAAACCACCGGCGCCGGCATGATGGATTGCAAGAAGGCCTTGCAGGAAACCGGCGGCGATATGGAGGCAGCCATCGACTGGCTGCGCGCCAAAGGCCTTTCCAAGGCTGCGAAAAAGGCGGATCGGGTCGCGGCGGAAGGCCTGATCGGCTTTGCCTCCGGCGACAAATGCGCCGCGCTGATCGAGTTGAATTCCGAAACCGATTTTGCGGCACGCTCGGAAAAGTTTCAGGCCATTGTTTCGGCGGTGGCCAAGCTTGCGCTGGCGGCAAAGGGAGATCTCGCCACATTGCTGGCGCAGAAATTTCCGGGCAGCGAGCGTGACGTAAGCGGCTATGTCTCCGAAATGGTCGGGACCATTGGTGAAAATATGAGTGTGCGGCGCACGGCCTATCTGTCGGTGTCCCAGGGCGTTGTGGCGGGCTATATCCATAATCAGGTTGTGCCGGGACTCGGTAAAATGGGCGTAATCGTTGCGCTGGAATCTGCGGGCGACACCACCAGGTTGAACGAGCTCGGGCGTCAGGTCGCCATGCATATTGCCGCCGCCGCGCCCCTGGCGCTGGCGCCCGAATCGCTGGACCCGGAAGTGGTGGAGCGTGAACGCGCGGTGCTGATCGAACAGGCCCGCGAATCAGGCAAACCCGACAATATCATCGAAAAGATGATCGAAGGCCGCATCCGCAAATTCTATGAAGAGGTCGTCCTGCTGTCCCAGGCTTGGGTGATGGACCCGGATATCACCGTACAAAAAGCCATCGATGCCGCCGCCAAGGAAATTGGCGCCCCGGTAAAAGTTACCGGTTTTGTACGCTTCCTGCTTGGCGATGGCATCGCCAGGGAAGAAAGCGATTTCGCCGCCGAGGTTGCCGCCGCCGCAGGCAATTAGGACGCTCGGGCAAAGCGCTGCTTTACCTGAGGCGTAAGGGGTTTAAGATAGGGGCCGCGCAGCCGCAACCGGCTGTGCGGTCCGTGCGCGCCACCAACGCCGGACCCGCCACCAATGCCGGATATGTACATGCCATCTGATAAACCATCCAAGCCTTCCTCCGCGGCCCTGCGCTGGCGGCGGATATTGCTGAAAATTTCAGGCGAAGCCCTGATGGGGGATCGCCCCTTCGGGCATGACGCCGCCGCCATTGACCGTGTGGCGCTGGAAATTAGCAATGTCATCGCGCTGGGCGCCGAAGTTGCACTGGTGGTGGGCGGCGGCAATATTTTTCGCGGCATGTCGGATGCGGCCGGTGGCATCGACCGCACCACTGCCGATCATATGGGCATGCTGGCGACGGTGATGAATGCGCTCGCCTTGCAGGACGGGCTGGAGCGCAATGGTATTGCGGCCCGCGCCATGTCCGGTGTCGCAATGCCGAGCGTGTGCGAAACATTCACAAGGCGCGATGCGATGCAGCATCTTCTGGCCGGGCGCGTGGTGGTGTTTGCCGGGGGCACGGGCAATCCCTATTTTACGACCGATACCGCAGCAGCGCTGCGTGCGGCTGAAATGAATTGCGATGTACTGTTGAAGGGCACCCAGGTGGATGGCGTCTATTCCGCCGATCCCAAAAAGGATGCCGGCGCGCTGCGCTATGACCGGTTAAGTTTCACGGATGTGCTGGCGCGCGATCTGCGCGTTATGGATGCAACGGCGGTCAGTCTGTGCCGTGAAAATAATATTCCCATTCTGGTATATAGTAATCAGGATACGGGGATGCTGGCCAGGGTTCTGACGGGCGCTGGCACTTATACGCTGATTGACGGGTGACAGGATGGCAGAGCCGGTAGAATTCGATATTGATGATCTGCAACGCCGGATGGATGGCGCGCTCACAGCGTTCAAGACGGAATTGTCCGGGCTTCGCACCGGCCGCGCCAGTGCGGGGCTTCTTGATCCTATTGTGGTCGAGGTCTATGGCGGCTCCAAAATGCCGATCAATCAGCTGGGAACCGTCAGCGTACCCGATGCGCGCATGATCAGTATCCAGGTCTGGGACAAAAGCACAGTGGGCGCGGTGGACAAGGCCATTCAGAAATCCGGTCTGGGACTGAATCCGCAGGTTGATGGCACGCTGATCCGGATTCCTATTCCTGCGTTAAATGCCGAACGCCGCGCTGAATTGTCCAAAGTTGCCGGTAAATATGCCGAAGAGGCCCGCATTGCCGCGCGCCATGTCCGCCGGCACGGGCTGGATACGCTGAAACGCATGGAAAAAGACGGGCATATCGGGGAAGACGATCTTAAAATCTGGTCGGAAGAAGTCCAGGAAATGACCGACGCTGTGATCAAGCAGATCGACCAGGCGCTGAGCGTCAAGGAACAAGAGATTATGCACGTTTGACCCAGGGGCCTGCTCATAAAGCGATACCAGCAGCAGCGGGTTTGCCGCGGCACATTGCCATTATCATGGATGGTAATGGCCGCTGGGCGAAGAAGCGCTACATGCCCCGCGCCCTGGGCCATCGTGAAGGGGCGGAAGCCGTGCGCCGCACCGTTACGGCCTGCGCGGAACTGGGTGTGCCTTATCTGACCCTGTTTGCATTTTCCTCCGAAAACTGGAAACGCCCGGCAGATGAGGTCGATGATCTGATGTGGCTGTTGCGCAGCTATCTGCAACGCGAAGTGGATGAATTGAACCGGCAGAAGGTGCGCATCGGCTTTATCGGTGAACGCCCGGCCCTGGCGCCCGATCTGGTGTCCCTGATTGAAAATGCCGAACAGCAGACCCGGAGCAATGACCGGTTAATCTTTACCATCGCCGTAAATTATGGCGGGCAACAGGATATTATCGCGGCAGCGCAAGCTCTGGCGCGCGAAGCGGCGGCAGGCCGCATGCAGCCGGAACAGATCACGCCGGAAACTTTTGCCGCAAATTTGATGACTTCCGCGCTGCCGGACCCGGACCTCATCATCCGCACCAGCGGCGAGCAGCGGCTCAGTAATTTCATGCTCTGGCAGGCGGCCTATTCCGAGCTGGTTTTCATCGACACGCTTTGGCCGGATTTTTCGCGGCAGTCGCTGGAGAAGGCCATTGATATGTTTAATCAGCGCGAACGGCGCTTTGGCGCGACCGGCGAAAGCAGAGTGTGATGCTTTCAGATTTACGTATGCCGCATCCCCGCTTTGTCACTCGGGAACATTTCCGGGGTGAAATGGCGCCTGAGATGGTTCGAAAAAAACGCTTACTGCCCTGAAATCCGTGTGACAGACAATCCGAGTGACAGATAAAAAGCCAGGCGATCTCATTCCCCGCATTCTCTCGGCACTTGTGCTGGCCCCTGCCGTTCTGGGGGCGGTGTGGTATGGCGGCGTGGTGTTTCAGATCATGCTTGGAAGCGTCATTATACTGGCGGCCTATGAATGGGCGCGCCTGACCTGTGGCCCGGTCTGGTATGGTGATATGGCGATCATTGCCGGGACGGCGCTTGCCGCGCTGCTGCTGCCTGGGCTGACGGGCTGGATCCTTCTCGCGGGCATGGCGGTGTCTGGCGGTCTGTGCCGGATTCGCGGCCAGGAATATCGCTGGCGTCTGCTGGGGGTTCCCTATATTGCACTGGGACCGGTGGCTATGTTGTGGCTGCGCGAGCAGGATGGCGTTGGTTTTACGTTAATAGTCTGGCTGCTATTGGTGGTCTGGGCCATGGATATCGGGGCCTATTTTGCAGGGCGTGCGATTGGCGGGCCAAAGCTTGCACCGCGTATCAGCCCGAACAAAACCTGGGCGGGCCTGCTTGGCGGCATGGCCAGTGCGGGAATTGCGGGGGGCGCAGTGGCGTTTGTGAGCAGCCTGGGGCCGGTATGGATGCTGGCTGTGCTGGCGGCGCTTGTGGGGGCCTGGTCGCAGGTTGGTGATATTACGGAATCAATGGTAAAACGTCATTTTGGCGTCAAGGATATGAGCAATATAATTCCCGGTCATGGCGGGGTGCTGGACCGTATTGACGGGCTGCTGTTCGCGGCGCCCGCATTGGCGTCAGGGGTTCTCATATTGCGAGTGATAGGAAGCTGACATGAGCCAGACCGCGCCAGTTTCGCTGCCCGCGCCCAAAAGCGTCACCATTCTGGGGGCAACCGGATCTGTCGGGCTTAACACGATTGACCTGATAGAACGCGCGCCGGGCCGTTACCGGGTTGAGGCGCTGACGGCAAATGGCAATGTGGATGAATTGATCAAGGCGGCGCGCCGGGTCAATGCGGGTCTGGCAGTCATTGGGGATGCAACAAAATACCGGGCCTTGTGCGATGGGCTGGCGGGAACAGGCATCAAGGCTGCCGCAGGGCCGCAAGCCATCATCGAAGCGGCCATGCGGCCGGCGGACTGGATCATGGCGGCGATTGTCGGGGCCGCAGGCCTGGCCCCCACGCTGGCGGCAGTGGCCCAGGGCAGTACGGTCGCCATCGCCAACAAGGAATGTCTGGTCTGTGCCGGCGATCACATGATGGATATGGTGCGGCGCAAGGGAACCATTCTTCTGCCGGTGGATTCAGAACATAATGCGATCTTTCAGGTGTTTGACAGCCAACGGCCCGAAGGTGTTGAAAAAATTACCCTGACCGCGTCGGGCGGCCCGTTTCGCACCGCGACATTAGCCGAGATGCGGGTTTCGACACCCGCCCAGGCCATCGCGCATCCCAATTGGCAGATGGGCGCGAAGATTTCTGTCGATTGCGCAACTTATATGAACAAGGGGCTGGAACTGATTGAGGCCTATCATCTTTTTCCAGTAGAAAAAGACCAGATTGATGTCGTCATTCATCCGCAATCGGTGATTCACAGTATGGTTTCCTATCGGGATGGGTCGGTGCTGGCACAGCTGGCGTCGCCGGACATGCGCACTCCGATTGCCTATGCCCTGGGCTGGCCGGATCGCATTCATGCACCGGTTGCCCGTCTTGATCTGGCGCAGATTGGTCAGTTAACCTTTGAGCTGCCCGATTTTAGCCGTTTTCCTGCTTTACGCTTGGCCAAAGAAGCTTTGGCGATGGGGGGGAATGCCCCTACGGTGCTGAGCGCCGCAAATGAAATAGCTGTTGCCGGATTTCTGGGTGGCAGGATCGGCTTTCTGGATATTGCCGGCATTGTAGAGGAAACCCTGCAGGCTGGCGTCAGGGGAGCAATGGGAGACTGGTTGCGTCCAATGCAACCGCTGGATGATATTTTACAGGCAGACGAGGCGGCGCGCGCCTATGCCGGGGAAATAATTGCGCGGCGGTCTGCCGCTGGGAGAGAATAGTGATTTCTGGTGATATTCTGATCTATGCCGGCGCCTTCCTGTTTGTCCTGACAGTGGTGGTGTTCTTTCATGAACTCGGCCATTTTCTGGTCGCCCGCTATTTCGGAGTCAAGGTGGAAACTTTCGCCATCGGCTTTGGGCGGGAATTGATTGGCTGGAATGATTCGCGCGGTACCAGGTGGAAAATCGGCTGGCTGCCGCTTGGCGGCTATGTGAAATTCTGGGGGGATGATAGCGCCGCCAGCACGCCCGATACCTCACAACTCGATCAGATGACCGCCTCGGAAAGGTCCGTCAGTTTCCATCATAAGCCGGTGGGTAATCGCTTCGCCGTGGTGGCCGCTGGTCCGATAGCCAATTTTATATTGGGCATTCTGATTTTTGCGTCGCTTTTCATGATCAATGGCTACACCACCATTCTGGCGCGGGTGGATCAGGTTCAACCCGGAAGCGCCGCCGAAGAAGCGGGCTTCCTGCCTGGCGATGTGGTGCTGTCAATTGACGGAGAAAAAATCGGCAGCTTCAGCGATTTGCAGCGCCGCGTTATGCTCAGCGCGGGCGAAACGCTTCAGATGGTCGTGGAACGCGAAGATCAGCATCTGACCTTGCAGGTTGTTCCGCGTGTGGATGAATTTACCGATGCCTTCGGCAATGTGCAGCGCCGGGGTCTGATAGGTCTGGTCCGGGCCAATAAACCCGAAGATCAGGTCGTTGAGAGTGTCGGCCCGGTGCGGGCGCTGGCTTTGGGGGCGCAGGAAACCTGGTTCATTGTTGACCAGACCTTTGTCTATCTTGGCCGCATGATCATGGGCAAGGAAAGCACCGATCAGCTTGGCGGACCGCTGCGCATAGCGCAAATGTCCGGCCAGGTGGCCCAGGTAAGTATTTCTGCGCTGATACATTTGATGGCTGTTCTATCTGTAAGTATTGGTTTATTGAACCTGTTCCCGGTGCCCATGCTGGACGGCGGGCATCTGGTGTTTTATGGGATAGAAGCAGTTTGGAGACGGCCGGTAAGCCCGCGTATACTGGATTTCAGCTATCGAATCGGTTTTGCGGCGATTACCACGCTGATTGTTTTTGTAACCTGGAATGACCTGGTAAATCTGCAAGTCGTGGATTTCCTGGCAGGCCTGTTTTCCTGAGTAATTTTCCGGCAAATGATGCTTTTACAAATTAAACACAGGCGGCGAAATGCCCGCACCGCGATACGGACCGTCTGGTGTGCAGCCTTGTGGCTGGTGCTGGGCGTGTTTCTGCCCTTGGTCCCGGCATTTGCCCAGACGGTTGAATCGATAGAAGTTACCGGCAACCAGCGCATCGAACCGGACACCGTCCGCTCCTATATGACATTGCGCGTCGGCAGCGAATTTGATGACGCCAAGATCGACCAGTCCCTGAAAACATTGTTCACCACCGGCCTGTTCGCCGATGTCACCATTCGCCGCGACGGCAACAGCCTGATCGTTAATGTGGTCGAAAATCCGATTATCAATCAGGTTTCATTCGAAGGCAATTCCGCTATCAAGGATGAGGCGCTGGATACCGAAGTCCGGTTGAAGCCACGCATCGTCTATACGCGGGCGCGAGTGCAGGATGATCTGAAACGGATTATAGAGGTCTACCGGCGCTCTGGCCGGTTTGCGGCGACGGTGGAGCCAAAAGTCATTCAACTGCCCCAGAACCGCGTCGATCTGGTATTCGAGATCAAGGAAGGTTCCGTTACCGGCATCCGCCAGATATTTTTCATCGGCAACAAACGGTTTCCCGACGACAGGCTGCGCTCTGAAATTTCCACTCAAGTGTCGCGCTGGTGGAATATTCTGGCGTCCCGTGACAATTATGATCCGGACCGCCTGGTGTTCGACCGTGAGCAGTTGCGCCGGTTTTATCTCAGCCATGGTTATGCCGATTTTCGTGTGGTATCCGCCGTGGCGGAATTGACCCGCGACCGGGAGCAGTTTTTCATCACCTTTGTGGTGGATGAAGGGCCGCTTTACAAATTCGGTTCGATCGACATCAAGACGGAGCTGGAAAAGATCGATCCGGAACTGCTGCGAGGCAAGATCAAATCGCTCAGTGGTGAAATGTATAATGCCAAGCTGATCGACGATACGGTTGAAGAACTGACCTATGCAGCGGGCGAATTCGGCTATGCCTTTGTCGATATCCGTCCGAAGATCAACCGGCAGAAAGAAACCCGGAAAATTGACATCGTCTATGAGATCAATGAAGGCCCCCGTGTCTATGTCGAAAAGATCAATATAGAGGGCAATGTCCGCACGCTGGATCGCGTCATCCGGCGGGAATTCCGTATTGTTGAAGGCGACGCTTTCAATACGGCCAAGCTGAACCGTTCGCGTTCGCGTATTCGCGGGCTGGATTTCTTTGCCAATGTCGAAATCACCCAGACCCCGGGAGAGGTTCCTGACCGCACCATCGTCAATGTTGAGGTCAAGGAAAAATCCACCGGGCAGTTAAGCTTTGGCGTCGGCTTTTCGACAACTGAAAGCGTTATTGCGGATATCAGCATTGCCGAGCGCAACCTGCTGGGCAAAGGGCAGTTCCTCAGGGCGTCGGCCCAGGCCAGCAGCCTTACCCAGCAATATCAGCTTAGTTTTTCTGAACCCTATTTCATGAACCGGCAATTGGCGGCGGGTTTTGATCTTTTCCAGATTCGCAACGACTATACGGATTTCGCCTCCTTTAATACGGAGCAGACGGGATTTACGCTCTCGGTTGGCGCCCCCTTGTCGGAATATTCAGGCGGCAGACTGCGCTACAGCTTGCGCCAGGACAAGATTTCTGGCGCGCCCATCAATGCCTCGATTTTCATTCTGGATGCGCTTGGCTCGGATGTGACATCGCTGGTCGGGTATCGCTACACCTATCAGGATGTGGATGACGAGCTGGACCCCCATCGCGGTTTCACCTTTACCTTTCTACAGGATTTTGCCGGCCTTGGCGGTGATGTGAAATATGTCAGAACCGAAGGCGAGGCCAAATATTATTATCCCCTGGGTGAAGAGGTAGTGGGCAATCTTTCCTTTGTGTCGGGCTATATTAAAGGTATCGGCCAGAATGTGCGGCTGAATGACCGCTTCTTCAAAGGCGGGCGCAGCTTCCGGGGCTTCCAGACAGCAGGGCTGGGTCCCAGAGATCAGTTTACCGAAGATGCGCTGGGCGGCAGGGCCTATTATATCGGTACGGCGCAAATGACCTTCCCTCTGGGGCTTCCGGAAGAGTTTGGCATATTGGGTAATTTGTTTACGGATGCCGGTGCTGTCGCTATACCGGTGGAAAAAGGCTTTGGCATTGACAATAGCAATGCCCCCCGCGTTGTAGTGGGTGTGGGCGTTTCGTGGGATTCGCCCTTTGGACCGATCAGGCTTGATCTGGCCAAGCCAGTGGTGAAAGAGGATTTCGATCAGACCGAAAGCTTCCGTTTCGACGTTGGCACGCGGTTCTAATTTTGGGAATGAACATGAGGAACAAGATTATGCACTTCAAGACTGTAAAGCCCCTGGCCGTTATGATGGCGCTTTTTCTGGGCTTCTCCGCGCCCGGCGCCATGGCGCAAACGGCCGCGGCCAATATCCTTGTGGTGGATACGATCCGGATTCAGGAACAGTCGTCGGCAGCCAAAGCCGTGCAAACCCAGATACGCGATTATGAAACAAAGTTTCAGGGGCAGATAAAAAGCGCCGAAGAAAAAATCAAGGCGGAGGAAGTCGGCCTCAAGCAGCAGCAAACTCTGCTGGCGCCGGATGCGTTTGATGCCAAGCGCCGCGAATTTGAAACCAAAGTGGGCAATGAGCAGCGCCGCTTGCAGCAGTCCCAGCAGGATTTTCAGACCGCCGTACGCAATGCCCAGAGCACCCTGTTGAAGGCGCTGCAGCCGATTTTGAAAGAAATTATGACGGAGCGCGGCGCCAATATGATCATTGACCGCCGCATGGTTATGGTTTCATCGGACGCGCTTGATGTTACGGCGACGGTGATTGAACGGTTGAATAAAAAATTGCCGTCGATCAAGGTGGAAATGCCCAAAAAGAACTAGCCCATATTGTCGCCGGACGGTGCGTCAGGGAAGGCGGGCCGTGCGGGCATGACAGGGAGAGGGGTACGCATGACAGATCCCCGGTATTTCTGCAATCAGGGTCCATTCAGCCTTTCGGTGCTTGCCGCTCTGGTTGGCGGCAGCCTGTCCCAGGGCGCAGACCCTGATATGCTGATTGAGGATGTCGCCCCCCTGTCGCAGGCGGGCGGCAATCAGATCAGTTTTCTTGATAACCGCAAATATCTGGCCGAGTTTGAAAACAGTCAGGCTGGCGCCTGCATCGTGGCGCCGGCGATGGCGAAATATGCGCCGGCGGATATGGCTTTGGTCCTGTGCGCCATGCCCTATAAGGCTTATGCGCTGATCGCGCAGAAATTTTATCCGCGTATTCGGAACAGCCCCGGTATCAGCGCGGGCGCGATTGTCGATGCAACGGCCCGGCTGGCCGAAGGGGTTCATGTCGCCCCGGGCGCAGTCATTGGCGCCGGGGTTGAAATTGGCGCCAATTCCTTTATCGGCGCAAATACTGTTATCGGTGATCGTGTGATGATCGGCGCGGAAGCCTGGATCGGCCCGCTGGTTTCGGTGTGCTGCGCCCTGATCGGGGATCGCGTGACGCTGCATGCGGGGGTAAGGATCGGGCAGGACGGTTTCGGTTTTGCGCCCGATCCCGCCGGATTTGTCAAAGTGCCGCAATTGGGGCGCGTCATTATTCAGGATGATTGTGACATCGGCGCCAATACGACCATTGACCGCGGCACGGGTTCAGATACCGTAATAGGGGATGGCACCTGGATCGATAATCTTGTGCAGATCGCGCATAATGTACGTATTGGCCGCCGCTGCATCATCGCAGCGCTGGCGGGAATTTCCGGCAGCACGGAGATAGGAGATTTTGTCATGATCGGGGGACAAGCGGGTCTTACGGGGCATTTGAGAGTTGGTGATGGGGCCCTGATCGCCGCGCAATCCGGCGTGATGCGTGATGTCGCCCCGCGCGAACGGGTGGCGGGCTCGCCCGCCATGCCGGCCAAACAGCATTTTCGTGAAGTTGCAAGTCTGGCGCGCCTTGCCAGGCAAAAGGGAGCTGCCGATGAATGAGGAAAAAAAACCGGTTCTCGCGCCGGCTTCCGCCATTCTTGACATAAACCAGGTCATGCAGTTGCTGCCGCACCGCTATCCCATGCTGATGATCGACGGTTTGCGCGATATTGTTCCCGGCCAGTCTGCAACCGGCGTCAAGAGCGTGACCATCAATGAGCCTTTTTTTCAGGGCCATTTTCCATCGCGCCCGGTCATGCCCGGCGTCCTGATTGTTGAAGCCATGGCGCAAACTTCCGGCGCGCTGATCATGTATAGCGCGGGCGATGTGGCCGACCATAAGCTGGTCTATTTCATGACCATCGACAAATGCAAATTTCGCAAACCTGTGGTGCCCGGCGACACGCTGTTATTGCATGTCAGCCTGCTGCACAAGCGCGGCCCGGTTTCGAAATTTCACGGAGAGGCCAGGGTGAATGGCCAATTAATGGCTGAGGCGGATTATAGCGCCATGATCGCGGATAAATGAAATTGAGCGCGCCCGTCATTCATGCAACCGCCATCGTTCCCAGCGGTGCGCAATTGGGCGCGGGGGTATGCGTGGGCCCTTATTGTGTGCTTGGCGAGTCTGTTGTGCTGGGGGATAATGTTACGCTGCATGCGCATGTTGCGGTTGCGGGCAGGACGCGCATCGGCGCGGGAACCGTGATTTTCCCCTTTGCCTCGATTGGCCATCCGCCACAGGATCTGAAATATTCGGGCGAGACCAGCGAACTGATTATCGGCGCGTCGAATGTGATCCGCGAACATGTAACGATGAATCCGGGCACTGCCGGTGGCGGCATGGTGACCCGGATCGGCGACAATGGCCTGTTCATGGCGGGCGCGCATGTGGCGCATGACTGCCATGTTGGCAATCATGTGATTCTGGCCAATCACGCCACACTGGCCGGGCATGTGAGCGTGGGCGATTACGCCATATTGGGCGGCCTGTCGGCGGTGCAGCAATTTGCCCGTATTGGCCAGCATGCCATGATCGGCGGCATGTCGGGTGTGGTGGATGATGTCATTCCCTATGGTTCGGTGCTGGGCAACCGGGCGCATCTGGGCGGGCTGAATGTGATCGGGCTTAAACGGCGCGGGTTCAGCCGCGAACAGATCCACGGATTGCGCAACGCCTACCGCATGCTGTTTGCAGCCGAAGGCACCTTGCAGGAACGTCTCGAAGATGTCGCCGCCCTGTTCAGCGATCATGCGGAAGTGATGGAGATCGTGGATTTCATCCGTTCCGCCACCCGCAGCATCTGCACGCCGGAGGCATAGAGCAGCCTTTGTTCAGGTTGAAGCGTTTCAAACCCGGTGTCCTCTGCACGCTCTTAAAGTGGACCCCCACCCCAGCCCTCCCCCTTGCAGGGGGAGGGAGGAACATGCGGCAATCACTCTCCTCCCCCTGCAAGGGGGAGGCCGGAAGGGGGTCCGCAGACAGATTTGAATTCACACCGCTTGTCTTATGACTTATGCGAAATCAAAGAGGAACCCAGTGCCCAGCCAGCCGTTAAACCGCATCCTGTCCGGCTATGGCGTGACGATCTTCGCCACCATGTCGGCGCTGGCCACGGCGCATCAGGCAATCAATCTGGGGCAGGGCTTTCCCGACACTGACGGGCCGGAAGATATTCGCGCCGCCGCCGCAAAGGCGCTGATGGATGGGCCGAACCAGTATCCGCCCACCCAGGGCATGCCCGAATTGCGCCAGGCGGTGGCGGCGCATAATGCCCGCTTTTATGGCCTTGAGATCGACTGGCGGACACAGGTGCTGGTGACCTCGGGCGCGACCGAGGCGGTGGCGGCCAGCCTGCTGGCGCTGCTAAATCCGGGCGATGAGGTGGTGCTGTTCGAGCCGATGTATGATTGCTATCTGCCAATGGCGCAATTGGCGGGCGCCACGGCGCGCGCGGTGCGCCTGCGCCCGCCCGCCTGGGATTTACCGCGCGAGGCGCTCGCCGCCGCCTGCAATGACAAAACCCGGGTGATCGTGCTGAATTCGCCGATGAACCCGACCGGCAAGGTGTTCGCCCGCGATGAATTGCACTATATCGCCGATCTGGCGATGGCGCATGACGCGATTGTGGTGTGCGACGAGGTGTATGAGCATCTGACCTTCGACGGCGCGGCGCATATTCCGCTGATGACGCTGCCCGGCATGGCGGATCGCTGCGTGCGTATCGGCTCGGCGGGCAAAAGTTTTTCGCTCACCGGCTGGAAGGTCGGCTATATCACCGCGCCGCCGCGGCTGGCGGAAATCATCATAAAGGCGCATCAGTTTCTCACCTTCACCACCGCGCCCAATCTGCAACAGGCGGTGGCCTTTGGGCTGACGAAAGACGACGCCTATTTCGCGGGCCTGGCGGCGCAGATGCAGGCCAGCCGCGATCTGCTGGGCAACGGGCTGCGCCAGATCGGTTTTGATATTCTGCCGTGCCAAGGCACCTATTTCATCACCGCCGATTACAGCGCCTTTGCCCGGGCGGGCGAAGACGACACCGCCTTTTGCAAACGCATCACGATGGAGGCAGGCGTCGCCGCCATTCCGCTCAGCGCCTTCAGCATGGCCGCGATGCCCGGCGGCGACGCCACTAATCCGCCCACGGAAAAACTCATAAGATTTTGTTTCTGCAAACAGGACGCCGTGCTGCATGAGGCGCTCGCCCGCCTGCGGCGGTATCTGGGGTAGGACGTATGAAATTCAGTTTGAAATATCTAATTCTGGCGCTGCTCGTCTTCCTGGGCGCGGTTGTGGCGCTGACGGTTAAACTCATCCCCGCGTACCCTGATGCGATACAGGCCAACGCGGTTATCGCAAATGCAAATGCGCATATGCTATCGGGGCGCCATTCGGATGCTGTTGCGGCCTATGACGATGTGATTACGCGCTTCGGGGAAAGAACTGAGCCTGCATTGAAGGTGCAGGTGGCCAGGGCCCATTTCAACAAAGGCACAGCGCTTGGACAATTGAAGCGGCATACGGAGGCTGTTGCCGCCTATGACGATGTGATTGCGCGTTTCGGGGAAAGCAATGGGCCTGCATTGCAGGAAGTGGTGGCCACGGCGCTATTCAACAAAGGCACAGCGCTTGGACAATTGGAACGGCCAATGGAGGCTGTTGCCGCCTATGACGATGTGATTGTGCGCTTTGGGGAAAGTACTGAGCCTGCATTGCAGGTGCAGGTGGCCAAGGCACATTTCAACAAAGGCATAATGCTTGGACAATTGAAGCAGCATACGGAGGCTGTTGCCGCCTATGACGATGTGATCAGGCGCTTTGGGGAAAGTACTGAGCCTGCATTGCAGGAAGTGGTGGCCAGGGCACATTTTAACAAAGGCACAGCGCTTGGACAATTGCAACGGCCTACGGAGGCTGTTGCCGCCTCTGACGATTTGACTGCGCGCTTCGGGAAAAGTACTGAGCTTACATTGCAGGTGCAGGTGGCCAAGGCGCTTGTCAACAAAGGTACAGCGCTTGGACAATTGAAGCAGCATACGGAGGCTGTTGCCGCCTATGACGATGTGATTACGCGCTTTGGAGAAAGCACGGAGCCTTCATTGCAGGAAGTGGTGGCCAGGGCGCTATTCAACAAAGGCACGGCGCTTGGACAATTGCAACGGCCTACGGAGGCTGTTGCCGCCTATGACGATGCGATTGCGCGCTTCGGAAAAAGTACTGAGCCTGCATTGCAGGAAGTGATGGCCAGGACACATTTCAACAAAGGTACAGCGCTTGAACAAGACAATCAGCCCGAGAAGGCTATTGCCGTCTATGACGATGTGATCAGGCGCTACGGGAAAAGTACTGAGCCTGCATTGCAGGTGCAGGTGGCCAAGGCGCTATTCCACAAAGGCGGAGCGCTTGGACAATTGAAGCGGCCTACGGAGGCTGTTGCCGCCTTTGACGATATGCTTGCGCGCTTTGGAAAACGCACTGCGCTTGATTTGCAGGTGCAGGAGGCCACAGCACTTGTCAACAAAGGCGTAGCGCTTGGACAAGACAATCAGCCCGAGAAGGCTATTGCCGTCTTTGACGATGTGATCAGGCGCTTTGGGGAAAGCACGGAGCCTACATTGCAGGTGTGGGTGGCCAGGGCGCTTGTCAACAAAGGCGCAGCGCTTAGACAATTGCAACGGGCTCCAGAGGCTGTTGCAGCCTATGACGATGTGATTGCGCGCTTCGGGAAAAGTACTGAGCCTGCATTGCAGGTGGAGGTGGCGGGGGTGCTTGCCAACAAAGGCTTAGCGCTTGGACAGTTGCAACGGCCTACAGAGGCTGTTGCCGCCTGTGACAATGTGATTGCGCGCTTCGGGGAAAGCACGGAGCCTGCATTGCAGGTGTGGGTGGCCAGGGCGCTTGTCATCAAAGGTGCAGAGCTTGGTCAATTGAAGCTTCATACAGAGGCTATTGCCGTCTTTGACGATGTGATCAGTCGCTATGGGAAACGTACTGAACCTGCATTGCAGGAGCTGGTGGCCAGGGCGCGTTCCGCCAAAGCTGAATTGTCCAGAAAATAGAAGGAATAGTTGGGTGTCGTAAAACGCGATTACCATCCCCGCCATCACGCGGCATCTGTGAGATAACTTGCCCACCCATTTGCCTGTAATCTCCCATTCGCGCGCTTGACAGCGTTGCGCAACGCGCTACATTTTGTTAATTACGAGGATTATCACTGATGGCCATGCACAATCCCCCGCATCCCGGTGAATTCATACTGGCGACCTATATGGAGCCGTTTGGCGTCAGCTGCCGCGCGCTCGCCTTGCATCTGAATGTCGCGGCGTCGACCTTGAACCGCATCCTGAAAAAACAAAGCGGCGTCAGCCCCGAAATGGCGTTGCGCCTTTCCAAGGCGGTGGGGCGTTCGCCGGAAAGCTGGCTGGCGATGCAGGATGCCTATGATCTGTGGCTTGCCCGCAAGACCGTCAAGCTGTCGCAGGTTCAGCGCATGAACCTGACCGCCGCGTGAGCCATCCATTCCCGGAAGGTTAAAGCATGGCCCCGCCGGGGTCAGATTTTCTGATCATATTCTCCTACATCGGGATAGGTGCTGAGATGGCCGTCAATTTCGGCGAACATGTCGCGCATTTTTTGTTCCGATATGGGGCTTTCCACCACGACCACCAGTGAAGGTTTGTTACTGGAGGCGCGCACCAGGCCCCAGGTGCCATCTTCCAGCACGACGCGCACCCCGTTGACGGTAACGGTTTCGCGGATTTTCTGCCCCAGTAATGTTTTACCCGCCGCCGCCAATTTTGTATAATGCGCAGAGACTTTTTCGACGATGTCATATTTGGTTTCATCGGGGCAGTAGGGCGCCATGGTGGGCGACCCCCAGGTCATTGGCAGTGCGCGCCGCAAATCGGCCATTTTCCTGCCGGGATTATTGTCCAGAAAACGGCACACCGCCAGCGCCGACACCAGGCCATCATCATAGCCGTGGCCGAAAGGCTGATTGAAGAAATAATGCCCGCTTTTTTCAAATCCGGCCAGAGCGCCAAGCTGTTTAACCCGGCGCTTCATGTGCGAATGCCCGGTTTTCCAGTAATCAATTTTGGCGCCATTGGCCTTTAGCACGGCATCTGTCTGGTAAAGACCGGTGGATTTCACATCAACAACAAAAGTGGCGTTGGGAAACTGGGCGGAAAAATCCTGCGCCAGAAACAGGCCGATTTTATCGGCGAAAATTTCTTCGCCTTCATTGTCCACCACGCCGCAACGGTCGCCATCGCCATCGAACGCCAGGCCGGCATCCGCTTTTGCCGCCAGCACGGCATCGCGCAGCGCGTGCAGCATTTTCATGTCTTCGGGATTCGGATTATGATTGGGAAAGGTGAAATCAAGGCCGCAATCAAGCTCCACCACTTCCGCCCCAATGGCCCTTAATGCCTCAGGCGCGAACAGCCCGGCCGTGCCATTGCCGCATGCCGCGACCACTTTCAATTTGTGCTTCAAACTGAAATTCGCGGTCATGTCGGCCAGATACCGGCTGCGCAGATCGGGAACAAATTTATATGCCCCGCGCCCTTCAATAAAATCAGCAGACAGAACAATTTCCTTCAGTTGCGCCATCTGATCCGGGCCATGGGTCAGCGGCCGCTCCATGCCGATTTTGACGCCGGTCCAGCCATTGTCATTATGGCTTGCCGTCACCATGGCGACGGCGGGCGCGTCCAGCGCGAATTGCGCGAAATAAGCCATCGGCGACAGCGCCAGCCCGATATCCAGCACCTCGCAGCCAGACGCCATCAATCCGGTAATCAGCGCATATTTGATCGACTGGCTGTAGGAACGGTAATCATGCCCGACCACCACTTTGAGCGGCACGCCCAGCCGCTGCATTTGCGTGCCGATACCCATGCCCAGCGCCTGAATGCCCATCAGATTGACATCCTGCGGAAACAGCCAGCGCGCGTCATATTCGCGGAACCCGGTGGCGGCGGCCAGCGGGTTTACTTCAAATTCCGGCGTGTTGGATTTCAGATTTGCCTGTGGTTTGGGAAACATGCGTTTGTCCTGTCAAATGTGAGCAAGGGGAGGGATGCGTTTTATCAGGCCCGCAAGAGTATAAATACTATCTTTTGCGCTGGCGCCATCTCAGGAATTTTCCTGCGGCAGCAACACGGTATGGGTGATCACCGGCTTGCCTGGCAGCCACATATGCAGATGATAGCCAGGGGGTTCATTACTGTAGAAAAACGGCGTTTTCGGGGCAATAGCCAGGCCAAATGTCACCGCCGTGCTGGGGCAGACCGTGCCGACGGCATGCGCGAAATTTACCTGAATATTTCTGTGAAGATGGCCGCTGACCACGCGCAGCACGTGGCGATGGCGGCTGATCAGCCGGCCCAGTTCGGGCCCGTCCGCGCAGAAGAAATTATCGATGAAGCGCGCGCCGGTGGCAAAGGGCGGGTGATGCAGGGCGATGATGACAGGGTGCTGCGGGGCGCGGCCAAGCTCGTCCTCAAGCCATAGCAGTTGTGCCGCGCCAATGGCCCCTTCATCGCCGCCGGGGACATGACTGTCCAGCATGATAATGCGCAGCCCATCCTGTTCAACCACATAGTGCAAACGGTCATTTTCCGTGAACAGATAGCCATGCTCCGGAAAAAATTCACGCATCAGGGCGCGATCATCATGATTGCCAGGCAACAGATACAAAGGCGCCTGAAGCGGCGCCAGCAGATCGCGCAGAAACGCATATTCCAGGCGCTGCCCGGAATTGACGAGATCGCCGGTAGCCAGGACCATATCGGGTTTCAGCGCGTTCAACTGCCTGATGCAGGTTTCCAGATTTCCGGCCGCGTCAAACCTGTTTTTCAGCAGGCGGCGGTCCTGCTGTATATGCATGTCGCTGATCTGCGCGATAATCATCAGGCATGTTCCATTCAGGTTCAATCGCGCAGTATAAGCACGCCATCGCCCATTTCAAAATTGCTGACCGTACTCAGAAACGACATGCCCAGCAGGGATTGCGTCAGCCCCTCCTGCACAACAAGCGCCGGCACATTTTTACGGCTGATGGCGCCGATGCTGATTTCATCCAGGGTTACGCGCGCGGCAAAAGTCTTGCCGTTAGCGGTATCCACCGGGGTATCAAAATCAAGTTTTTCCGGATTGAGACGCAGCCGCCTGGCATCGGAATTACTCAACGCTACATTGGTTGCTCCGGTGTCCACCAGAAAGCGGACATGTGTGCCGTTTACCGCAGCATCCGCCAGAAAATGCCCGCCCTGAACAACACGCAGATATACGGCGCCATTTTGTGTGCGGGCGCCGGGCGCATCCGGTTCTGGCGGTTGCATCGGGCGCGTGGGCAGGGTGACGCCGGCCACACGAAAGCCCATGCCCAGTAATTCCGTGCGATAGGCATATACGGCCAGCAGCAGCACCAGCGCGCCAGACCAGACCAGGGCCTGCTTCAGCGCGAGGCTGAGACTGCCATTCCAGCCCATGGCAAAACCGCTGCCCGCCAGTGTCAGGACAAGCAGCCCCTGCACCAGGCGGATCTGATCTCCCTGCTGGCCAAGCGCGCCCGGAAACTGCTGAAACAGAATGAACAGACCGCCAGCCAGCGCGATCAGAACGAGCGCCACGGCGCCCAGCCGGTTTGGCATGGATTGCTTCTCCAGAATCACCTTCGATTATCGAATATAGAGCGGCAATTCAGGAATAAATGTTAATCTTGTGTCTAATCATAGTCGAAGAGTGAAAAATTAAAATCTCCATCCCCGTCCCCGGCCGCATCCGCCCGCCTTTTGCCGAGTTTTCCCAGAATGGCCTCACGTTCGGCATCCGTATAACGCAACCAGCGGGCGATCTCTTCCTGGCTGCGAAAACAGCCCGCGCAAAAGCCGGTCTGCGAATTAAGCTGGCAGACCTGAATGCAGGGGGACTGGCGTTGCGCGGAAAGGGCCATGAGCGACTCGTTTAATTTTCGGTTCGCAAACTATGCTAATAGATTTTGATTTTCAAGTGATAGAAACAGCTTGTGCATTGGGGAAAGACGCGGGGGGTGGGGAAGACACGCGCGCGGCAGGGCTGGATCCCGGCGGAAGTTTCGCATATGCGGCGGCAAAAGAACATGCCTGCCCCTTGCTTTATGTTAACAGGGACTTTTCAATAACCGCTATTGAGGGGGTAAGAAGCATTTCCAGCCGCCGAAAATGCTGAACGAAAATACTGAAAATGGCTCCCCGGGCCGGATTCGAACCAGCGACCAACCGGTTAACAGCCGGTTGCTCTACCACTGAGCTACCGAGGAACAGGAACCATTTCGGGTTTAAGAGCAGTATTCAGTCCGCTGCCTATAGCAAACTGTGCGCCGATGCACCACCCCTAAAAATCATGCTGGCGGATCGGACTTGCATTTGCGGCATTTTGCTGCACAAGAGGCGGTATGAACAAGCTTCACCTCGGTAATCGCACCTTTAATCTGCCGCAATCGCGCACCTGGCGTATTATTGTGGGGGTGGCCTTGATCATTGGCGGGATTCTTGGCTTTTTGCCCGTTGTCGGCTTCTGGATGATTCCCCTGGGCTTTCTGGTGCTGTCGCAGGAGTTTCACATTGTACGCCGCTGGCGCCGGCGGGCGGTGGTTAAATGGGGCCGCCGCAAACAGCGCCGCGCGGCCAAATCCAGATTCGATGATGAATATCTGGATTAAGCGGCAGATCCTGCGGCTGCCGGCCCCTGGTTCCTGATTCTGGTGACTATGCTCAGGAGCCAGAGTTTGAGATATCAGCCCATAAAGAACACATTCAGCTTGTTACCATCGAGATCGCGGAAATAGCCGGCGTAAAAATTATCGCCGCGCGGACCGGCCGGACCTTCGTCTTTGGCGCCCAGCTCCATCGCCTTTTTGTAAACTGCGTCCACCTTGGCTTTGCTGTCCACGGCCAGCGCCACCATGACGCCATTGCCTACAGTCGCCGCCTTGCCGTCAAAGGGTTTGATGATGGACAGCATCGGCGCGCCCGGGCCGGTTGCCCAGGCGATGAATGTATCCATATTCATGGCGCGTTTGGCGCCCAATTCACCCAGCAACGCATCGTAAAAATTGGCGGCTTTGGCGAAATCATTGGTTCCAAGGGTAACGTATCCGATCATGGTTTATCCTCCGTTGGGGTTGGTTTAAGTTTTTCAATTAGCACAGCTGTCACGCCGCTTTTTTGCCGCGGGTCGGACGAATGAGAATTTCTGCCGGCAGGCCGAGTTTGTCATGCAAACGGCGGATCATGGCGATCGACAGATTGCGCTTGCGGTTGAGCACCTCGGCCACGCGGGTGCGGGTACCGATGATCGGCTCCAAATCCTTTCGGGTCAAGCCTAGCTGCTGCATACGGAATTTTATGGCCTCGATGGGGTCCGGCGGATCCATGGGATAATGTTCCGCCTCATAGACATCAATCAATGTCGCCAATATATCGAGGCGGTCGCCTGCTGCTGTGCCGCTTTGGGTGCCCCATAATTTTTTGAGCTCCGCCAAGGCGCGCTTGTAATCCGATGGTGTGCGGACAGGTTTCAGTTCATTCATCATATTCCACCCTGGCTGCGTCGATTCTGTCGTAATCCCTGTGGGCGCCGATCCACTTGATCCAGACAATGGCTTTTTCAAAATCAACGGCGGCTACCAACCGGCAAGTATTGCCTTTGATGTTGAACACAATCCGTTCGGCATTAATAATACTGGCCGTCGCGTAAAGCCGCTTGACGTCAGACATATTCGTCCATCGCGCTTTTTTTGCTTCATCAAACCACGCATCCAGCGCTGCCTTGACCGCAGGCTGCTCTTTTCTTCCGGCAAGCGATTTGACGAAATTTTGTAAAGTGCGCCGGGCGATTATCCGCATGCCCGAAGTCTACCTTGCACCCATTTTGGGTGCAAGGATAAAGTGGATTTCCTGATGGTGGGGTGGGGATTTACGTAGGGGAGTTCAAAATTTGCTAAGTCCCCCTTTGCTCCCTGCGGGAGCTTCGGCGGACACTCAGTTTTCTTAAGCGCGTGAGCGCGCTAACGAAAACTGGTGGCTGGGGGACCTGGATTCGAACCAAGGTTGCCCGGGTCAGAGCCGGGAGTTCTACCGCTAAACTATCCCCCAGCAGGGTCCAGAGCCTGAGTTGGGTAATTCTTTAGTGATAACCGGCACCTATTGTCAACTATCACTTTGTACTCTGGTCCCCATGAATGCTATAGTCGGGTTAACTTTGAATGAAATTGGAGCGCCGGGCGGGCGCGGAGGGCGTAAGGCCCGCGATCTGCCCGGTGACGGATTGCGTGAGCACTGAAATCACGGGTCTGGGACAGCGCTTCAGGAAAAATGCGGTTCGCGCTTTGGGGCGCCGGCCGCATACCTATAGTGCGCTGGATCTGGGCACCAATAATTGCCGCCTGCTGATCGCCAAACCCACACGGCGGGGTTTTCGCGTGGTGGATGCTTTTTCGCGCATTGTGCGGCTGGGCGAGGGGATGGGCCAGTCGGGTGAAATATCCGCCGCCGCTATGGACCGCGCCATTTCCGCACTTCAGGTCTGCGCAAAAAAGATGCAACGGCGCGGCGTATCCCGGGCCCATAATGTCGCCACTGCGGCCTGCCGGCAGGCGGCAAACGGGGCGGCGTTTGCGGCCAAAGTTCTTGCGGAGACCGGCATAGAACTGAATATCATTTCCCCTGCCGAAGAAGCGCGCCTGGCGGTTGTCGGCTGCCTGCCGCTGCTGGATCCGTCCTGCCGCTATGCGCTGGTGTTCGATATCGGGGGGGGCAGCACGGAACTGATCTGGCTTGAGCTGTCGAACCGGCGCAATCCCAATATTCTGGCCTGGACCAGCATGTCTCATGGCGTCGTCAGCCTGTCGGAAAAATATGGCAGCCTGGAAATTTCCGCTGATGCCTATGCGGCAATGGTGGCTGAGGTGTGCGGGCATTTGCAGGGGTTTGAGGATGAGCATCAACTGAACCAGCATTTTACGTCTGGCAAGGTGCAGATGCTGGGCATGTCCGGTACGGTGACGACGCTGGCGGGTGTGCAGATGGGCCTGATCCGTTATGACCGTAAACTGGTCGATGGGGTGTCGGTTTCAGTTCAGGAAATGCGCGCCGTGGCGCGTCAGCTTGCCGGAATGAATTATGCCGGGCGGGTGGCGGTGCCCTGTATCGGCCAGGAACGGGCCGATCTGGTGGTGGCTGGCTGCGCCATACTTGAGGCAATTACCGATATATGGCCGGCGCAACATTTGCGGGTGGCAGACCGGGGTTTGCGCGAAGGCATTCTGACCATGCTGATGCGCCAGGATGATCGGCGCGCATCGGCGCGCGCGGTCCCATCATGAATGACCGTATCGGCGGGGCCGGGCGTGATCTGACAGTGCGGGTGAAAACCGCCCGCAAGCGCAGCACCAGTTCGACACGATGGCTGCAACGCCAGTTGAATGATCCCTATGTGGCGGCGGCCAGACGCGAAGGCTATCGTTCGCGCGCCGCCTATAAATTGCTGGAAATTGACGATCAGCATCATCTGCTGCGGCAGGGCGCGCGGGTGCTGGATCTTGGCGCAACGCCCGGCGGCTGGACACAGGTCTGCGTGGCGCGTGTAGGCGCGGGCAAGGTGCTGGCCGTGGACATCAACGAAATGGACGCCATTGCCGGGGCGCAATTCATGCAGATCAATTTTCTGTCTCCTGAAGCACCCGATCTGATCCGCGCCGCGCTGGGGGGCGCTGTGAATGTGGTGCTTTCAGATATGGCGTCGCCCGCCACCGGGCACAGAATGACCGATCATGCCCGCATTATCGCGCTGTGTGATCTGGCCTATGAATTCGCCTGCGAAGTGCTGGCACCGGGCGGCAGTTTCTGCGCCAAGGTGTTGCAGGGTGGCACCGAGGCGAAATTGCTGGCCCGCATGAAGCAGATGTTTACCAGCGTGCGCCACGTCAAACCCAAATCCAGCCGCGC
Organism: Pseudomonadota bacterium; assembly: GCA_049323435.1. Lineage (GTDB taxonomy): Bacteria > Pseudomonadota > Alphaproteobacteria > UBA11222 > UBA11222 > UBA11222. The sequence continues at coordinate 27,482 of JBMOMX010000036.1, forward strand.
CGATTCTAAGGAAATCTATGTGCTTGCCACCGGGTTCAAGGGTAACATTGGAAAATAGCGTGCTAATTTCATAGGCATGGGTGCTGGCGACGGTGGAAATGACTGATGCGGGACCGCAAATGGACTTTGTGCTATAAAAGCGGGCAGGCGCTCTAGCCTGATGTGAATGTCTGTCATATCATGGGCTATCCGCCGCTCAAACCGCATATTGACGCCCTTGTGCGGAAATAGTTTGAGCAGACTGATCTGCGAGCCATCAGGCTAAGCGCGGTGCAAGAATAGCTGGCGCCCCTGATGTTTAATTTTTTGCTGAACCGGAGAAACCCCATGCCATATGATCTGCCCGCTGATGCGCCGAAAACCACAAGTGAAGCGTTTGCTTATCTGGGAAAATTGGTGAATGGCGCAACAATTGATGATCTGAAAATTCTGGCGCTGGTTGAGGCGATCGGGCTGAAACTGTATGAAGAGGCCGCCGAACGCGCCGAACACCCCGAGGTCAAAAAATTGTTGCTTGCCAATGGCAGGGAGGAGCTGGCGCACGCGCATCGGGTCAGTAAGGCCATCGAGATTTTAACCGGCAAGCCGTTTCCCATCCCGGCGATAGATCAGAACCCGATCTATACCGGAATTACACCCATGCCGATCACCAAGGCCGCTTTTGCGGGGCTGGTCAAAGCCGAAATTTCCGGCGGTAATCTTTATGATGGCGTTGCCTCAAGCTTTGACAATCCCGAAGTGGTCGCCCTGTTCAAGCAAAACGGACAGGAAGAGATCGGCCACGGCCGCCGTATACAACAGGCGATTGAGTTTTTGACCGAATAGGAGCCGGCCTTCAACCGCGGTGTGCCTTTGGCAGTTGACTTTGCGGTGCTCCGCCGCCATATTCCTCGACCATTACAGGTGGAGACGATTTTGGAGATCCAGGAAGCCCTTACTTTTGACGATGTGCTTCTGAAGCCTGCCGCTTCGAACGTGCTTCCGGGGCAGGCCGATACCAGGACCCGGCTGACCAAAGAGATTTCCCTCAATATTCCGCTGATTTCCGCTGCCATGGATACGGTCACTGAGGCGCGGCTGGCGATCGCCATGGCCCAGGAAGGCGGTATTGGCGTGCTGCACCGCAATCTGACGCCGCAGCAGCAGGCCGAGCATGTCCGCCAGGTCAAGAAATTCGAATCCGGTATGGTGGTTAATCCGCTGACCCTGCCGCCCACGGCGACGCTGGGGGATGCGCAACGCCTGATGCAGATCCATCAATTCTCCGGCTTTCCGGTCGTGGAGAGTAAAACCGGCAAGCTGCTGGGCATTCTGACCAACCGCGATGTGCGCTTTGCCGAGAACCCGGCCCAGCCCGTAAGCGAGCTGATGACCAGCACCGGCCTCGTGACCGTCAATGAGGATGTCGATGGCGCCGCCGCCAAACGGCTGCTGCATCAGCACCGCCTGGAAAAACTGCTGGTGGTGGATAAAGATTACCGCTGCATCGGGCTGATCACTGTCAAGGATATGGAAAAGGCGCGCCTGCACCCCAATGCCTGCAAGGATGACAAGGGCCGGCTGCGCGTGGCAGCCGCCACCACAACGGGAGACGAAGGCTTTGCCCGTGCCGAGGCGCTGGTGGAGGCCGAGGCCGATCTGATTGTGGTAGACACGGCGCATGGGCATAATGACAGGGTGCTGGAACAGGTGCGGCGCATCAAACGGTTGAGCAATCGCATTCAGGTGGTGGCCGGAAATATCGCCACCGGCGACGCGGCGCTGGCGCTGATTGATGCGGGCGCGGATGCGCTGAAGGTTGGTATCGGCCCCGGCTCCATCTGCACCACGCGTATGGTGGCGGGGGTGGGCGTGCCACAACTGACCGCCATTATGGATGTGGTGGAAGTGGCGCGTAAACATGGCATTCCGGTAATCGCCGATGGCGGCATCAAGCTGTCGGGCGATCTTGCGAAGGCGATTGCGGCAGGCGCCGATTGCGCCATGATCGGTTCGCTGTTTGCTGGCACCGACGAAAGCCCCGGCGAAGTATTCCTGTTTCAGGGGCGCAGCTATAAGGCGTATCGCGGCATGGGCTCGCTTGGCGCGATGGCGCGCGGCTCGGCGGATCGTTATTTTCAGGAAGACATCAAGGACACGCTGAAACTGGTACCCGAAGGCGTGGAAGGGCAGGTGCCCTATAAAGGCCCGCTCGCCAATATTACGCATCAGCTTGTTGGCGGGTTGCGCGCCGCCATGGGCTATACCGGGAACGCCACAATCGCCGACATGCAAACCCGCGCGACCTTTATCCGCATCAGCGGCGCGGGCCTGGCCGAAGGGCACGTGCATGATGTGGCGATCACACGCGAGCCGCCCAATTACCCGATCGGGACACGATGACCCCGGCTGCACGGGTAAAATCCGCGATTGATATTCTCGAAACATTGATGGCGTCGGCAAAACCGGCGGATCGTTTTTTGAATGAATGGGCGCGCAGCAACCGCTATGCCGGATCAAAGGACCGTCATGCGATTTTCGAGCTGGTCTATGCGGTGCTGCGGCGGCGCGCCGAATTCGCCTTTGTCATGGGCCATGAGGATGCGCGCAGCCTGGTGCTGGCGGCGTTAAAGCTGGAAGAGGCGCTGGATCTTGAACAGGCGCAGGAGCTGTTTGCGGGCGATAAATATTCCGCCGCGGCCCTGAGCGAGGCGGAATGCGCGGCCTATGCGCGCGATATTGCCGCCGCAGATATGCCGGATTGGGCGCGCGGCAATTATCCGCAATGGCTGGAAAACGAATTACGAGAAAGTCTGCCGGATGTGCAGGCGGAAATGCGGGCATTGTCGGTGCGCGCGCCGCTCGATCTGCGGGTTAACCGGCTGAAGGCAACACGGGAACAGGCCCTGGACGCGCTGGCCGAAGAAAAAATTACTGCGATCCCGGTCCCCTGGTCGCCGGATGGGCTGCGTGTTACCGGGCGGGCGCGCATCACCGGGGCGGCGGCGTTTACGCGTGGTCTGATCGAGGTGCAGGACGAGGGCTCGCAACTGGCGGCGCTGCTGACCTGTGTGCAGCCGGGACAACAGGTGATTGATCTGTGCGCGGGCGGCGGCGGCAAAAGCTTGGCTATGGCCGCCGTGATGCAGAACCGCGGGCAGATTTATGCGCTCGACGCCATTCCCGGCCGGCTGAAGGCAATGCCGGATCGCATGAGCCGCGCGGGCGCACATAATATTCAGATCGCGGGAAATCCCGAACCTGCATTGGCGGCGCTAAAAGGCCGCGCGCACCGTGTGGTGCTGGACGTGCCCTGCAGCGGCACCGGCGCATGGCGGCGCAACCCGGATGCGAAATGGCGGCTGACGCCCGATGCGCTGGCGAAACATATGGCGGCACAGGATGCTCTGTTGCGCCAGGGCGCCGATCTGGTGGCGCCGGGCGGGCGGCTGGTTTACATCACCTGCTCGCTGCTGGCCTGCGAAAATTCGCAGCGGATCGCGGCGTTTCTGGCCCAGGATGCGCGCTTTGCGCCGTTGCCGGCCGCCGCCCTCTGGGCCGAAGGCGTGGGAACGCCGCTGCCGGAATTTATCGCGCCGGACGCGCCGCATATTATTCTGACGCCGCTGCGGTCAGCCACGGATGGATTTTTTATCTGCGTGATGGAGCGGCGCGCATGATTATGCGAGAATGGGAATTAGATAATTTTTGCAGATCATTCACACAGTGTGTCACCCCGCACTTGTTGCGGGGTCCAGAGTTCCAAACTCAGGCTTTTCCTTGTGGCTGCTGGACCCCGGAATAAATCCGGGGAGACAGGCAGAATTCTAATCTTCTACTAAACTTAACAACAAAGCTTCCCGATGAATGACCGTATACTGATTATCGATTTCGGATCGCAGGTGACGCAACTGATTGCGCGCCGGGTGCGCGAAAGCGGCGTTTATTGCGAAATCATCCCCTATAACAAGGTGGATGCGATCCTGGACAGCTTTGCGCCGAAAGCCATTATTCTTTCGGGCGGCCCGGCCAGCGTGATCAAGAGCGGCACGCCGCGTATCCCTGACCGGGTGTTCAGCCATGGCGTGCCGGTGCTGGGCATCTGTTACGGGCAACAGGCCATGTGCGCGCAACTGGGCGGCAGGGTGGAGGCCGGGACGGAACGCGAATTTGGCCGCGCCGAACTGGAAGTGATGCAGGAGAGTGCGCTGTTTGATGGCGTGTGGCGCAAGGGCGCGCGGTATCAGGTATGGATGAGCCATGGCGACCGGGTGATCGCGCTGCCACCCGGATTTCGCGTGGTGGGCGTCAGCGCCAATGCCCCCTTCGCCGCCATTGCCGACGAGGCGCGGCATTTTTACGGCGTGCAGTTTCACCCCGAGGTTATGCACACGCCCGATGGCGCGAAACTGTTGCATAATTTCGTGCATAATATCGCCGGGTGCGGCGGCGGCTGGACCATGGCGGCATTCCGCGAAACCGAGATCGCCAAGGTACGCGCCCAGGTGGGCAAGGGCCGGGTGATTTGCGGCCTGTCCGGCGGCGTGGACAGCTCGGTGGTGGCGGTGCTGCTGCATGAGGCGATCGGCGCGCAGCTGACCTGTGTGTTTGTCGATACCGGCATGATGCGCCAGGGCGAGGCGGAGCAGGTGGTGACCCTGTTCCGCGATCATTATAATATTCATCTGGTGCATCGCGACGCCAAGCCAATGTTTCTGTCGCGCCTTAACGGCGTCAGTGACCCGGAACAAAAACGCAAGATTATCGGCGCCACCTTTATCGACGTGTTCGACGAGGAAGCCACCAAAATTGGCGGCGCGGATTTTCTGGCGCAGGGCACGCTGTACCCCGATGTGATCGAAAGCGTTTCCTTCGATGGCGGGCCGAGCGTCACCATCAAATCGCATCACAATGTGGGCGGCCTGCCGGAACGGATGCGCATGAAGCTGGTGGAACCGCTGCGCGAACTGTTCAAGGACGAGGTGCGCAAATTGGGCCGCGAGCTTGGCCTGCCCGAAACATTTGTCGGCCGCCATCCGTTTCCGGGCCCGGGCCTCGCCATCCGCATTCCCGGCGAAATCACCGCCGAAAAACTTGAACTGCTGCGCAAGGCCGATGCGATCTATATCGATGAAATCCGCAAGGCCGGATTATATGACGATATCTGGCAGGCCTTTGCCGTATTGCTGCCGGTCAAGACCGTCGGCGTGATGGGCGACGAGCGTTCCTACGACTATGTCTGCGCGCTGCGCGCCGTCACCAGCACCGACGGCATGACGGCGGATTATTATCCGTTCACGCATGAATTTCTCGGCGCAACCGCCACCCGCATCATCAACGAAGTGCGCGGCATCAACCGCGTCGTCTACGACATCACCTCAAAACCACCGGGGACGATTGAGTGGGAGTAGGGGGCGGGATACCCTGGATGGCTCCAGGCGAGAATAAAGTAGGAAAAGTAGCGGAGTGCCGGATAGTTAGAAGGCAACGCGGTTGACTTTAAATTGGATCGCCTATCTCGGTTCAGTTTCAGCCGGTCCACCACTTCGGGCGCGGTGCCGGCAATGGTGACATCATTTCATTGCTGTTGCCCACTGTGTGGGCGCCATCTTTATGCATCCGGTATGGAATTGCAAATGCGAGCTATGCCGCTATGATGAATCGTGGCCTTACATATGAGCGGTTAGAAAATGGCAAAGCCCGAGACTGTAACGATCTACGGCATCAAAAATTGCGACACTATGAAAAAGGCGCGGGCGTGGCTGGATGCGCATGGGATCGGCTATGCGTTTCATGATTATAAAACGGCCGGGGCCGATCGCACCTTGCTTGAGGGCTGGGTGAAGCAGGTTGGGTGGGAGGCATTGCTGAACCGTGCGGGTACGACATTTCGCAAATTACCCGAAGCGGACAAAGCCGGACTGACGGAAAAAAAGGCTATCGGCCTGATGTGCGCGCAGCCTTCGATGATCAGGCGGCCCGTGCTGGTTTCTGAAAAAGCTCTGTTGGCGGGGTTCAAGCCGGAACAATATCAGATTTTACTGAGGTAGCCGCCATGCAGGAAGTCACTTTGACGCCGTTGGCGGACAGGCCTGCCATTCGTGCGGCATTGAGTGAGATGATGATCGAAGCGGTCGCGAGCGGCGCATCGGTGAGTTTCATGCATCCGCTGGCGCCGGAAGAAGCAGATGCATTCTGGCGGGATTCGCTGGCCGATGCGGCAAGCGGGAAAAAAATTGTTCTGGGCGCCTTTGAAGATACACGGCTGATCGGCACGTTCACGCTGGTGCTTGGCCTGCCGCCCAATCAGCCGCACCGGGCCGATCTTGCCAAACTGATCGTCCGCAACAGCCACCGCGGCCGGGGCATCGGCACGGCGCTGATGCTTGAGGCGGAACGGCTGGCCATCGCGCACGGGCGCACGCTGCTGGTGCTCGATACGGCTATCGATGGCGGGCCGTGGCAGATGTATGAAGGGCTGGGATACCGGCTGGCGGGAATCATTCCCGGCTATTCATACACGCCGCACGGGACGCTGACCGGGGTCAAGATCTACTGGAAGCAGATTGGCGGGAAGGAGTGAAAGCCATGCAGATTGATGGCCGGTGTCTGTGCGGGGCAATAACCTATGAGGCCGTCATTGATCCGTCCAGGGCAGTGATCTGTCATTGTACGGATTGTCAGATCAATTCCGGATCGGCGTTCCGTTTTATTTCCGCCATCAGGAAAGAAGATTTCCGCTTGCTGACAGGGAATCTGAAAACCTATGTAAAAACAGCGCAAAGCGGCGCGAAAAGAGCGCAGTTTTTCTGCCCCGAATGCGGGACACAGCTGTATGGTGCGGACGCTGCCGATCCGCAGATATTCTCACTGCGTCTTGGCACGGCGCGGCAGATAAAGCAGCTTGCGCCATCGGTCCAGATATGGCGGCGCTCTGCGCTTGGCTGGGTTTCAGGCATCGAAACAAGGATAAATTTTGACGCGCAACCGCCTGTTTGACAGGCGGTACAAGCGGATGGATGGGCTCAGACTAGACCATTTTGTGATCATATTTAGTTACTCCCATCTCTCCACTTGTCACCCCGGATTTATTCCGGGTCCACCAGCCTTCGCCAGAAGGCTGGCTACGGCATGGTAAGGGAGCCACAAGGAAAAGCCTGAGTTTGGGACCCTGGACCCCGCACCAAGTGCCCCCAGGTCCGGCCTTTGGCCGGCCCGAGGACAAGCTCAGTGACACCAAGGTTAGGCGATTCAGTCACGTAACAAACTGCTTGTCTTATGACGTGTGCGTCAAACGACCGGAAACGGACACAAAAAAACGGCGGCCCGAAGGCCGCCGTTGAAATGTCTATACCGCGCGGTTCAGGCCCGGCGGCGCTTGCCGAAATAGCCCAAGCCCAGCAGGCCAGCGCCCAACAGCGTGAGCGAGGCAGGCTCGGGGATGACTACCCATTGGGCTGCGCGGATATACCAGTCGTCCGGGCTGTTAATGGCGGCAAAGCGGAAATAATCCGATTGCAGATAGTTAAACACCTGGTTGTCCGTGGCGGACAAACCCAATATCTGGCTTCTGACGACACCATAAATGTCGACGGTGCAGGTGCGGTTTACATTCGTCAACGGATTGTCATTGAAAGGGGCGTCAGCAACGCAATTGCCCACAGTGCGCACATTGAAATCGAGAAATTCTTCCAACGCATCGGCATCCGGACCATCATTGAAGTACATTCTGGCATTATCGTTGGGGATTCCATCTACTACGGCCAGTCCGACATCACCAAAGGTGAAGAGCTGCACAGCAAACAGGAAACCATCGGCAATCGAAAACCGGACCGATTCATCCTGCAATGAATCGTGGCCCTCAATAGCCGTGGAGGATCCACCGCCGCTTCTGCAACGGGTTGACGAATAAATCGAACATAAGCCAAAGCCCCGATTATCCGTGTCGGTTTCGTTTGCAGCAGACCGCCGGGTCAGCCTCATTTCGTATGGAAGATCACTAGAGTAGCCATCATCCAGGCTTGATCTGAAGCCCTGAACCGTCAGATTCAGCCCAAGTGAACCTGGCAGGTAAAACGTCAATGCCGATGTCGAAAGGCTGGCGCCTGCACCCCCGGCACCCGTAACTTCCTGAAAAGCGCCATTCAGAGCCTGATTGGCATCGGCATGACCCGTATAATTCTGTGTAAAATCCGACAGGATCGTCCCGGCCATGACCGGCGAAGAAAGGCCCGCTGCGGCGGCGATAATCCCGGCGCATATTGCCATGCGGGAAGATATGCCTTTGAAATAATTCATGATATTTACTCCAGTCAGATTAAGCTGCGCGGAATTAATAAGTCTAGTCTATGCAAAACGGCTATTTTAATGACACTATTGACTATGGTAATTATGCGCTTCGGGGGGGGAAGAAGTCAATGATCATTGATGGTTAACAGCATGCAGTGTGATGGATAAACAAACCGCAGCCGCGCAGCGGCTGGGGTGGATTCCGGCAGGGCGGGGTGTCATTGCGGGCGGGGAGATTCAGATGGTCAAAAAAACCTTCTGCCTGTAAAAAACCGTAATTGCAGGGCTTTCTTTGCCAGCGCGAACTAATCCTGATAAAGGGGTGGCGATCTGATCTGTCCCCGGCGGCCAGCCCGGGACTGGTTCTTGCGAATTTTTTTGAGGCACGGGTTTGAGCGATATTTTTCGGGAAGTCGAAGAGGATGTCCGCAATGCGCGGTTGAAGGCCCTGTGGGACAGCTATGGCATTCTCGTCATCGGCGCCGCCATTGCCATCGTGGCGGCCACCGCACTTGGGGTCTATTGGCAGGACACGCAACGCCAGAAACGTGAGGCGGCAGCGTCACAATTTCTTGCCGGTGAAAAATTGCTGCTGGAAGGAAAAACCGCCGATGCGGTGCAGCATTTCGCCAAAATGGCCGAAGAAAGCCCGGTTGACGGTTATGTTCTCTTGGCGCGCCTGAAAGAGGCGGCGGCGAAGCTGGAGGCCGGGGATAGCCAGGGCGCGATTGCCGCCTATGATATGCTGGCAGCGGATAGCACACTGGACCCTTTGCTGCGCGCCGTGGCATCGTTCAAGGCGAGCCTGCTGCTGTTTGATACGGCCAGCGCCGACGAGTTGAAGCTCCGGCTTAACCCGCTGGCGAAAGATGATGCGCCGCTGCGCCATTCGGCGCGTGAGCTGCTGGCGCATCTGGCACTGCGTGAAAATTCACCCGGCGAGGCGCGAACATTGTTTCAGGGGCTTGCCGATGCGCTTGATGCCCCGCGGGGGATTCGCGCCCGCGCCGCCGAGATTTTACAGACATTGCCGCCCGCCGCGCCCGCTGTCTCCCCCTCAAACGCGCCAGCAAAGAAATAATCACATATGCACAGGCCTTACATGTCACATCCCCGCTTCCTTGCGCTGCCATTAATGGCGGTGATGGCGGCAGTCAGCCTGACGGGTTGCGGTCTGTTCAAGGCCTCGGGCGGCCCAAAACTGAAGGGGGAACGGATTTCCGTTCTGGCGCTGGACCAGAAGCTGGAAGCCGATCCGCGCATCGGCGAAATCGAAGTCATGATCCCCAAACCCTATGTGAATGAGGATTGGCCGCAGCCCGGCGGCTATGCCGATCATGCGATGCATCATCTTGCGCTGGCTGAAACGCCTGACAAAGTGTGGAGCGGCGATGGCGGCAAAGGCGCGGGCAGCAATACCCGCATCCTGGCGGAGCCGATCATCGCCGAGGGCAAGATTTTTGTTCTGGACGCCCAGTCCGGAATTTCCGCGCTGGATGAGAAAAAAGGCAATCGCATCTGGCGCACGGTGCTTGAGGCGGAAGGGGAAACCGATTTTGGTTTCTCTATCTGGCCGCCCTCGGTGCCCTTCGTTTCCGGAAGCGCCGAGGCTGCGGACGCCTCCTTCGGTGGCGGCATCGCCTATGAAGGGGGACGGATATTCGTCACCAGCGGTTATGGCTTTATCGCGGCGCTGGATGCGGGTACAGGCAAAGAAGTCTGGCGCCGCCCCGTCAATGTGCCCATCCGCAGCGCCCCTACCGTGAATGGCGGGCGGGTTTTCGCCACGACGCAGGATAACCAGCTTTACGCCCTGGCGGCCGATGACGGGCGGATCTTATGGAATTATCAGGCGCTGGTTGAAAGTGCGGGTATTCTCGCCAGCGCCTCTCCGGCGGTGGCGGGGGATACGGTTGTCGCCCCCTTTACTTCCGGCGAACTGGTGGCGCTGCGCGCTGAAAATGGCCGTACCGCCTGGACCGATACGCTGATCAAAAGCAGCCATCTGACGCCCATTTCGGAACTGAATGATATTGCGGGGCGCCCGGTCATAGATCGCGGGCGGGTGTTTGCCATCAGCCATTCCGGCAATATCGTCTCGATTGATCTGCGCACGGGCGAGCGTATCTGGACACGCAATATCGCCGGTGTGCAGACCCCCTGGATCGCGGGCGATTTCATTTATCTTATTACACTGGAAGGCGAAATTACGGCACTGTCGCGCCGCGATGGCCGGGTGCGCTGGGTGACGCAATTGCGCCGCTACAAAGATCAGGAAGATCAGGAAGGCCGCGTCGAATGGAGCGGCCCGGTACTGGCCGGGGACCGCCTCATCGCTGTTTCCAGCCTGGGCCAGCTGATTTCAGTGTCACCTTTTACCGGCAAGGTGTTGGGCTTTATCACCATACCTGATGGCACTTACGTGCCGCCAGTCGTTGCCAACCAAACCCTGTATGTGTTGACGCAAGATGCGCAATTGCTGGCGTTCAGGTAGCGCAGGACACAAGAAAGGGGACATGGGGCCGAAAAAAGTATATCCCTCTGTCCTTAGTCAACAGTTCCCAGAAAACCATGTTCAAGCTCGTAATCGTTGGCCGGCCCAATGTTGGGAAATCGACCTTGTTCAACCGTCTGGTTGGCAAGCGGCTGGCGCTGGTCGATGACACGCCTGGGGTTACCCGCGACCGCCGCGAGGGGCAGGGCAGGCTGGCCGATCTGAGCTTCACCGTCGTTGACACGGCGGGGCTGGAAGAATCCACCCGCGATGACATGGAAGGCCGCATGCGCCGCCAGACAGATCGTGCGATTGCCGAAGCGGATATGTGCCTGTTCATGATTGACGCGCGCGCAGGCGTCACCCCGCTTGATATTGATTTCGCCGAATTGCTGCGCAAGGGAAAGACCCCGGTGCTGCTGGTTGCCAATAAATGCGAAAGCAATGCCGGACGCGATGGGCGTTTTGAAGCCTATAGACTTGGCCTTGGCGAACCGATCGCGATGTCTGCGGAACATGGGCAGGGTCTGGATGCGCTGTATGACGCCCTGCGCGCGCATATGTCCGTCCCGGCGGACGATGCGGATGATGACAGCCCAGACCAAGGCGATGAGGGGATGGATGAAACGCCGGACCCGGCTGCGCCGCTAAAGATTGCCATTGTCGGGCGGCCCAATACAGGCAAATCGACGCTGGTTAATCAGCTGGTGGGTGAACAGCGTATGCTGACCGGGCCTGAGGCCGGGCTGACGCGGGATTCGATCTGCGTCTCCTGGGAGTGGAAAGGCCGCCCTATCGAACTGTTTGATACGGCGGGTCTGCGCAAGCAGGCGCGCGTAACGGGCAAGCTGGAGCGGCTGTCCACGCAGGACACCAGGCGGGCGCTCAATTTTGCCGAAGTCGTAATCGTTCTGATTGATGCGACGCAACCCTTTGAAAAACAGGATTTGCACATTGCCGATCAGGTGGCGCAGGAAGGCCGCGCGCTGGTGATTGCCGTGAACAAATGGGATCTTGTCGAAGATCCAAAAGCGGCGCTGATCCTGTTGCGCCAGAAACTCGATCTGTCTTTGCCGCAGATAGCGGGCGTGCCGCTGGTGACCATGTCGGCGCTTACCGGCAGGGGGGTTGAGCGGCTGCTGCCTGCTGTTGAAAAAGTCTACGCGATCTGGAACCGCCGTGTGGCGACGGCCGGCCTGAACCGCTGGCTGGCGGAGACGACCGGGCACCACCCGCCGCCGGCGGTGCAGGGCCGCCGGATTAAATTGCGCTATGCCGCCCAGGTCAGCACAAGGCCGCCAACCTTCGCCGTCTTCACGACTCGCGCCGCATCGCTGCCTGAGTCCTATTCGCGTTATCTGATCAATTCACTGCGCCGGGATTTCGATTTGCCAGGCGTTCCCATACGGCTGGTGCTGCGCGCCCGCGCCAATCCCTATGTGACCGGTAAATAGGCAGAATTTTCCCTTTCGCCGGTTTCAGCCGAAATTTTCAGCACGCACCGCATGTTGCTGCTTTGCCACGCATGCATGGCGATTTTCGCGCGCGGGCGGGCACAGTGCAGAAAAACTGACTGAAAGCCGGAACAAACGGCATATTAACGGATGTATATAATGATTAAATTTGTGACCGGATAACATCGATTTTTATGCCCTTGTTAACTATGTTAGAGGCATACTTGTTGCAAAGCACCTATCAGGTGATTCGTCACCCAATAAAAAGCAGGGAAACGGCAAAGAGGATTACGCGGGGGGAAGTGTCGAGGCTACTTTGAGGTGTGCCATGAACGACGTCTTCGACCTCTTTAATGAGGTTTATATTCGCGAAAAGCAGGAAGTCATGAGCCTGCAAGATTATCTGCTGGGATGCCGCGATCATCCGGAATATTTTGCGACTGCGGCGGAACGCCTGATCTCTGCGATTGGTGAACCCGAAGTGGTGGACACCAGCGCCGACCCGAGACTGGGGCGCATCTTTCAAAACCGCACCATCAAGCGCTATCCGGCATTTAAAGCTTTTTATGGTATGGAGGAAACGGTCGAACGGATCGTGGGCTATCTGCGCTATTCCGCGCAGGGGCTGGAGGAACGCAAGCAGATCCTGTATCTGCTTGGCCCGGTTGGCGGTGGCAAGTCATCCCTGGCCGAGCAACTGAAGCGCCTGATGGAAGAACGCCCCATTTATGTCCTGAAGGCGGGCAATCAGATCAGCCCGATATTCGAATCGCCTCTGGGCCTGTTCAGTCCGGAACGCATGGGCGATCTGCTGGAAAACAAATATGGCATCGCGCGGCGCAGATTAAAGGGGCTGATTTCCCCCTGGGCGGTGAAGCGCCTGGATGAATGGAGTGGCGATATTTCGAAATTTTCGGTCGTCAAGCTTATGCCCTCCAAGCTGCGCCAGATCGGCGTCGCCAAGACCGAGCCGGGCGATGAGAATAATCAGGATATTTCCGCCCTGGTCGGCAAGGTGGATATCCGGCAATTGGAGCATTTCAGCCAGAACGATCCGGACGCCTATAGTTACAGCGGCGGCCTGAACCTGACCACCCAGGGCTTGCTGGAATTTGTCGAAATGTTCAAGGCCCCCATCAAGGTGCTGCATCCTTTGCTGACTGCAACCCAGGAAGGCAATTATCTGGGGACCGAAAATTTTGGCGCGTTCCCCTATGAAGGGGTCGTGCTGGCGCATTCGAATGAATCTGAATGGCAGCAGTTCAAGGCCAACAAGAACAATGAGGCGTTTCTGGATCGCATTTGCGTGATCAAGGTGCCCTATTGCCTGCGGGCGTCGGACGAGGCGCGCATCTATCAGAAGCTGTTGCGCGAAAGCGAGCTGGAAAGTGTTTCCTGCGCGCCCGACACGCTTGAGATGCTGGCGCGGTTCAGCGTCCTGACACGGCTGCGTAAACATGAAAACTCGTCATTATATTCCAAGATGCGGGTCTATGACGGTGAAAATCTGAAAGACACCGATCCCAAGGCGCGCTCGATGCAGGAATATCGTGACGCTGCCGGCGTGGATGAAGGCATGAATGGCATCAGCACCCGCTTCGCCTTCAAGGTGCTGTCGCAAACCTTCAATTATGACACCGAAGAGGTGGCGGCGGATCCCGTTCATATGATGTATGTGCTGGAACAGGCGGTGCGGCGGGAACAGTTCCCTGAAGAAACCGAAAGCAGCTATCTCGAATTTATCAAATCCGAATTGGCGCCCCGCTATGCTGAATTTATCGGCAATGAGATTCAGAAGGCCTATCTGGAATCCTATTCCGATTACGGGCAGAATCTGTTCGACCGCTATATCGCTTATGCGGATGCCTGGATCGAGGATGAGGATTACAAGGATCCCGATACGGGCCAGATTTTCAACCGTACCGTGCTGGACACGGAACTGTCGAAAATTGAAAAGCCGGCAGGCATCGCCAATCCCAAGGATTTCCGCAACGAGGTGGTCAAATTCGCGCTGCGGGCGCGGGCCAATAATGACGGCCGCAATCCTTCCTGGACCTCTTATGAAAAACTGCGTGAAGTAATTGAAAAGCGCATGTTTGCCCAGGTTGAAGACCTGCTGCCGGTGATCAGCTTCGGCGCCAAGAAAGATCATGAACTGGACGATAAACATTCGGAATTCGTCAAGCGCATGACCGGGCGCGGCTATACCGAGCGTCAGGTGCGCAGACTGGTGGAATGGTACATAAGGGTGAACAAGGCAGGATAGCGTTTAAAGAATCGGAGCAACGGCATGCATCATCACTTTATTGACCGGCGCGCAAATCCAAAGGACAAGAGCCTTGGCAATCGCCAGCGGTTCCTGCGCCGGGCGCGCGCGCGCATCAAGGAGGTGGTGAACCGTTCCGTGCAGGATCGCAATGTAACCGATGTGGCCACTGGCGAAACCATCACCATTCCAGCCAGGGGTATAGAAGAACCGCAATTGCGCAATGCCCGCAGCGGCGGCAATCGTAACCGGGTATTTACCGGCAATAAGGAATATGTGACCGGCGATCAGATCGACAAACCCCAGGGTGGCAGCGGGCAGGGCGGCAAGGAAGGATCTGACGATGGCGATGGGGAGGAAGATTTCCGTTTCACCCTTAGCCGGGAGGAATTTCTGGATTTATTCTTTGAAGATCTGGAATTGCCCGATCTGGTGAAAACCAGCCTTCAGGAGGTGCATAGCGTCAAACTGCACCGTGCCGGTCATTCGGCATCGGGGACGCCCACCAATCTGAATGTATTGCGGACCATGCGCAATGCACATGGCCGGCGCATCGCATTGCACCGCCCCTCACGCGCGATGATTGAACGCCTTGAACAGGAAATTGCGGCGCTTCGCGCAAAGCCGGTGCTTGCCGCAGAAGAACAGGCGCGCCTGGCGGAGTTGGAGCCGCAATTGGAGGCGATGCTGCGCAAGATGCGCATCGTGCCCTATATTGATCCTGTGGATATCCGCTATAACCGCTACGAGACGCGGCCATCGCCGAACACCAAGGCGGTGATGTTCTGCCTGATGGACGTATCGGGCTCGATGGGAGAGCGCGAGAAAGATCTGGCCAAGCGCTTTTTCATGCTGTTGCATCTGTTTCTGGAACGCCGCTACAAACGCATTGAAGTGGTGTTCATCCGCCATACCCATCATGCCGAAGAAGTGGACGAGCAGACATTCTTTTACAGCCCGGAGACCGGCGGCACCGTTGTCAGCACGGCATTGCTGGAAATGCGCCGTATCATCAAGGAACGTTATCCGACCGGCGAGTGGAACATTTACGCCGCCCAGGCATCCGATGGCGAAAATTTTTCAGGAGATTCGGATCGCTGCAGGGAATTGCTGGTGCAGGAAATCATGCCGATGGTTCAGTATTATGCCTATATCGAGATATTGGATGAGCGCGAGTTCGATATTTTCCAGGACGCGCGTTCGGGGGCGGCGCTGTGGCGGGCCTATCAGGAAGTTTCCGATCAATGGCGCAATTTCGCCATGAAACGCATCTCGAAACCGGGGGATATCTATCCCGTCTTCCGCGAATTATTTTCCGGCAAAACCAGGGAACTGGCGGGTCAGGCGTAATATTCCTCAAACCATAGCGGCAGCATGGCCATGATCAGCAAGGCGAGCAGCACTTTACTCTTTGACGGATCCGACTGGAATTTTCCCACGTTGGAAAAAACCTATAAGGCGATTGAGGAAATCGCTTTGCAGGATCTGGGGCTTGATGTTTATCGCAACCAGATTGAAATCATATCGTCCGAGCAGATGCTGGACGCCTATTCCTCTGTCGGCATGCCGCTAATGTATCAGCATTGGTCGTTTGGCAAGCGTTTCGCCCGTGATGAAATGCTCTATCGCAAGGGCTATCAGGGGCTGGCCTATGAGATAGTGATCAATTCCAATCCCTGCATCAGCTACAATATGGAAGAAAACACCATGCCGATGCAGACGCTGGTAATGGCGCATGCCGCATTTGGCCACAATCATTTTTTCAAGAACAATTATCTGTTCCGTCAATGGACCGATGCAGACGGCATTCTGGAATATTTGCAGTTCGCAAAAAGCTATATCGCCAAGTGCGAAGAAAAGCATGGCGTCAGGGCAGTGGAGGAAATTCTCGATGCGGCCCATGCGCTGATGGATCATGGCGTGTTCCGTTTTCGCAGGCCGCCGCCATTGTCAACCCGCGAGGAAGAAAGCAAGCGCCGCCTTCGAGAGGAATATGAGGCCCGCACATTCAATGATTTATGGCGCACATTGCCCTCCAGGGGCAAGGACGCCGCCATGAGCGAAAGCGAAGAGGAATTTCAGCGCCGCCGCAAGCTGCTTAAGCTGCCGCAGGAAAATATTCTGTATTTTCTGGAAAAATTCAGCCCGGTTCTGGAAACCTGGCAGCGCGAGCTGTTGCGTATCGTGCGCACCATTGCCCAGTATTTTTATCCGCAAAAACAGACCAAGGTGATGAATGAAGGCTGCGCTTCATTTGTGCATTATTACATTGCCAATACGCTGTACGATCAGGGCCGCATCACCGAGGGGGCATTGCTGGAAATTCTGCACAGTCATTCCAGCGTAGTCATGCAGCCTGCCTATGATGATCCGCGCTATAGCGGTATGAACCCTTATGCGCTGGGCTTTGAAATGATGTGCGACATCAAGCGCATCTGCACCGAGCCGGCGGATGAAGACCGGGAATGGTTTCCGGACCTGGCGGGCAGCGGCGACTGGCGCGCGGCGCTGCGTTATGCCTGGGCCAATTACCGCGATGAATCTTTTATCCTGCAATATCTCAGCCCGCATCTGATGCGCAAATTCCGCATGTTCCTGATCACCGATAATGAAAATGAAAGCCAGTACAAGGTGTCGGGCATTCATGATGCGGCCGGCTTTCGCAAAGTGCGCGCGGCGCTCGCGCAATCCTATGAAATTGGGCGGATTGATCCTGATATTCAGGTGGTGGATGCCGATTTAAAGGGCGACCGCCGCCTTACCCTGCGGCATCTGGCCCTGGACAGAATTCCGCTGGACACCAAAGATCGTGATCAGTCGCTCAAACATTTGCGGCGGTTATGGGGTTATGATGTCAGCATTGAAAGCGTCGACCGGGATAGCGGCGCCCTGATTTCCGAAGCCCTGCTCACCAGCGACAGGCTGGAGACGAGCATCCGGTAATCCCCGGCCCTCACCCCCGCGGGAGGGGGTCAGGGTGAGGGCAAGAGCGATGAAGTCCGCTCACAAATTGCAATGATTACGCAAGCTGGGCTTATTTACGCGTGGCTATTGGCACATATTTGCGTTCTTTTGATCCCAGATAAAGCTGACGGGGGCGGCCGATTTTTTTACCCTTGTCGGTGATCATCTCATTCCATTGCGCCACCCAGCCGACCGTGCGCGCCACGGCGAAAATCACCGTGAACATGGAGGGCGGAAAGCCCAGCGCGCGTTCAATAATGCCGGAATAGAAATCGACATTGGGATAGAGCTGACGGTCGATGAAATATTTGTCGTTCAACGCAATTTTCTCAAGCTCCATCGCGATCTGCAACAGCGGATCATGCTTGATGCCCAGCACGCCCAGCACTTCGTGACAGGTTTTGCGCATGACCGTCGCGCGCGGGTCGTAATTCTTGTACACCCGGTGGCCAAATCCCATCAGCTTGCTGTGGTCGTTCTTGTCCTTGGCGCGGGAGATAAATTCTCCAATCTTGTCAACCGAGCCAATGGATTGCAGCATGTTCAGCGCCGCTTCATTGGCGCCGCCATGACTGGGCCCCCACAGGCTGGCGATGCCCGCCGCGATACAGGCGAAAGGATTGGCTTCCGAAGATCCCGCCAGGCGCACGGTTGAGGTCGATGCATTCTGTTCATGATCCGCATGCAGAATGAAAATGCGGTCCATGGCGCGCGCAATGACCGGGTTGACCTTGTATTCTTCCGCCGGAACGGAAAAGCACATATGCAGGAAATTTTCCGCATAGCTGAGCTCGTTGCGCGGATACACGAAAGGCTGTCCCAGAGAATATTTATAGGCCAGCGCCGCAATGGTCGGCATTTTGGCGATCATCCGGTAACTTGCGACCATGCGCTGATGCGGGTCGTTAATATCGGTCGAGTCATGATAAAATGCCGACAGGGCGCCAACCACGCCGCACATTACGGCCATCGGATGGCTGTCGCGGCGAAAGCCCCGGAATACGGTGATGATCTGTTCATGCAGCATGGTGTGCATGGTGATGTCATGGACGAATTTCGCCTTTTGCTTTTTGTTCGGCAGTTCGCCATTCAGCAGCAGATAGGAAGTTTCCATGAAATCGCTTTTCATGGCCAGTTCGTCAATGGAATAGCCGCGATGGCGCAGAATGCCAGCGTCTCCGTCAATATAGGTAATTTGAGAATCGCAGCTTGCGGTAGAGGTGAAACCCGGATCATAGGTAAACATTCCGGTTTCTGCATACAGCTTGCGCACATCAATGACGCTGGGTCCTTCGCTGCCATGCATAACCGGCAGTTCCAGTGTCTTGCCGCCATAGTTAAGGGTGACCGAGTTGATTTTCTTTGCCGCAGCCGGTGCCGCCTTCGGTGTAGCCTTTGCAGTTGTTTTTGCCTTGCTCATCCATAACTCCTTGTTGCGGTGGTCTGTATTGCCCATATCACGACACTATCGCGCAATTATTAATCATATATATGTTGCGCTGCACAAGATAGTATCGCAAGCGATAAAAGATTCAATTAGTCACTTTGGCGGTCACTCTGGTCATGGATACGGGCGAGGCTTTCTTTTTGGCCTAGGCTTAACAAAACGTCAAAAATTCCCGGTGATGTGGTGGAACCCGTCAGCGCGGCGCGCAATGGCTGGGCCGCCTGGCCCAGTTTCATGCCATTTGCCCCGGCAAATTCCCGTATACAGGCCTCGATGGTTTCGGCTGTCCAGTCATTCAGGACCGCCAGCGCCGCCGCCAGCCCTTTCAGGCGGGTGCGCGCCTCCGGCGTCAGCAATCTGGCGGCCGCTTCTTCCAGCGCCAGTGGCCGCTCTGCAAACAAAAAGCCGGCATTTCTGGCAAGCTCCACCAGATTGGTGGCGCGTTCCTTCAATCCGGGCAGGGCGATTTCCAGCCGCGCACGGCCCGCTGCATCCACCGGCTTGCCATTCAGCCGGGCAAGGGTTTGCAGCAGTTCGGGCAACAGGGCCTCGGGCGGCATTTCGCGCATATATACGCCATTCAGATTTTCCAGTTTGGCAAAATCAAACCGCGCGGCGGATTTGCCAATGCCCGCCAGATCGAACCAATGGATGGCCTGTTGCGTGGAAATGATTTCATCATCGCCATGCGCCCAGCCCAGCCGCAACAGATAGTTGCGCATCGCGTCGGGCAGATAGCCCATATCGCGATAGGCATCGACGCCCAGCGCGCCATGACGTTTGGACAGTTTTGCGCCATCCGGCCCCAATATCATTGGCAGATGCGCAAATACCGGCGCAGTCCAGCCCATGGCGTGATAAATCTGCAATTGCCGCGCCGTATTGGTGAAATGATCATCGCCCCGGATCACATGGCTGATCGCCATGTCATGATCATCGACAACCACCGACAGCATATAAGTGGGCGTGCCATCGCTGCGCAGCAGAACGAAATCGTCCAGTTGCATATTGCTGAAACTGACTTTTCCCAGCACCTGATCATCGACGATGGTCTCGCCGGTTTGCGGAACCTTGAGGCGCACTACGGGCGGAACGCCGGCGGGCGCATCGGATGGGTCGCGATCGCGCCACATGCCGTTATAGATGGGCGGCTTGCCCTCCGCGCGGGCGGTTTCACGCATGGCTTCCAGCTCTTCCTGGGTGCAATAGCAATGATAGGCCTTGCCGGCAGCCAGCAACTGGCGCGCCACTTCGGCATGGCGTTCACGCAGGGCAAACTGAAAAATCGGCGGCGCGTCCGCCTCCAGCCCCAGCCAGGCCATGCCCTCTATAATGGCGTCGATGGCCGCCTGAGTGGAGCGTTCCCGGTCCGTATCCTCGATGCGCAACAGAAATCTGCCGCCATGATGGCGTGCAAACAGCCAGTTGAACAGCGCCGTGCGCGCCCCGCCAATATGCAGAAAGCCGGTGGGCGAGGGCGCAAAACGGGTAATGATGGGCCGTGTATCTGACATGAAGCGGGCGATTCCAGTAAGGGGTTGCTTAATGCCAGCATGCTTAGCACACTTGCAGGCCAGGGGTTAAGTAGAGGGATTGCAGGTGGCGGTGGGACGGCTCGCGCCGGGAATGCGCACGCATATTCAGCTGCGGCTTGCGGCGCTGATTGTTGCAGGCTTGCGGCTATACACAGGCATTCGCGAGAATTTTCTGGCTGACCGCGCGCGTTGGGCGCTGTGGGCGCCGGTATTATTGTCTGGCGGTATCGGGATTTATTTTGCTCTGCCGCAGGAACCGGTTCGCATCGCGGGATTGGTTGCGGTGATTTTGCCGGCGCTATGCGTTTTTATTAGCCGCAACCGGCCGGGCATACAGCTTTTATGCATCTGCCTGATGCTGATCGCCGCCGGGTTCGGCGCCGCGCAATGGCGCAGTTTCACCCGTGATGCGCCGCTGATTGCGAAACGGCTGGGGCCGGTAAATATTACCGGACAGTTGATTGCGCTGGAACGCCAGGACAATGGGGTGCGCTATCTGATTGCGCCAGATATGATTACGGGTCTGACGCCGGAACATTTGCCGGCCCGCATCCGCCTGCGTCTAAGCGGCAAGGAACGGGCCGATGCCAGCCTTAAGGCGGGCGATCAGGTGCAATTGCGTGCGGTGCTGCTGCCGCCGCCCGGGCCGGTTACGCCGGGCGGGTTTGATTATGGCCGGATGCTGTGGTTTGAGCGCATCGGCGCGGTGGGCTTTATTATATCTGCGCCACAGCTTTTGGATATGCCGCGCCAGGATGGGCTGATGCAGGACGCCGGGTTGCGCCTGACGGCGCTGCGCGACCGGCTGACGGCGCGGATTATCGCCGCCATTCCCGGCAATGCGGGCGTGATGGCCGCCGCCATGATGACAGGCGACCGCGCGGCCATATCCGATGACGTGAACACCGCCATGAAAAATTCCGGCCTGGCGCATCTGATTTCGATTTCCGGCCTGCATATGGGCATGGTGGCGGGCATATTGTTTTTTTCGCTGCGCGCCCTGCTGGCATTGATCGAGCCGGTGGCGCTGCGCTATCCGGTCAAAAAATGGTCGGCGGCGTTTGCGCTGTCCGGGGCCTTTTTGTATCTGCTGATTTCGGGAGCCTCGATTCCGACACAGCGGTCGTTTTTCATGACGGGACTGGTGCTGACTGCGGTGATGCTGGACCGCACGGCGATTTCCATGCGCACCATCATGCTGGCCGCCAGCGTGATCGTGCTGATGGCCCCGGAAAGTCTGTACAGCGCCAGTTTTCAGATGTCGTTCGCCGCCGTGATTGCCCTGGTGGCGCTGTATGAGAATTTCAGCAGGCAATTATCCATCAGCACAAGTGAGGATGGATGGATGCGGCGGGCCGCAAAATATGTTCTGGCCATGCTGGCCACCAGTCTTGTTGCGGGGCTTGCCACCGCGCCATTTGCGGCGTTTCATTTCAACCGTTTTACCGTATACGGATTATTGGCCAATATGCTGGCGGTGCCGCTGACCGGCGCGGTCATCATGCCCGGCGCCGTCGCCGCTTTTATCCTGATGCCATTTGGGCTGGAGCGGCTGGCGCTGTGGCCTATGGGCTGGGGCGTGCAAGCGGTGATCAGCATCGCGCAATGGGTTGCAGGGCTTCCCGGCGCCGTTTTGGCGGTGGGACAGGCGCCGGACGCCGTATTGCTGCTGATTGCGGGCGGCGGGCTGTGGCTGTGCCTGTGGGAGCGAAGCTGGCGCTGGGCGGGGCTGGCGCTGGTTGCCATCGGCTTGATGATGTGGATGGGCGCCGCGTCATTCCGCCCGGATATTATGGTGGAAGGGCAGGGCCGCCTGATCGGCGTGCGCAATGACGCGGGCAATCTGATTGTAAACAGTGCAACATCCGCCCGGCATACAGGGTCCGAATGGGCCAATCAGGAGGGCCTGACGGGACAGCTGCTGACGGTCAAGGATGATCCGCTTGCCGCCTGTGATAGTCAGGGCTGTCTGTTTACAGCGGGCAATGGGGAGGTGATAGCTTTTGTGCGCAATGCCGCTGCGCTGGAAGAAGATTGCGCAAAGGCCAGTATCGTGATCGCCAGCATCTCCGCGCATCAGTGCAAAGGCCCGCGTCTGGTGATTGATGCGCCAGATTTATATTACGGCGGCGGTCATGCGCTATGGATCACCTCTGATACTGTTCGCATCGAAACAGTCGCGCAAAAACGCGGGCTGCGCCCCTGGGTGCCGGTAATTGAATTGAAATTGCAGGCTGGTTCTACACTGCGGTGACGCCGCCATCGACGATGAACTCCGTCCCGGTAATAAACGCCGCCTCGTCGGACGATAAAAACACCACGGCGGCGGCGATGTCGCGCGGCGCGCCAATGCGGCCAATCGGGTGCGCATTCGCCATTAATTCGCGCATTTCATTATCGCTGCGGCGGCCGCTGGGATGGGCCATCGCCAGATTGCCCATGGGTGTATCAATCAGACCCGGGTGCACGGAATTGCAGCGTATGCGTTTTTTGGCGAATTCGAGCGCCGTGGATTTGGTGAACAGCCGCACGCCGCCCTTGGTCATGGAATAAACCGGCGCATTGCGCGATCCCACCATGCCGGCGACCGATGAAATATTCACGATGGCGCTGCCCACAGGCGCGGTGGCGGCGCGGCGCATCATTTCGGGCGCGCAGATTTTGGTGCCCAGAAACACGCCTTCCAGATTGATGGCGACCAGTTTGGCGAATTCCTCCTGCGTCGTCTCCAGAATGGATTTTGCAACATAGGTTCCGGCATTGTTGAGCAGAATATCCACCCCGCCATAATTTTTCACGGCCGTGGCCACCGCATTTTCCCAATCGGCGGCGCGGGTGACATCCAGATGCACAAAACTCGCCTCAAAGCCCGCATCGCGGATTGCCTGGGCCGTGGCGGCCCCGTCCGCGTCCAGCACGTCGCCGATCACGACCTTCGCCCCATGCTCGGCCATCCGCCGTGCGCATTCGCCGCCAATGCCGCGCGCCCCGCCGCTGACAATCGCCACTTTTCCATCCACTCGGTTCATGCGCTTTTTCCCTGAAATGTTGTGTTTTCTCCCAGATAGAAAAGCATTAGGCTTCTCTGGACACAAGCATTAGATGGGAGACGGGCATGGCATTGGTGTTGCGCGAGGACAAAGAAGGCATTGCGGTTCTGACATTAAACCGGCCAGATCAGTTGAACGCCATGAATCCGGCGCTGTTTATCGAGTTGCGCGCCCATATAGACGCCATCGCCGCGGATACGCAGGGCGTTGGCTGCGTCATCCTCACGGGTGCGGGCAAAAGCTTTTCCGCAGGCAATGATCTGCGCGCGATTGCGGCGGGCGAACGCGCGCCGTCGCGGCATTATCAGGCGGAGACCATCGAGGCGCTGGAGGCCCTGCCGCAACCCACCATCTGCGGGGTGCGCGGCAACTGCTATACCGGCGCGCTCGAACTGATGCTGGGCTGCGACATGCTGCTTGCGTCGGAAACGGCGCGTTTCTGCGACACGCATGGAAAATTCGGCATGGTGCCCTCCTGGGGCCTCAGCCAGCGGCTGCCGCGCCGCGTTGGCCTGCTCAAGGCCAAGGAAATCTCCTTTACCGGGCGCATCATTCCGGGTGATGAGGCGGTGCGCATCGGGCTGGCCAATGCCTGCGTGCCAGATGCCGAGTTTGACGCCTATGTGATGCAGTTCGCGCGCAGCATCACCGCCAATAGCTGGCATTCGGCGCGCGGCAACAAGCTGCTGTATCAGAAAAGCCAACAGCTCGATCTGGCTGAGGGTCTGGTGTACGAGCGCGATTCAGGCCCGGGCGTTGCCCCGGATATGGCCGAACGCGTGGCGAATTTCGGCAGGAAATAGTCACCATACTGCTATTAATGAAGGTTGGATGGCCCCATCCACTTTGTCACCCCGCACTTGTTGCGGGGTCCAGAGTTCCAATCTCAGTCTTTCCCTTATGACTCCTGGACCCCGGAATAAATCCGGGGTGACAGGCTGAGGATTTGGTGGACGTAAACTTGATGAATTAAACTTCAGAAAAACGGCTCACACTGCGATTCCGATGTTTGCCAACGTGACCCTGAAAGCAATGGGGCGAACACGGATGATTACCAGAGCCTCCCGGCTGCGTTCATCTACGGTCAAAAGCTTATCATTACTTACTTCTACTCTGGTTATTAGTTTATCATCCTCAAGCAGGCAGAACACCCGATTGTCTGGCTCTGAGTCAGGTGTGTTTGGCACCTGCTGGGCTGATGGCATGCTGAGAGCGTCTAAAAGTGTCTTGAGCCGATTATCAATGTCTGAACTCTGGTTGATTATCCCGCCGGGCAGGCTGGCAGAAAGCAAAAAAATGTTCAGTTCGGCTCGCAAGCTAAGTTTCTCAGTGATAATTGGTACGTACTCCAATTGCCCAAATGTTTGGCCAACGTAGCAATCGTCAGGTTTGTAGTTTGGGTCCTGATACTTTGAGAGATCATTTAGCGGCGGGGTCTCCCAGAGGCGCCGAAGCTGAGGTTCAAGCGCGCGCCTGATAAGCCATTTCTGTTGAGCGTTGGCTTTAGGCGGTAGATCCCCCTGATATGTCAGTGTAAAACGCAAAAAAGTAACCTCAATATATTAGATGCTCTAATTCACGATCCGCATGCCGCCGCCGTCGATGCGGATATTCATGCCATTGATCATATGCGACCGGGTGCTCGCAATAAACGCCACCAGATCGCCCACCTCTTCGGTGCGCGCGATGCGCCCGGACGGGTTACCGAACTCCTCCATGATGTGACGCTCGATCACGTCCCAGTCATCGCCCCATCCCATTTTCTGCGCGCGGCGGCGGTACATTTCCTCGACCTCGCGGGTTTTGATCAGGCCGGGGCTGATGGTGTTGACGGTGATGCCGGTATTGGCCAGTTCCAGCATCAGGCTGACGGTCAAATTCGCCAACGCGCCTTTGGACGCATAATAATGCGGCATCCGCGCATTGGGCTGGGTGGAGCCGATCGTGCCAAGTTGAATAACCCGCCCCCAGCCGCGCGCCTTCATTTGCGGAACCAGCAGGCGGATCATGCGCGCCGCCGACAGCACATTTTTCTGATAGGCGTCAATCCACGCCTGCGTTCCGGTGGCGGCGTCCAGCCAGAAACCGCGATCCGCCGTACCATAATTATTGATCAATATATCGACCGGGCCCATCGCAAGTGCGGCCTTGGCAGTATGTTCCGCGCCAGCGTCCGTGGTCAGATCGCCGGTCACCGCATGGGCCTTGCCGCCGGCATGGTTGATCTCGCTGGCGACGCGGCCGGCATCGTCCTGTCCGCTGGCGGGTTTCATGCCATGCACAATCACCGTGGCGCCTTCACGGGCCAGCACCTTGGCAATGCCTTCGCCGGTACCCCGGCTGGAGCCGGTGACGAGGGCGGTTTTTCCAGAAAGCTGTAAATCCATGCGGAGTCCCTCAGTTAATCGGCTCGCCCAGATCATAGCGGCCTTCCATGTCTTCGATTTCAAGCACCCACAGATCCGGGTCGCGTTTTATCTGGCGGGCAATATAGGCGTCGGTGTCGGCTTCGGGCGAAGGCTCTGCGCCCGCGCGCGCGATCCACATCCTGCGTCCCTGCGCATTGCGCGATGGCGACAGCACCTGGCAGCCATTGGCAAAGCGATTCCATTTGATCAGCACTGTACCTGCTTTTTCGTCCCCCCGGCGCACCAGAACGGCTGGAATACCCAATGACAGGCAGCGCCTGATATGGGCGCTTACCCACATGGCAGCGGTCAGTACCGGTTCATCATAATCCACCACACCAGCCACCTTTGCGCTCGCGTTCCCTCATTGCGCGATGATAGATTATCATAAATCAAATTACAGCAGGGAGAATGAGCATGAGTGACAGATTAAAGGGAAAAGTGGCGGTAATCACCGGCGGCACAAGCGGTATGGGGCGCGGCACGGTGGAACTGTTCCTGGCCGAAGGCGCAAAAGTCGTTGTTGCCGATATTCTGGACGACAAGGGCGCGCAGATGGAAAAGGACTTCGGTCCCAATCTCGCGTTTCATCATACCGATGTGGCGGTCGAAGCGCATGTAAAGGGCGCGGTCGATCTGGCCGTTAAAAAATATGGCCGTCTGGATTGCATCTTCAACAATGCCGGCATTGGAGGCGTTTCCGGAGAGATTCAGGAAATCGACATGGAAGGTTTTGACAAGACCATGGGCGTTCTGGTCAAGGGCGTCGTGCTGGGCATGAAATACGCAGCACCCATCATGAAGGCGCAAAAATCCGGCAGCATCATCAGCACGGCCAGCGTCGCCGGGTTAAGCGGCGGGTTCGGCCCGCATATTTACAGCGCCGCAAAGGCGGCGGTGGTGCATCTGTCCAAAAGCGTGGCGCTGGAGCTGGGCAAATATAATATCCGCGTGAATGCGATTTGCCCGGGCGGCATCGCCACCTCGATTTTTGGACGCGGGCTTGGCCTGCCCAGCCAGCTTGCCGACGAAAGCGCCAAAAAAATGGAAGAGGTGCTGGTCAATTTTCAGCCGATCCGGCGTTCCGGCCTGCCGTCCGACATTGCCAAAATGGCGCTGTTTCTGGCCAGTGACGACAGCACCTTTGTCAGCGGCCAGGCCATTGCGGTGGATGGCGCGCTGATGGCGGGACGCGAGCGCGCCCAGGGCGCGGGCCGTATCGCCGAAGGCATGGCCAAGGCGTTCGGCGACTTAATGAAAACTTAACGCCACATCGCCGCCATTAGCCGAATATTAGGGGTTTCGGCTTAACCCTATGCGCAACGCTCTGTGGCGTCCGCCCGGAGGTTGCGCATATTGGTTGATGGTGTTTCATGCTGGCGATTGGCGGAATAGTTTGCGTCTTTGTCATGGTATTTGGCGGCTATGTGCTGGCCGGCGGCAATATCATGCCGATCATCCATCATGCGCCCCTCGAATTGATGACAATCCTTGGGGCCGGTGTTGGCGCCTTTCTGATTGGCAATAGCGCACTCGTCGTCAAGCAGACGCTTGGGGGATTCGGAAAAATATTCAAGGGTCCGAAATGGGTCGCGGATGATTACCGTGACCTGCTGTGCCTGATGTTTTTATTGACCAAGACAATGAAAACCAAGGGCGCGATGGTGCTTGAATCGCATATCGAAAATCCCGAAGAAAGCGCGATTTTTTCGCATTACCCTAAAATTCTGGCAGACCATTTCGCCATTGATATGATCTGCGACACGCTGCGTATGATCTCCATGAATATGGATGATCCGCACCAGGTTGAAGACATGCTGGAAAAGCAGCTTGAAAAGCATCACCATGAATCGCTTGGCCCGTCGCATGCGGTGCAGATGCTTGCGGATGGCTTGCCCGCGCTTGGTATTGTGGCGGCCGTGCTTGGTGTTATCAAGACCATGGCCAGCATCAGCGCGCCGGTCGAGGTGCTTGGCGAAATGATCGGCGGCGCGCTGACCGGCACCTTTCTGGGCGTGTTTCTGGCCTATGGTTTCTTTGGCCCGTTTGGCACCCGTCTGAAAGATCTTGAGGACGAGGACTTCCAGTTCTACCGCATCATCCGTGATATGCTGGTGGCGCATCTGCAAGGCAATGCGCCGCAAATTTCCGTGGAAATCGGCCGGGGCAATGTCCCCAGCTATATCCAGCCCAATTTCCTTGAACTGGAAACCGCGATCAGCGAAATTCCGCCGGAAGTGACTGCCTAACGCTTGTTCCTGCCCAGTCTGGCGCATTCTTTATGCCTGTAGCAATCGGCCAGATGATCATTGACCATGCCCACGGCCTGCATGAACGCATAGACGATGGTGGGCCCGCAAAATTTGAATCCCTTCTGTTTCAGATCTTTTGCAATAGCCTGGCTCAGCGGCGTTTGTGCTGGCGCGTCCTTCATGCTTGCAAGGCGGTTTTGCAGGGGTTTGCCATCCACAAAATTCCATAAATAATTTGAAAAACCTTCCTGTTCCATGACCGCCAGATAGGCTTGCGCGCTGCTGATGGCGGCCTCGATTTTGCCGCGATGGCGGATGATGCCGGCATCTTGTAATAGCGCCTGAATTTTCTTCTCATTATAGCGCGCGATGCGGGCGGGTTCGAACTGATCAAAGGCGGCCCGGAAATTTTCCCGTTTGCGCAGGATCGTAATCCAGGAAAGCCCGGCCTGAAAACCATCCAGTATCAGTTTTTCATACAATGCCCTGTCATCATATTCCGGCACACCCCATTCTTCATCATGATAGGCGATATAGAAGGGGTCCTCTCCAGGCCAGGGGCATCTAGTCTTGCTCATCGGTCAATTCCGGGAATGTGAGTGTCAGCCAGCCGGGACATACCACGCTCAGGCGGACCGAGCCACAGCTCAGCGCCGGTGCGCCGGGCGCCAGCGCGGACAGCCGCAGGAACGCCAGCGCGCGCGTCCCCAGACCGGTGCGCAGAACGCCAACTTCCCGGCCTTCCGCCATAATCGGGGTTCCCGGCGGCGGGCAGGCGCCCTCAATATGCACAGGCAGGATACGCTTGCGCACAACACCGCGATGCTTCATACGCGAAACCAGCTCCTGTCCGACATAACAGCCTTTTTTAAAATCAACCCCGTTCAGTTCCTCGAAATTGGCTTCGAGCAGAAAGTTTTTTTCCACCTCAATATCCGCATGGCCTTCTGCAATGCCAAGCTCCAGACGCAGGCGGTGATAGGCCTCCGGGGATGAATGGCGCAGCGGCATAGCAGCCAGCGCATCCGGGGCAAGAATCATGCGTGCGCCCATCCCGGCTAATCTGGGATCTGTAAAAATAATCCCGCCAGGATAAGTGCGCACCGCGCCCGGCTGTGCCGGTAAATCCAATGCCTCCAAACCCTCCGGGCCAGGGCATGCCGCCACCTGATATGTTGCGCTGGCGTCGTGGATCGTAACTTTGGCCCTTAGTCTGTAGAAATTAAGACGCTTGACCAGCTCAGCCAACCGCACCGCCTCGCATTCGATCAGGAAGCTGTCATCTTTCTGAATGACAAAAAAATCAAACAGATATTTGCCCTGCGGTGTCAGCAGAGCTGCATAAATCGCCCGATTGGCGCTAACCAGATCCATCGTATTGGTGATCAGGCCCTGTAAAAATTCGCGCGCGCCGGGGCCGGCAAGTTCGATAACCCCCCGCTCCGGCAGTGGGCAAATCTGAGCTATATCCATTTAAAGCCTCCAGTCGTGGCAATTATATGGGCTTTTGCATGTTGCAAGTCCATTTCCTTTGCTATTAGAGCGGTATGAAAGTGCTTTTCATAACCTCTAACCGTATCGGTGACGCGATTCTGTCCAGCGGGCTGCTTGCTGCGCTGGTCGATACTTATCGAGATGCCAGCTTTACTGTGGCGGCAGGTCCGGCTGCCGCCCCTTTGTTTATGGATATTCCAAGGCTGGAGAAAATTATCGCGCTGCCTAAACAGCCCTATGCGGGGCATTGGTTCAAATTGTGGCGGGCCTGCGCCGCGACACGCTGGGAAATGGTTGTTGATCTGCGCGGTTCCGCCATTGCCTGGACTTTATGGAGCGCGAGGCGGGCAGTTTACCGGCCGCAATCCACCCAGGAACACCGGGTGGTTCAGTTGGCGCGGGTGCTGAAACTGGACGCCCCGGCGCAGCCGCGCATCTGGTGTTCCGGTGTGCGCTGGGACAGGGCTGCTGTTCTGGTGCCCGATTATGCGGGGCCCACAGTGGCGCTGGGGCCTGCTGCGAACTGGTGCGGCAAGCAATGGCCTGCCGCGCGCTTTGTGGAACTGGTGGCGCGCCTGACGGCGCAGGAGGGGCTTCTTCCTGGCGCACGGATCCTGCTGTTTGGCGGCCCTGGGGAACAGGAGATGACGCAGCCTTTGTTGCGGGCGCTTCCGGAATCCAGATGTATAGATCTTGTCGGGCGGGTGGATTTGCTGACTGCCTATGCCTGTTTGCGCCGGGCCAATCTTTATATCGGCAATGATTCCGGCCTGATGCATCTGGCGGCGGCTGCGGGCATACCGACGCTGGGCCTGTTCGGGCCAAGCAGGGAGGTGCACTATGCCCCCTGGGGCGCACAGGCCCTGGCCGTTCGCGGCCCGCAAAGCTTTGAAGATATTATCAGCGCCCCTGGTTATGACCATCGCTCGGGTCAATCCTACATGACCGGATTAACCGTTGAGCGGGTCTATCAGGCGCTAACCGAGCTGCTGGCCAGATGAAAAGCCCCGGACTGAGCATACTCGTTGTGGCGCATAATGAGGAAGCGCATCTGCCGGACTGTCTGGCGCGCCTGCAATTCGCAGATGAGCTGGTGGTGGTGCTGGATCGCTGCACAGATCGTTCCCGTGAGATCGCACTGGCTGCGGGGGCCAGACTGGTGGAAGGGGCGTGGCCGCTGGAAGGCACGCGGCGCAATACCGGCATTGCGGCCTGTAAGGGACCCTGGATATTGGAAGTGGATGCGGATGAGCGCGTGCCGCCAGCACTTGCCGAAGAAGTGCTGGCGGCGATACGCACTGCCGAACCGGGTTATTTTCTGATCAGGTTCGATAATTATATCGGCACGCATTTGGTCCGCTATGGCTGGGGCGCGTATAATGGGGCCAGTGCGGGACCGCGCCTGTTCAGCAAGGGCGCAAAAGTCTGGGGAGAGCAATCAGTGCATCCGCGCATTGAATTGACCGGCGTCCGGCGCTGGCTGAACACGCCCATTGATCATTATGTTGACCGCAATATTTCCGATCTGATCGCCCGCTTTGACCGCTATACAGATGCGCGGGCCAGAGACCTGCGCGAATCAGGCCAGCATGAATCGATGGCCAATAATATTCGCCGTATCTTTTCGCGTTTCTGGAAATCCTATATTACCCGGCGCGGTTACCGGGAGGGGCATTATGGCGTGCTGCTGGCCCTGTTTTCAGCAGCATATCCCCTGGTGTCCTATATCAGAGCCAGAATTGAAGGGGCGGGGCGCTAACAGATGATGATTTTAATTTTACCTGTTTACCCCCTCCCCAACCCTCCCCCTTGCAGGGGGAGGGAGGCATATGCGGCAATCGCCCTCCTCCCCCTGCAAGGGGGAGGCCGGGAGGGGGTCTGTAACCCGGCTCTGTTTCAATGCGTGCTGGGCTAGACAATGCGGGTGCTGCAAATCATGGCCGGCGCACCGCATGGGGGCGCGGAACTGTTTTTTGAGCGCCTGGTGCTGGCGCTGGCGCGCGCCGGGCTGGAGCAGCGCGCCGTGATCCGCACGCAGCATGCGCGCGCCGAAAGATTGCGCCAGGCCGGAATCGCCACATCAGAACTTCGCTTTGGCGGAATGCTGGATCTGCTTACCCGCGCAGCCCTGCGCCGTGAGATCGCAGATTTTCATCCCGATATCCTGCTAAGCTGGATGAGCCGCGCAGCTTATATGACGCCGCCGCGTTCTGCGGGACAATCCCGGCCCATTCATTGCGCCCGGCTGGGCGGATATTATCCGTTAAAATATTACCGCCGCTGTGACCATCTGATCGGCAACACACAGAGCATTGTTGACTATATCAAGGCGCAGGGCTGGCCCGCTGACCGGGCGCATTATCTGCCTAATTTTGCCGATGCGGTTTCTGCCCCGGCTTTGCCGCGCGAAAGTCTCGGCACGCCCAAAGAAGCGCCCCTGCTTCTGGCAATGGGCAGATTACATCGCAACAAGGGCTTTGACGTGCTGCTGCATGCGCTGGGGCAATTGCCGGACACTTATCTGTGGCTGGCAGGGGAGGGTCCGGAGGAAACCGCCCTGCGCATGCTGGCCGGTCGGCTGGATCTGTCCGACCGGGTGCGTTTTCTTGGCTGGCGCGATGATGGGCCTGCATTGATGGCCGCTGCTGATATACTGGTATGTCCCTCACGTATTGAGCCGTTGGGGAATGTCGTGATAGAGGCGTGGGCGCAGGGAATATTTGTGGTGGCGGCGCGTGCGCCGGGCCCGTCGGCACTTATCGAGGACGGGGTAACCGGCATGCTGGCGGATATTGATGATGCGGGCGCACTAGCCCTGGCTATCCGGCGCGGCCTTGACAATGCGGCTTTTCGTGCGGATGCGATAGCAGCCGGACGCAGCACCTATGAGCGGAATTTTACGGAGGCGGCTGTCGTGTCTTTATACCGGGAATTTTTTGAAAAAGTTGCGGCCTGATGTGCGGCATTGGCGGTTTCATGACGCGCGATGGCAGTACGCCGCCTGCAAGAATATTGACAGATATGCTGCATGCGCTGGGGCATCGCGGGCCGGACGGCGAAGGCCGCTATCTGGCGGGGGGTCTCGGTATGGTGCATACACGTCTCGCCATTATCGACCTTAAGACCGGTGATCAACCCATTTACGAACCTGAAGGCGCGGCGCTGGTTGCCAATGGCGAGATCTATAATTATCTCGAACTGAAACAGTCGCTGAGCGGGGTTCCCATGCACTCGCAATCGGACTGTGAGCCGGCGCTGTATCTTTACCGCAAATTTGGCGTCGGCTATGTGGACAGGCTGCGCGGCATGTTTGCCATCGCTTTATATGATCCGCGTGAGGATATGCTGTTATTGTCGCGCGATCCGTTTGGCATCAAGCCGCTTTATTATGCCGAAATCGAGCATGGCCTGCTGTTTGCTTCCGAACCCGGTGCGCTGCTGGCCACAGGATTGATCAAGCCGGTGGTGCGCGCAGAAGCTGCCAGTGAGTTGCTGCAACTGCAATTCACCACGGGCAGAAATACGATTTTTGAAGGTATCATGCGGGTGCTGCCCGGAGAAACGCTGGAGGTGGTGCGCGGGCGCGTGGCCGACCGCCACCGGCGCCGGGCACTGCCGCCGCCTGTTACGCGCGAGCAGGACGAAGCGGATGCGCTGGCGGAACTGGATCGTGTCTTGATGGAAAGCGTTGCGCTGCATCAGCGCTCGGACGTTCCCTATGGGCTGTTTCTGTCCGGCGGCATTGATTCTTCCGTCATTCTGGCCTGCATGGCCAAACTGAATGATGCCCCGGTCATGGCGTTTACCGCGGGCTTTTCCGGAACGGATGTTCAGGATGAACGCGCGCATGCCCGCATGCTGGCAAAACATGTCGGCGCAAAGCATGTTGAGGTGGAGGTCAACGCCGATGATTTCTGGAATTTACTGCCGGAGATCGCAGCCTTTGTCGATGACCCGGCAGCGGATTACGCCATTGTGCCAACCTATAAGCTTGCCGCCATCGCGGCGCGGGAACTGAAAGTCGTGCTATGCGGTGAGGGGGGAGACGAACTGTTCGCCGGATATGGGCGTTACCGCAGTGTGATGCGGCCGCTCTGGCTGGGCGGCCGCACGATGCGGCCCAGGGGCTTTCTGGATGGCATGAATTTACTGCGCGATGAATCGTCCAATTGGCGTGATGGAATCGCTGCTGCCGAAAGCCGCGTGACACTGCCAAACCAGACCCGCCTGCAACGGGCGCAGGCCACGGATTGCGAAGACTGGCTGCCGAATGATCTGCTGATCAAGCTGGACCGCTGCCTGATGGCGCATGGGCTGGAGGGCCGGACCCCTTTATTGGACCTTGAGGTCGCCAGGGTCGCCTATGGTCTGCCCGATCGTCTGAAGGTTGCGGGCCGGAAGGGCAAGGGGAAATATTTGTTGCGGCGCTGGTTGCAGCAAAATCTGCCCGAGGCAGATCCGTTTTCGCGCAAGCGGGGCTTTACGGTGCCGGTGGGGGAATGGATTGCCGGTAAAGCCGAACGGCTGGCGCCGCTGGTCGCGGGGCAACCGGGAATTATGGAAATGTGCAAGCCGGAAGGGGTACTGAAGCTGTTTCGCAACCTTGCAGGTCACGGCCGGCACGGACGCGAGGCGCGCGCGGCCTGGATGCTACTATTCTATGCGCTCTGGCATCAGGCGCATATTGTGCGTTCGCGTCCAGGCGGGGACGTGTTCAACAGCCTGGCCACGCCCTGGCGGAACAGATAAAGACTGAGAAAATCAGGCTACCGAGCCGCCGCTTTCACGGATGGCTTTCTTGCGGGCAAGCTTGCGTGCGCGGCGAACGGCTTCGGCCTTTTCACGCGCCCGTTTTTCAGAGGGCTTTTCAAAATGATTGCGAAGCTTCATTTCACGAAAGACGCCTTCTCGCTGCATCTTTTTCTTCAGCGCTTTCAGCGCCTGGTCCACATTGTTATCGCGTACAACAACCTGCAATTATCCGTTCCAGTCCTGGTTAGTGTTAGAAAGCAAAGTCGGGGTCAGAAAGCGAAGCCAGGGCTGGAAAGCATAACGCCCGCCAAGACCCGGCAGGCCTTACGTTGTAGGAGCAATAGCCAAACTTTCAGGAAATGTCTAGCTTCAAGCCGTATATTCTCTGAAATCGCCAATTTATTAGTTATTTTAAAGGGTTAGAGCGGTAAGGTTTTAAGTTTGACCATGGAACACACTCTCTAACCTGTCACCCCGGATTTATTCCGGGGTCCACCAGCCTTCGCCAGAAGGCTGGCTACGGCTTGGCAAGTGAGCCACAAGCTAAGACCTGAGTTTTTGGCCCTGGACCCCGCACCAAGTGCGGGGTGACAGAGTGGATGGGCTGATTCAATCTAAAATCATACCGATATAAATGCTTGCCTGTGATGTGCGGGCCAGGTCTGCCGCTACCATCTCGTTAATCAATTGCCTGAAATCAGTGGCCGGGCTCCAGCCGAGTTCCACCCTGGCTTTGCTGGCGTCGCCGCATAAATTATCGGCTTCAGCTGGACGAAATAGCCCGGAATCAACAGCAACAAGGATCTTTCCGCTGGCGCTGTCGATGCCGGTCTCATCCACTCCCGCGCCGCGCCACTCCAGGGCAATGCCGATTTGCGCGAATGCCTGTGTGGCGAATTCACGCACAGTATGGGTTTTACCGCTGGCCAGAACCCAGTCCTGCGGGGTGGGGTGCTGCACGATCCGCCACATGCCATCGACATAATCCCTGGCATGGCCCCAGTCGCGCCGCGCATCAAGATTGCCCAGAAGCAGGGGCTGCTGCTGTCCGGCGGCAATGGCGGCGACAGCACGTGTAATTTTGCGGGACACAAAGGATTCCCCGCGAAACGGACTTTCGTGATTGAACAATATTCCGTTACAGGCGTGCAGCCCGTAGGCTTCGCGGTAATGCACGGTAATCCAGTGGGCATAAAGTTTTGCCACTGCGTAAGGGCTGCGCGGATGAAAAGCGGTTTGCTCATTCTGTGGGATTTGGGCCGCCATCCCAAACAGTTCGGAGGTCGAGGCCTGATAAAATCTTGTGCGGTCCTGAAGACCCAGAATGCGAATCGCTTCCAATAACCGCAACGCGCCGATCGCATCTACATTGGCGGTATATTCCGGAGTCTGGAAACTGACCCCGACATGGCTTTGGGCCGCCAGATTGTATATTTCCTCCGGGGCGGTTTCCTGGACGATGCGAAGAATATTAGCCTGATCCGTGACATCGCCATAATGCAGGAACAGATTCTGCGGATAAGCATCCAATGTCCTGCATAATGCTTCTATCCGCCCGGTATTGATCGAAGATGTGCGCCGCACAAGGCCATGTACCATATAGCCTTTTGCCAGCAGCAACGCTGTCAGATAGGCGCCATCCTGCCCGGTTACACCGGTAATCAACGCCACCTTGCGCGACATTGCGGGTTCTCCAGATAGAGTTTTACGCTACTGTGCGGTGTGTGGCTCCAGCCAGCAAGGGCAAACTTGCCTTGCCCTTGCATCCGCAAAAACCAATAATCTCTTCCGATAGATTAAAACCTAATAACGTCCAACAATTGAGGATTACATGTCTAAAGAAGCCGTAACGCCTGTTCCCGCTGCCACTTTGATGCTGATTCGCGATGGCGCGGATGGGCTGGAAGTTTTTATGGTGGAGCGCCACCACCAGATTGATTTTGCCACCGGCGCGCTGGTATTTCCCGGCGGCAAGATCGACAAGGCGGATTTTGATCCGGGCCTGCGGGCCAGATGCGAGAATGGGGATCAATTTTCTGATCTGGAACTGGCGCTGCGTGTGGGCGGCATACGCGAGGCGTTTGAGGAATGCGGAGTGTTGCTGGCGCATGATGCGGGCGGTACGGGCCTGATCGCAGCCACGCGCCTGGCGGGGCTGGAGCCTTACCGCAAGAAGCTGGTGGACGGTGAGCTGACCATGCTGCAATTCCTGCTTCAGGAGGATCTGATTCTTTTGCCGGAAAATCTGGTGCCATTCGCGCATTGGATCACGCCGCCGATGGTGCCCAAGCGGTTTGACACCCATTTTTTCATTATTGAAGCCCCTGCCGACCATATCGCGCTGCATGATGGCCATGAATCTGTGGATTCTGTATGGATCAAACCTGCCAAAGTGCTAGAAGAAGGCGACGCCGGACGGCGAACCGTTATCTTTCCGACCCGGATGAATGTACAAAAACTTGGCCATTCGCGATCCGTCGCCGAGGCGTTAAAGAATGCGCGCAGCAGCAAGATCGTTACCGTCCTGCCGCAAATGTTGAAAGGTGAGAATGGGCCTTATCTTAAGATCCCCGAGGAAGCCGGTTACGATGTTTCAATTCACCCTCTGCCGGACGGGCGTGGCTAGGCATCTTACGGCTGTATTGTTACTGGGGCTGGGGCTGCTGGCCCCGGCGCCAGCCAGGGCCCAGCCCGCGCCGGACTTCAGGTCTGCCGAGGAAATTTTCACGATCCGTAATGTCGCTGTCGATGAAACGGACGCTACCGCGTCGGCGGCGCGTGAGATTGCACTGCGGGCGGCGCGGCGCATGGCGTTCAGCAGGCTGAGCCGGCGGATAGTTCTGCCCCAGGATCTTGTGCGGTTGCCGCTGCCATCGGATGAAAGCCTGTCCAACATGGTGTCGGACTTTGAGATTACCGAAGAGAAGACAAGCGGGCAGCGATATCTGGCGGTTCTGACGCTGCGCTTTAATCCCGAAAGCGTCCGCACATTGTTGCGCAGAAACAATTTGCGTCACAGCGAAACCGGCGCTGGACGGATGCTGGTCATCCCGCTCTATAGTCAGGGCGAGGTGCGTCTCTTATGGGAAGAAAATGACTGGCATAAAGCGATAGGCGCAGCCATCGCACAGCAGGGGGCCGCCAATGACCGGCTTGTCCCGTTAGTGATGCCCATAGGGGATGCAGAAGATATTTCCGCCCTAAATGCGCAACAGGCCGTCAGCGCGGATGCTAAGGTATTCGACGCCTTGTTGCGGCGCTATCAGGCGGCGGATGCGCTGCTGATGCAGGCGGTTTTATCTCAGCTGTCCGGTGCGGCGGGCGGGGCCGCAATAAATGTGACGGTCAGCCGCAGTGCAACGCCGGGAGAAAATATTCAGATTGAGCGGTTTGAAGGCGGTCCGGGTGAAATGCCGGCGATGGTGATGCAGCGCGCCGCCGCCTCGCTGGTGCGCGCAGTGGAAGAGACCTGGCTCAATGATACGGCGCTTGATTTCGCCCAGCAGGCAACGCTTGATGCTGCGGCCCCGCTGCGGACTTTGCAGGACTGGGTGCGTATACAAAAGCGGCTGAAAGAAACACCGATGATCCAGCGGGTTGATGTGCAGGCTATGTCTGTCGAGGGCGCTCAGGTGACGCTGCATTATCTTGGCACGCCGGAAAAACTTGCTCTTGCCTTGTCGCAGCACGGGCTCAGCCTGACCCAGGTTGCCGGAAGCTGGCGTCTGGATTGATGCGGTCATGGGGGATTCGGTGAACATAGCCAATCTTGTGACAATATTGCGTCTGCTGCTGGCGCCGGTGGTGATATGGCTGTTGATGGAAGGCGAAGCCGCAGCCGCCTTCGGGCTGTTTCTGATCGCCGGAATTACGGACGCCATCGACGGTATGATCGCCAAGCGTTTCGGTCAGGAGACGGAACTGGGCGCCTATCTTGATCCGGTTGCGGACAAGGTTCTGCTGGTCAGTGTCTTTGTCACCCTGGGCATATTACAGGAATTACCCGCCTGGCTGGTGCTGTTGGCGGTAAGCCGGGACGGCTTGATCGTGGGCGGTGTTTTATTGTCCTATACATTGGGAAAAGCGCTGGTAATGAGCCCCCTGCGGATCAGCAAGGCCAATACGCTCGTGCAGATCGCTCTAGTGGCGGCGGTTCTGGCCCATATGGCGCTTGGCGCGCAATCGGTTACGCCGATGGCGCAGGCGATAGTCTATCTTATCTGGTTCACCGCCTTCACCACAACCGCATCTGGCGGGGCCTATATCATCACATGGGTGAAAGCGATGAATATCAGTACCGCCAATCCGGACAGGCAATGATATGAGCCCGCGCAGTCAGACGCTGTTTTGGATTGTCGCTGTGATCGTCATCGGCGTTATGCTTTATTTGTTGCGCGGTGTGCTGCTGCCCTTTGTCGCGGGCATGGCCATCGCCTTTTTGTTTGATCCGGCCGCTGACCGCCTGCAAGCATTAGGGCTGTCGCGGATTACAGCAACGGTGGTCATCACCGGCAGTTTTTTCCTGCTGCTGATTGCGGCACTGATATTGCTGCTGCCCATTATTGCTGCCGAAGTGCAGGCTTTGGCGCTGGCCCTTCCCGATTATATGCTGCGCCTGCGCGAGGTGCTGGATACCCCCGCGCTGGAGCGGGTGCGTGAACTGCTGGCCGCGCAGTCCGGGAATAGTCAGACGGATCAATTTTCCGGGATGATCGGGAATGTGGCTGGCTGGCTGGCGGGATTGCTGGGGCAGGCGCTTAGCGGCGGACTGGCGGTGTTCAATGTGCTGTCGCTGCTGTTTTTAACTCCCATCGTTTCCTTTTATTTGCTGCTGGACTGGGATCTGATCGTTGAAAAAATTGATGGACTGCTGCCGCGCAGACATGCCCCGACGCTGCGTGCACTGGCGGCGGAAATCAATGAAATGCTGGCGGGCTTTGTTCGCGGACAAATCAGCGTGTGCATTATTCTGGCCATTTTCTACAGTGTAGGGCTTTCACTTGCCGGATTGAAATTTGGCTTTATCGCAGGGCTGGTGGCGGGCGCACTCAGTTTCGTGCCATTCCTGGGCGCGCTTACCGGCCTGGTTCTGTCGCTGGGCCTGGCGCTGGTTCAATATTGGCCACAAGTGACGCCCATAGCCATTATCGTTGGCATCTTTGCTGCGGGTCAGGCGCTGGAGGGGAATTTTCTTACCCCGCGTCTGGTCGGCAGGCGGGTGGGCCTGCACCCATTATGGATTATTTTTGCCTTGCTGGCGTTTGGATCGCTGCTTGGTTTCACGGGTATGCTGCTGGCTGTGCCGCTGGCGGCTACAGCGGGCGTGCTGGTGCGTCATGCCTTGATGCTTTACACGCAAAGCCCGCTCTATAAGGCAGCCGGCGGCGCTGAATTTCCAGACAAGGGGGATCAGGGTGGCAAAACAACTGGTTCTTGACCTGCCCTACCGTCCAGCCCTTGGACGGGAGGATTATCTGGTTGCCGCCTGCAATGAAAGCGCGGTTGCATGGATTGACCGCTGGCCGGATTGGCCGGGAGGTTCGCTGGCATTATTCGGCGCGGCCGGATCGGGTAAAACGCATCTGGCCGAAGTCTGGCGCGCCAGAAGCGGGGGCGTGATTGCCGCTGCCGCGGATCTGACGGTGCAATCTGTTCCTGGCCTGGCTGCGCATGGCGCCGTGGTGCTGGATGCGGCGGATAGCGTTTCAGACCCGCAGGCCCTGCTGCATTTGATCAATCTGCTGCGTCAGGATGGCGGCTATCTGTTATGCCTGTCGGTTCAGGCGCCAGGACATTGGAAAGTGCCGCTGGCGGATCTGCGGTCCCGGCTGAGCGCGATGCAGTCATGCGGAATTTTAGAGCCTGACGATCACCTGCTGGCCACGGTGATGATGAAAATGCTGTCGGACCGTCAATTGCGTCCACCGGTGGAAGTCATCCGTTTTCTTGTGGCGCGCATGGAGCGTTCTTTTGCGGCTGCGCGTTCTCTGGTTGCCATTCTTGACATGCTGGCGGCGGCCGAGCTGCGCCCGCTAAGCCTGGCCCTGGCACGCAAGGCGCTGGCGCATGCACAGGAAATCGGTGATATTGATGCGGCATCGAGCAGAGGAGATGACAAAAATGGATCTGGGCATTAAAGGCAAGCGCGCTCTGGTCTGTGCGGCCAGCAAGGGGCTGGGCAAGGCATGCGCCACGCATCTGGCGGCAGAAGGGGCGCTGGTCACCATCGCTGCGCGCAACCTTCAGGATCTGGAAATTGCGGCGTCGGATATTCTGGCCGCAACTGGCGCAAAGCCTGCCATTGTGGCGGGCGATCTTGCGACGGAGGAGGGGCGCCGCGATGTTCTGGCGGTTTGCCCGCAACCCGATATTCTGGTTAATAATTGCGGCGGCCCGCCCACCGGAGATTTTCGCCAGCTCACGCGCGATGACTGGATCAAGGCGTTTGACAACAATATGTTCAGCGCCATCGAAATGATGAAAGCGGCGGTTGACGGCATGATGGCGCGCAAGTTCGGGCGCATTGTCAACATTACCAGCGCCACAGTAAAAAACCCTTACCCCATGTTGCCATTGTCCAACGGCATCCGCGCCGGTCTTACCGGCTTTGTCGCGGGTCTGGCGCGTGAAACCGTGCGCGACAATGTGACGATCAATTGCCTGCTTCCCGGTATGCATGATACCGATCGCCTGCGCGGGGCATATGCAATACGTGCCAAAAATGCCGGTATGGGGATCGAGGAATTTATCGCCAGGGAATCGCAGTCCAATCCAGCCGGCCGTATGGGCACACCAGACGAATTCGGGGCTGCCTGCGCCTTTTTATGCAGCCAATATGCCGGTTTTATTACAGGCCAGAATCTGGTGCTGGATGGCGGTTCATATCGCGGGATGCTATGATATGATCCGGTCGGAATGGTGAATTTTCTTCAGATGACGGCCCGGAAGAAGGCGGCGGCCTGAATGTCCAGGCAGGAGTGGATATGAACGAGGCAAGCGCGTCAATAGTGGTTTCAGACGGAACAAGCCCGGCGCCGCGTGATCTTGGGTCAATTCTGCCTGGAGAATTATTTATTAACCGGGAAATGTCCTGGCTGGCGTTTAACCGCAGGGTTCTGGATGAAGCTGAAAACAGCAATCATCCCATTCTGGAACGTGTGCGATTTTTGTCCATCTCGGCGTCAAATCTGGATGAATTTTATTCCGTTCGTGTGGCTGGCCTGCATGCGCAAATTCGCGCGGGCATTACCGGCCTCAGCCAGGACGGGCTGGCCCCCGTGGAGCAATTGGAGCGGGTGCATAGCGGCGCGGTAGCGCTGATGGACGAACAGGCAGCGTGCTGGGATAATTTAAAAAAGGAACTGCGCAGTGCGGGTATTCTGGTTTTGTCCCCGCATGAGGTAAATGACAAGGACAGGGCCTGGCTCGAGGATGAATTTCTCAACAGCTATTTTCCCGTGCTGACCCCGCTGGCGATTGATCCGGCGCATCCATTCCCGTTCATTCCGAATTTCGGCTTTTGCGTGGTCATGCAGTTGCGCCGTCTCTCGGATGGGCGGCTGATGCAGGCGCTGCTGCCGCTGCCGCATCAGGTGCCGCGTTTTCTGCGTTTGCCGGATGAAGACTTTACGGGTACGCGCCAGGTGCGCTTTCTGGCGCTTGAAAATCTGATCGCCTTGTTTATGGACAGGCTGTTTCCCGGTTATGAATTGATGGCCAGCGGCGAATTTCGCGTTGTGCGCGACAGCGAAATAGAAATTGACGAAGAGGCGGAAGATCTCGTCCGCAATTTTGAAACGGCGTTGCGCCGCCGCCGCAGGGGGCATGTGGTCCGCCTGAGTATCGAAGAGGGCATGCCGGTTGAATTGCGCGAATTTGTTATTCGCGAAATGGAAGTCACCCAGCGCGAAGTGGTTATCGTCAAGGGTGCGCTGGGTCTGGCCAGCACCCGCCAGCTTATCATTGATGATCTGGTTGATCTGCTGTTCCCGCCTTACAATGCCCGCTTTCCCGAACGCATCCGCGATCATGGCGGCGATTGCTTTGCTGCAATCCGGGCCAAGGATATTATCGTTCACCATCCCTACGAATCCTTTGACGTTGTCGTTCAGTTTCTGCGCCAGGCGGCGGTCGATCCCGATGTGGTGGCGATTAAACAGACCCTCTACCGTGCCGGGCTGGACAGCCCGATCGTCAAGGCTTTGATTGAGGCGTCCGAGAATGGAAAATCCGTTACCGCCCTGGTGGAACTCAAGGCGCGATTTGATGAAGCGGCCAATATTCAGCTTGCCCGTGAAATGGAGCGCGCCGGCGTGCAGGTGGTTTTTGGCTTCATGCAATTTAAAACCCATGCCAAGGTCAGTCTTGCCGTGCGCCGGGAGGGCAAGGAATTGCGTTCCTATGTGCATTTTGGCACCGGTAATTATCATCCGGTGAATGCGCGCATTTATACGGATCTGTCGCTGTTCAGCGCCGACCCTTTGCTGTGCCGCGACGCTACGCATTTCTTCAATTACTGCACCGGATATTCTGAACCGGCGCAGCTGTCAAAAATTGCGATGGCCCCGATTAATCTGCGCGAATGCATCATGCGCCATATCGAAGCGGAAATTGCTTTTGCCAAAGCCGGCAAACCAGCGGATATATGGATGAAATTGAATTCCTTGGTTGACCCCGAAATGATTCGCGGGCTTTACAGAGCGTCTCAGGCGGGTGTGCATGTCGAACTTGTCGTGCGGGGCATTTGCTGTCTGCGCCCGGGCGTGCCGGGGCTTTCGGAAAATATCCGTGTGCGCAGCATTGTGGGGCGGTTTTTGGAACATTCGCGGATTCTCTGTTTTGGCAATGGCCACGGCTTGCCGTCCAGCAAGGCCGTAATTTATATCGGCTCGCCAGACATGATGACCCGCAATCTGGATTTTCGCGTAGAAGTTATGGTGCCGGTGGAAAATCCAACGGTGCACAAGCAGGTGCTGGATCAGGTCATGATTGCCAATCTGAAGGATAATACACAGTCATGGGAATTGCAGCCGGATGAAACCTATATCCGTATCAAGCCCGCTACCGGCGAAGCGCGGTTTAGCGCGCATGATTATTTCATGAATAATCCCAGTCTTTCCGGCCGGGGCGAGGCCTATGCCAAGGACCGGCCAAAACCTGTACCGCTGTTTGATGGTAAGCACACGCATGACTAAACAGGCGCTTAAGGACTCTCCGCTCAGCAAACTATCGGCGCCGGAAAAAAATCTGCGCGCAGCCCCCGGTGCGGGGCGGCGGATTGGCGTCATCGACACGGGGTCGAATTCCGTGCGGCTGGTCGTATATGATGGTCTTCGCCGGACCCCCATACCGCTGTTTAACGAAAAAATATTCTGCGGTTTGGGAAAAACCGTGTCTGAAACAGGTCTGATTCAGGGAGAAGCGGCGCAATCTGTCCGGGACACGCTGCGCCGGTTTGCAGCGCTGCTGCGTGCCATGCGGGTGGAGCGGATCGAAGCGGTGACTACGGCGGCGTCACGCGAAGCGAAAAACGGCAAAGAATTTTTCTCGGCACTGTCGCGAGAAATCGGCATAGATATCCGGATCATCTCCGGCGCGGAAGAGGCGCGGCTTTCCGCGCTTGGCGTATTGGCGGGTAATCCGCGCGCAACCGGTCTGGCGGGCGATCTGGGGGGAAGCAGTATTGAATTGATCAATGTTAACGGCGGCGCGCCGGGGCGGGCGGCAACATTGCCCATGGGGGCGCTGAAGGTTAAAAAAGCCACGCCTGAACAGCTGGAACGCCGGATCGATGGACTATTGTCGGATCAGGGATGGATCCGTGAATTTTTAGGCCAGACTTTTTATGCGGTCGGAGGATCCTGGCGCGCCCTGGCGCGCGCGCATATGGAAGCGATTAATCATCCGGTGCATGTTATTCATGAATATGAAATTCCCGCCGAAGAGGCGCTGCGTTTCACGGCTGAGATCGCGCGTATGCCGCAGGCGGCGCTGGATCTGATACCCGGCCTGTCCAAACGCCGCGCCGAGACGGCGGCGTCGGCTGCCGCTATCCTGAACCGGATCCTGCACCAGACGGGGGTCCGGCGTGTCGTGTTTTCAGCCTATGGGTTGCGCGAAGGGCTACTGTTTGATCATTTACCCAAAGATGTGCAGGCGCGCGACCCGCTGCTTGCCGCATGTGAGGAAAAAGCGGCCCGGCTTGGGCGATTCCCGGATCATGCCGATGAGATCACACGCTGGACCTCCAGCCTGTTCAAGGATGAAACCGAATCGGCCCGGCGCTTGCGGCATTGCGCCAGCCTGCTGAGCGATATTGGCTGGCGGGTGCATCCCGATTACCGGGCCAGTCATTGCATGATGGAGGTCCTGAACGCGCAATTTGTTGGCATCACGCAT
The DNA here is from genome assembly GCA_049323435.1 of Pseudomonadota bacterium. Classification (GTDB taxonomy): domain Bacteria; phylum Pseudomonadota; class Alphaproteobacteria; order UBA11222; family UBA11222; genus UBA11222. Next base: position 72,264 of record JBMOMX010000036.1, read on the forward strand.
GTGGGGCGTATCTGCCTGGCGCTGGCAGTCTATTTCCGTTACCGGGCGGACCCGGTCGAGGGGGAAGTGTTAAGAATGATGGCATTTAACCCGGAGGCCGCAGAAAAAGCGCGTATTTTGGGGTTGGCCTTGCGTTTGGGGCACACAATTTCGGGCGGAACCGGTGGAATTATTGGCGAATGCAGCTTGCAGGTGCATCCGGGAGAACTCTGCCTGCATATGCCTGTCCGCTATCAGGATCTGGCCGGAGAGGCGCCAGTCAAACGCCTGCGCCAATTGGGCCAGGCGCTTGGCCTGAAGACGCGCCTGGTTATTGACTGATCCAATGGAAATACCAGCAAACAATCACGCCCGGACCAGACATTAGGTTGCTTTCGCGCCGGTTCTTTGGCATGTTGCGCCCCGGTCCGGGGGGAGCGCCGGTGTTGGCCGGCCGCAACGGTTCCAGACATACATATTTAGAGGGAAGCTTCATGAGCACAACACTTCAGCTCGTTATCGGCTGCGGCCTGTTGGCGGTAGTGTACGGTATCATCACCAGCCGGTCGATCCTGGCGGCAAGCCCGGGCAATGCCCGGATGCAGGAGATTGCCGCAGCCATTCAGGAAGGCGCAAGCGCGTATCTTAACCGCCAATACACCACTATCGCTATTGTTGGCGCTGTGATTTTTGTGATTGTATGGTTCCTGCTGGGCGCATTGGTTGCGGGCGGGTTTGTCATTGGCGCAGTCCTGTCAGGCGCTGCCGGTTTTATCGGCATGCTGATTTCGGTGCGCGCCAATGTGCGCACGACTCAGGCTTCCTCGGAAAGCCTTGCGGCGGGCCTGAGCATGGCGTTCCGTTCTGGCGCGGTTACGGGTATGCTGGTTGCGGGTCTGGCTTTGCTGGCGGTGGCGGTTTATTACGCCATTCTGACCGGCCCGCTGGGTTTTGCGACCGGGGATCGTGTCGTTATCGACTCATTGGTGGCGCTGGGCTTTGGCGCTTCGCTGATTTCGATTTTTGCGCGTCTGGGCGGCGGCATCTTCACCAAAGGCGCAGATGTCGGCGGCGATCTGGTGGGCAAGGTCGAAGCGGGCATTCCCGAAGATGATCCCCGCAACCCCGCGACCATTGCCGATAATGTGGGCGATAATGTGGGCGACTGCGCGGGCATGGCGGCCGATCTGTTTGAAACCTATGCCGTGACCGTGGTTGCAACCATGGTGCTGGCCTCGATTTTCTTCAACGATGCGCTGGAACAGCAACTGATGCTGTTGCCGCTGGCCATTGGCGGCGTGTGCATCATCACCTCGATCATCGGCACCTATTTTGTCCGTCTGGGTTCGAACAACTCGATCATGGGTGCGCTCTATAAGGGCTTTATCGCCTCGACCGTGCTGTCGCTGGTGGCGATCTATCCCTTGATTGATTATGTACTCGGCATGGGAACCGCCATGACCGTGGGCGGTCTGACCTTTACCGGTATGGACCTGTTCTGGTGCGGCGTAACCGGGCTGGCGGTGACCGGGCTGATCATCTGGATCACCGAATATTATACCGGCACGGGTTACCGTCCGGTGCAGAGTATTGCACAGGCTTCGGTAACCGGCCACGGGACCAATGTCATTCAGGGCCTGGCGGTATCAATGGAAGCCACGGCGCTGCCGGCGCTGGTGATCGTTGCGGGCATTGTGGTGACTTACACGCTGGCGGGCCTGTTCGGCATCGCCATCGCGGTAACCACGATGCTGGCGCTGGCCGGCATGGTGGTGGCGCTGGATGCGTTCGGCCCTGTGACCGACAATGCCGGCGGCATCGCCGAAATGGCGAAGCTGGACGAGAAGGTCCGCAAGACGACCGATGCACTGGACGCGGTGGGCAACACCACCAAAGCCGTGACCAAGGGCTATGCCATTGGCTCGGCCGGTCTGGGCGCGCTGGTGCTGTTTGCGGCCTATACCGAAGATATCAAATACTTCATCGCCAATCCTGAACTGTTCCCATCCTTCAAGGATGTGGTTCTGGATTTCTCGCTTGGCAATCCTTACGTCGTGGTCGGCTTGTTCATTGGCGGCCTGTTGCCCTATCTGTTCGCCTCCATGGGCATGATGGCGGTCGGGCGCGCTGCGGGCTCTATCGTGGAAGAAGTACGCCGTCAGTTCCGCGAAATGCCGGGCATCATGAAAGGCACGCAAAAGCCGGATTATTCCGCAGCGGTGGATATGCTCACCAAAGCGGCGATCAAGGAAATGATCGTGCCGTCCCTGCTGCCGGTATTGTCGCCTATTGTTGTGTATTATGTGATCAACATGATTGCTGGGCAGGGCGCCGCACTGTCGGCGCTGGGCGCGATGCTGATGGGGGTTATCGTGACCGGCCTGTTCCTGGCCCTGTCAATGACCTCTGGCGGCGGCGCATGGGATAATGCCAAGAAATATATTGAAGACGGCCACCATGGCGGCAAGGGTTCTGACGCCCACAAGGCTGCCGTCACCGGCGACACGGTAGGTGATCCTTACAAGGACACGGCCGGTCCGGCAGTCAATCCGATGATCAAGATCACAAATATCGTGGCGCTGCTGCTGCTGGCGGTGCTGGCGCACGGATAATCTTCAGCACACGCACAAAAAAGGCCGCCCCGAAATGGGCGGCCTTTTTTGTGGTGTAACGGCCTACCGCCCGCCGCCGCCGCCGCCACTGCCGCCGCCAGGGCCTGCAGGGGTGCCCGTGCCGGAGAAGCGGCCGAAATTACCGAACATTTGTTCGAGGAAGGTCAGCTCCTTGCCCTTGGTGGGGGTTTCGCGCCCGACAATCTGTACGATCCGGCCATCTGCCGCAGTATAGCTTCGGGTGGCGGCCATATTGCCTTTGGCGTCAAACTCGACAGCTACAATCTTGCGTTCGGTGATTTTGGGGTCCATAAATGCCACGCGCTCTTGGCGTGTGGAAATATAAAACCACACATCGCTATCGAAAGTTGCGATTGCCGATGGTGTACCCAGCGTGTCGGAGACGGATTCGCGATTATCCACGCCTGGCTTGAGTGATTTGAGAGATTCCTCATCGGTAATATGCCCGCGCAATTCGACCGTAGGCGTACAGGCAGCCAGTGCCGCGCTCAGCAGCAAAGTCTGGAGCAAGATCTGGGTAGACCGTCCGAAATTGTGGTGGCGGGATGGGGTCAACAAATTCTGGAATGGTATTTTCATGAGGGTTGACGTACCTTGCGGCACAAATTAGTGCAAGTGAACAGATCAAAATCCGGTGCAGAAGGCATGTTTTTATCCCGCTTTTTTAAAAAAGCCCCTGATGACGCTATTGCGCATCAGCTTTATGTCATCATTGCGGCCCAGTCCAGACTGCCGGAATTCTATCGCGGCGGCGCGGTGCCGGATAGTCTTGATGGCCGCTTCGACATGCTGGCCCTGCATATGTTTCTGGTGTTACAGCGCCTCAGCGTAAATCACGGCGCAGATCCGCACGGCACGGCGCAAGCAGAACTGGCGCAACAGCTGTTTGATGTGATGTTTGGCGACATGGACCGCAGCCTGCGGGAAATGGGTGTGGGCGATTTGACGGTCGGCAAAAGGATACGCGCCATGACCGAAGCATTTTATGGCCGCGTGGAAGCCTATGCAGCCGGACTGGCGGCAACCGGCGACGGGCAGGCCACGCTGATGGATGCGCTGCAACGCAATCTCTATCGCGGTGCGCCGCCCGCCCAGGCCATACTGACGCGCATGGCGGCCTATGTCAGGGAAACGGCCGCTGTCCTGGATGCGCAATTGGTCACGGATATTACCCTGGGCAGGCTGCGCTTTGCGCCGCTGCCCGATTTTACCTGATCCGGCTGCAATCATGAATCCCGAATCGCAAACCGGCGCGCCGCTGAAACTCAGCTTCAAGCTAGACAGATTGGGGAGCGTGCCCGTGACGGTCGCCATTCATGCCGATGCGCCGGTCCGCAAGGCGCTGGCGGAATTTTTCGATATTCTGAGTGTTGAAACGGTCGCTGGCAGCCTTTCGGTCCGGCGCTGGCGCAAACATGGCGCCCTGGTGGAAGGTGTTGTCACTGCCCGTATAACGCAGGAATGCGTCGTCACGCTGGCGCCGGTTGTAATTGATGTCCGCGAGGAAATCAGGGTCAGCTATCTCCCGGAGGCGCTGGCGCGGCCCGTAAAAAATGCTGACACTGCTATTTTTGTGGACCCCCTCGCGGAAGATCCGCCAGAGCCATTTGATGGCCACACGATTGATCTGGGCGCGTTGGTAACCGAATATCTGGCCCTTGGGATCTCACCCTACCCGCGTGCGGATGGCGCCAGCGTGCCGGAAAAATTCAGCCCCACCGAGCCGGAGCCTGAGGAAAAGCGCAATGTGTTTCAGGCGCTGGCGCGCTGGCGTGAAAGGCCGGAAAACTAAGCCGGCGCAGATCAGTCTTCCTGCGCGGCAAGTACCTGGCGGCCGCGATATTTGCCTGATTTCAGGTCAATATGATGCGGACGGACCAGTTCGCCGGAATCCTTGCTTTCCTGATACACAGAACGCGCAATGGCGTCATGCGAGCGGCGCATGCCCCGCTTGGAAGGGGTGGTTTTTCTTTTGGGGACTGCCATATTTGTGGGCCTTAATTCAGATAAATGGACGCAGACAGACTGCCGGAAGCCATACCGGGACGATACACCGGAAGGGGCGCAAACTAGTCTGCAACAGTGAATCTGTCAATAAGCTGCTGAGGATTTTCAGCTTTATGCGGTCCAATCCGGCCTGAAAGTTAATCCATGCGTAGATTTGCTTTGATTTGACGGTTTATTTGGCTATTCAGGAGCGTTTGCGGTACCCGGTAACAGCCGGATCATCGCTGGGTTTTGGGCTTATTGAGCGAAAGATTAACACATTGGCGTCATTGGACCCTGCCTTTCTGACGATTGCACTGGATGCTATGGGCGGCGATGCGGCACCTGAGATGGTGCTGGAAGGGGCCGCGATCCTCTGCGCTGAAGATGCGCATATCCGCTTCGTCCTGATCGGTGATGAGCAGGCGCTATTGCCCCTGATTGCCCAGCGCCCGGCGCTGACCGGACGCTATGAGTTGCGCCACACAGACGAGGTGGTGTCTGCCGATGACAAGCCGGCGCAGATTATCCGCCGGGGACGTAATACCAGCATGTGGAAAGCCATCGCCATGGTCAAGGATGGCGAAGCTGCGATCGCCGTTTCCGCCGGTAATACCGGCGCGTTAATGGGCATGTCGGTGCTTCAGTTGCGCACCATGGAAGGCATTTACCGTCCCGCCATCGCCTCGACCTGGCCGGGGCCGGACAGGCAGAAAATTGTGCTCGATCTGGGCGCCAATCTCGAATGCGACGAGGACAGCCTGGTGCAATATGCGCTGATGGGCGCGGCCCTTGCCCGCGCCGTGTTGAATATTCCGCGCCCGCGAATTGGTTTGCTGAATGTCGGTGAGGAAGAACAGAAAGGCCATGAATATGTCCGCATGGCCGCCGGCAAATTGCGGCAGGCGTCACCGGATAATATGCAGTTTATCGGTTTTGTCGAAGGCACGGATCTCGGCGGGGATAAGGCCGATGTGATCGTTACCGATGGATTCACCGGGAATGTCGCCCTGAAAACCGGCGAAGGCAGCGCCAAACTGATTTTTGACGTGCTGGGTACTGCGATGCGCAGCTCGATTCTGTCCAGGATTGGGTATCTTCTGGCGCGCGGGGCGTTTCGCCAGCTGCGTGACAAGTTCGATCCCAGGCATCTGAATGGCGGCGTGTTTCTGGGGCTGAATGGGCTGGTGATAAAAAGTCATGGCGGCGCTGATGGGGTTGGCTTTGCGCATGCCATCAAGACCGGCATTGATATGGCGCGCGCCAATCTGATTTCCAGGATTGCCGCTGATCTTCAGAAATATGATCAGACCATTCAGTCAAGTGGAAAAGAAATTATGGAAAATCCCGGTTCAATGATTGCTGGCGTGGAGGTGAATGCAAGGTGAGTGTGATCAGATCGGTCATTTGTGGCGCCGGCGGTTATTTGCCCGAAAGAGTTTTGAGCAATGCGGAACTGGCTGGCATGGTGGACACCAGCGATGAATGGATCGTTGAGCGTTCAGGCATTCATCAGCGCCATATCGCAGCCGAAGGCGAGATGACCTCTGATCTGGCGCTGGCTGCGGCGCGCCGGGCCTTGAGCCATGCGGGGATAGAGGCGTCGCAGATTGATCTGATTGTTCTGGCGACCGCCACCCCGGACCAGACTTTTCCCGCCACTGCAACCAGAGTTCAGGCCGCCCTTGGGATAAATCGCGGGGCGGCTTTTGACATTCAGGCGGTCTGTACCGGATTTGTATATGCCCTGGCCATTGCCGACAATTTTCTGAAGGCGGGCCAGTTTCAGTGCGCGCTGGTCATTGGCGCTGAAACCTTTTCGCGCATTCTGGATTGGCAGGATCGCGGCACCTGCGTGCTTTTTGGTGACGGGGCGGGCGCCGTGGTGCTCAGGGCTGAAGCGGGCACGGGCACATTGCGCGATCGCGGCATTCTGACCACCCATTTATATTCCGATGGCCGCCATCATGATCTGCTCTATGTCGATGGCGGGCCTTCATCGACCGGCACGACGGGGCATTTGCGGATGAATGGCAAGGAAGTCTTCAAACATGCGGTGGTCAATATGACCGGCGCTGTGAATGACGCGCTTGCCGCAACCGGTCTGCAGGCGGCGGATATTGACTGGATCGTGCCGCATCAGGCGAACAAGCGCATCATTGACGCGACGGCAAAAAAACTTGGTATCGCACCGGAAAAAGTTGTCCAGACGGTAGGGCTGCATGGCAACACTTCGGCAGCCTCGATCCCGCTGGCATTGAGTTGCGCCGTGGCGGATGGCCGTATTCGCAAGGGACAGCTTGTGCTGATGGAAGGCATGGGCGGCGGCTTTACCTGGGGCTCAGCACTGGCGCGCTGGTAGGGATTCGATTTCACATAAACAATCGAACCCATCTATTTGACAAGAAGATATAAATTTGTGCACAATGGGTTCCGGACAGGAATGGGCTGGCACTGCGAACCGGTCCCCGCCGCCAGGATGTGGGACAGTTGAAGGGGGTATCATGGGAACAGTAACCCGCGCGCATCTAAGCGAAGCCGTTCACAAGGAAGTCGGATTGTCGCGCAGCGATTCCGCGCAACTGGTCGAGGCGGTGCTGGACGAGGTCTGTGCGGAACTGGTGAATGGCAAGATCGTCAAGATTTCGTCATTCGGCTCTTTTTCAGTGCGCAGCAAAGGCGGCCGGGTTGGCCGCAATCCAAAGACCGGCGAGGAAGTACCGATTGCGCCGCGCCGGGTTCTGGTGTTCCGCCCTTCACATGTTCTGAAGGAACAAATCAACCGGGCCGCGCGGCTGTTGCGCGGGAATATCTCCAGCGCAGACTGAATCACGCAGTGCAGAAATCAGCCGACGCCTTTCGCACCATCAGCGAGGTTGCCGAGGAACTTGATGTTCCCCAGCATGTGCTGCGCTTTTGGGAAAGCAAATTTGTTCAGATCAAACCGTTGAAGCGCGCCGGGGGGCGGCGCTATTACCGGCCGGATGATGTGGCGCTGCTGCGGGGCATCCGCACCTTGTTATACAGCGATGGCTATACCATTAAAGGCGTGCAGAAGGTTCTGAAAGAACGCGGTGCGCGCCATATAAGCGCCGGGTCCGCGCCAGTAGCGGCGGCAGTTGAAAAAATCCCGGTGCCTGTACCGCCCGCCCCCGCTGCCGCCCCAGCAGCCCGGCGGCGCGTCGCAGCCGCGCATCCCGATGAAGTACCCCTGCCAATTTTCTTACCGGAATTTCTGAAAAACCCCACTCCAGCCGCAGCCCCGCCCCCCAAACCGGCAAAGACACAGGAACCGCCATCCATTCCGCCCGCAAAGCGCAAAAAGCTCGAAAAAATTCTGACAGAACTGACCGCCATAAAGGGATTGCTGGCCGGGGAATAGGTTTTTATCTTCTGCGGTTGCCGAAGCGGAATGTGCAGAGTATAGTTCGCCGCCTTGGCTTAGACCCGCCAGGAAGCAATGTCGGAGTGTGGCGCAGCCTGGTAGCGCACTTGTCTGGGGGACAAGGGGTCGTCGGTTCAAATCCGGCCACTCCGACCATCCTTCGCCGGTCTATACCGGACACATAGGTAACACAATGTACCTAAGACATGGGTGACACCCCCGGGCCAAAGGGGTTGTCTATTGGTTGCAGGGTACGTTGTTCCAGATCGATATAACCGAG
>JBMOMX010000037.1:0-77032 GCA_049323435.1 Pseudomonadota bacterium
CTCAATAACGCCATGTCAATCACTCCTATATCCCCCAAACCAAAAGCCAGGGGTAAGATCAAAACATGGGTCACTTCTCGGTGGAAATTTGTCCCCCTCCAGGGTCAATTCTCAGTGCAAATCAACAACTGTCCTTATCACATCCGTCTCCGCCATGGCGCTCGCCGCCTGCACCGGCAAGACGCCGCCGCCGGAAATCGCCTATGACAGCGGCAGCTTCCAGCAGGCCGTGGCGGAACCGGAACCGCCCAAGCCGGTGGAGATCGTGACGCTCCCCACGCCGCTGCCGCTACCGGGTCAGTTGCAGCCGCCGCTATCCGAGGTGAAGCCTGACAGGCAGCCGCCCACGGTTCGGGTAGAGGTGGCGAACAAGGCGGCGCTGCAGGAACCGAGCACGCATGGCTATATCAACGCTGTACAAATCTATCCGTATACGGAGGGAGCGCTATACCGGCTTTATACGGCGCCCGGGCAGGTCAGCGACATCGCGCTGCAGCCGGGCGAGACGCTCACCGCCGTCTCCGCCGGCGACACCGTGCGCTGGGTCATCGGCGACACCACCAGCGGCTCGGGCGATACCCAACGGGTGCATGTGCTGGTGAAGCCCTTCGCGCCCGGCCTCAAGACCAATCTGGTTATCACCACAGACCGGCGCAGTTATCATTTGCAGCTTGAGAGCACGGAGCGCACCGCGATGGCGGCGATCTCCTGGACCTATCCCCAGGACCGCCTTCTCGTGTTACAACGGCAGAACACGCAAGCCGCAGCCGCAGCGCCGATTGCGTCTGGTATCGCCCTGGAGAACCTCCAGTTCCGCTATGCAATCTCCGGCGGCAATCCGCCCTGGCGGCCGGTGCGCGCCTTCGATGATGGCGACAAGGTTTATGTCGAGTTCCCTACGCGGATCGATCAGGGCGAGGCGCCGCCGCTTTTCGTCGTCGGGCCGGACGGCGGCAACCAGCTCGTCAACTACCGGGTTCGCGGCAACTATTACATCGTCGACCGCCTGTTTGCCGCCGCCGAACTGCGCCTGGGCAGCGATCCGCAGCAGGCCGTGCGCATCAGCCGCACCGACTCGCTGCGCCGGCCAGGCTACGCCAAGGGGCTTCGCCCCGGCGAGAGCGCTAGCGAGGCGAGTGGCGTCGCCTCGAATGCCGGTCCGCATCGCCGGACGGGCCGGTAAGTGGAGAGCGCCATGTCAGAAACCACCGCGCCCTGGCCGGACCAGCCCAAGGCCGATCCCGAGACCCTGGTGCTGAAGGCGGCACCCCGCCGCGTCGTGCGTTTCAAGCGGCGGCTCCTGATCGGCATCGCCGCCACCGCCTGCGTCGCGCTTTTCGGCGTCACCTGGCTGGCGTTGCAAGGCCCCGCCATGCGGCTCGGCCCGCAGCCGCAGGAACTCTACAATACCGAACACAAACCGGCGCCCGACGGGCTGGCCGCATTGCCCGGCAATTACGGGCAGATGCGCAGGGAGACGCCGCAACCCGCCATCCCGCAATTAGGCCCGCCGCTACCGGGCGATCTTGGCCGCCCCATTCTGGAACGCCAGCGGCAGCTCGGCATCGCACCCGGAGCCAGCATGGACGGGCAGGATGCATTGGCCGAGCGTCAGCGCCTCGCCCAGCAGGTTCAGAAGGCGCGCGAAGCGGGCGTCTTCTTCCAGATTGCCACCCGGCCTGCGCAGACAAGCGCGTCAGGTGCGGAGCAGGCCGCGGGCATTCCGGTGGCTGGCGAGTTTCCGCCCGCAACAGATTCCAATCTCCTCAATCTTGATCCCGAACGCGATCAGAATAGCCAGCAGCGCAAGCTCGATTTCCTCAACCAGCCCGTTGAGAAGAGCATCTACAATCCGCATGCGCTGCAGACGCCGGCCTCGCCCTGGCAGGTGATGGCGGGCAGCGTGATCGCCGCCAGCCTGGTCACCGGGCTGAACTCGGACCTGCCGGGTATCGCCGTCGCCCAGGTGACGGAGAATGTCTATGACAGCGTCACCGGCCGTACGCTGCTGATCCCGCAAGGCGCGCGGCTGATCGGCGCCTATGACAGCGTTATCGCTTTCGGCCAGTCGCGCGCCCTGCTGGTGTGGCGCCGCATCATTATGCCCGATGGATCATCGATCCAGATCGACAATCTGCCGGCCACCGACGCCGCAGGTTACGCCGGGCTGGAAGACAACGTGGATTACCATACCTGGCGGCTTCTGAAAGGCGTGGTGCTCTCGACGCTGCTTGGCGTCGGGACGGAACTCAGCCTCGGCAACGAGGAGAGCGATCTCGTCCGCGCTGTCCGGCAATCGGCGCAGCAGAACACCAGCCAGGCCGGTCAGCGCATCACGGAACGCAATCTCAATATCCAGCCCACCATTACCGTCCGTCCCGGCTGGCCTTTGCGCGTGATCGTCCACAAGGATCTCGTGCTCAGGCCCTATGGCGGATGAAAGGAGCGATCCCATGTCCGAACTGAAACTTGGCAAGCTGCCCGACCGGACACCGGTCAAGATCACCATCACGCTTGGCCCTGATCTCAATCAGGCGCTTCGCGATTATGCCGCGATCTACCGCGCGACGTATGGCGATGCCGAATCCGTCGCCGATCTGATCCCGTTCATGCTGACGGGCTTTCTGGACAGCGACCGCGGCTTCGCCAGGGCGCGCAAGGAGGTTCTGTTGGAGGCGCCTGCCGGGACGGCGCAACATCGCCCGGCGCGCCGCTCTCCATCTCAATCCAGGTCAACCACAAACCAGGAGGATTAAACCCATGTCCGTGATCGGCATATTCACGCCCGCCAAAGATGGCGGCTGGACCGGCTCCATCCGTACCCTGACCATCAACACCAAGGTGCGGCTGGTCCCCAACGACAACCGCGACAATGAGAACGCGCCAGCATTCCGGGTGTTCGCCGGCCAGTCCCGTATCGGCGACGCCTGGGCGGCGCGCTCCGGCGGCGACAACCCGAAGGACTATCTGCGCGTCCGTCTAGACGATCCCAGCCTGCCGGAACCCATCAGCGCCGCCCTGTTCCAGTCTGAGGACGGAAAGGAAGCACAGCTCGTCTGGAATAGGCGGCGTACAGATGATTGATCTCGATTGTGAGACTTCTGCCTGCGCATGACACTCGAACTTTCACATTGACTCTGTCCCTGTAAATTATCCCGGTAAAATGAGAGGGTCCTGGCAAGATCGAAGCTATTGAAGCAGAGGATTTTGTTGATGAAGAAGTCGAAGTTTGCGGGTGAACGAATTGCCTATGCGCTGCTTCAGACATATCTGGGTGTTACGGTTGCCGATGTTTGCCGGAAAATGGGAGTATCGGAAGCCACCTTTTATAGATGGAAACAGCATATAGCGGGATGGAGCCGTTAGAGCTGCGCAAGCTACGGCGGCTTGAGAAGGAGAATCAGAAGCTCAAGCGGCTGGTTGCATATTTGTCGTGGGACAAAGCCATACTACATGAGGTGCTGGCAAAAAAGTATAGCGCCTGGCCGTCGGCGGGAGATTGTCCATTGGGTTCAGCACCAGTTCCAGTTCAGCGAGCGCCGCAGTTATGCGGCCCTCAGATTTGACCGCCGGACTCACCCGCTACAAATCGATCCGCGAGGATCAGGCTCACCTGCGAATGCCGATCCTTGAAGATGCAAGTGCCAATAAAGGGATTAAGGGTGAAGATGTTGTCTGCGTGATGGATCGACTGCTGTTCCAGCGTGGAACCACTCCGGTGAGGATCAGGGTGGACAACCCGCTGCGCCAGCGCGGCGAGTGGCCCGGAGTTCATCTCCCGGGGACTCGATCAATGGGCTTGCCTGCATGGTGTGATGCTGAACTTCAGCCGCACCGGCAAGCCTACCGCTAACGCCTTCGTCTTACGTCGGGGCAATAGATCCACTGGATCGATTTCTTATCCCTCCCCACGTTCAACGGGTGGCTTCGTGATAAATGCTTGAACACATATTGCTTCTTGTCTTTGGATGACGCCAAGGCCAAGATCGAAGCATGAATGCGGGACTCTTCAATGAGACTCGGCCTCACGTGTCTTTGGGGTTCCGGACGCCGGTCGAATTTGCTTCATCGGCTGGGATTAACTCCAGCCGATGAAGTGCCAGAAATCTCATTTTAGCCGGAGACAAAACCGGGACAGTCGATAGAGGCAAGAAACATGAGGGAGTCGCAAAAAGACGCTTATGAAAGGCGCATCAAGGAGGCATCAGGCGACCGTTCCGACTTGGCTGCCATTTCCGAAGAACTGAGGGAAGTAAGTGCGCTATGGGCAAGTGTGTTGCGCTTCAAGATCGGCCAAATAATTAAGCAATCTAACGATTCTGCGGATGAGTCTGCGCAAGTCAAAAAACCCTCCCGATTTGAGGAAAGGTTCCTTGCATTGGGCCTGCCTCAGCCTGATGGCCGACCGCTCTATCAGTATCGGCTATCTAGTGAAGCGTTTGACTTGCTAAAGTCAGATCTAGCCAAAGCCGCTAACAGCATAACGAATGGGAATTTGAGCGAAGCGAGTTTTTTTGTACTTTGGGCGGCCGAGTGGTTCCGCCGGTGCTATCGGGGCGGAATACGTAAATGGAAGGATGTCGGGGATGAGATCGGCATTCGTCTGGAACAAGCGCAATGGCGCAATCTCACCGATATGGGTCTTAAGCAATGGGGCCTGAAAGCCGTCACGTTGAACGGTGTTAACCACCGTCTTCTTGCGCTAGCTCGACAAGGTGGGTTTCCCGTAGCAGCAATTGAAGGTGACGGTCATAACTGGGCAGCGGGGTATCTCGAAAAGCTCGTAGGCCACTTGCTGGCACGCACCGACATCATTCAAGAAGACGTAATTGAACTTGCCAAGGAACTACGCGGCCACATTCCTGAAACATGGCAATATGACGACTTCTATGCGCTTAGCGCCGATCTCGCTAGTGCTGTTGTTCGGCTGCGGCGCGAAGCTGAACAACATGCCGCGGCTATGGGTATGACTGCATCGGTCTGGCTGGAAATCAATCAGCCAAATTGGCGCGACACCCTTCCTGTAGTTACTGACAGCGACACTGGGGCGAGGCTAATAGACGGCCTCATGCGCGCGGCCCCGCTAAGAGGCGCCAGTGGCAGTTTACGAGCAATCCGATTGCTCCAAAGGGGGCCAAACGGTTGGCAGCCTGCAATGCGCCTACAGCTCTCTGGAACCATCAAAACTGAACAGCTCAACCAACTTCATAGTGAAATCGGTCGCCTTCGCGCCTACGCTGCGGGACGGCTTGCCCAGTATATTAGCGGGGAACTCGCCATCCTGGAACCGCCATCTGAAGCCGAAAATGCGTGGGTTGCCCGATCAACTCGGCGCACGACTCCTGAGTTCCTCGTCCCCTTTGATACACCTGCCGAGATCGAACTACGGGCTGAAGGGCACACTGTCCGTCGTATCTTAATGCCGGGCGGTGATGTCTTGCGTGGTCCAATGCTCGTTTTCGCAGTGCAGGGTGGTAGCGATGTCACTGAGCCAGTTAATCTGTCTATCGCAGGCACTTCCAGCGGCCGGTATCGTGCTGATCCTTTGTTTCTTCATATCCCTGAGAATTGGACCGCCGAACCTGGGGAAGATGGCGATAAAGTCGAGTCTATTGGAGATGGAATTCTTGGACATCAGCTTTGGCGAGTGACGAGCGGGGCAATTGTCAGGAGCCCTGATGACGATACTTACCTGATCCGCGCTGGCCAGGTTGCTGATTCGCGTGACCAATTGATCGTCAATGGGAAAAAACCACCTTATATCGATCCTCTCGCTCACGACATCCGCTTGTTCTGCGGCCCCCCAATTGTGCGGCTTAAAGACAACAATGGGGAGCGAGTGCCAACTATGAACGAACTTTGGCGGCGCAATCCCGCAGCCGGCAAGCCTTGGGCCCCAGCTGCACTTCCCTTAGCCATCGGTGTCCATGAGTTGGCTTGGAAGGACGCAAAGACCGGGCATCTGCGTGACTGCTGCAAGGTAGCCGTATTGCCCGAGCATTTTCGTTTTCAACCACGTACCAGCGGTGATTTCAGCGAAGTCATGGTTGAAGGCTGGACGGGCTTTTCGATCCCCGAAGGCGCAACTGAAATCTCTCCAGGCCGCTGGCAAATTGGGGCCAACGCATCACGAGATCGTTTGGTACGTTGCCGGTTGCGCTGGGACAATGGATGCGAGGTGGTATCAGTGTTCACCCCTTCGCATAAGGCGGGGTTCGCTTACTGGGAAGCTGGTTTCTTGAGGCCAAACGACCGTTTTGCGCTGGCCGACGCCAAAAACATTGTGGCGCTGGCCGACAGGTCTTGTGAGATGATGGCGCTCGTCAAAGATCGGAACGGCCATATCGTTGATGGCGCAGAATTGCGCTGGCGTTTTGACCGCGAATTGCCTCTCAGCGCAATCCGCGAAGATATTGAAAGTCTTTTACTGCCGCTTGGCGACCTCGACGCCAATGTTGTGTTTAACTTCATTGACGGCAATGATGACCATTGGTACGCCAAGCAATTTGACATTGAACTGTCCCACGAGCCCCGTGGCCTGGTAGCGTCCAAGGCAATCGACCGGCCTGACGTGCGTGTAGTTGGCCGGTCGATGGCAATCCCGACCCGCGAGCAGGATTTCGGAAATTACACGCTGGGTGACAGTCCCAACCACCGCCCAATCTCGCTTCCGGAAAATCTCAAGGGGGTCTGGTTGATTTATCTCCGTGCGGGTGATCGTGTTCTCAGCCGCCCAAAGCTACACTACGGCGGTCATTCACTCGATGTCGCTTCCGACCCGTTGGGGCGTGTCATGACCATCGAAGATAAGTATGACAGGCAAAGGGCGCTCGACGAATTCTACGCAAGTGCCGAAGGTGAAAATACATCAAGCCACCGAATCATCCGGTCGATAATTGAACTGTCCGCTAGCTTAAACGGCTTACCGCCATCGACTTTCGACGTCCTAATGGGGCTGTGCAAACACCCTAAACTGGCGGCTAGATTGGCATTTTTTGCATCCGAAGACGAGATACCCTTTGTTCTCTCATTGAGTAATGGCCTGCCATTCTGCTGGTTTTTATTCTCGAAAACCGACTGGGATGACGCCGCCAAGTCACGGGCGCAACAACTATACTCAGCAATGGAATCCCTTCCTCAAGCACCTGTGCTTGTCGCCGATGATATAGGTGCAAAGCGAAGGGTTCTTTCGGATACCGAACCAGCCTTGACGGAATTACTCAATCTACCCGCTCCGAGATATTCGCTTAAGGACGTCGCCCAAACCTTCATGAACCGCTCGGCTGATCGAGTCTCCGCATTTGGACTAAGCCCGTTCAGACCGGGATTGGATGCTGTGCTGCCGCACTGGAACTTCGATGAGAGTTTCCATCTTATCCTTGATGCGCCTTGTGCCGCGGCGCTGGCCGCACTGGGCCGGTTCCAGCCGGACGATAAACAAGTCCGCCGCATCAAGGCAATCTCGCGCAGCCATCCGCGCTATTTCGCGGAAGCATTTACTGCCTATTATCAGGAGAACATCGATGGCTGATGACGATCCTTCGCGCACTCATAACGGACCGTTCCGAACAACAGAGTTGATCCGTCAGCGTGTGGTCGAGGCAGTTCTGGGCCAAAGCGCGCTGAATCATACCGGCCTGGCCGATAATATCCGACGGCGTTTTGGTGCAACCGATGTCCGCGCAGGCGCTCTTGTCCGCGAGCCGGTGATAGAGGGCGCAGCCGGCTTTCAACTGGCGGACAGGAGCTTCGCCGCATTGTCGGGAACGTTACTACATCCCAAGGTCGTTGAAGCCATTTCCGGTGGCCACGAAGATCGTGAGCATCGCTTTCCACCCAATGCGAAACCCTATCTGCACCAAATACAAAGTTGGGAAATTCTGAAACAGCCCGAGCCGCAATCCGTGCTCGTCAGCAGTGGCACTGGATCCGGCAAGACCGAGTGTTTCCTGTTGCCATTGCTCGACGATCTGGTACGCGAGGCCGAGCGGGAGGGACGGCTCTCAGGTGTTCGAGCACTTGCGCTTTATCCGCTCAACGCACTAATCGCGAGCCAGCAGGAACGCCTGAGCGCGTGGACCAAGCCTTTTGGCGGACAAATCCGGTTTGGTCTCTACAATGGCATGACACAAAATAGCGTGAGGGCAAACGAACAAGCCGAATATCCTGAGCAGGTCCTAGGCCGGGATACGCTTCGCAAGGATCCGCCGCCAATTCTCGTCACCAATGTGACGATGCTCGAATATATGACAATCCGGAAAATTGATCGTCCATTGCTCGAAAACTCGCAGGGCAAACTACGCTGGATTATCCTAGACGAGGCGCACGGCTACGTAGGCTCGGCAGCGGCCGAGATTGCGCTTCTTATCCGGCGTGTCCTGCTCGCCTTTGGCGTTCGCGCGGAAGATGTCCGTTTTGTCGCGACCTCGGCAACAATTGGCGGCGGTCAGGACGTGACCGACGAACTTCGGCGGTTCCTGCACGACATATCCGGTGTTGATGAGAACCGAGTTCATATTGTCCAAGGGCATCGTCAAGACGTTCTCTTGCCGTCCCCCGGCAAGGTGGTCACTCTCTCGCCGCAAGACCTTATGAACAAGCAGGTGCTTGCCCAAAACCCAGCCGTTCAAAGTTTCGTGATTGCCGCACAGAAACAGTCCATTGGCCTCAAGGATGCGCGAGCGATGCTCATGCCAACCAAGTGCAATCCTGAAACTGTGATAGAGGCGATAGCGGAAGATCGCATCTCGGAGCCCATCTTGCAACTAAGGGTTCACAATTTTCTACGTGCGGTGCCAGGTCTGTGGAGTTGCATAAATCCGAATTGCAGCGGTGACCGTCCGCAGGATTGGATGTTTGGCGCGCTCATTCCCGAAAAGGTCGAACGTTGCCCAGATTGCAAGAGTCCCGTGCTTGAAATCGTCTCATGCTCAGAATGCGGTGAACCATATCTGGATGCTATTGAAGAGGGAGACCATTTGCGACAGTCAGCCCTTGATCTCAGTGAGGATGAATTCGCCGCTGCAAGCGAACGCGAAGCGCCCGAAGAAGAGAGCGAAGAGGAGGAAGATCAGAGCGCAAAAGCTGTCAGGTCTTCGACCCATTGGTCGCGTCTGCTAGCGAGCCGTTTGCTTAAAGGCATGAAGGCGCTGTCTGTCGATCCGGCTACTGGAGCCATTTACGACCGACCCCGCGATAATGCGCGGACCTTCTTCCTGACAGAGTTCGGGAAGGAAGATATTTGCTGTAATTGTGAAGCGCAACCGAGCGCGAGGAGGCCCAAGGTCTTCAGGCCAATTCGATTTGGCGCACCTTTCCTGATTGGCAATGCGACACCTGTGCTAATCGAAGGCGTTCCGCCAAACCTTGCATCCGACACGGTCCATATAAGGCCACCGGCTGATGGGCGCCAATTGCTTTCATTCACTGACAGTCGTCAAGGTACTGCCCGCTTTGCTGCATCCATTCAGACAAACGCTGAGCGTGGCTATGTTCGCGCGTTCATATATCACTTGGTACAGGCAACTCTGCGGAGTGAGCCATCAGATCACGAAGCAGTACAAAGGCGCGCAGAACTAGATGCCTTGGAAGCAGCCGCGAACGCAAATCCCATACTGGCTGATGTCGTAAAGCGGGAGCGCAAAAAGTTTGCCGATCTCCTTGATCCCAAAGGCGAGGGTCAGAGTTGGCAAAATGTATGCGATAGGCTGGCTTCCGAGCCCGAAGTCTCCGATTGGATGCGACAAGTTTGGGGGAGCAGGGACGAGCGCTACAAGAATGATAAAGAGAGTTTTGCTAACTTTCTGCTTCTTCGTGAGTTAGATCGCCGCCCGCGACGCGGTAATGCTTTGGAAACCATGGGCCTGGCTCGCCTATCATTTGCCGCGATCGACAATCTGACCGCCGAAAAGGTGCCATCTGAATTCCGGGAGCGTGGTGCTTCCCTAGAGGACTGGCAGGGATTTTTGCACACAATTCTTGACCTCTTCGTGCGCAACAATTTCGCGACATTGATTAATCCGTCAGACGCCCACTGGCTAATCAAAAAAGGGGGACGAAAAGTAGTTCTCCCACCTGACGAGGGTGCAAAAAGTCAGTATGAGCGCGCTTGGCCAAAAGCTCGCAGCGCGCACACCGCTCCCAGCCAATTTGTTTGCATTTTACGCGATGGCTTGGCCCTTAATCTTGAAAACGGGCAAGACCGGGCGGATATTAATTCTATTCTGGCTTTGGCCTGGTCGGCGATTAAGCCCGTTCTCGTGGGTGGACCTTCAGGTTATATGCTTGATTTCAAAAAGGCCCATGTCTTTCCCGTCACAAAGGGCTGGTTGTGCCCGGTTACCCGCCGCGTTCTGTACAACGTACCATTTAACATGACACCCTATGGTCATAGGGAAGGTTCGCCTTTTATGCGGGTTAAGCCATGGGAGTTGAATTTCCCGAGACTTCCTATAACGTTCCCAAAAAACACCGCCGCAAAAGAACAGATTGCATATTGGCTGCGGAGTGATCCGGCTGTCACCGAACTCCGCTCAATGGGTGTTTGGAATAACTTGCATGATTGTATTGCATCCATGTCCCCTTATCTTAGGGCGGCCGAGCACTCGGCCCAACAACCGCCCGAACGGCTTCGCACCTTTGAAGCAGCATTTAAGCGGGGAGAAATCAATATCTTGAACTGCTCGACGACGATGGAAATGGGTGTCGATATAGGTTCAGTGTCAAGCGTCATGATGACAAATGTGCCGCCATCGATCACCAACTACCGGCAACGTGTTGGCCGTGCTGGACGCCGCAAACAGGGCTTCGCATCCTCGCTGACGTTTACGCGTGATACTCCACTCGACCGCGAGACATTTCGTGACCCCATATCCTATCTCAATCGGAAAATCCGCGCCCCTCAGGTGAAGCTGGATTCGCAGCGTATAGTTCAGCGGCATCTCAACGCGTTTCTGCTGAGCCAATGGTTTGCACAGGCGGGCGGTCAGCTCAATCAGATGACGACAGGAGAGTTTTTCGGTTGCCCTTCTGCGGTTGACGACAAGCGATCCGACTTTTTGCCCTGCTGCGAATGCATTAATTGGATGGTCGCTCCAGGTACCAAGCAATCCATGACTTCAGCAATCCAAGCACTGGTGAAAGGAACTATTTTGCAGAGCGATAATGGTTTGCATGAAGCCGCAGCAGAGGCCGTTCAAAGAGCCACCGACATCTTTGTTGCTGAATGGACCGCACTCCAAGCGCAAGCACGCGAGATGCAACAAGAAGCTGCCAAAAAAAGCTTTGCCTTTCAAATTCAGCGTCTTTGCAAAGAGAGTCTGCTCAAGGATCTGGCAAACCGTGCAGTGCTGCCCGGCCACGGCTTTCCCACCAACGTTGTCATGTTCGTTAACAAGGACAAGCCCGACAGTGACGAAGGTAGTGCGGATAATGAGGGCGCGCGTGGATCAAGGCGATCCTATCCCTCGCGCAACCTGGACATTGCAATCAGAGACTACGCACCGGGCGCAGAAGTAGTTGTCGATGGGCTGGTTTATCATTCGGCGGGCGTGACACTAAACTGGAAAAAACCCGCCGATCTGGACGATGTCCGTGAAATCCAAAGCATCCGCTCGTATTGGGAATGCGCCGAATGCGGAGCGGCGGATTGTACCCGTATTCCTCCGGACGCCTGCCCCTCCTGTCAAGCCCCGCTTGATCTATTCCGCCGATTTCTCGAACCAGCGGGCTTCACCGTGGACGTGAACCAGAAGCCCCATGCCGATACCGATGAAGTCCTTTATATCGAGCCTGAGCCTGAGCATGTTGCGGCGCGTGATGCGGCTTGGGAGCCATTTCTCGATCCTTCGCTCGGGCGAATGCGGAAAAGTTCGAACGGCCTCGTGTTTTACGCCTCGGGCGGTGCATTCAATAAAGGCTATCGCATATGCCTTGAATGTGGACGCGCCGAGGCGGATCATGGGGATGGCAGTAATCCTCTTGCAGGCCACGCGCCGTTACGCTTTACAAAAAAAATGATCGACGGAAGCTGTCCCGGTAATGGGCACAGCTTCTCGATTACAGATCTCATCGCGCTTGGCCACGAAGTAGCAACCGATATTTCTGAGTTCCAGCCCGCATTGATTACTGGTGAAGGGGCGGCTTGGGCCATGGTCTCGGCGCTACGCGAGGCGCTAGCGCGCATGCTGGGGATAGAGGCGAGAGAAATGGGCATGGCGGTCGCCCGCCGACGTGGGTTTTTGGGCGAACAGACCTGGTCATTGTTTCTGTTCGATCGTAATTCTGGTGGCGCGGGCTTTGCGCCCAAGGCGGTCGATTTCTTTACCGATTTGCTGAAGGACGCACGCGATATTCTCGATTGCTCGATGCCGGGCTGCGAAAAAGGCTGCTCGGCTTGCGTGCTCACTTCCGATTTGCACGGACAACAGGAATTGATAGACCGCCAGGCCGCGTTAGCTGATGTTTGCAGGCTGCTCGCGCAAACGGCGGAGCCGGCCACCGAAGACCAAGCCATGGATGGAGCGCAGCTGAGCAGACAGGTCGCAGACTCCATCAGCAACGAACTCGTTACCAGTCCTGGGGAGTTAAAGATATTCATCCGGCAGGCGTTCGATCTTTCGGCCTTGTACCAGGAGCCTTTTGCCGGGCTTTTCGCAATCGCCGCTCAGCGCGGCGCAACTGTCAGTCTGGCCATTGCGTCCAGCATTCTGTTGCAGATGGATGCCGCACAGAGATTGGGACTGCGGGACGCCGCAACGCGCTGGTCGCTTCGACTTTTCGAAGGCGATACCGCGCCAGCCGCCAATAATGCGGACATTGTGGCGACATTTTCGCATAAGGGCATGACCAAGGCTTGGCTTTCCCGCGATGCAGCTGTTGCCGCTATTGGTCCCGATTGGGGGATTGGTCGAAACGCGCCCGTTGTCGTGGGAAACTGGCGGCACGAAATCAGCCTCCTTCCACTTTTGGATGATGTGCTGTTGCCAAGCCCAGACGTTACTTTCGAGGAAGTAAGTAATCAGCTGGATTGCCCTATCGATTTTTTCGGAGATAGATTTGCGAAGCTAGTCAAAAAAAACCTTCAGAAGCTCAATACTTGGAAACCAGGAGACCTTAAAGCCATCCGGTATTCTGATCGGTATCTGAGGTCACCGTTGTCCATTCGACTTGCACTGAGTGCTTTTAGTGCACTGCGCGATGCCTTGGCTGGAAAAGGTGCGGCGATCCCTCTCACTATCGATTCAGTTCTATTGCGGCCTGACTATGGGAGACATCCCTATCTTATCGGTCACGACTGGCAAAATGAAGACGTTCGCAAAGATGTGGTCGTAGGCTTGGCAAAGAAAATGGGCTTTGACGTCGAGTTCAATGTGGGCGGCGCGATGCATGCGCGGGAGCTTACGCTGGAATATGCTGCACTCCAGGTGCGTTTGCGATTGGACCAAGGATTTGGGCATTGGCGGGCCACCAGGAGTGCAAAATTTGAGTTTGGCACCTCGCCAGCACATCAAGTCAGGGCGTTACTTGATAGCCGCTTGTTCGTGTCTGGTGTGGGGCGCACTCATATTGTATTTCTAAGGTAGATTCTCTTGTGCCTCAATGTCGTTCAATGGTACCCTTCTATCCCATGGGTGCGGGGGTTTCGTCGGCGGCGTCGCTTCTCGTACGCACCGAGGGCGCACGAACAAGCTAGGCATGAAAGCCACTGCGCGAATCTCCGAGCGCCCCGCAAAGCCACGATACCGGCCATATCCCTCGGTGCTTCGCAATGAAGGAGAACCTCATATCTAGTCCGTCGCAAAGTAGACCGGCTTTTTTTAGGATGCCGCGCTCCGCCTAGAGCCTAGCCACGTCGCGGCGCAGCCGCGCTATCTCAAGTTGTTCCGGCTTCATCTGGCCATGGCCGGGAAAAGCGGAAACCGGGTCCGTGGCAATATCGCGGACCCATTTGCGTAGCACCGTCTGGTTACGGCGCTGATTTGCGGCAACGCACTCGCCCTCGCGATGGCATTGTTGGTATTTTTGTTGGTATCTTTCAAAACACCTCAGTAAATTTCGTAATAATAACAATTATATAAAGAGTTTATGTGATTCCCGCAGGCCCACCCGTTTCGCCCGCGCCCTTAGCGCGGTCTTGTGAAACGGAGCGTCCCCCGAAGCCTTGGCGAAGGGGAACCGGCAAACCCGCCACAGCTGCATCGTTAGTTGACCTGCCACCCCTTGCCGCCTAGAAAAGCCTATAAGCATTACAAGGATGGAAGGACAGAATATGAGCGACGCGCCGGAACGCGAATTTATGGAATATGATGTGGTTATCGTTGGCGGCGGGCCTGCGGGGCTTTCTGCGGCCATCCGGTTGCGTCAGCTCGCCATCGAAACCGGGCAGGAAATTTCCGTCTGTGTGCTGGAAAAAGGCTCCGAGATAGGCGCGCATATTCTGTCCGGCGCGGTGATGGACCCGATTGCGATGAACGAGCTGTTTCCGGACTGGAAGGCGATGGGTGCGCCGCTCAATACGCCAGTGATTGACGACAGGTTTTACGTATTCGGCCCGGCGGGCGCGTTGCGCATTCCCAATTTCATGCTGCCGCCGATGCTGAACAATCACGGCAATTATGTTGTCAGCCTTGGCAATGTCTGCCGCTGGCTGGGGCAACAGGCCGAGGCGCTGGGCGCGGAGATTTATCCGGGCTTTGCGGCGGCCGAAGTTCTTTACAATGACGATGGCTCGGTGCGCGGCGTCGCCACCGGCGATATGGGCGTCGGCAAGGATGGCAAGCCCAAGGACAGCTACACGCCGGGGCTGGAACTGCGCGGCAAATATACGCTGATCGCCGAAGGGGTGCGCGGCTCGCTCGCCAAACAGCTGATCGGCAAGTTTCAATTGGACAAGGACAGCGACCATCAGAAATTCGGCATTGGCATAAAGGAAATCTGGGATATTGATCCGGCCAAACACAAGCCCGGCCTGGTGATGCACAGTTTCGGCTGGCCGCTCGGCAACAGCACTGGCGGCGGCACATTTCTGTATCACATGGAAAATAATCAGATCAGCATCGGCTTTGTGGTGCATCTGAATTACGCCAATCCCTATGTCTCGCCGTTCGATGAATTGCAGCGCCTGAAACATCACCCCATCATCGCCGACATGCTGGCGGGCGGGCGCCGTGTCGCCTATGGCGCGCGCGCCATCACCGAGGGCGGTTTGCAATCGGTGCCGAAACTGACCTTTCCCGGCGGCGCGCTGATCGGCTGTTCGGCGGGCTTTGTCAATGTGCCGCGCATCAAGGGCAGCCATAATGCGATGAAGACCGGCATGCTGGGCGCCGAAGCGGTATTCGCCGCCGTGCAGGCGGGCAGGCAGCATGATGAACCCGCAAGTTATGAACAGGCTTATCGCGACAGCTGGGTCTATAAAGATCTGTACAAGGTGCGCAACGCCAAGCCGCTCTGGAGCCGCTTCGGCCTCATTCCCGGCATGGGATTTTTCGGCCTCGATCTGTGGATGAATGCGCTGCGCATCGGTCTGCCATTCACGCTGAAACATGGCAAGCCGGATCACGCATCGCTGAAACCGGCCGCGAAATTCAAACCCATCGCCTATCCCAAACCCGACGGCGTACTGTCGTTCGACAAACCCAGTTCGGTGTTTTTATCGGCCACCAATCATGAGGAGGATCAGCCCTGCCATCTGACGCTGCGTGATCCCAGCGTGCCGATTGCCAAAAACCTGCCACTATATGACGAACCGGCACAGCGCTATTGCCCGGCCGGCGTCTATGAGGTGATCCGCGACGCCAATGGCGCCAATCCGCGTTTCCAGATCAATGCGCAAAACTGCGTGCATTGCAAAACCTGCGACATCAAGGACCCGGCCCAGAATATCAACTGGACCGTGCCCGAAGGCGCAGGCGGGCCGAATTACCCGAATATGTGAGGGGTTGCGCCGCTGCGCACAGCTTTTGACCGGCGCGAAGAAGCAGCATTTACTGACTGGTGCTTTGTTTGCTAAAACCCTTATAACAGATGGCAACATAACAGGGAGAGACGACATGGCGAAGAATCGCGTTTGTGAAATACTGGGCATTGAGCACCCGATCCTTTTGGCGGGTATGGGCGGCGCTTCGGTGCCCAAGCTGGCTGCCGCCGTGTCGGAAGCGGGCGGACTTGGGGTGTTGGGTGCGGCGGCCTGCGGCCCGCAATTGCTGCGCAAATGGATTCAGGAAATTCGCAGCTATACGGATAAGCCGTTTGCGGTAGACACGCTGCTGCCGGCCTCGGTGCGCCGCGACGACGGGAGCAAAAATTCCGATGGCCCCTCGCCTATGGATCTGCTGCCCCAGCATATGGCATTTGCCGAAGAATTCATGAAACGCGAAGGCTTGTCGCGGCCGACCAAGGATCAGATCGCTGAATGGCTGGGCGAAGCCAATCGCGCGCCGGGCGAGCCGATGTTCCTGACCAAGGAATTTTTCGACGCACAGATGCAGGTCGTGATCGAAGAGCGCGTGCCGGTCTATGCAGCGGGTCTTGGCAATCCTGGCCCGTGGATGCGTGAGATGCGCGCTAATGGCACCAAGGTGATGGGCGTTGTTGGCGCGGTGCGCCATGCCGTGCAATTGGCCTCGGCCGGTGTGGACATGATTGTTGCGCAGGGCCATGACGGCGGCGGGCATAATTCACCCATCGGCACCATGGCGCTGATTCCGCAGGTGGTGGATGCCGTGGGCGGCCCGAAAGGCATTCCCGTATTGGGCGCGGGCGGTATTTGCGACGGGCGCGGGGTGGCCGCTGCCTTCTGTCTGGGCGCCGAAGGGGTCTGGATTGGTTCAGCCTTCCTGGCCAGCGAGGAAGCCAATCTTCTGCCGTACCAGAAACAGGCGATTGTCGATAGCAATGAAGAAAACACCATGGTGTCCAAATCCGTCACCGGCAAGCCCGCGCGCCTGATCCGCACCAAATGGGCGCAGGCCTATGTGGATGCCAAGATGGACCCGCTGCCGATGCCGTTCCAGTCGATGGTGTCCAGTCAGGTTTTGGCGGCGGCCCAAATCGGCAATCGCGCCGATGTTGCGCCGGGCTTTGCAGGACAGGGCATTGGTCTGATCAAATCGGTGCGCCCGGCCCGCGATATTTTCGAAGATCTTGTCGAAGGCTGCAAACGCGCCATCGCCAACGCCCCGCGCGAAATCTGATATTTATGGGGACAGTGTTTATGCATTGCGAAATGCTGTCCCCATTAAATCATCCCTTTTAAATCCGGATGAAGCGCAGATGCTGTGCGCTGCGGCCTTCGGCTTGGGCCCTGGCTTCATATTTGGTTAAAGGCGCGCCGCCGCGTTCATGGCGGGCCTCGGTAAAGTCCGGATGGGCCTGTATGTGCGCCAGTGTCCATTGGCAATAGTCCGGGCTGTCGCTGGCAAAGTGCAACTCAGCGCCGGGACGCAGAACACGCGCCAGCGCATCCAGATTCTCATTCGAGATGAAACGCCGCTTATGGTGGCGTTTTCTGGGCCAGGGATCCGGAAACAGAATAAACACCCCGGCAATACTGCGCGCGGGCAGCGTCCCCATCAGAATGCGCGCATCTCCCGCATGAATACGGATGTTTCCCAGCCCCTCCAGGGCAATGCGGTGCAGCAGATTCGCCACGCCATTCACATATGGCTCGCAGCCGATAAAACCGGCATGCGGCCGGGACCGGGCCGCCCAGAGCAGATGGCCCCCATCCCCGAAACCAATTTCCAGCCACACACCGCTTGGATGATGTGAAAACAGCAGCGCCGGATCTTTGGCGGCGCACTCAAGCGGCGCCGACAGAATTGGTAACAGCCCCTCAAGCGCCTGCCGGGCGGCTATCGAAAGACGATGGCCGCGTTTGCGGCCATGCACCCGGACAGGCTTGTGTTGCGCGCCAGCTGTGTGCGCACTTTCCTGCATCGTGGACTGTCAGCGTAGTGCGGCTTGCAGGGCCTCGACCAGATCGGTTTTTTCCCAGGAAAAGCCGCCATCGGCTTCCGGCGCGCGGCCAAAATGCCCATAGGAAGCCGTGCGCGCATAGATCGGGCGCGCCAGTCCCAGCCGGTCCCGGATGCCGCGCGGGGTGAAATCGGCGACAGCGGAAATGGCTTTTTCCAGCTTTGCCTCATCAACAGTGCCGGTGCCATGCGTGTCCACATAGATCGCCAGCGGCTTGGAAACACCGATCGCATAAGCCAGCTGGATGGTGCATCGATCCGCCAGCCCCGCCGCCACAACATTCTTGGCCATATGCCGCGCTGCATAAGCAGCGGAGCGGTCCACCTTGGTCGGGTCTTTGCCCGAAAAGGCGCCGCCGCCATGCGGGGCAGCCCCGCCATAAGTATCGACAATGATCTTGCGTCCGGTCAGTCCCGCATCCCCATCTGGACCGCCGATGACAAATTTTCCGGTAGGATTGACGTAAAATTCGTCTTCCGGGCACATCCAGCCTTTGGGCAGAACCGATTCGACATAGGGGCGCACCAGCTTGCGAACATCCGCCTGGCTAAGCCCGTCCCGATGTTGCGTGGAGACAACGATCGAGGTCGCCTTTACCGGTTTGCCATTCACATAATGCAGCGTGACCTGGCTTTTGGCGTCAGGACCGAATTCGGGGGCCTTGCCCGCATGGCGGGCATCCGACATTGCCTGGAGAATGCGGTGCGCATAAACCAGCGGGGCGGGCATCAGCACATCTGTTTCGCGGCAGGCATAGCCGAACATGATGCCCTGATCACCGGCGCCGATATCCTTGTTGCCGGAGGCGTCAACCCCCTGCGCAATATCGGCGGACTGGGCATGCAGGCGGATCAACACCTCGGCCTTGGCGTGGTGGAAGCCTTCCTGCTCATAACCGATTTTCCTGACGGTCTCGCGGGCAATCGCCTCGATCCGGTCACGCGGCACATCGCCGCGCACTTCGCCAGCCAGAACAATCAGATTGGTCGTTGTCAGAGTTTCACAGGCAACACGGGCATTGGGATCGCGGGACAGAAATTCATCCACCACTGCGTCCGATATCATGTCGCAAATCTTATCGGGATGCCCCTCGGACACGGACTCGCTGGTAAAAAGGTAATCATTCCTGGCCACGGCCTATTCTCCCTCAATAAAAATCCGGATCGCCAGGCGATCACATTCCAGTGGTATACGCCGCGTGAGCACCCGGCGCATACGGGGCCTGACATATCATCTTTGCATGCTGTACGGCCAGATTTATTGCGTCTGTAGCAGTGCGGAAATCCGCCCTGTGCGGCGGTCCCGGATTTTTGGGATCAGGGGCTCTCCTGCCCGGCCAGCGCCCTGGCAAGATCAACCAGGCGTTTGCGCACGGCATTATCCTTAATGGCGGCAAAGGCGCGGTTAAGATGAATGCCCTCCGGCGTTTGTACGAAATCCATCATCATCGGGGCGGCGTCGCTTTCCATAAACCCGCTGGCGGAAACGGGCTGGCTGTCGGGAGCGTCATCAAAGAAGAATTGAACGGAAACGCCAAGCAGTTGGGCGATCCGGAACAATCTGCCTGCGCCAATGCGGTTTGCACCCTTTTCATATTTCTGCACTTGCTGAAATGTCAGGTTCAGGGCATCCCCCAGTTTTTCCTGGCTCATGCCAATCAGCATGCGGCGCAACCGCACGCGCCCGCCCACATGCACATCAATCGGGTCGGGAACTTTCTTAAGCATGGACATAATCTCCTAATGATTTACTTCGTATCACCCAGAAGCTTTACTTAATCATACGATTATTGGTCAAGCCATCTATATCTATAATTGCATAATCAGCCATTATATGCACCCTTGGCCGGGAAATTTAAACATTCCGGTTGCTGCCGGGGGCAAAGCGCAGGGCAAGAACAGCCATTGAGATCAGCGCGAGCAGAAATGCGTAAACAATATCCCCCCAGCGTGCATATGGCGTGGCCGCCAGCGCCCCAGGCAGGGGGCTGTCTATGACCCCCTGGACATTCAGCGCCAGGCTGGCCCTGCGGCGGCCATAGGCGTCAAATAGCGCGGATATACCCGTATTGGCGGCGCGCACCAACGGCAAACCCTGCTCGATGGCGCGCATTCGGGCCTGTGACAGATGCTGGTATGGCCCGCCGCTATCGCCAAACCAGGCGTCATTGGTCACATTCAGCAGCCAGCCGGGGCGATGGTTCTTATCCACCACCTGGCCGGGAAAAATCGCCTCATAGCAGATCAGGGGGCTGAAGGGCGGCAGGCCAGGCGCGGTCAGGGTTTTCGCGCCCGGCCCTGCCGCAAAACTGCCCAGATCAACCGTCAGCTTTTTAAATCCGGCGGCTGCAAAAAATTCGGGAAAGGGCAGATATTCACCAAAGGGCACCAGATGCGCCTTGTCATAGACGGCAGGCACATTGCCATCCCCATCCACTACGACCACGCTATTATACACGGGCGGATCATTCGCACTGCTTGGCGCACCGGCAGGCGTTCCCAGACGCGGCGCGCCCGATATCACCGCGCCTGCGGGCGGAACAAGCCGCGCCATCTGCGCCAGCGCCGCTTCGGATTGCAGCAGAAAAAAAGGCGTCGCCGCTTCGGGCCAAATCACATGGGTGGGCGGCCGGGTGCCCGGCATAGCGGCAGGCGCCGCGGATAATTCGATCAGTCTACGGAAGATCGCGGCGCGCTGGTCCGGCTGCCATTTGGCGGCCTGCGCGACATTGGGTTGCACGATACGCAGCCGCACGCCCGGCACATCCCCCGGCGGGTTCTGTTGCAGCCGCGCATCCCCCCAGACGGTCATGCCCAGCAACAGCGCCAGGCCGCATCCAGCCGGGATCGCCATGCGCCAGGCGCCGGCTTTTGTATCCGCCAGCAGCGCGGGAAGGGCCGCCAGAGCAACAGTGATCAGACCCAATCCGTAAACGCCAAGGATCGCGGCGCTTTGTGTGATGGCCAGCAGGGGAAAAAAATCCGCCGCCCATATATTGCCGCTCAGATTCCAGGGAAAGCCTGTGAAAATATGCCCGCGCAGCCATTCCGCAACTGACCAGCACAGCGCCAGCATCAGAATGCGTTCCGGCCCGCCAGACCATGCTGATCTGGCGGTCAGGGTGGCGGCGGCGCTGAACAGCGCCAGACCGGCAGGCAAGGCCAGAACCGCGACAGGAATAAAATGCCCGAAACTGTCCGCATCCACTGTCAACGCAAAGCCAACCCAGTACAGGCCCGACAGAAAAAATCCGAAGCCAAACCACCAGCCGATGGCCGCCGCCGCGCGCCATGACCGCCAGCCCTTTGCGGGGCCAATCCCGTCCAGCAGCCAGGTCAACAGGGTGAAACTGACAAATATAATGGGTACATAGTGAAATGGCGCCAGCGCCAGGCTGAACCCCGCACCTGCAAGAAAGGCGGTGGCGAAGGCGCGGCTGCGCGGCCCTGCGCCAAACCATGCCGCCGCCGTTGCAATGGCTTGCCTGCTCACTTACTGGCCATTACCGGAATTTCTTTGCCCTGAGGCGGATGCGTATACCGCACGCGCAAGCGCTTTACCATGCTGGAGCCGGCTTCAAGGATTTCAAATTCCAGGCCGCCGGGATGGCGGATCACTTCGCCATTTTGCGGCACCCGCCCGGCCAGCAATGTCACCAGGCCGCCCAGCGTATCTGAGCAATATTCCGTATCTTCCGGGGCCAGCTCCATCCCGGTAGCCTGTTCCAGAACACTTACTTCGACCCGCCCATCCGCATCAAAGCCCCCATCTGCGCGCGGCGTCAGCGCGGGCCCGTCCACATCATGCTCGTCACGGATTTCGCCGACTATTTCCTCGATCAGATCTTCGATCGTGATCAGGCCGTCCGTGCCGCCATATTCATCTATAACCAGCGCCATATGGATCCGCGTCTCGCGCATTTTCAGCAGCAGATCGACAACCCGCATCGAAAGCGGCACGAACATCAGCGCGCGCTTGATTTCAGAAAGCGCAAAGCTGGGCCGCTTGTCCATGCCATCCGCAGACCAGCGCCGCAGCAGATCCCTGATATGCACCATGCCCACCGGATCATCCAGCGTGCCGCGATACAGCGGTAACCGGGAATGGCCGGAATTGCTGAAGCATCTGATCAATTCATCCGTGCTGGCGCTGATATCAATGGCGACAATATCGGCGCGCGGCACCATTACATCCTCTAGCCGCAACTGGCCAACCCGCATGAGATTATCCAGCATCATGCGTTCTACCGGCGTGAAATCGGCGCTTTCATCGCGGTGCTCGTCAATGACCTCTTCAAGGCTTTCGCGCAGGCTGTCGCTGCGCGCGCGGAATCTGCCGCGCAAATGCTGCAACAGCCGTGCGGGCAGCGAGGCTTCGCCCGCGTCTGAATTATCCGCGCTGGCCGCGGGAGCCGGGTCTGGATCAGTCACCGGGTTTTACCTCCCGGTGATAGGGATCCTTGACTCCCAGCCGCGCCAGGATTGCGGTCTCACGCGCCTCCATTACTTCTGCTGCTTCCTCTTCTTCATGATCAAAGCCCAGCAGATGCAGGGCGCCATGCACAATCAGATGCGATACATGATCCAGCATCGGCGTGCCGTTGGCAAGCGCCTCGCGCGCGATGGTTTCATAGGCCAGCACCACATCGCCCAGCAGGCAGGGCCCCTGCGCATCTTCATCTTCCGCCGGAAAGGACAGCACATTGGTGGGTTTGTCAATATTGCGGTATTGCCGGTTCAGATCGCGCACAAACGCATCATCGGCCAGGACAATGCTGATCTCATAGGCATTGTCGGCCCCGTTATCTTTATCTTCGCCTTCCAGCCCCTGATTGGCCAGCGCCGCACGCACAGCCATGGCCACCGTCTCTTCTATCATGGGATGGCGTTCCTGCCAGTGCGGGCAGGGGGTGCTGATGTCAATTGCGCTCATCGGGTGGTTTTAGAGCAATAGGCGCGAAAGGGGCAATTTATTTGCCGATATATATGCAATATCATTTATTATGCACAATGTGCACTAAAAATACATGGATGGTGGATAGCCATGGCCAAGCCGGAGACACAGGCGATTCCATCCCAGCGCCGTCACTGAAAAAATCACTTTCATAAGCCCTCTCTCTGTAAATAGTGGCAGGTTTCCAGATATGCCTTTGATGCGGGACCGATTGCCGCAGCGCCGAATCCTTCATGTGACAGAAAGGATGACAGGGCTTCTCTAGAGGGTGGTGGCCCTGGGTAACGTTGGCGCAATTCCTTGAAAAGATCAGGAACAAAGCCTGAGGTGTGCAAGGCTTCTCTTTGCTCTTCAGGAAAATGGGGATGAATGATGGCTAGCGCCAAATCAGAGACACATATTTCTCCTTTTGGGTGTCCGTGAAGCCGGGGCTAGCTCAATTTGCCCTCTTGACGGGAAACATGCGCTATTGGCAAACTATTGTTATACGATTGACATGTTACGTTTGACGTATTATCTTTAGCGATACATGATGTCATTGCAATGATCAGATCGTTTCGGGACCGCGCCACCGGGCAGGTGTGGATGGGTGCTTTCGTCAAACGCTTCAGCGGTATCGAAAAGCAGGCGCTGCGCAAGCTTGATATGCTGCACCATGCCCGCGCGCTTGGCGATCTGCGGGCGCCGCCAGCCAACCGGCTCGAGGCGCTCTCGGGTGACAGGCGCGGCCAACATTCGATCCGGATCAATGATCAATGGCGTATCTGCTTTATTTGGACCAGGGAGGGGGCCGAAAATGTCGAAATCGTTGATTACCATTAAGGGCGCCGCCACCCCCAATCGCGTAACCACGCATCCCGGAGAAGTGCTAACCGAGGAATTTCTAAAGCCGCTGGGCATGTCTGTGAACGCGCTTGCCTTGGCGTTGCGCGTGCCCGCGACGCGCATCGGCGCGATTGTCAAATGCGAACGGTCGGTGACAGCGGACACAGCGTTACGGCTGGCGCGTTTCTTTGGGACAAGCCCGGAATTCTGGGTAAACCTCCAGGCGATGCACGATCTGACCAAGGCAAGGCAGGAAAGCGGCGTGACGATAGAGCGCGACATCCACCCGCGCGCGGCGTGAACCTGTGCATCATGATTGAGGGAAAATGTTACGCGTCCTGTTGGACAAAGGGGACGCTACTGAGGCATCCCCTTTTCCCCAGACGGTTAAAATGGCTCTATAGTATCTCTGCCCCAGGATTTTCCCGGCCCTCGCGCGCTTCATAAGCGGTCGTGAGATGGCGCACTACATCGGCGCCGGTGAAGCGCTGCTCCGAGATGCCCCCGGATACCGCCGCTATTTAACCGCGGCGGCGCCCGCCAGGGCAATCTCGGCGTCCTGGTTCGACATTACGCCCGACACGCCGATGGCGCCGATGATTTTACCATCGGCGATGATCGGCACGCCGCCCTCAAGCGGCGCGATGCCGGGCTGGCCAAGCAGGCGCAGATTGACGCCGCCCTCGGCAATACGGTCCTGCAGGGCCTTGGTCGGCCGCTTGAAATTGTTGGCCGTGACCGCCTTGGCTATGGCAAAGTCGACACTGGCGTGCTGGACATTATCCATCTTGGAAAACGCCGCCAGCTTGCCGGAGCTGTCGACAATGGCGATGGCGACCGTCCAGCCATTCTTTCTGGCCTCCGCCTCGGCCGCCGCCAGCGCCTGC
This sequence comes from Pseudomonadota bacterium, assembly GCA_049323435.1. Classification (GTDB taxonomy): domain Bacteria; phylum Pseudomonadota; class Alphaproteobacteria; order UBA11222; family UBA11222; genus UBA11222. The sequence goes on from JBMOMX010000037.1 coordinate 24,645, forward strand.
TTTGCGGTTTCCATCGAAATGCCCGGGCCATAGGGAAGCGGCAGCGCAGCAGCAGGCGGAGAAGGCGCAGGCGCCTGCGCCACGGCGCCCAAAGGTACCGCCAGCATGAGCGTGGCAATTGCAGCAGCGATGAATTTGCGCATGATACCGGCCTCCGGGTTGAACCGCTTCACCAGGAAGCGCAGACAGAAAATTATCCTTTTTCCTTCGCCCGCGCTTCGTACGCGCGCACGATGCGCCCGACAAGAGGATGGCGCACCACATCTGAGTCGGTAAAGCGCAGCATCGAAATACCCTCGACGCCATGCAGAATATCAATGGCCTCGTTCAGGCCGGATTTCATGCCTGGCGGCAGGTCGATCTGGGTGGGATCGCCGGTGATCGCCATGCGGGAATTTTCGCCCAGCCGCGTGAGGAACATTTTCATCTGCATGGGCGTGCAATTCTGCGCCTCGTCCAGAATGACATAGGCATCGCGCAGCGTGCGCCCGCGCATGAAGGCGAGCGGGGCCACCTCGATTTCGCCGCTTTCCAGCTTGCGCGCGATCTGATCGCCGGTAAACATGTCATGCAGCGCATCATAGAGCGGACGTAAGTAAGGATCGACTTTTTCGCGCATGTCACCAGGCAGAAAGCCCAGCCGTTCGCCCGCTTCCACGGCGGGGCGCGACAGGATCAACCGGTCAACCCGGCCCTCGGCCAGCATGGATGCAGCGACGGCGACAGCCAGATAGGTTTTGCCGGTGCCCGCGGGGCCAAGGCCGAATACCAGATCATCACGCTTCAGCGCCTCGATATAATGGGATTGCACCGGGGATCGCGGCGCAATGCGGCGCCGGCTCATCTGTATCGTCACGCCCTCGTCGGCCATGGAATAGACACGCTCCCCCGCAATGGTTCCCAGCGCCATCCGGATGGCGGCCTCAACCTCGGCCTTGCCCAGCTGACGTTTGGCCTGCGCCTGTTTGTACAGATCACGCATGACGATGGCGGCAATCTGACGTTCGGCGGGCTGTCCGGTGATGACGACCTTGTTGCCGCGCGCCACACAGGCCACGCCGATCCTGTCTTCAATCAGCGCCAGATGACGGTCATGCTCGCCAAGCATTTGCAGCAATAACCGGTTATTATCAAATTCCAGCATCAGGGGCGTTTGTGCATCCCCGCGGGGTTCACGCTCCCCCAGAACCGGGCTCGCGCCCGTATCCGCGCTCAAAATTTACTGCCTGTTGCTAATGGGTTCATTCTGCCGCCGCCTTTGTGTGAGAGTGCACATTTCCTTGCAGGCTGTTCGATCCGGTTGAAATAATCTGTGTGCTGATAATTTTGCCAATCATGTCCGCGCCGCCTTCGGCGAATACCGGCTGCAAATACGGGCTGCGGCCGATGATCTGCCCGGCGTGGCGGCCGGGCTTTTCGAATAGCACCGGCAAACTGCGGCCAACGCAGCTTTCATTGAACCCAAGGCGCTGTTCGTCCAGCAGCGCCTGAAGCGCCGCCAGCCGTCCGGATTTGATATGTTCCGGTATCTGATTTTGCATCGCCGCGGCAGGCGTGCCGGGGCGCGCGCTGAATTTGAACGAAAATGAACTGGCAAAACCCACCTCGCGCACAAGGCGCAGTGTCGCTTCAAACTCGGCGTCTGTCTCGCCGGGAAATCCAACGATAAAATCAGACGACAGGGCAATGCCGGGCTGCGCCGCGCGGATGCGTTCCACCAGCCGCAGATAAAATTCCGCAGTATGGCGGCGGTTCATCACATCCAGTATGCGGTCGGAACCCGACTGCACCGGCAGATGCAGATAGGGCATCAATTGCGGCACCTCCGCATGGGCGCTGATCAAATCTTCGTCTACTTCGCCGGGATAGCTGGTGGTGTAGCGGATGCGCGCCAGCCCGTCTATTTCCGCCAGACGGCGGATCAGCTGCCCCAGCGAACAGGTGACGCCCTTGCCCGCATTGCCATGATAGGCGTTGACATTCTGCCCCAGCAGGGTGATTTCGCGCACGCCCTGCGCGGCCAGCCGCCTGGCCTCTGTCAGCACGGCAGGCAAGGGCCGCGAATATTCCGCGCCCCTGGTATAAGGCACCACACAATAAGTGCAGAATTTGTCACAGCCCTCCTGAATGCTCAAAAAGGCGGTGACGCCCGGCGCCTGATGGCTTTGCGGCAGGGTGTCGAATTTCTCGGCCGCGGAAAAATCCGTTGCAACGGGTCTTTCGCGTCCGCCCCGCGCGGTAAAGGCGCGCGCGCGATCAATCATTTCCGGCAAACGGTGATAGGATTGCGGTCCGATGACCATATTGACAACAGGCGCGCGTCGCAGAATTTCATCGCCTTCCGCCTGCGCCACACAGCCCGCCACGGCCACCAGCATATTCGCGCCCGCAGGACCGCGATCCCGTTTCAAATCGCGCAGCCGCCCCAGATCGGAATAAACTTTTTCCGCTGCTTTTTCCCGGATGTGACAGGTGTTGAGAATGACCATATCGGCCTGGTCGGGCGCGCTGGCAAGTTCGTAACCCTGCTGCGCCAGCACATCGGCCATGCGCTCTGAATCATAGGCATTCATCTGACAGCCATAGGTCTTGATGAACAGCTTTTTCGGCAAGTCAGCCTTGCTCCGGGTTCAGGCGCATATAGGTAAAAATTCCTCCGGTGAATGTAAAATCCAACGGCTGAATGTTAGCATATGCAGCAAAAAAACACAAGCTAACCGGCCATTGGACCTGGGCTCAGGAACAATACGGCTTCGAGGGAATCACCCTGTTGTAGAATCTGGAAGGCAGGGTGGCCGGTTTCGCCTGCCGGCGCATGGCTGAGCGGGGTGAGCCAGACTTCCTTCTGTGCTGCGCGATAGTCCACAGCGATATAATTCAGCCCGTGGTCCAGGGTGAATTTCAGCATCAATCTGTCTTCGGGCCATGTGCAGAAGAAATCATTTTTCAGATGGCGCAGCGTGATCTGCACATCCTGGTCCAGAAACTGAAACCCGGTTTTGAAACTGCCGGGCGGCGGGGATGGGCTTCCGTCTGCGGCAGCCATCACCGGTTCCAGATCGCCGCGAAGCTGGAAATTCGCGCGTCTGTTCAACCGCAGACGCAGGCCGGTGCGGGCAGGGACCGGTGCAACGCCAATATTGGTGATGGTAAACCGCACATGCAGCCCGCCGGGTGTAAGTTCAAAACGCTGCAAGGCCTGGCAGCTCCAATGCGGTGCGTGGGACGGATGCTGCGGATTCACACCTTCCTGATGCTGTGTCAGGGTGGCGCGAATATTTGATGCGTCCTGAACCGTCCATTCGCCCAGCGTGCCGCAACCGGTCATCGCCCCGGCATAGACGGCAGCGGGCAGGCAGGCCATGCTGGCGGCGACTTTGCCCGCTATGTCGCCGGCGCTGGCCGGCGCCAGCATTTCATGCGTCAGACCATCAGGCGTATGCCAGCGCAGCGCTGCCAGCGCCCCTCCGCAATCCGGCAGAATACTCACCGATAATCTGCCATCGGTAAGCCAGATTTTTCGCATTGCCTCTGTGCCTCGCGGCTTGCTTCGCGGCGTGCCTCGCGGCCGCATCATGCATTGCCGCTGCCGCTATTATACGGCCGCCTGCTGCAACCTGCTATTTAAATACGGCACCAATCGGTGCGTTTTCCGCCATTATAGGATTGGGCAAGCCCCGCCGCGACCAGCGTCTCAGCGATATCGCTGCCGTTACCCGATGTAACGCGCGCCAATACGCGCCCGCCATATTTATCCTGATCAATATCGCGCAGCCATATAATGGGTTCGGTCTGTGCGCCGGCATATAAAATGGTGTGCAGTAATTCCCGCGCCTGGCCGGCCAATGCCCGTTCACGCGGACAGCGCGAAGAAAGTTCCGGCGTGTCGATACGGGCTATGCGCACATTCACCCGAATCTCCTGTCCAAGCCAGATGCGGGCGCGCACCGTCAGCGTATCACCATCAACGACCCGTTCCACCACTGCCTGCACCGGACCTTGCAGCCGCTTATCCATGCGCGCGCCCAAAGCGCCGGGCGCGAAAACAATGCTCAGCAGGACAGCCGCCGCCAGCGGGGCATATCGGCCCCTCCCGCCTCGATGCAGATGTTTGCAAAGCAGCAGCCACATGGTCAAATCACCTCTTTAAGTGTAGGTAACCAAAATATACACGTAAAAGTTATAAAGGACACTTTCCCTCCGAATCAACGGAGCATTCCAGGCACCGATCATTATCAAAAAATAGGTAAATAGTCAATTAAAAAGGATAAATATCCTAAAATATATTGGAGCAGTGCATAAAAGCATTTTGTGATCAGGTTCGATCATGCCTGACTGCCTCAGTGTCATTGCCGGGAATGTCTTGCGCTGCCGCCTGACCCGATCCAGCCTGCGCTCCGCGCGCTTCGGCTGTCTCTAGATCGGTATGATTTTAAGTTAGACCATGCCATACACTCTAACCTGTCACCCCGGATTTATTCCGGGGTCCAGGGCCACATAGAAAGGCCAGAGTTTGGTATCTGGACCCCGCAACAAGTGCGGGGTGACAAGGTGGATGGGCTGAATCAATCCAAAATCATACCGATCTAATCCTGAAAAAAAGAGGGCCGGGGAGGGGGGTCAGTAAGAGGACAAAAGGAATAGTTCAGTCAGATCAAAAATTGATCTGGCTTCTTATTGGCGCTATTTCCGGGGCGCGGCATAGCGCGCCGGAAGGGCGGTGCCGCATGCCAATCTGATATTCATCGTTATGCTGGCCGGGCAATTAACTGGCTTACCCGGCCTGAATACCGCCTGCCTCAGCCGGTGCGGCGTTCGCGCTTGGAGGGCATGGGCTGATAGGCCATTTGCGCGTGACCTTCGCAATAGGGGCTGCCCTCGCGGGAATGACTGCCGCAAAAACGAAAGCCCTCATCGCCCGGATGTCCGATCGGCCATTTGCACATTTTGTCGGTGACTTTCAGCAGGGTGACACCCGGCCCGACCGGAATCTCGGCAAGGGGTATGACCGTGCGGGCTGGCGCCTCGGTTGCGCGCGGGGGCAGTACTTCCGCAGGCCGGGTCATTTGCGCCAGGCGTTCCGGGCTGTTCAACACCCGCGGTTTGGAGGGCCGCATGGCCGTGACACGCGCGGGCCGCGGCGTGCGTACCGGCGACGGACGCCCTGATAGTCCCAACCGGTGGGCTTTACCAATCACGGCATTTCTTGTGGTTTCTTCGCCCAGCGCGGCGGCAATCTGGCTGGCCGTCAGCCCATCCGTCCAGAGTTTGGTCAATAAGGCAATTCGCTCGTCTGTCCAAGCCATCTTATCCCCTTCTGTTCGTGTTACCGGGAATCGGTTTGTCCAAATATGGGCGGAGATCCCCGATTAACTACCACATATCGTAGCATGAATGGACTGAACTACAAGATGTTCAATTACCCGAAAGTGCCATTTTTGTGATTTTCTGTGTATAAAACTGCCCGCGAAGCTTGCCAGCCCCTGACAGGTAAGCTAGGCATTGCGGATGCAGCAGTTCAGCGATCCCTCCCCCATCCCGCCTTTTGGCAGCGCCCGCATTCTTGGCGTAAACTGGCTTGGGGTTTGGACGCTTTACATGAAAGAGGTCCTGCGCTTTACAAATCTGTATCTGCAAACCATTGCCGCGCCGGTTGTAACCACGCTGCTGTTTTTTGCGGTATTCGCGCTGGCAGTCGGCAATGCGCGCCCCGCGGTGCATGGCATTCCATTTGCGGAATTTCTGGCGCCCGGTCTGATCATGGTGGCGATCATCCAGAATGCGTTCGCCAATACGGCATCTTCCATTCTGGGCGCAAAAATTCAGGGCAATATTGTCGATCTGCTGATGCCGCCGCTTTCGCATGGCGAGCTCGCCGCCGCCGTCATTCTGGGGGGCGTCACGCGCGGGATCGCGGTGGCGCTGGCCAATCTGCTGGTGCTGCTGCCGTTTATTTCGCCGGACCTAACGCATCCCTGGGCGGCGGTATATTTTGGCCTGATGGCCTCGATCAGCCTGTCTGCCGGCGGCCTGATCGCAGGCATCTGGGCAGAAAAGTTCGACCATATGGCCTCGGTCACCAATTTTGTCATTCTGCCGCTGTCGTTCCTGTCAGGCAGTTTTTATTCCGTCGCATTGCTGCCCCCGGTCTTTCAAATGATCAATTTCGTCAATCCGTTTTTCTATCTGATTGACGGCATGCGCTATGGTTTTACTGGCGTTGCGGACAGTAATATCGCCACCGGGATGCTGGTAACGGCGTTGCTTGCCGCGTCATTGTGGATTGCCTGTTATCAGGTGATGAAAACCGGCTGGCGATTGAAGCCCTGAGAACATACACACGGCTAGGAACGGACATGCAGGTTGAGCGCGCCTGCCGCCGCTATCGGACACAGCGCCAGCGCCCCTAGAAAAAGCGCCAGCAACACAATCAGATGTGATCCGGACCCTATGCCGAACAAAGTCGCCTCCACGCTGCCCGCGCCAAATATCAGCACCGGAACATAGAGCGGCAGCAGCAACAGGCTGAGCAGCATGCCGCCGCGCCTTATCCCCACTGTCAGGGCCGCGCCGACAGCGCCTAAAAGGCTGAGTGTGGGCGTACCCAACAGCATCGAGACGATCAGGGTTGTCATGGCTTCATAATCCAGATTGAAGGTCGTCGCCACATAAGGCGTAGCGATGATCAAAGGCAATCCCGTAGTCAGCCAATGGCTGAATACTTTAGTCAGAACCAGCCCCGTTGGGGAAAATGACGATAGCAATAAAAGGTCCAGCGTGCCGTCTTCCTCGTCCGCCTGAAACAGCCGGTCCAGCGACAACAGGCAGGCCAGCAAGGCGGTGGCCCACAAAATCCCCGGCGCAATGCGCCGCAGCAATATCAGTTCCGGCCCGATGCCCAGCGGATAGAGCGCTGCGCCAACGATGAAAAAGCCCAATGCCATGGCGCCCCCGCCGCCAATGCGGGTGGCCAGAATCAGATCGCGTATCACCAGTGAACGGACATTCATGCGGCACGCTCCATTCCGAAGGCCAATTGGTGCGTGACCGGCACGCCCAGATCACTATGCGTTGCGGCGATCACCAGCCCGCCCGCGTCGCGATGACGCTGGATCAGGCTGCTTAGCAGCGCGATGGAGGCACTATCCAGACCAACCGCCGGTTCATCCAGCAGCCACAGCGGGCGCTGGATCGCAGCCAGCCGCGCGAGGTTCAGCCGCCGCTTCTGACCGGAGGACAAAAACCGCGCCGGAATATCCGCCAGGCCGCCAAGGCCCAGCGCCTGCAAGGCGTCGCTGGTTCCATCCGTTACCAGTCCGCCGCCCCGCCCGCGCCGGTATTGCAATGCCAGTCCCGTCATCCCCATCCAGAAAATCAGATTTTCCGCCACGCTGAAGGCGGGTTTCACCGGATCAAGATGGCCGATATAAATCAGCCTTTCCCGCAATGCCTGCCAGTCCGCATTTACCGGTGTATTATCGAGGCGCACGGTCCCGGCCGCCGGGCGCAACAGCCCGGCAATCAACCGCAGGAAGCTGGATTTTCCGCTGCCATTGGCGCCGCGCAGCAATAGCAGTTCCCCGGGGCCAAGTGAAAAATCGACTCCCTGAAACAGCTTGCGCTCACCGCGTTCACAGGCAAGCCCCTCTCCGGAAAGATGCATTCTTACTCCAATGTTTGCGTTAGAGTAATAGCGGTGCTGCTAACACTTGGCAAACACACGCTAACGGCTATAGTAAAAATGAGATTGATTACTGATTCATTCAGCCATCCGTGAAGGAGTTTTCCGCAGTGACCGAATTTGGCCAAGATACACTGAAGACCCGGCGCAAACTGAAGGTTGGAACCAAGAGCTATGATTATTTCAGCCTGAAGGCTGCGGAAAAGGCCGGTATCGGCGCCATCTCGCGCCTGCCGTTTTCGCTCAAGGTATTGCTGGAAAATCTGTTGCGCTATGAAGACGGGCGCACGGTCAGTGTTGAGGATATCAAGGCGCTGGGCAAATGGCTCAAGCAGCGCCGCAGCGACCGGGAAATTTCCTATCGCCCGGCGCGCGTCCTGATGCAGGATTTTACCGGCGTTCCGGCGGTGGTGGATCTGGCGGCGATGCGCAATGCCGTGGTTGCGCTGGGCGGCAAGGCCAGCAAGATCAATCCGCTGGCGCCGGTGGATCTGGTCATCGATCATTCGGTGATGGTGGATTATGCCGGTGACGCCAAGGCGTTCAAACAGAATGTGGCGCGCGAATATGAACGCAACATCGAACGCTATGAATTTCTGCGCTGGGGGCAGGACGCCTTTGACAATTTCCGCGTGGTGCCGCCCGGCACCGGCATCTGCCATCAGGTCAATCTGGAATATCTGGCGCAAACCGTATGGACCAAAAAAGACAAGGTGAACGGCAAAAGCGTCGAGGTCGCCTATCCCGATACGCTGGTCGGCACTGACAGTCACACGACCATGGTCAATGGCCTTGCGGTGCTGGGCTGGGGCGTGGGCGGCATCGAAGCCGAGGCCGCCATGCTGGGGCAGCCGGTGTCGATGCTGATCCCGGAAGTCATTGGTTTCAAACTGACCGGTAAATTGCGCGAGGGTATGACCGCCACCGATCTGGTGCTGACCATTACGCAAATGCTGCGCAAAAAAGGCGTGGTGGAAAAATTTGTCGAATTCTACGGCCCCGGCCTGGACGAACTCAGCCTGGCCGATCGCGCCACCATCTCCAATATGGCGCCGGAATATGGCGCGACCTGCGGATTTTTTCCGATTGATAGCGAGACCATCGCCTATCTTAAGGCCACCGGCCGCAAGGCGTCGCAAATTGCCCTGGTTGAAAAATACGCCAAGGCGCAGGGCATGTGGCGCACGTCGCGCACACCCGATCCGCTGTTCACGGATTCGCTGGAACTGGATATGTCCAGTGTCGAGCCGTCACTGGCCGGGCCGAAGCGCCCGCAGGACCGGGTGACGCTGGCCAATATCGCGCCGGAATTCCGCCAGGCGCTGGCCCGTGATTATGGCAAGCAGGGCCAGGAAAACAAACGCATCCCGGTCGCCAAAACGAAATATGACATTGGCCACGGGGATGTGCTGATTGCGGCCATCACCAGTTGCACCAACACCTCCAATCCCGGGGTGCTGATTGCCGCGGGTCTTTTGGCGCGCAATGCGCTGGAGCGCGGGCTGAGCGTCAAGCCATTTGTCAAAACCTCGCTGGCGCCGGGATCGCAGGTCGTGACCGATTATCTGAACAAGGCCGGACTGACGAAATATCTCGACAGGCTGGGCTTTAATCTGGTCGGCTATGGCTGCACCACCTGTATCGGTAATTCCGGGCCGCTGGCGGAAGAAATTTCTGCGGCGGTCAAGGCTGGCGATCTGATCGCGGGTTCCGTATCGTCGGGCAACCGCAATTTCGAAGGGCGCATCAATCCCGATACGCAGGCCAACTATCTGGCCTCGCCGCCGCTGGTTGTGGCCTATGCCATTGCGGGCAATCTCGGCATCAATTTGACCACCGATCCGCTTGGCAAGGACAAGAAAGGCAAGCCGGTCTATCTCAAGGATATCTGGCCCGCCAATAAAGAGATCGCGGCGGTGATGAAGAAATGCATCAGCGCGAAAATGTTCCGCGACCGCTATAGCGATGTGTTCAAGGGCGACAGCAACTGGCGCAAGATCAAGCCGGCGGCGGGCGAAACCTATAAATGGAACGCCAGTTCGACCTATGTGCAAAATCCGCCCTATTTCGTGAATATGAAAAAATCCCCCGGCGGTTTCAGCGACGTGAAGGGTGCGCGCATACTGGGCGTGTTCGGGGATTCCATCACAACGGATCACATCAGCCCCGCCGGTTCGATCAAGCTGAACGGGCCTGCCGGAAAATATCTGACGGATCATAAGGTGACGCCGCTGGATTTCAATTCCTACGGCGCGCGGCGCGGCAATCATGAAGTGATGATGCGCGGCACATTCGCCAATATCCGCATCAAAAACGAAATGCTGCCCGGCACCGAAGGCGGTATCACCAAACATTTTCCGGACAGCGCGCCGGTGTCGATCTATGACGCGGCCATGGCGTATCAGAAAGAAGCCGTGCCGCTGGTGATTTTCGCCGGCAAGGAATATGGCACCGGCTCGTCGCGCGACTGGGCGGCAAAAGGCACCAATCTGCTCGGCGTCAAGGCGGTCATCGCGGAAAGCTTTGAACGTATTCATCGCTCCAATCTGGTGGGTATGGGCATTCTGCCATTGCAGTTTCTGCCCGGCGTAACGCGTAAAACGCTGGGCATTACCGGCAATGAAACCGTCAGCATCGAGGGTATTGCCGGCGGCATAAAACCCAAAATGCAGGTCAGCGCCAGCATCGCGGCGCCGGGCGGCAAGGTTCAGAAAATTCAGTTACTGTGCCGTATTGATACGCTGGATGAAGTGGAATATTTCCGTCATGGCGGCATTCTGCATTATGTCTTGCGTAATCTGGTTGCGGCCTGATGAAGCCAGAGCCCGGTTGGGCCAGGCCCGTCCGGGTCTTTCTGCTCTGGGTGCTGTTGCTGGGTTTTCCGGCGCAGCGCGCATCTGCCGCGACCCTGCTGGTGAGCGATCCGGACAACCGGCAGATTGAATTTATTGATACGGTTAATGGACAGCGCCGCGCATCCGTGCCTTCCGCCGAAGGCCCGCGCATGCTGGCGGTCAGCCCCGATGGGCAGCTGGCGCTGGTTGGAAATTATGGCACTGCCAAGGTGGCAGGCACGACGGTGCAGCTGCTCGAGGTTGCGGCGGCAAAATTGCGCAGCACAATTCAGCTCAGCCCCTATCAGCGCCCCTCCGCCATGCAGTGGCTGCCTGACGGACAGCGCGCGCTGATCGCGGTGCAGGGAATGAAATCACTGGTACTGATTGATGTGGCGTCGGGCCGCATCGAAGCCAGCTTTGGCCCGCCGGCGGATGCTGTGCGCCAGTTCGCCATCACCCGTGATGGACGGACCATTTATCTGGCCAATCCCGGCGGCGGTAAAGTGCACAAGATTGATCTCGCCAGCGGCAGGGAACTGGCGCAGAGCGAAATTTCAGCCGCGGCGCAAAGTCTGGCGGTCGCAGCGGATGGCAGCAAAGTATGGGTCATTGATCGCGGCGAAGATATGATCAAGGTGCTGGACGGCGCTGACCTGCGCCTGATCGCGGGGCTGGATGCCGGAAATCTGCCAATGGGGGTGGCGCTGACGCCGAACGGCCATTATGCGCTGGTGTCGAATGCGCTGTCCGCAGATATTGCCGTCTATGACACGCGATCGCTGGAGCAGACACAATTGTTTTCCACCCGCAGCGTGGCGTCCGCATCCGAACAACCGCGTGATATGGCCGATAAATTCAGCGATGTGAAACGCATGGGGCAGATTTCCATTCCGGTTGGCATTCTTGCTGCGCCGGATGGGCTCAGCGCTTTCGTGATGAACAATTTCTCCGGTGAAATTATTCAGTTTGATATTTTCACCGGCGCGCCATTGCATATTTTTCAGGGCAGCCGCAGACCCGGCGGCCTGGCCTATTCGCCCATAGCCGCCGGGGGTAAAGCGCAATAGCGGGATTTACCCCGGTCACCGCCCCATTTCCGGCATACCGGTTCAGTCTGATTTTACCTCGATCTTGCGGCTTACCGCTTCTTTGGGCGCAAGCTTGGGCAGACGCAGGTTCAGCACGCCGTTGCGGAAAGTGGCCTTGATGGCGTCCTCGCACACATCCTCGGGCAACCGGAAAATGCGCTCAAACGCACCATAGCGGCGTTCGGAAAAATAATAATTATTGTCATTCTCTTCATGCTGCGCATGCTTCTCGCCGCGCACCGACAGGCTGCCATTCTGGATGGAGACATCAATATCCTTTTCATCCACGCCAGGAAGCTCAATGCTTATTTCATAATAGTCATCCTTGCTCATGGCGTCTGCGCTGGGAGAAAAGAAATTGGAAATGGAGGCCCCCAATTCCCGCAACGGGTCGAAGAATCGCGGCCAGAAATGGTCATTTCCAAAAAGCGGCAATCCCCTGGATTTCTCGAGCATGGTAAATCCCTCCATGTTATGTCAGGCTTCTCAGGCTAAGGTGATGCCTTGGAATTAGTTGTCCATTGACCAAAATCAAGATTGCGGAAAAAAATTGCTCATCCAGACGCCGCAAAAAATTGAAAACTGGATATATGCGTGCGCCTTGCCGCATTGGCATGCGCATGGGATTGATCGTGAACAGGGTGGCTTTACGGAACGCCTGACGCTTTCGGGGCTTCCTGACATATGTGATTTCAAACGTATCCGCGTGCAGGCCCGGCAGATCTATGTCTTTTCCCATGCCGCACTGATTGATCCCGATCCGGTGCGCCAGGCCAGATGGCGTGAGGCGGCGGCGCAGGGGTTTGATTTTCTGGCCCGCCATTACTGGCAGGGGCCGGCCCGCGGCTGGGCGAAAACTGTTACGCCTTCGGGGGCGCTGCTGGACAGTGCGTCGGACAGTTACGATCAGGCCTTTGTGCTGTTTGCGGCCGCATGGCATTACCGCGCCACGCGCGCCGCGCATGCGCTGGAAATTGTCCGGCAAACCCTGGATTTTCTCGACCAAAATCTGGCGTGCACGGCGTATGGCGGATATTTCGAGGGGCTTTCTGACAAAGGTGAAGTGCTGCGGGGCCCGCCGCGTCTGCAAAACCCGCATATGCATTTGCTGGAGGCGCTGCTGGCGCTGCACCAGGCAACGGGCGATCAGAGCTATCTCAAACGCGGCGCGCACCTGTTTGAACTGTTCCGTACACGGTTTTTTGACAGGAGCACACACTCTCTGGGCGAATATTTTGCCCTGGACTGGCAACCGCTTGGCGGCCCGCTGGGGCAGATCGCCGAGCCGGGACATCATTTCGAATGGTCGTGGATATTGCATAGCTATGGCAGGCTTGCGGGTGATGCCGGCGCCCACACGATTGCGCATCAGGTCTATGAATTTGCCTGCGCGCATGGTGTCAGCACGGACTGCAATCTTGCCTATGACGAAATTGACCGCAGCGGCAATATTGTACGCGCCAGCCATCGCCTGTGGCCGCAAACCGAAGCGCTGAAAGCCCATATCGCTGCGGCCGGACACGCCCCGGACGAACGAGCGAGAACCCGCGCCCGCGGCCGGATCGCGCCGGCCGTTGACGCCATATTCCGCAATTATTTTATTCCCGGCACCGGCATCTGGAACGATCAGCTTGATCAGTACAGACAGCCAGTTTCGCAAACTGTCCCAGCCACGTCCTTGTATCACCTGATCCTCGCTTTCACTGAGGCCCTGCGCTTTTATGATGCAAACAGATCCATCTGATCGCCTGGGCGGGGCGGGATGCGGAATTGTGAAATATCGAGTTTGCGCATGGCTGTGTTAAACCCGATCCGGCGCGCTGCGATCTGAAAACGTGCGGCGATCATATCCGCATAGGGCCCGCGCCCGCGCATACGGGTGTGAAACACCGCCTCATAATCCCGGCCGCCGCGCATATCCTGCACCAGCGACATCACCTTGTCTGCGCGGTCGGGAAATTCCTGCACCAGCCATTCGCGGAACAGGGTTTTGATTTCCAGCGGCAGACGCAACATGACAAAACCGGCGCTTTGCGCGCCTGCCTTGAAGGCCGCTTCCAGAATCGATTCGATTTCCATGTCATTTATGGCCGGAATAACCGGGGCCACCATGACACCCACTGGGATGCCCGCCTGCGATAAATGATGGATGGTTTGCAGCCGCCGGCACGGCGTTGCGGCGCGCGGTTCCATACGCCGCGCCAGCCCCCGGTCCAGCGTTGTGACCGACACATAGACCTTGGCCAAACCGCGCGCCGCCATTGCCGAAAGAATATCACTATCGCGGGTGATCAGCGCCGATTTCGTGACAATCGAGACGGGGTGATTGAAACGGTTCAGAACCTCCAATATGCCGCGCGTGATGCGATAATTTTTCTCGACCGGCTGATAGACATCCGTATTGGTGCCCATGGCGATGGGCTGCGGCCGGTAATCGGGATGACGCAATTCCTTTTCCAGCAGCGCCGGGGCGTCCGGCTTTGCCAGCAGCCTGCTTTCAAAATCAAGCCCCGGCGAAAAGCCGAGAAAGGCATGCGTGGGCCTGGCGAAACAATAGATGCAGCCATGTTCGCACCCCCGATAGGCATTGATCGAACGGTCAAACGGAATATCCGGCGAAGTGTTGCGGGCAATGATGCTGCGTGTCGCATCCATCATCACGCTGGTTTTGCGGGCCGGCGGCGGTGTGTCCAGCAGGCCCCAGCCATCATCCAGGGTCACATTCTGCCAGGGCTCGAACCGGCCGCTGGCATTGGAGACGGCGCCACGTCCGCGCCGTCCTTCGGGATGCACAACCGTTGCGCCATCGCGCAGTTGCGCCAGTGCCTGGTCCATTTCAGCCTCCTTTTTGTCACTAAGAACATAAAGTATACAAAAATAGAACATACCATAAATCATGTAAAGTCTTTTTTTGCCCCCCCGGGCGGCGTAGATTGCCGTCATGTTAAGCATTGTCATCCCAACCCTGAATGCGGAATCAGGCTTGCCCCATACCCTGGAGGCGCTGATACCTGGTGTCATCAGCGGCCTGATCAAGGACGTCGTGATCAGCGATGGCGGTTCGCGCGATACCAGCTGCGCCATCGCCGAAGCCGCGGGCTGCACTGTTATTTCCGGCACGCCCGGGCGCGGCGGCCAGCTGGCGCGCGGCGCACGGGCCGCACGCGGGCAATGGCTGCTGTTTCTGCATGCCGATACGGTGCTTTCGGCGGGCTGGGAAGCGGAGGCCGGGCATTTCATGGCGCAGGACTATGCCCCAGGCCATGCGGGGGTGTTTCGCTTTGCGCTGGATGATTTTCGTCCCCAGGCGCGGCGTCTGGAAAGTCTTGTGGCGCTGCGCGCAAAATTTTTTGCGCTGCCCTATGGTGATCAGGGTTTGCTGATCCATCGGGGTTTATATGACCGGCTGGGCGGCTATGCCGATCTGCCATTGATGGAGGATGTGGATCTGATCCGGCGCATTGGCAGGCATCGTCTGATCTATCTGAAAAGCACGGCGCTGACATCCCCGGTGCGATTTCAGGCCGCCGGATATTTACGCCGCTCGCTGCGCAATCTGTTCTGCCTTTCCTTGTATTTCATGCATGTGCCGCCGCGCCTGATCGCCCGGCTATATGGATGATGCGGCATGTGATAATTTTTACCCGCGCGGCCCGTCTGGGTACCGTCAAGCGGCGGCTGGCGGCCGATATTGGCCAGCTTGCGGCACTTCGTTTTCACAACGCCATGCAGACACAGCTCGCCCGCAATATCGCCAGCGATACGCGCTGGAAAATCTGGCTGGCGCTGACGCCGGATACAGGCGCAGTGAACAGCGTATTTCACGGCGCGGATATTCTGCCGCAGGGCCGCGGCGATCTGGGGCAACGCATGGCGCGCTGCTTTCGCGCATTGCCGCCGGGGCCGGCGCTTCTGATCGGCAGCGATATTCCCGATATAAGCCGCCATCATATTGCCCGCGCATTTTCGGAACTTGCAAAGAATGATGCCGTGTTCGGCCCCGCCAGCGATGGCGGATACTGGCTGGTGGGGCTGAAACGGCTGCGCCGGCTGGGCGGGCCGCATGCAAAGACCCTGTTTACGGGGGTGCGCTGGTCAAGCCCGCACGCGCTGGCAGACACGTGCAAGGCGATTGGACCGGGCGCCCGAATCGGCTATGCGCAGCGCTTGCAGGATGTAGACACTGCGGCGGATTATTTTCACTGGCGGCGTTTATGCTCTTCCAGACGGGGCATGATCTCGACAAAATTGCAGGGCCGGAATCTGTAATCAAGCTGCCATTGCAAAATTTCGTCCCAGCCATCCTTGCACGCCCCGGGCGAGCCTGGCAGGGCGAACAGATAGGTGCCGCCCGCAACACCCGCAGTCGCGCGCGACTGCACTGTGGATACCCCGATCTTGGCAAAACTGATGGCGTGAAAGATTGCGGAAAATCCGTCAATTTCCTTTTCATAGACGGCGTGGAACGCCTCTGGCGTCACATCGCGCCCGGTCAGACCGGTGCCGCCGGTGGAAATCACCACATCAATGGCCGGATCGGCAATCCAGCGCTGCAACAGGGCAATGATCTGCGCTTTGTCATCTGTAATGATTTCGCGCGCCGCCAGCATATGGCCTGCCGCGCGGATGCGCGCTTCCAGAACATCGCCGGAAGTGTCGTTGGTGCGGTTGCGCGTATCCGAAACGGTCATAAGGGCAATCGAAACGGGAATGAATTGCCTGTTTTCATCCAATGCCGGCATTACTGTCCACCCGGTTTGGGGTTACATAGGTCTGGCGGGTCCGGTGCGCTGCAATGGCGGCAATTCCGGCCAGCCGCCAGCGGCAACAGCGTCCAGCGAATGTCCGCTCACGCCCATTCTGTGCTGGTAAATCCAGAAGTCAGCCAGCACCCGTTGCACATAATCACGTGTGTCCGCCCTTGGCAGACTTTCCAGAAACAGCAGCGGATCGGTGGTTTTAGCCCGGCGCCGCCAGTTCTCGACCGCCGCAGGCCCGGCATTATAACCGGCAATCAGCGAGAATAAATCCCCGGAGCCTGTGCTTTGCAGATGCTGGATATAGCGCTGCCCCAGAGTGAGATTATATTCTGGATCAAACAGGCGGTTGCGGCCCGCGCCGCGCAGGGATTTATCACGCGAAATGAAACTGGCCGTGGCGGGCATGAGTTGCATCAGCCCGCGCGCGCCCCCGCCTCCGACAGCGCCGGCCACAAAACTGCTTTCCTGCCGGGCAATCGCAAACAGCAGCGCGGGGTCAAGCGTAAAGCCCCCATGCGGCTGCCAATGGGGTATCGGATAAAGTCCGGCCAGCCATTCCTTGCTCTGTGCATTTTGCGTTTTGGCGATGCTGATCTGGCTTAGCGGCAATTTGAGTGTCAATGCCAGCGACAGCAGGGTGCGGTCATTTTCCGGGCCGAGCCTGTCATGCAGCGCCTGCAATTCGCTTTCAGCCAATGCCGTCTGTCCCGCTTCATGCAGGGCCAGCAGGCGTTTCAGACTTTCCTGATGCGCAAAGGCCGCCAGGCTGATTTCGGTCAAGGGCGGTAACTTCCAGTCAAACGGCAGTTCTATCCCTAATTGCCGGTGCGCCAGCAGGCCATACATGGTTTGCGGATATTTCGCCGCCGCCTTTAAATAGTAATTCACCTTCTGCGGGCGGCGCACCGCCAGATTGGCGCGGGCGGCCCAGTAATTTGCAGCCGTTTTGGCAGCCTGACCCAGATAGGGCGAATCCATATCCGCCATCGTGGAAAAATGCTGCGCCGCCACTGCAATCCGCCCCAGCCGCCAGGCGGCCAACCCGGCCGTCCAATGTGCGAGAGGCACCACTCTGGCATTGCGCTGCGCTACTTCAGCGGCCAGCTGCAAAGCGTCCTGATCGCGGCCAGTCTGGAAATAGGAAGCGGCAATCGCCTGATGCGCAATATCTATCTCGGCCTTATCCAGGTAACGGCCCGTCTGTTCGCGCGCCAGATAGTCCAGCGCTTCATCCGGACGGTTTTTTTTCAGCAGGCCTTTCAGGTGCAGCTTGATAACGGCAGCCTGCTGCAAACCTGATTTTGAACGCGGGATGGTTGAGCGATATTCCCGGACAGTTTCCTGTGGCGGGCCGCTGCGTTTGCGCACACTTACCGGTCGCCGTGGCAATGTGTCGCCCGCGCCACGTTTACGAACGGCCAGGGCATATATCTGTGCGGCTTGCGGGTGATCGGCATACAGTTTCAGCCAGGCTTCAAGTTCCTTAAAGCTGGCAATATAGCCGGCCGGATGCAGATAACGCTGTGCCAGCACATGGCCCATCAGGCGTTTATCGGATAAATTCTGACTTAACCGCGCCATCCCGCCCATCTGGCCGCCCATCTGGGACTGAGATTGCAGCGCGAATATCTGTTGATAGGTCTGCGCGTCAGTTTCAGAAAGAATTTGCGGCAGTTCCGCCGCCCGCGCCGGCTGAGCGGGGAAGGACAGAAGCAGTAATGTCCATATACCCAGCGCCAGCAGTGCAAAGAACTGCGCCTGAAAGGCTGCCACGGACATGTCCGCAGCTGATACGCCAAACGAGGTGTTTTTCGTCTGCAACCCCAACAACCCTTACCCCTATTTTGTTGACTGAGTGTAACCCGGAAACAACACTCAAGGCAAGTATGGATATTTCCTCATGAATCCATGAATTAGTTAACATCGGATGAAGCCAGGCGGGTGCGCAGCATTAAAAAATCCTGCCAGGCCAGTTTTTTTTGTGCAGGCTGGCGCAGCAGGAAGGCGGGGTGAAATGTGGCCAAAGCTGGAATTTCCCTGCTGCCCGCGCGATAAATTTTCCAGCGCCCGCGATGGCGCACAATGCCTTCATTTGTGTTCAGCAGGGCCTTGAGGCTGATGCCGCCAAGCAGCAGCAGCAATTCCGGTGCGGCAAGTTCTATATGGCGTTCAATGAAGGGCAGGCACATGGCAATCTCCGCGCTGGTCGGCGTACGATTTCCAGGCGGACGCCAGGGCAGGATGTTGGAAATATATACCTGGTTGCGGTCCAGATTTATTGCAGCCAGCATGCGGTTCAGCAATTGACCGCTGCGGCCGGCAAAAGGCACGCCCTGCAAATCTTCGTCCCTGCCTGGGGCTTCGCCGATCAGCATGATACGGGCATTTGGATTGCCGTCTGCAAAGACTGTGTGTTTTGCAGTCGTCTTCAAGGCGCAGCCCTGAAAACTTTCCATCGCCTGGCGCAGGCTGGCCAGATCCTGACAGGCGGCGGCGATTTCACGTGAGGAAGCATGGCTTGCCCCCTCTGCCGCTATGGGGGAGGGTTCCGGCGGTCGCCGCTGCGGCGAGCGCAAAGTTTCGGCCGACTTGCTGGCCCCCGCCTGCTGTGCCTTTACCGCCTCCTGTTCGGGGGAAGAGAATATCGGACTTATCGTTGCGCCAGCGCTGAAACGGTCAACAGGATGCAGGCCGATCGCTTCATCCGCGCCAGCCGCTATCTGCCAGCGCAGCAGCGCCAGCACCTCTTCGCGCGTTTCTGCATCCCCCATCGTCATGGGCCGATTATATCAACACTCCCCGCAAGTGACCAGCAGGGGAAAAGACCGCAATAGATGAAAGCGCTGTGAATGTTGCAGATGCCGGATATCATCAGCAACGCTGAAATTGGCTATGCCACCAGCGCGGGCTATGCGCGTAAGCTGGTTGCGCCCTGCTCCATTACGGCGAATTACCTGTACTATGATCTGGGCAGCGATACGTTGAATGTCGCTGTGGTTCCTGGCGGCGGCGGCGCAGGCGCTGGCTACAAATACTAAAAACCCATCAGGGCTGATTGACAGACCACCGGATTTCTGTGGACAATGCCCATACATAGGATAAGCGGGATAAGCGGATAAGCGGGATAAGCGCCGAAAATCTCCGGTGCGCAGGGAGCTGATAAAGCTATGAGTCTTGGTGATAACCGGCCATGGATAGAAAACGACGGCGGCATTATTTCGCGTGAAATCTTTGTCAGCGACGCAGTTTACCAGCAGGAACTAAAACAGATATTTGCAAGGGCCTGGCTGTTTGTCGGGCATCAGAGCCAGATTCCCAACCCATTTGATTATTTCGTATCCCGGATGGGCGCGGAATCGGTAATCATGACCCGCGACAGCCGTGACGGAATTCATGTGTTTCTCAATTCCTGCCGCCATCGTGGCATGAAAGTGTGCCGCTATGATCAGGGCAATGCGCGGGTGCTGACCTGCCCCTATCATGCCTGGAGCTTTTCGGTGGACGGCAATCTGACCACGCAGCCCGGCGGGCTTGTAGGCGTGCCGCAATATCAGGCGGCCTATCATGGCGAGTTGGACAAGTCGCAATGGGGACTGATCCCGGTCGCCCGGCTGATAAATTACAAAGGCGGCATCTGGGCGACATGGGACAAGAATGCACCGGATTTCGAGGAATATCTGGGCGACATGAAACTGTATCTCGACGCGGTGATGGACCATCGCGATGGGCGGCCCGGCGGATCGGAAATTATTTGCGGCATCCAGAAATGGAAAGTTCCGGCGAACTGGAAATTCGGCGCGGAAAATTTCATCGGCGATATGTATCACATCACCAGCCACCGATCGGTCGATATGGTGTCGATCGGCCCCAGCGGCGCAGGCCGGCGCGACACCATCGACACCACCGGCGAGGCAAGAAAAAAAGACCGCAGACGCCCGCCCCCATTTGGCAGTATCGGCTTTCCCGATCATGGCCATGGGGTGATCGGCAATCTGCCACATTTTGAAGAGCCGGATTATGTTCCCTCTTTTACCCTGACGCCCGAGGTGGAGGAATATTACGAGCGGATTTATCACGCACGGGTAGCCAATCTGGGCGGCAAAAAGCGCGCGCTTGCCGCCGTCGGCACTATCTTTCCTAATCTGTCGTTTCATGGCATGCAGCCGCGGGCGCTGTTTACCTGGCATCCCAATGGTCCGCGCGAAATGGAAATCTGGAAATGGTATCTGGTCGACGCCGATGCGCCAGAAAGCGTGAAAGATGTGCTGCGCCGTTATTATCTGCGCTATGCCGGGCCCGCCGGGCTGACCGAACAGGATGATATGGAAAACTGGAATTATGCCACTTCGGCCAGCGCGGGGAGTGAGGCCAGGAATTATCCTTATAATTATCAGATGGGCATGGGCCATGAGCAGCCCGCGCCCGATCTGCAGCAGGCCGTTTTCACCCGGACCACGACAGAACAGAACCAGCGGATTTTCTACCGGCGCTGGGCTGAATTCATGGCTGCGGCGGACTGGCCGCAAATGCATCCGGGCGCCAGCGGCAATTTCGGCAGGATCACTGCGCGGAGCGGCCCATGAGCGCGGCAGAAAGCGCGATGGCGGCGCTGCTGCTGCAACGCGAGATCGAAAATTTTTATTATCATGAAGCCGAACTGCTCGATGACCGGCGGTTTGAGGAATGGCTCGATCTGCTGAGCGATGACATCGTTTATTTCATGCCGCTGCGTCGCAATGTCAAATATGGCGCACAGGAGGAACTGGAAAATTCACGCGCCGGGCGCGACGCCGCCTGGTTCGATGAAGGCAAGCACACGCTGACTCAGCGCGTGGCGCAACTGAAAACCGGCATCCACTGGGCCGAGGAGCCGCTGTCGCGGGTGCGGCATCTGGTAACCAATGTGCAGATTTCTGATGATGGCGCGAGCAAAGATGGCGCGCGTGAGGTTGGCGTCAAAAGCCGCTTTCTGGTGTATCGCAACCGGGTGGATGACGAGACCGATATTTTTGTCGGCCAGCGCACCGATCGCCTGCGCCGGACGGATGCGGGATGGAAGGTGGCGCGGCGCGAAATTCTGCTCGACCAGAGCACATTGCTGGCCAAGAACCTGACAATTTTCTTTTGAGCCTGGAGGAAGCTATGACCGGCAAAGACATTGCGGACAAAGGCGGCTCAAAGCGGCTGGAAGGCGTGCTAACCCTAGATCTGGTGGCGGTGCCGCAGGGCGCGAAACTGCAATTGGTCGGCGGGCGCATAGCGGAGGTGATCGACAATCCGCGCGACGGTATGTGGGTGCTGCTGCGCATTCTGGAGGCGCCAGACGAATTGGGCGCGGAGGGCGAAGAAGAACTGGTGTTCTGGGCGGATATTGCGGGGATTATTGAATGAGCGCGCAACGCATCGTGCTGATTACCGGCGGCACCTATGGCATTGGCCGAGCCGCATCGCTTGGCTTTGCGGCCCTGGGCGACAGGGTTTACGCGTTCGGCCTGGGCGAGGAGCGAACGCAGGGCGTGATGGCGCTGGCGCGCGAGGCGGGCCATGAAGTGATCGCCAGCACGCTGGACATCACCGACGCCAAGTCTATCCGTATGCTGATTGATGATATATTGGCGCGCGAGGGCCGCATCGACGTTCTGGTCAACAATGCCGCCGTGCGGCCCACCGGAACCATCGAAAGCGTAACCGATGAAGAGTGGGATTTATGCTTCAATGTCAATATTCGCGGTATGTATGTCACCAGCAAGGCGGTGCTGCCGCAGATGATCGCGCGCAAGCGTGGCGTTATCATAAATGTGGCGTCGGGCGCAGGCAAAGGCCGCGCCAATCTGATCGCCTACGGCACGTCAAAAAGCGCGATCTTCGGCTTTACGAAAAATCTCGCCATCGATCACGCGCACCAGGGTATCCGCGTTAACACCGTGGTGCCGGGCTTTACCGAAAGCGGCATGACCGAAGGCATGCCGGAAAAGGCAATGGCGATGGGAGGTAAAATGAGCGTCGCCGGGCGGGTGAACCGGCCCGGGGAAGTCGCCGCCGCGATCATCTGGCTGGCGTCGGATCAGGCCAGCATTGTCAGCGGCGTCACCCTGGAAGCGGGCACGCTGCCCAGGCAGGCGTAATAAACGCGACCGCAAGACGCCACATGCCCGTCATCCCGCTTCAATCCCGGCCCCCGGGTTGTTTCTTATCCAGCGCGACAAAATCCGGCTTCTCCCTTACCGCGCAAACAGGGCACGGCCAGTCACCCGGTAATTTCTTCCACGCGGTTCCGGACCGTCAGCGGGTGCATCCTCCATATTGTTAATCCTCTGACTCCGCGGCCGCGTCGCCAAACCTGCCGCCGCCCGCGCGCAGTGCTTGCTTCAGGCCTTTCTCGCGCATGTCGCGGCCCAGTTTTTCCGCCGTGGGAGAGCGGCGGCTGCGCGCATTATTCTCGACGGCAATGCGCTGCATGGTGCGCGCGCCCATCATTTCCAGCCCCAGATTGACAATGCGTTTATTGGCGGCGAGCACGGCTGGATCGATCTGCGCCATCTTGTCCAGCAGCCCCTCGACCTCCGCGTCCAGTTGCGCCAGCGGTACGGATTTTAACGCCAGGCCGATTGCCTCGGCCTCTTTGCCGGTAATGCTGTCGCCGGTCAGCAGCAGCCTTTTGGCGCGTTGCGGCCCCAAATGGTAGAGCCACATTTGCGTGGGCAGCGCCGCCATCAGGCGCGCTGGCGTCACCGCAAAGATGGCGTCATCGGCGGCGATCACCATGTCGCACAGCAGGGCGATGTCGGTGGCGCCCGCAATGCAATAGCCATGCACCTGGGCGATCACCGGCTTATGCATGTCAAAAAGCGTCAGCTTGCAGCGCTGTTGTTGTGTCATCTCCCAGATTTCATCATCCAGATCGCGGTTGGCGCGGTAGCTTTTGCCCGGTGTGCGTTCCTCCTTGCCAGGGGAAAGATCATGGCCGGAACTGAAACATGAACCCGCGCCCTTCAGCACCACGGCGTGTATGCTGGTGTCGTCGTCGGCCTCCCACAGGGCGTCGCGTAATTCGCGCAGCAGTTCGCCGCTCAGCGCGTTGCGTTTTTGCGGCCGGTTCAGGATGATCCGCGCCCGCCCGTTTTCCGTTTCATAGAGAATGTTTTTGTACATTGGCGTCTCCCGCTGGAATTTGCATCAGTAAAGCACAGAGAGTTCAGTTTGTGTACAATAGACAGGGCTTGGCGGTGCGCGCGCCGGGGATTAACATTATCCAGGCGCAAAAAATAGAAAGGACAGACAGATGGCCGAAGTGTCACGGGCGAATTGCTGGGGAGACGAGACGGATTATGATTACGCGAAAATCGTCGATGAATTGAACCGCTATTTGCGGCTGAAGGCGACGCCCATTGGCATGAAACGGTTCCGGACCGTGGCCGAGATGGAGGCGGTGCCGCGCATCCGCCGCCCTGATCCGAAGGAAAAACTCGCGACCGATCAGATCGTCGGCCAGTGCCGCTGGATCGGCTACACCATCGGCATCACCATGGATAATCTGATGGGCGCGCAATGCGGCGCGGTGATCGGGTTGCATCCGCGCGACAAGGACTGGCTCAGCGGCAGTAATATGAACGGGGTGTGGTACGGATCGCTGGAAGACAGCGCGGCGCATCAGGCGGCGATGAGCTGCGCCTCCTATGGCGAATATGCGGCGATGGTGGTGTCGCCGCTGACCGCGGGCCGGATCGGTAATCCCGATATCTGCCTGATCTATGCGACGCCGGGTCAGATGATTACCTTCATCAACGGGCTGCAATACCGCGCCTATAAAAAGCTGAGCTTTTCCTGTGTGGGCGAAAGTGCGTGCGCCGATAGCTGGGGCAATGCGCTGGCCACCGGCGAACCCTCGGTGTCGATCCCATGTTACGCCGAACGCAAATTTGGCGGCGTGCAGGATGACGAATTGCTGATGGCGCTGCCGCCCAGTTTTCTGCCAAAGGTGGTGGAAGGGCTGGCGGCGCTCAGCAAGAACGGGCTGCGTTATCCGATACCCAATCACGGCATCCAGAAATCGCCGCTTGATTCCATCGCCGCCAGCTATGGCGAGAAGGGGGTGTAGGCGATCTAAATTATCTTCATTCTTTGACGCCTGCAGCCCAATTCCCTCCCCGCAATGGGGGAAGAGAAGGATTATGATCCGGGCTTGGCCTTACAGTGGATGGCGAAGCTATCGCAATGGCGGATTGGCAGAGCGGAACCCAGAAGTGTTAATTCCGCTTTTGTGGTGTGGTGTGGCTTTATTCAGTGTCGTCGGGAGGGACTATTTTTTTGGGAATAAATAGCCGGTAATCGCAAATAATATCGCCCCGGTTTGAACGACAGTGGCCCCAATCAAGGACATCATTATGTTTGTTGTTATCAGGCGTTGATCATTCTCAATCAGTTTATCTCTAAGCAAAGACATATCGGCGTTAAAGGCAGTCCATATAAGCGCCATCATCGCTGCATTGAGGATAATGAATGACACAGAGACAGTTACCGCCATCCAGACACGAGATTGCGTGTCCGCATCCATCGCTCGAGCTTGCGCCCTTTCGAGTGCTCCGATTTCCTTCGCTGTTTCATTGAGGTCTGTTGCTGGCAGGGTCTGTGCCGAACACATGCCGGTACAGACCCTATTTGATAATTATTTTTTGATCGACGTTATCTTTACGTATGGTTATTGACCCGTCTTCTGCTTCAGATTCAACGGCAATAGTCAGTAGGGCAACCGCTTTCCTTAACACCTCTGCTTTGGAGGATGCGCTAAGGTGCACCTTCAATTTATCAAGAGTATTTGCCATTTTTTCGTCGATATTAAAACTGGTAACAGCCATGATGCTCTCCTCTCAGTGAGAAATCTATATGTAATATACATAGATTCTATATATATGTCAAGCGTTAGAGCCGCGCCTCCGCCAAGATCTAGCTAGGCTAAGCCCGGGATTCTGAACACTGATGCGCCCCGCTATCCCGGCAGATACAGGCCGCCATTGACATGGATGGTCTGGCCGGTGATGTAGGACGCGCCCTCGGAAGTCAGGAACACCATGGTGGCGGCGATTTCGTCTGGTTTGCCGACACGGCCCATGGGTACGGATTTGCCAAGGTCCTGCAATTCGGTTCCAGCAATTACGCCTTCCAACCGGTCATGCCAGATAATGCCCGGCGCAATGTCATTGACGGTGACGCCATATTTGGCGAGATCGAGCGCGGTGGAGCGGGTAAAGCCGGTGATCGCCGCCTTGGCGGCGGCATAGGGGCCCTGGCCCGATCCCGGATGATAGGCATAGAGCGAGGCGACATTGACAATGCGGCCATATCCCTTGGCGACCATCGCCTCGCTGAAGGCGCGGGTCATATAGAAGGTGCCGGTGATATTGACATTCATCACCCGGTGCCAGGTCTTGCTCTCCATTTCCCAGGGTTTCGCCGCGCCCTGTATGCCGGCATTATTGATCAGATGCGCCACGTGAATGCCGCGCGCCTTGAGCGTGGCGGCAAGCTCATTCACCGCCTCTTCCTTGGTGACATCCAGCGGATAGAATGTGATCTGGCTGTGAATTTCTTTCGGCAGACTTTCCAGCCAGGGCGTGTAATCCTCCCGGCGCCGGTCGGTGGCGATGAGTTGATGCCCCGCCGCGCACAGCGCCTTTGCCGTAGCCGTGCCCAGACCGCCCAGTGCGCCGGTCAGAATAGTATGTCCTCTGCTCATGATGATCTCCCTGCAATTATATTTTTCAGCCCAGGATAGACGCCCCAGCCATTGCGGGATAGCCCTAAATCCTATCCCGGAAAATAAAGCCCGCCATTCACATGAAAGGTCTGGCCGGTAATATAGGACGCGCCTTCCGAGCATAAAAACGCCACCGTCGCGCCAATTTCTTCCGGGCGTCCGGGGCGGCCCATGGGCACCGAACTGGCCAGCCCCTGCAAATTGGTTCCCGTCACCACGCCATCCAGGCGTGGATGCATGATAATGCCGGGCGCAATCACATTCACGGTGACGCCATAGCGGGCAAGATCAAGCGCCGTTGATCGGGTATAGCCGGTGATCGCCGCCTTTGCCGCGGAATAGGGGCCCTGATCGCGCATCGGCTGATAGGCGGCGAGCGAGGCGATATTGACGATGCGGCCAAAGCTGCGCGTCACCATCGCCTTGCTGAACGCGCGCGTCATATGGAAGGTGCCGGTAATGTTGACATTCATCACCCGGTCCCAGACTTTAGTCTCCATCTTCCAGGGCTTTCCCGGCCCCTGAATGCCCGCATTGTTGACCAGATAGGCCACATCAATGTTGCGCGCGGCGAGCGTTGCGGCCAGCTCATTGACCGGCTCTTCCTTGGTGACATCCAGCGGATAAAAACTCACCATCTCGCGGATGGCGGCGGGCAGCGTGTCCCGCCACGGCCCGAAATCCTCCCGCCGCCGGTCGGTGGCGATCACCGGAATACCCGCTTCGCACAGTTTTTCGGTCATCGCCGTGCCCAGCCCGCCCAGCGCGCCGGTAATAATTGCATGGCCCCGGTTCATGATGCGTCTCCCCTGATGTGTGTTTTATATGATTGCAGGCAGGATAGCCGCACTGCGATCCGGTACGATAGGGAAAATTTGCAAATGGTTTTCTATACGCCGCCAAAGCGGAATGCCGACACTGTCACCCCCAGGGCGCGGTCATTATATATGCGCAGGCCTGCCGCATCACCGCCGGCGCCTGCGGCGGTCATCAGCGGGATGAGATGTTCCTCGCGCGGATGCGCGGCACGGGCGGCGGGGGCGGCGGCCCATTGGACAAGGGCGCGCTGATCGACGGTCTCCTTGCACAATGTTTCGTTCAGCCAGGCGTCGAATTGTTCCGAGACCCCTTTGCTGTTCGGGTCGCCAAAGCCCTGCATATTGTGATAGCTCAGCCCGCTGCCAACGATCAGCACGCCTTCATCGCGCAATGTGGCCAGGGCGCGGCCAGCGCGCAGATGCAGTTCCGGATCCAGTGAATGATGCAGCGACATTTGCACGATGGGAATATCCGCATCGGGTAAAATCAGCATGAAGGGGATGAATACGCCATGATCAAATCCGCGCGCCGCATCCGTGCGGGCCGGCAGGCCGGCATCGCGCAGCAGGCTGACACTATGCGCCGCCAGCGCCGGATCGCCGGGCGCTGGATATTTCAGCTGATAGGTATGTTCGGGAAATCCGTAATAGTCATAGATCAGCGGCGGGTTGGCGGCGCCGGTGACGGCAAAGGCCTCTTCCTCCCAATGGCCGGAAATGACCAGGATCGCGCGGGGGCGAGCGGGTAATGTTGCCGCCAGCCCGCGCAGCCAATGCGCCATGCTGTCCCAGGTGTCACGCGGCCCCATGGTCCATTCCATGAAGAAGCATGGCCCGCCGCCATGCGGGATGAAAAGCGACGGTTGCGTATTGGATCGTGTCATTTTGGATTCCGGCATGCCTGACAGGATAAACGCATCTCCCCACCCGGCGATAGGGGGAATTTTGAGGGGTAAGGGTAAACAAGCGGGATCGATTTTTCAGTTGAAGGTTGCACGGCAATGCCGTATAAGCATAGCCGGTGAAAATCGTTCGAACCCTCGTCTATGAACGTAAATCCTCCAAGCTGTTAAGTGCGGAAGAGATACGCGCCGCTGAGGATGAAATAATCGCGGCCCCTGAAAAATGGCCGGTGATTTCAGGCGCAGGAGGCATCCGCAAAGCCAGAGCGGCGAGAGGAAGTTCCGGAAAAAGCGGCGGGGTGGGGATCATATATTATTTCTGGGCTGCGAAAGAGACCGTCTATTTTATGGAAGTATATGCAAAAAACGAGAAAGCAAACCTTAGCGGTAAGGACAAAAAATTTCTGATTTATGCCGTTGAAGAACTAAAGAAACTGGAGAACTAGGATGTCGAAGCGAACAAGCAAGTCAGAAAGCAGCCTGGTAACGGCGGCAAGAGAAATGCTTGCACATGCAAGGGGCGAGATTGAGCTTGAGTCCTATGAATATACGCCGCCCCCAAAAATGGATGTCGCTGGGATCAGAAAAAAACTCGGCCTCAGCCAAAAACAGTTTGCGGACCATTACGGCTTTGCCGTAAGCGCGCTACGGGAGTGGGAACAGGGCCGCCGAAATCCCGAGCGTTCAACCAGAATTTTACTGGCGCTCATCGCCGAAAACCCAAAAATGGTCGAAAAAACTCTGGCGAAATTGTCGGTTTGATGGGGATGGCGGGGAAAAGGGTTTCTCCTTTAGTCCTCTTTTTGAGGAGCCTGTCGAAGAAATGGGGGTCCGAATCGATGAATTTTGCGTTTAATTTAATCATTTAATCGAATTGCGGAAATGGGGTCAAATCGAGTCTCATTTAATCGAGTCTGACCCCATTTCCGCTCCGCCCCATTTCCGCTCCCATTTCCGCTCGCACCATTTCCGCTCCATTTCCGCTCAAAACAAGCGCGATAACCAATCGGAGTATTCTTTTGCCGCTCATTGATTTCTCCTGTGATAAATCCTGGGGCACGTTGACGTCTGAATCAGGATATGAAACACTGCGGCCATTAACTATAGTTTTTATTTTAATTAAGAGGTGACCAGTGACTCAGGGGCCAGCTACTGAGGCGGGGGGTAGGCGGTGTCAGTTACATTACTTTACCGGACGCGTTCTCGCTTCTCAAAAACAGAAATCAACCCATGTCAGCAGCGCCACTGGCGGTACGCAGGCTAACCCGGTAACGCATATCAGCTCTACCACCGTTGACCATCATGAGTTTTATCTGATGGATGAGTTCGGCAAGGAGCGCAGTTTCAAAACGAATGATCTGGACTTTCCATGCCGCGAAGACCAAACAGCTTCGATTGTCTGGGTAATTCCGGAAGGCGCTGAGGAGGGGCCCTTTATTGCCGCTTATAATCACAACACAAATGACCGGGTAACAATCGAACCAAATCGCATTGCGCACATCTTCGCGAAACCGGCTTGGATGGTGTGGGGTATCGCATTAGCGACGCTGGTGATTGTCAGTTTTATGATAAACTTGATCGTTGGCATGATCGCGGTGCTTGTTCCTTTCTTTTTCTTTCGGTGGCAATCAAGGCAGGCGGCCAAGGCGTTGCTCGCCAACCCTGATTTTTCGAAACTCAATTCGCAATTGTCACAATTGCAGCCTTTAGCGATAACATCACCGGTCTCTTTGCCTGGGCAGAAGTTATGAAACCTGTAATGCCAGGGCTGGTGATGCTCACCTTGCTTGTTGGGTCTGCGTTTGCAGACCCTCAACCGCTAAGCAAAGCCGATCGTGAGGCGGTGTTCAAAGCTGCCGGCTTCGTCCCTAAAGGGGATAAATATGTCAGATGCGACGACACGGTAACGGAATCTTTTCAGGCGGGCAGCATTGAGATCGCTGATCTGAATAGTGATGGAAAACCAGAGGCATGGGTCACGGAGGGCAGCCTTTTCTGCTACGGTACTACCGCCGAGGCATTCGTACTGGTTGCCAGGGATAACAAAGGCGAATGGATTAAGCTGCTCGACGAAGTGGGAGTCCCTACGGCACTAACGAAGTTTCGAAATGGATGGCCCGATATCAAGGTGGGCGGCCCGGGTCCGGGTCCTTTTCCAGTTTATTATTACGATGGCAGCAAGTACATCATTAGCGAGTAAAGAAGAAATGGCAGAAGCAATGGAGAAGAAATGGGGTCGAAGAAATGGGGTCAGACTCGATTAATTTTGACCACATTTCCGTTATCGTCACCATTTCCGTCAGATGTTAAGACAACACTTTACTCCTCGTCCTCTTCATATTCCTCCCAACGGGCATATTGCGGCGGGCTTTTGCCGATGCGGCTGACGATGCGGGGGTATTTCTTTTTCGGCGAGGCTTTGGGCTGAATGGCAACAACATCGATCTGGTGCCACCAGTCATCGCCAAAATCAAACCAGTAGCCGAAGGCGTCGCCCGGCTTGAGATTCAGGCTGCCTATGGTGACATGCTGCAAATTACCGGCAATGCCGTCCCGCGCCATATCCTCCTTGCTTAGCCCCTCCAGCATCATGGGTAAAACATAGCGCCGCGCCTCCGGGTCCATCGGTCCCTCGCCGCCAACCTGGAATTCATACATATGCGGATCGAAACGGTTAAATGCCTTGAAAATCATCTGATGCAGCTCATCCAGCGTGTCATCCCCGCGCAATTCGATCTTGCGTGAGATCTCCGGATTTTTCTCAGCAAACTCTTCCGTGATCGGACCATCCGTGATAAAAACCTCCAGCGTGAACTCGCGATCATCCTCTAGCACCCTGAAACTGCGTCTTGCCGGTTTTGCTTTTTTTTCCGAAGCCATGATTTCCTTCCGCGTTCTATTGATTTGTGTAAGGCGCATATCCCAGCCCGTCTGCGCCGCCCGCGATTTTTTACGCCAAATCCTCAAGCTCCACCGCAAGCGCGCGGGCGAGCTTTTTCACCGTCGCCACGGAACCATTTTTCCTGCCGGTTTCGATCATGGCGATCATGTCCCGCGAAACGCCGGAGGCGTTGGCCAGCGCCGCTTGCGTAAGCCCGCGATACTCACGATAGATGCGCAGGCGGTTCCCGCCCGCGATCAGGCGGTCCACCAGATCCTTGGGAAAATATTCTTCGCCGCGTTTCTTCGCTTCGTCAAAAGCAAGGATGTCGAGCATGTCCTCATACGCCCTGAGCATCTGCTTTACGGTTTTGACGGGAACGCTGATTGACTTTTTGCCTTTGCCAAGCTTGGCCAGATCGCACAGCGCCGCATAACCCGCCGCCTGCATCTCCCTATGCGGGGTATGTTTCATGCGCCGCTCCTTTCACTCCTGGTAGATGTTGCCACGCGATGCTATGCGCACCACATGAATAATCAGTTGCGCATCGGCAATTTCATAAATGATGCGCCAATCCCCAACCCGTAACCATTGCGGCCCTTCAGTCTGGCGGCATTGTTGTGCTTCGTATACGGATCAGCGGCTACCGCTGCAATTTTCGTCTGGATCGACAGCGCCAGCTTGCGCGGCATTCTGGATACAGTGCGCGCAGACTGTTTGCTATAGATCACTCTATGCATTTATTATATGTAACCTATAGTCACAAATCAGTCAAGCCGGTCCTGAGGGGCGAAAGGTGGGACACATGGCCCACCCCCCCTAATCCCGTTTTTTCGGGAACAGCATGCCGGCGATCATCGGATAGGCGTCATCGAGTGCGAGGCCCATCACCACGCCCGCGCGCGCGTCACGGAAATAGCGCTCGAACGGCAGCCGCGCGGCAAATGCCGTGCCGCCGAAGATGGTCATCAGGCCTTCGGTCACCGCCACGGCGGCCTCCGACGCCAGCACCTTGGCCTGTATATAGGGCAGCGGCGATTTGACACGGCCCTCGTCGCCCGCTTTCGCCGCCAGATGCAGCAGCGACCGCGCGCCCTCGATGCGGGCGCTGAATTCGGCCATGCGCCGGGCGTTGATCGGGCTGTCCAGCCGCCGCGCGCCGCTCGGATATTGCTTCGTCACTTCCTCGCAGCCAATTTCATAAGCGCCCGAGGCAATGCCCAGATAGGCGGCGGCATAGGTCAACGCCACCACCGGCATCATGATCGTGCCCAGATTGCGGCCCGCCTCATGTTCCTTGCCGATAATATTGGCGTGCGGCACTTCGCCGTTGAAAATCATCGGCGCGCTGCCATTGCCGCGCATGCCGAGGCCGTTCCATTCGCCGTCTTTCTTCCAGCCGATCTTGTCGCGCTCCACCACCAGCGCGCTGAGTGCGCCGCGCGGCGCATCCGGGCCGATCTGGCACATCAGGAAATAATGGCTCGCCTCGCCCGCCGAGGTGACATAGGATTTGCGGATATTATCCAGACGATAGCCGCTATCCGTGCGAATGGCGGAGGAGAACGCGCCGGACGGCTGCCAGTCCTGCCCCGTGGCGCCGCTGGTTTCGCCGCCCGCCACCGTATAGAACGCCTCGCCACGCGCGATGGGCTTTACGAAACGCTCAACCTGATCCGGCGTGGCGATGCGCGAGATCAGCTCGGCCGCCTCTATATGCATTTTATAGCACATGGCGGTGGAAGGGCATTTCTTGGCCAATTCCTCCACCACCAGCACGGTTGTCAGCAAGTCCACATGACTGCCGCCATGTTCCTTGGACACACGCAAACCCATGAAGTTTTCAGCGCGCAGGGCGGCAAGTGAATTTATTGGGTAGGTGGCGGTCTTGTCGGTGGCTGCGGCCCGGGGGGCCAGATCGCGTTCAGCTACGGCACGCGCCTTTTCCATCCAGTGTAGCTGCGCGTCTGTCTTGGAAATCCACATGCTTTCTTCCCCCCTAAATTCTTATTATGTTTCATATCATTATAGTGGGTTTGCCGGGGGAAAACAGGGAAGATTTTACGCAGCAAACCCCATATTTTGTGTGTTGCCGCCGGTAAAGGGTCAATAAAAGGTCTTTATCTAATCGTCATTTAAATGACAATTTAATCCAGGATATGCTAGAGCTAGCCTTGATGTTCCTTGCCTTCAGGCAAGTTGACCGAAAACAAAATCAATGTGTGGAGACGTCTGAACATGGCCTGGATGCCAAGGGGTGCGATTATTGTCAGTCTGGTGTTAGGAATTCAGTCCGCAATGGCGGCGGTTTCGCCCGAGGAAGCCGGGCGGCTTGGGAACGATCTGACGCCGATTGGCGCGGAACGCGCAGGCAATGCGGCGGGCACCATTCCCGCCTGGGATGGCGGTCTGACAGCGCCGCCGCCGGGCATCGGCTATGAGGCGGGCAAGCATCACACCGATCCATTTGCCGCCGACCGTCCGCTCTATACGGTGAATGCGGCCAATATGGCGCAATATGAGGGGCAGCTGACAGAGGCCCATAAGGCGCTGTTAAAGGCGTATCCCGGCAGCTATTTTATGAATGTCTATCCCACGCACCGCTCCTGCGCCTATCCAAAACATGTGTACGAGGCCGTCAAGCGCAATGCCGTCAGCGGGCAACTGACCAATGAAGAAAATGGCTTTACCGGCGCAGTGATGGCGTTTCCATTTCCGATCCCGCAATCGGCGCGCGAGGTGTTGTGGAATCACGAAATTCGCTATCAGGGATATAAGGTCACACGCGAATCCGCCGCCGCCGCGCCCACCAAGACGGGCGACTATACGCTGGATGTGGCGCTGGATCAGTGGATTTACCGTTATTCGAATCCGGATCTGAAAAGCACCGAAGAACTGGACAATGTCATTATGCATTTTTTGCGGCATGGCATCAGCCCGTCCTCGAATGCCGGCACATTATCGGTCACGCATAATACGATGGATCAAGTGCTGGAGCCCCGGCATAACTGGTCCTACCGGCCGGGCGAGCGCAAGGTCAAACAGGTGATGGGTCAGCTATATGATAATGTTCTGGCGACCAGCGACGGCATCCGCCTGAATGACACGTTTAATATTTTTAGCGGCGGCGGCGACCGGTATGACTGGTCGTTGATCGGCAAACAGGAAAAGCTGATCCCGTACAATACCTATCGGCTGGCTTCGCCAGATACAAAGTACAAGGATATTCTGCATAAGTCGCATCTGAATCCGGAAGTGATGCGTTATGAGCTGCACCGCACCTGGGTGATTGAGGGCCGGTTGAAGCCCGGCAAGCAACATATATTCGCCACCAGCCGCATCATGTATTTCGATGAAGATTCATGGACGGGAACCGCCGGCGTGCTGTATGACGGCGCGGGCAAAATCACCCGTGTGCAGGAGGCCCATATTTTCAACTATTATGATCAGCCGCTGTGCAATATCGGAAGCGATACAGTGTATGACATCGATGGCGGGCGTTATCATATTGTCGGAATGCGGAACGAACAAAAGCCGGTCAAGTTTGATATACAGGATCAGCCCGGTTCATTTTCGCCGGGAGGCATGCGCCGCCTCGGCGTGCGTTAGTGCGGGATGAATTTAAGTCGAATAGGGTCTAAAATTTAATCCGGGCTGAATTTGCGTGGTTCTGTAAATCTGAAACGAACGCAATCGCGACTTATTGCGGAAAGTCCGGATCTGGCGCTGCTTGTGTGCCGGTTTCTTCATCCGGCGATTTTTCAGGCTCTGGTGTTTTGAACAGATCATGATAATCGCGGGTCAGATCGGCGGCTTTCATACCGGGAAGTTTGAACGCCCAGCCTTTGGTGCGGGCGTTGATTTCCGCAATCTGTTTCTGCACCGCCTCGGGTTTGAGCAATTTTGTGTCTTTTTCGAGCAGCCCTGCCTTGGCCGCAGCCTCGGCCTGTACGGGATCAAAGCTGGCTTCAAACCGTGTCCAGCGGCTTTTATCACGCAGCACAGTCCAGCTTGTCAGCACCAGCCCGTCGAATAAATGATGCCGGGCCTGGAAGGCGCCGGTGAAATCAATTTTATCCGCAGGCGATACATCATCCAGCGGCAGCAGAGAGACGGCACGGGCGATATTGGCGGGCAATTCATCCAGCACCAGCACTTTGCCCTTAGGCGTTTTTGTAATCGTGAAACTGGCGTCCGGACTGGCGCGGTTAATGTCATAGGCGGGGCCGCTGGGCGGGGTCAGGGTCACGGATGCGATGCGGGCTTCTGCAATGTCAAACAAAGCCCGGTCTATCCAGTCGCTGATTTGCAGCGGAAGATTGATATCGCCCTGCACCAGATAAGTTTGCGCCTCGCCATCCTTGCGGGCAAAGGCGATGCCCGCGCGGGTG
The DNA here is from genome assembly GCA_049323435.1 of Pseudomonadota bacterium. Classification (GTDB taxonomy): domain Bacteria; phylum Pseudomonadota; class Alphaproteobacteria; order UBA11222; family UBA11222; genus UBA11222. The sequence continues at coordinate 59,757 of JBMOMX010000037.1, forward strand.
CCGCTGGGCGGGGTTTGCACCTTGCCCAAAATCAAGGCGGCCAGAGGTTTGCCCCCGGCATCAAAGAGACTGAAGCGATAGCCCTTGCCGCTGGCGGCCTGGCCCGTGTCATCCGGCGCCGCCAGCAGCAGCGCGCCGTGATTTTCTGCGCGCGCCGTGCGCCGTTCCACTGCATCAAGTTTCGCCACCGCCAGAATAGCTTTGCGCACCACATCGAAATTTGCGGGCCAGCCGCCACGGTCCGGCAGCATCCAGCCACCCCTTGCATCACGGGCAATGCTGATATTTCCGGTGCTGGTCCAGATATCAATTTTAGCGATAGTTTCGATCTGCTGTTCCAGACCGGGAAACAAAGGCTGACGCGCAAAGGGGGCCTGATTGGCCGCCTGGCGCGAAGAGATCGCGATGCCTGCCGCCACAACGAAGAAGGCCGTCAGTGCTGCCAGGATGCGCAAATGACGGGGGTTCATGGCGCGCCTCCGGCCGTCTTTGTCATGGCGGTTTCGGCGGTTTCGCGCCACTGCCGGCTTCGGAATTTACGGCGCCGGTTGCGCCATTGCGCCAGCAGGACTGCCGCGGCGCCAACCAGAATCGGCGTCAGCGCTATATTGATGAAACGCAGACGGTCCTGAAGCGCCTCGACATCGCTGCGCAGGGAATGCTGCACCGTACGCAACGCCTTGCGGGTTTGCGCAATCTGTTCGCGGGCGCGCTGAATCTCGGCTTCCTGTTCCGGGGTTACAATTTCTTCGCCGGCGCCGCCATCAGGTTTCGGCATGCCGGGCTCATGGCGCTGCATCTGCGCCAGGCGCTGTTCCGTCGCCTGTAGTTCCGTTTTCAGGCGCTGTTCTTCTTCCAGATAGCGCGATTCAGCGGCGCGCATCAGTTCCTGCACAACCAGGAATGGCCGGGAGGATTTTGAACGGCTGCGCAGGGAAATCAGTTCGCCCGATCCGGTCATGTTTTCAATCGCCGCTATCACCAGATTGGCGTTATCCGAGGTTGGCACCGCAACCTGCTGGCCGCGATATTCGCTGACTTCGACCCACCAGTTATCGTCCCACATATCGGTATCGGCAACGGCAATCACCTCTATCGGTTTTTGCGAGCTTGCCAGATGCGGCCGCAGATTTTTATATGCCTGGGCCAGTTCCGGGCTGGCGTCCTTGGGCAGGGGCGGCGGGCCGGCCGGGAAGGCCGACACGGCATCGCCTGACAGGCGCGCCGCCATCACATAGCTCTCGCCGCTGGGCTCGAACGCGCGCAGCATATCAATTGGATTGGGCGCGCGGCGCAGCATCAGGGTGGCCTCGATCAGGGCGGCATCGGTGCTGCTGGTGATCAGCGGGGTAAACCGGGTTGTGGCATCGGGCAGCTTTTTCAGATGGCCGGCCATCGCCATGGCGATATAGCGCAATTCGCCAGTGACCGGATCATTGCGATCCAGCGCCGCCTCGCGCAGGCCCAGCCATGCGACATAGGTGGTGTCCTGCTCTTCACCCAGATTATTCACAACCACCCGCTGCCCGAAAGCCCGGTCGGCCACGATGCGGTTCGGGTCCATCTCGATACCCCATGCGCGGTACAATTCAGGCATGTTCGAGGCGGGCGACACCGCCTCACGCGAGGTCAGCGGATTTTTGGTGCGCGATGGCGGCTTGCCCACTTCGGATATGGGATCGGTAAAGGCGATCACCCTGCCGCCGCGCAGCACGAATTGATCAATGGCGTAAATGGTAAGCGCGTCCATTTCCTTTGGATGCACGATCACCAGCACACTGAAGGCATCATCAATATCCGTGAACTGCCCGGTCAGCATTTCCACGTCGAAAATTTCACGCATCTGCTGATACAGCATGAACGGCTTGATCTCGCCGCGCATCACCGCCTCGATGCCGCCCTTGCCGATATCCAGCGGCAGGCCGCTTATCACACCGACCTTAGGCTTTTTAGTTGTGGACAGCCTGGCCACAAGCTGGGTCAGGTCATATTCCAGAAACTGTTCCCGGTCCTGGGAAAAAAACGGGATGGCTTCGACACCGTCCAGCATATTGGCGCCGGACAGGCCGAGAAAGAATTTTTCGCCATCCCGTGTTGGCAGCCCCTGCATGCCCAGCGCAATTGCGCGTTCTTCGGCTTCGCTGAAAGGTTCCGGATCAATGATTTCCAGCAGCAGTTTGGCCCCTGAATTGGCCTCAAATTCCTTCAGCATATCGCGCACCCGCTGGCCATATATCTGCGCACCGGGCACATCTTTCGCCAGCCGTTCGGAATAAAAAAATTGCAGTGTGACCGGCTCGGTCAGTTTGGCCAGCACATTGCGCGTGCCATCGCTAAGTGTGTACAGCCCATCCTGGGTCAGATCAAAGCGCGCCGAATAGAGCGACGCATTGGACAGCATATTGACCGCCAGAAACAGAATGGCGGTCAGAACCAATGCGAGCGGGGCCAGCATATTGCGTTGCATCTGCGTCTAGCCCGCCTTTTTCATGGCAAGGATGATCGCATTGGCATACAGCCAGGCCGCAATCAGCGATGCGAAATACACCACATCGCGCAGATCAATCACGCCATTGGTGATGGCGTCGAAATGGGTCAGGAAACTGAAAGACGCGATCGCCGCCAGTAAACTTTGCGGGGCCCAGGCCGAAAAGAAATCCAGCACCATCGGCAGGCCGCTGACCGTGAACAGAAAACACACGCTGACGGTAATCACAAAGGCAATCACCTGGTTGCGGGTGGTGGCGGAAATCGTCGCGCCAATCGCCAGATAGGCCCCCGCCATCAGCGCGCTGCCGGTATAGCTGGCCAGGATGACGCCATTATCCGGATCGCCCAGATAATTCACCGTGATCCAGATCGGAAAAGTCAGCCCCAGCGCCACCATCGTAAATCCCCAGGCGGCCAGATATTTACCCAGCACCACGGCCCATAGCGGCACCGGCAGGGTCATCAACAGCTCGATTGTGCCGGATTTACTTTCCTCCGCCCATAGCCGCATGCTGACCGCCGGGATCAGGAACAAATACAGCCAGGGGTGAAACGAGAAGAAGTTTTTCAGGCTGGCTTCGCCGGTCTCAAAAAACTGGCCGAGATAAAATGTCGTCAGTCCGGTCAGGAACAGGAAGATGACAATGAAAATATAAGCCAGCGGCGTGGCGAAATAGCCCATAAATTCACGCTGAAGCACCAGACGCAACCCGTTCACGCGCGGGCCTCATGCAGATCGCCGGTGGTAAGCTGACGGAATACTTCGTCCAGCCGGCCGCGTTTGGCCAGTTCCGCGGGGGTTGCGTCGGCCACGATGCGCCCCCGGTCGATAATGATGGCGCGGGTGCAGATGGCGTCCACCTCTTCCAGAATATGGGTGGAAATGATGATCGCCTTGTGAGGCGCCATTTCTGCGATCAACTGGCGCACCGTATGTTTCTGGTTCGGGTCAAGGCCATCGGTGGGTTCATCCATAATCAGCACGGGGGGATCGTGCAATATCGCCTGCGCCAGGCCGACCCGGCGCTTGAAGCCCTTGGACAGCGTGTCGATGGGCTGTTCCATCACCCTGTCAAGCCCGGTACGCTCCACCGCAAGCCGGATGGCGCGGTCGCGTTCCGCGCCATAAAGGCGGCGGATGCCCGCGATAAACAGCAAAAATTCGCGCGGCGTCATATCGGGATAGGCGGGCGCACCTTCGGGCAGGTAACCCAGATTCTGTTTGACGGCGATCGGGTTCAGCGTGACATCATGGCCCAGCACCCGCGCCGTGCCCGAAGTGGGCGCCAGAAAGCCGGTGATCATTTTCATGGTGGTGGATTTGCCCGCGCCATTGGGGCCGAGAAAGCCCAGCACCTCGCCCTTCGCCACCTTGAAACTGACCCCGTCAACGGCGGTGATCAGCGGCCCGAATTTTTTTACCAGTGCCTCGACTTCGATCATATAAATGCCAAATTGTGCGATACCTTGCACTTGCTTTTGTGGCCGGCGCTCATCCCCTCTCTGTCACCCCGGATTTATTCCGGGGTCCAGTGTCACAAACGAGGGCCGTGCCGTGTAACTCCTGGACCCCGCAACAAGTGCGGGGTGACAGGCTAAGTTTGGGATCAACTTCATTCTGCAATCTACCGCCCTAGATAGTCAAAGCCCCACCGCCATGCAAGTCATATAGATGTGAACCATCATATATACACACTAGCCCCGCCGTTGACCCTGTCCCGTGATGGTGTAGGATGCAAATTGCAGTTAACACAAGATTTTAGGGGGATTCATGGTTCAGACTGGGGGTGAGCTCAGCAACCTGATGCGGGGCAAGCGCGGCCTGATCATGGGGGTCGCCAATGATCGCTCGCTGGCCTGGGGCATTGCCAAGACCTGCCATCAGCATGGCGCGGAACTGGCCTTTTCCTATCAGGGCGACGCGCTGCTGAAACGGGTCGCGCCGCTGGCGCAATCCATTGGCTCGAACCTTGTATTGCCCTGCGATGTGACCGATGCGGCCAGCATGGACGAATTGTTCGAAAGTCTTCGCCGCGAATGGGGAACGCTGGATTTTGTGGTGCACGCCATCGCCTATTCCGCCAAGGAGGAATTAAAGGGCCGCTATGTGGATACGACGCCCGATAATTTCGCCATGAGCATGAATATTTCCTGCTATTCCTTCACGGCGGTGACGCAACGCGCCGAAAGACTGATGCCCAATGGCGGCAGCCTGCTGACGCTGACCTATTACGGCGCGGAAAAGGTGATGCCGCATTATAATGTGATGGGCGTCGCCAAGGCGGCGCTGGAAGCCAGCGTGCGCTATCTGGCCGCCGATCTGGGCGCAAAGAATATCCGCGTCAATGCGATTTCGGCCGGGCCGGTCAAAACGCTGGCCGCGTCGGCCATTGGCGATTTCCGCTATATTCTGAAATGGAATGAGTTGAACTCGCCGCTCAAACGCAATGTGACGATCGAGGAGGTCGGCAAGGCCGCCATGTTCCTGCTCAGCGATCTGGGCAGCGGCGTCACCGGCGAGCTGAGCCATGTCGATTGCGGTTATAATATTATCGGCATGAAAGATGAAAATGCGCCGGATATCGCGGTGGCGCTGGCCAGCAGCAAAGGCGAGTAATGTCGCATAACACATTCGGGCATCTGTTTCGGGTCACCACCTGGGGCGAATCGCACGGGCCTGCGCTGGGCTGCGTGGTCGATGGCGCGCCGCCGCGTCTGGCGCTGTCGGAACCCGATATTCAGGTCTGGCTCGACAAACGCCGCCCCGGCCAGTCGCGTTTCACCACACAGCGGCGCGAACCGGATGCGGTGAAAATCCTGTCCGGCACGTTTGAGGGCAAAACCACCGGCACGCCGATCAGCCTGCTGATCGAAAATATGGATCAGCGTTCCAAAGATTATGGCGAGGTGATGGATAAATTCCGTCCCGGCCATGCCGATTACACCTATCTGGCGAAATATGGCGTGCGCGATTATCGCGGCGGCGGGCGCCAATCGGCGCGCGAAACCGCCGCACGGGTGGCGGCGGGCGCGATTGCGCGGCTGGTGCTCGGCAAAAAAATTAAAATTCGCGGCGCGCTGGTGCAAATGGGGCCGCACAAGATTGATCGCGCCCGCTGGAACTGGGCCGAGACGGAAAAAAATCCGTTCTGGTGTCCGGACGCGAAGGCGGCGGCGCAGTGGGAAACCTATCTGGACGGGGTGCGCAAGGCCGGGTCATCCTGCGGCGCAGTGATCGAAGTACGCGCGTCGGGGGTTCCGGCGGGCTGGGGCGCGCCGATTTATGGCAAGCTGGATGCCGATCTGGCGCAGGCGCTGATGAGCATCAATGCGGTCAAGGGCGTCGAAATTGGCGATGGTTTTGCCGCAGCCAGCCTGAGCGGCGAAGAAAACGCCGATGAAATGCGCGCCGTTAAAGGCTCCCGACTGCCAAAATTTTCCGCCAATCACGCCGGCGGCATTCTGGGCGGTATTTCCACCGGCCAGGAAATTGTGGCGCGCTTTGCAGTCAAACCCACCAGTTCTATCCTCAGCCCGCGCAGCACCATCACCACCAGCGGCAAGAATGCTGAAATTATCACCAAAGGCCGCCATGACCCCTGTGTGGGCATCCGCGCCGTGCCGGTGGGCGAAGCGATGCTGGCCTGCGTGCTGGCCGATCATATGCTGCGGCACCGGGCGCAGAATGGCTGAAGAAACCGGCGATATTCCGGCGGGGTTTGAGCCGCTGCCGGGCAGCAGCACCTTTATTCATCATGCCGGGCCGGTCTATTGGGGCGAGGCCGATGGCCAGTTCGTGCTGGGGTTCAGAGTGGCGGATCAGCATCTCAATCCGGCTGGAATGTGCGCGGGCGGCATGTTGATGACGGCGATGGATCTGGGCCTCATCATCGGGCTGATAGTGGCGAACCCCGATGGCGGATTTTCCCCGACGACAAGTCTTTCGGTGGATTTTCTGGCACCCGCATGGAAGGACGACTGGATCGAAAGCCGGGTGGATTTCGTTCATACCACGCCCCGGCGTGGCGTAGCCGCGGGCCGGCTGATCGGCTCTAAAGGCGTGATCCTGCGCGCCAATGGCGCATTCAGTTTTCCCCGTCAGGGGGATCAGCGCTTTCGACCGGACGGCCCCACGCTGCGCGATGTCATAGCCGCGCGTCAAAAGCAAAAGCTTCAGTCCGGCGAAGGGGTGTAAGCGCCCGGCGAGGTCAGAAATCTGTCTGCGACAGCGCCCGCACGCGGCGGTCATCTGGCCAGGGAACGGCGGCGCCCGGCGCCACATCGCTGCCCATAATCAGCGTTCCTGTGCGCGGCGTATCGAGGGTCACGCTGCCGCCCGCATTGGACACCTCGACATTGCCGTTCAAGAGTAACACGCCATAAACACCATCAATCGGCCCCACCCAGAAATCGGTGCCGCGCACCCCGATGGTGGCGACGGCGGTTTTTATCGTCAGCTTGCCTGCATGGCCTTTGATGCCGCTGATATAGCGCAGCGCCCCGGTCACCAGATTGATGGTGGCGGAGCCATTCTTGTCAAAAATAAATTCATCCAGCCGCACCTCGGACTTTTCGCCAAGCACCAGACTGGCGCCGCCGGAGAGCCGCAGTTCCGCGCGCGCCGCCTGGCCCGTCAGCACCATCTCATTCTGATAAACGGGATTGCCCGCAGCCAGCGGCCGGGATGGATCCGCCGCAGACGGCCTGGCGCTGACTTCATTTCTGGCCCTTTCAACATTGCCCACCATATCCGCCCCTGCCGCCAGAGCGGGCGAAAGGCAGGACAGGACAAGCATCACTATCATGGTGTGCATTCGGTGTGTAATCGGCATTTGCGGACTTCCTGTATATGTTATGTTCATTCCTCGATTCACCCATGGAGCGCACAGGCAAAGCAAATGAATTTTTCGTGCCGACACACTGCCTGTATGGTTCTGCTTTGTGCCGCCGCAAGCCCTGCCGGTGCAGGAGAGTTGGCAGACGCTGTGTTTGGCGGCGGGGCGTGGCTGGATCTGCGTTACCGAAGCGAATTTGTGGATCAGGAAAATCTGCCGCGCAACGCCGCCGCCCATACACTGCGCAGCCGTGCAGGCTATGCCACCGCCGCCTATCGCGGCCTGTCGGCGATGGCCGAATATGAATATATTTTCCATTTGGGGGCGGAGCGGTTCAATAACGGCAATGAACGCGGATCGCCTTTTCCTTCTGTTGCCGATCCTGACACGGCGGAGCTGAATCAGGCGGCGCTGCGCTATGATGGGCCGCTTCAAACCTCCCTGATTGCGGGCCGTCAGCGTATTGTGCATGACAATGAACGTTTCATTGGCGATGCAGGTTTCCGGCAGAATATGCAAACCTTCGATGCGATTTCGCTGATCAACCGCACGGTTCCGAAAACCGAATTGCGTTATGAATATATTGCTCGCGCCAACCGTATTTTCGGGCGTGAGTCTGCGTTTGGCGACTGGGAAATGGATGGCCATGCCGCCAGCGCGGCGTGGCTGGGCTCACGGGCCGGGAAACTGACGGGCTATGCTTATCTGTTCGACATAGATGACCGGCCGGATTTATCCAGCCGCACTTTTGGCGCGCGCTGGGAGGCGCGCGGCTTTGCCGTGCAGGGGTTGCAGTTTCAATATATAGCAGAGGCCGCCTGGCAATCGGACCATGGCCATCATCGGGGCGATTATGACGCGGGCTATTATCTGATTCAGCCAAGCCTCGCCAAGGGGCCGTTCACAGTGATGGCGGGCTATGAGGTTCTTGGGGGTAATGGGCGTAACGCCTTCACCACACCGCTGGCCACCTTGCATAAATTCCAGGGGTTCACCGATGTTCTGGATATCCCGCCCCCCGGCGGGGTGCGCGATCTGATGGCGGATATCAATTATCAGCCGGCACATATTCAGCCATTCGATGTTTTACGCCTCTGGGGCGGGGCGCATCATTTTTCCTCAGACGATGGCGGCGGGGAATATGGCCGGGAATATTACGCAGCCATGGGCATCAATTTTCGGGGCGTGTATGGAGAGATCAAGGCGGCCACCTACCGGGCAGCGGGCTTTGGCGCGGACACGCAGAAATTATGGCTGAGCGTGGCCAAAAATATCTAGCCGTCAACTTTCAGCCGGCAACATGATATTGGAGGACATATGAAGAAATTTTTGGTGAAACTCAGGGGGGATAGGTCCCCGCTTCCCCCCAGGCCCGCCATGCGGGCCATGGCCTTTGCGGGCCTGGGGGGATTTGCAGCCATTGCGCTGACAGCCTTTCTGACGGACAGGCTTTCCCTCCCGCTGATTCTTGGTTCCTTCGGCGCGTCCTGCGTGCTTGTTTTCGGTTTTCCCGATGCGCCTTTTTCTCAGCCGCGTAATGTCATTGCGGGCCACTTTATCAGTTCGCTTACAGGCCTTGCCGTGCTTCATCTGATTGGACCACAATGGTGGGCTGTCGCTATTGCAGTGGGTCTTGCCATCATGCTTATGATGCTTACACGCACCGTGCATCCCCCGGCAGGGTCGAATCCGGTGATTATATTCCTGATGGAACCAACATGGGGTTTTCTGATCTTTCCCACCCTCGCCGGGGCTTTGATATTGGTGGCGGTTGCGTTGATCTATAACAACGCCACCCGAACCGCCAGATATCCGAAATACTGGTAATTCCGGGGGGGATTCGTGGTTTCTCCTGCTGACTGCAACAATCCTGCTTGATTGACGCAGGCGCTAGGGGTATAAGGCCCCCTCTCAACTGGCATTTTCAGGGCTGACAGCAATATGGCGAATAGCAGACAGGCAAAAAAGCGTATCCGGCAAACCGCCGCACGGACCGTCGTAAATGGGGCCCGCCGCAGCCGTGTCCGCAGTTTTGTGCGCCATGTGGAAGACGCTATTGCCAAGGGCGACCGCGCTGCGGCGCTGGAGGCGCTGAAGGCGGTGGAGCCGGAACTGATGCGCGGGGCGCAGAAAGGCGCGCTGAAAAAACGCGCCGCGTCGCGCAAAGTGTCCAGGCTGACCATCCGGGTGAACGGCCTGGCGGGCTGAACGCAGCCGGTGCCGCTAAGTCTGTGAAAATGGCGGCTTTTCTTCCAGGCCGCAGTCAAATTTAATCTGTATTTATGGGGGGTTCCGCCGGACAGGGCTGTGCCATGCCTGGATACATGTCATTTTACACGCATTTTACACACATAAAAGCCTGATGAATGACCGGTCCGCTCTGCAAAATCACCACTACGGGGGTCAAGCAAAATTTCTTACAAATGTGAAAATAAAGTTGCTGCTACCCTATTGCGCCCGGATATTGTCTTGGGTACACTGACCTTCGATAGCGAAAATCGCTTCCGCCTTATGTAAAAATAAGTAAAATCAGCGTATTTTGTTCAGAATGCTCTATCTGAAAGGGCAATTCTTTGTCTGTAGTGGTAAGAATATTAGTATATATTAAAACTATATTCTTTTAATACTTCTTCGTTGCTTCGGTTAACCCGATTTCGTACCACTTTTTAGATCAGGATATGATGACTCATTCCAATCCAGATCATCCGTTGCCGGATGAAGTTGCGTCCCGTGGTTATGCGGGCGATATCGACCCGCCCCTGGCCTGGGAGGTGTTATCCAAGGAAAAAGACGCCGTGCTGGTGGATGTGCGCACCAGCGCGGAGTGGAATTTTGTCGGGCTTTCCGATTTGTCATCCATTGGCAAACGGCCTGTGACCATTGAATTGCTGAGCCTGCCTTCCATGTCCCGCAACCCCGATTTTGATCAGCAGGTGAAAGAAGCGCTGGCGCAACTGCATGCCGGAACCGAAAGCGCCGTGCTGTTTATCTGCCGCTCCGGTGCGCGTTCACGGGATGCGGCGATCAGCCTGACCCGTCAGGGGTTCAAGCGCTGTTACAATATTGCGGGGGGCTTTGAGGGCGATCTGGATGCCGATCGCCACCGCGCCGGACGCAATGGCTGGAAGTTTTTTGGGCTTCCCTGGCAACAGAGTTAGCTGAATTGCATTTGATAAAATGCCGGTGCGTTGATGGCGCCGGGGATAGAAACATTATTTCAATGGGGTCGGGGGCGTATGACGAAACAACATCCAGGCGTAGGGGCGCCGGGAAATTCACAGATCGCAGCCTCGCAATATGGTGAAGACGCGCCTTCGGGCGGGGCTGGCGGCGGCTTGTCTGCCCGCCCGCCGGCGGCTGAAATCGCCCGGCAATGGGCTGAGGTGGTGAGCCTGCTGCGCGCCGAACTGGGAGAGGCCACATATCAGAACTGGTTGCGTTTTATTGACTGCACCGGAATTGACGCGGCCAGCGTACAGTTGGTTGCACCCAGCCGGTTCAAGCGCGACTGGATCAGTTCGCATCTGGGCGAGGCCCTGTTGCGGGTATGGGGGACGGTAAATCATCAGGTGCTCCGGCTGGACCTGCGGGCTGCCGAAACCGGTAATGGGCATGTCCCAGCAGGGGCGGCGGCGGATCAGGCAATGCCTTCGCTGCCGGCAATAGCCAGACAGCAGGCGGAGCCGCCGGCGCTGCCGGGGCCGCGTGATGCCCATTATGGCCGCCTGGGCGCGCCGCTGGATCCGCGCTTTACGTTTGAGGATTTTGTGGTTGGTAAATCCAATGAATTTGCGCATGCGGCGGCCCGCAGGGTGGCGGATTCGGATGCGCCGCCTTTCAACCCGCTGTTTCTGCATGGCGGCGTGGGGCTGGGCAAAACGCATCTGATGCACGCCATTGCGCATGCCATTCGCGCCCAGCATCCCGAACGCACCGTGCTGTATCTGTCAGCTGAAAAATTCATGTATCAGTTCATCAAGGCATTGCGCGACAAAGACACCATGCCGTTCAAGGAAGCCTTGCGCTCGGTCGATGTGCTGATGGTGGATGATGTACAGTTTATCGGCGGCAAAGGTTCCACCCAGGAAGAATTTTTCCATACTTTCAACGCCCTGATAGATCATCAGAAACAGTTGGTGATCTCGGCTGACCGTTCGCCCTCGGATCTGGATGGTATCGAGGAACGGATTCGCTCGCGTCTGGGCTGGGGGCTGGTGGCGGATATTCATCCCACTGATTATGAATTGCGCTTGGGAATTTTGCAGGGCAAGGCTGAAGCGGCGCGGCGGCAGATACCGGATCTGCATATTGCGGAGCCGGTGCTGGAATTTCTGGCCCACCGCATCAGCTCCAATGTGCGTGATGTCGAAGGCGCGCTCAACCGCGTGGTGGCGTTTGCCACGCTGGTGCGCCGCCCCATCACGGTGGATATGGCGCGCGAAGTGTTGCAGGATCTGCTGCGCGCCAGTGAACGGCGGATCACCATTGACGAAATTCAGCGCAAGTCGGCGGAATATTTCAATATCCGCCTGGCCGATATGCTTTCGGCGCGCCGCGCCCGCGCAGTTGCCCGCCCGCGCCAGGTGGCGATGTATTTGGCAAAACAGCTCACGGCGCGTTCGCTGCCTGAAATTGGCCGCAAATTCGGCGGGCGTGACCATACGACGGTCATTCACGCCGTGCGCCGCATTGAGCAATTGCGTGAAAGCGACAGTGCGCTCAACGATGATGTCGAGCGGCTGCAACGGCTTTTGCAGGGCTGAGGCGTCCACAGCTCCGGGCGGGTAAATAAACCGTCCTGAAGCCGCTTTCCGGCGCGTTTTTGATGCTGCAAGCGGCATGCTCTGCTATACTGATTCGCGCGGCTTACACTACAGATTGCGAGGCAGCTTGCGCGGCCAGCCGGCGCCGGCCCCAGATCAGGAAGGCGCTGCTAACGGAAATGGTTTAGGCATGAAATTCACCATTGAAAGAACAGTTCTGTTGCGTGCGTTAGGCCATGTGCAAAGCATTGTGGAACGGCGCACCACGATCCCTATTCTCTCCAACATCTTGATGCAGGCCCAGGACGCGCGGCTTTTTCTGACGGCAACCGATCTGGATATTTCGGTGCGTGAAGCGTCGGACGCCGCGATTACGCAGCCGGGGCAAATCACGGTTTCGGCCCATACGCTGCATGATATTGTACGCAAACTGCCCGAAGGCGCGCGGGTTGAAATCGCACTTGATCCGGAAAATGGCCGGCTTTCACTCAAGGCGGGGCGCTCGCAATTTTATCTGGCCACCCTGCCTGCGGCGGATTTTCCGGCCATTGATGCAGCGCCCGCAGCGGGGGCCGGCGATGCCTCCGGCGGGGCCACGCAGTTCATCATTGCCGCCGGGGATCTGAAGCGTCTGGTGGATAAAACGCGCTTTGCCATATCGACGGAGGAAACCCGCTATTATCTGAACGGCATCTATCTGCATGTGGCGAAGACGTCAGGCATCAGCATGCTGCGCGCGGTGGCGACGGATGGGCACCGGCTGGCGCGCGTGGAACTGCCGGCCCCCAGCGGCGCCGATACGCTTCCGGGAATTATTCTGCCGCGAAAGGCGGTGCTGGAATTACGCAAACTGATTGACGATGTGACAGGTGACGTGTCGGTCAGTGCAAACGCCGCCAAAATCCGGTTTGCATTCGATCAGGTGACCCTCAGCACGAAACTGATTGACGGCACATTCCCGGATTATACGCGGGTTATTCCCACGGCCAATGACAAGATGATGGAAGTGCCCAATCAGCAATTGCGCCAGGCGGTGGACCGGGTTGCGACTATTTCATCGGAAAAATCGCGCGCCGTAAAAGTCAATCTGGCGTCCAATCAGATGACCGTATCGGTTAAAAATCCCGATCAGGGCAGCGCAGCCGAGGAACTTGCCGTAAACTATTCCGCCACGCCGATCGAGATTGGATTCAACGCCCGCTATCTGCTGGATGTCGCGGACCAGATAGATGGCGAAAATGCGATCTTTGAATTTTTTGACGCGCATTCGCCGGCCCTGGTGCGCGATAGCGGGGATGATTCAGCGCAATATGTGCTGATGCCCATGCGCGTTGCCTGAGGCGCGGCATATGCGCGCCACCCCCGGCCGCACCATGTGCCCGGACAAGAGATAGTGCATTCCATGCTAGCGCAAACTGTTTCGCCACAGACACCAGGCCGCGGCCCTGCGGTTGCGGTGCGCTGGCTGAGCGTGAGCGATTTTCGCTGTTATACGCAGGCGCGGCTTGATCTTGACGGCCGGCCGGTGGTGCTGACGGGTGAAAATGGCGCGGGTAAAACCAATTTGCTGGAGGCGCTGTCTTTTCTGGCGCCGGGGCGGGGTCTGCGCTGGGCACGGCTCAGTGAAATTACCCGCGCCGGGGCGCCGTCCCAGGCATGGGCGGTGGCGGCGGGCCTTGATGCCCCGCATCTGTCGCCCGTACCGCTTCGCATCAGCACCGGCATCGCGCCCGATGCCGGACAGGCCCTGGAACGGCGCGTGGTGCGCATTGATGGTGTGACCCAGACCTCCAATGCGATATTGTCGCAGCTGCTGGCCATGGTCTGGCTGACGCCTGATATGGACCGCCTGTTCCCCGGCGGCGCCAGCGGACGGCGGCAGTTTTTCGACCGGCTGACGCTGGGCTTTGACGCCGGGCATGGCGCGCGGCTGAACGCCTATGAGCGCGCGCGCCAGGAACGCAGCCGCCTGTTGCGCGATGAATTGAGCGGGCGGCGCGCAGATCCAGCCTGGCTGGAGGCGCTGGAGGCTTTGATGGCCGAACACGGGGTTGCAGTGGCGGCAAGCCGCGTTGAGGCCCTGCAACGGCTGACCCAGGCGCTGGAAGCCGGGGCCGGACCGTTTCCGCACGCGCTGCTGGCGCTGGATGGGTTGCTGGAAGAACAGCTTTTCAAGGATGCAGCGGTCGATGTCGAGGACCGTTTCCGCGCCGTGCTGGCATCGGGCCGCCGCCGCGACAAAGAGGCGGGACGCGCGCTTGAAGGGCCGCACCGCAGCGATCTGCTGGTCTGGCATGGCGAAACCATGATGCCTGCCGGCGATTGCTCGACGGGTCAGCAAAAGGCGTTGCTGATCGCCATTGTGCTGGCCCATGCGCGCCTGCTGGCGGATGCGGGGGCAACGCCGGTGCTGCTGCTGGACGAGGTGGTGGCGCATCTTGACGCGCGGCGCCGGGCGGCGCTGTTTGACGCACTGACGGAATTGGGGGCGCAGGCCTGGATGACCGGCACGGACAGTGTTCTGTTCGACGCATTGGGGACGCGGGCGCAATATTTTACGGTAATGGGTGGCGCGGTGCAGGACATCGGCTGCCATCCCTAAACGGAAGCATGAGGCGAATTTAGAATGAGTGATGATCTTTCCAGAAATGAGCAGGCCGCCAGCGAGTATGGCGCAGAATCGATCAAGGTTCTGCGCGGCCTCGACGCCGTGCGCAAACGCCCCGGCATGTATATTGGCGACACGGATGATGGCTCTGGCCTGCATCATATGGTGTATGAAGTTGTCGATAATGCGATCGACGAATCGCTGGCCGGTTATTGCGACCGCATCCTGGTGATCCTGCATCCCGACGGATCGGTCAGCGTGTCGGACAATGGGCGCGGTATTCCTACCGAAATTCACAGCGAAGAAGGTGTTTCCGCCGCACAGGTCATCATGACCCAGTTGCATGCCGGCGGCAAATTCGATCAGAATTCCTACAAGGTGTCCGGCGGCCTGCACGGGGTCGGCGTTTCAGTCGTGAACGCGCTGTCGCAATGGCTTGAAGTGCGTATCTGGCGCAGCGGCAAAGAACATTTCATGCGTTTTCATCATGGCGATCCGCAGGCGCCGCTGGCCATTATCGCAGAAGCGCCGGGGAAAAGCGGCACGCTTATCTCGTTTCTTCCGTCTACGGATACTTTCACCAAGACCGAATTCAGTTTTGAAACGCTGGAGCACCGGCTGCGCGAACTGGCGTTTCTGAATTCCGGCGTGCATATCACCATGCGCGACGAACGCGGGGTAGAGCCGCGCGAGGTTGATTTGCATTATACTGGCGGTGTCGAAGCGTTTGTGCGTTATCTCGACCGCAATAAATCGAAACTGATTGACAGCCCGATTGTGATTTCCGGAGAACGCGACGGCATCGTCGTGGATACGTCATTGTGGTGGAATGACAGCGTGCATGAAAATGTGCTGTGCTTTACCAATAATATACCCCAGCGCGATGGCGGTACGCATCTTGCGGGGTTTCGCGGCGCGCTGACGCGCTGTGTCAATGCCTATGCCAACAGTTCCGGCCTGGCGAAAAAATCCAAGGTGCCGATTACCGGCGACGATGCCCGCGAAGGGCTGACCTGCGTTTTGTCGGTCAAGGTTCCGGACCCAAAATTTTCGTCCCAGACCAAGGACAAGCTGGTTTCTTCCGAAGTGCGCCCGGCGGTGGAAGGTCTGCTCAATGACCGCCTGTCGCAATGGTTTGAGGAGCATCCCGCCGATGCGCGCACCATTGTCAGCAAGGTCATCGAGGCGGCGGCGGCGCGCGAGGCGGCGCGGCGGGCGCGTGAACTGACCCGGCGCAAAAGCGCCCTGGATATTTCAAATCTTCCCGGCAAGCTGGCCGACTGCCAGGAGCGCGATCCGGCAAAATCCGAGATCTTTCTGGTCGAGGGCGATTCCGCGGGCGGTTCCGCCAAGCAGGCGCGCGACCGCGCCAACCAGGCCGTGCTGCCATTGCGCGGCAAGATACTGAATGTCGAGCGCGCCCGGTTCGATAAAATGCTGGCCTCGAATGAAATCGGCACGCTGATCACGGCGCTGGGCGCGGGCATCGGGCGCAATGATTTCAATATTGAAAATGCCCGCTACCACAAGATCGTCATCATGACCGACGCCGATGTGGACGGTGCGCATATCCGCACCCTGCTGCTGACCTTCTTTTACCGGCACATGCCGGAACTGATCGAGCGCGGCTATCTCTATATTGCGCAACCCCCGCTTTACAAGGTCAGCCGGGGCAGCTCGGAACAATATCTGAAAGATGAACGCGCGCTGGAGGATTATCTGATCACCAGCGGCGTCAAGGATTCCGTACTGCATCTGCATGATGGCAGCCAGCGCGCCGGTCAGGATTTGCAGGAACTGGTTGAGCATGCGCGCGGTATTCGCGCCATATTGAACAGTCTGCCGCGCGGCAAATATCCCGATTTCATTATCGAGCAGGTGGCCATTGCGGGCGCGCTGAAGCCGGAGCAACTGGACGATCCGTCCAATGCCGGGCGCGTGGCGCAGGCTGTTGCGGAGGCGCTGGATCATAATAGCGCAGAAGAAGATCGCGGCTGGCAGGGCATCGCCATCGAACATGGCGGCTTGCGGTTCTTCCGGGATGTGCGCGGCGTGCGCGAAAGCTATGATATTGACGCCCCGCTGCTGGCCAGTGTGGAGGCCCGGCGCCTCAATGCGGAAGTGCCGGCATTACAGGCGGCGTTCCGGCGTGCGGCAACCATGCGCCGGCGCGATAATGTCTATGCCATCGCCTCACCCACGGCGCTGTTCGAAACCATCAAGCAGATCGGCAGCCAGGGCATCAGCATTCAGCGCTACAAAGGCCTTGGCGAAATGAATCCGGAGCAATTATGGGAAACCACGCTGGACCCCCAGGTGCGCACATTGTTGCAGGTGAAAGTGGATCAGGCCGATACGGCGGATGATCTGTTTTCTCAACTGATGGGCGATGTTGTCGAAAGCCGCCGCCAGTTTATTTATGACAATGCCTTAAAAGTGTCCAATTTGGACGTTTAAAGCAATTTGTGACTTGATTGAATCGGCCCCTTTGGCATCTCACTGACCCCCACCCCGGCCCTCCCCCTTTCAGGGGGAGGGAGGCGTTGCGTCCAGCGTTCCCTCTCCTTGGAAAGGGGAGGG
>JBMOMX010000038.1:0-75923 GCA_049323435.1 Pseudomonadota bacterium
GGGAGGCATATGCCGCTACCATCCTCCTCCCCCTGAAAGGGGGAGGCCGGGAGGGGGTCAATGGACAAACCTGATGTCATACCGCTATAGATGTTATGATCCATGACACACGCATCATCCGGAAGGGCGCTGACTTCACCATACCGCCCAATCTCGGCAGCTATGACGCGCGGTAAAGGCCATTTTCGCGCATAAAAGCGGCATTGCGCCCGGCAAACGAAACATTAACCTTATCCCGGCTATTCTGGCCACCATTGCCCCTTTCAGAAATGATTTCGACATTCTGACAGGCTCTCTGCCTAACTCAATGGAGGCTTTATGAATAGCCAAGCGCCCGGGCTGGAACCACTTAGTTGGTCCGGCGATTTAATGAAGGATACTTTCACCTACCGCTTCGTTGATATCAGCGCGACCTTGCTGGATCTGGTGATGGAAAATCAGTCCGTGGCGGATCACTATCTGGCCTGGATTGATGAACAGGAAGAAGATCAGCAATCGGATGAGCCGGCCGCCATCACTCCGCTGGTATTGTCAGAGCTGCGCAACGAGAGCGGCTCGCATATTCTGGTGCTGGCCCTGCCAACAGGTGGACAGTTTCTCGTGGTGTTTCAGACCGGCGAATTCAACGCCAAAATTATCATCGCGCAAGATCAGGAGACTGCCACACTCCAGGCTGCGGGCATCACCGAATTTACCGGTGATCTGCATTACGCCATCAATTGGGGCAAGGATTTCATCGACCGCATTGACGAGGAAATGATCGCCGCCGGCATGTAGCCAGCGGCGATAGTGGTTCCCCTTCCCGGCAGGGCCGGTCTAGTGGACGCTGACGGGCCGCATATTGTGCTGGCGTGCGGCATGAAAGGCCGCCTCCCGATTGCCGACCACCGCCAGCGGTGCGCCTGCCTCGGAATGGATGGCATAAAGGGTGATGCCCGGCGGCACCCCCTGCAATCCCTGAACCTGGGATGAATCCACCGCTTTGACATAAACCATCTGACCAGGCAGCAGCGGTGCAGCAGCGGGCGGGGTTACATTTTCATTCTTATTGTCCATGGCTTTGATCCTCTCAGCCGCGCTTATTGCGCTTCAATTGTGGTGGCATCATGCTTCTGGACGCTGCCATTATGGGGGCGTGCGTCTTTCGGCTGGCTACCGGTGATTTCGATCGTGCGGGTCACGCTGGCCGGCTTGGGGCGTTGCAAGTCTATATGCAACAAACCATTGTCGAGCCGCGCGGCGCTGACCTCAATGCCCTCGGCAATAACAAAACTGCGCTGAAACTGGCGCGCCGCGATACCGCGATGCAGATAGATCCGGCCCGGTTCCTCCACCTGCTTGCCGCGCACGGTAAGCTGGTTATCTTCCAGGCTGACGGTCAGCTGATCCAGTGTAAAGCCCGCCACCGCCAGGCTGATACGCAGGCTGTGATCGCCAATCTGTTCTATATTATACGGCGGATAGCCATCATTGGCCGATTTGGCGACGCGATCAAGCATCCGCTCCACGCGATCAAAGCCAAGCAATAAGGGGCTGGAAAAAAGCGAAACATGCGACATAGGTCAAGTCCTCCGGCAAGCGACATTGACAGCTGCGGACCCGAACCGGCGTCCGGCACCTGAAGTTTACGGCCCGATCTGGCACCGCTCTCTATACTTAGCGTGTTCACGCCCCGGTTCAAGGGGGCATGCCATAAATCTGTAATGCCCGCCCCTGACCTGGTTAATGCAAGGTTAACAAGGCCCCGATCCGGCAGCCTTCCGGCATGACCCCCCCGGGGGCCAGGCCGGTGCATATAACAGCGCTTTGCATCTGCCATTTGCATGCCTATATAACTGCGCTATGGACCAGTATGCGCCCCGAACATCGCGCTTTGACCGCATGCGCCCGCGCCGCATCCCTGAGGATGTGGCGGCGGCGCCCGGGCGGCCCGCGCATCATATGCCAAATGGCCTGTTCCGCAATCCGCCCGGAAGCCCGCAGCGCGATGTGGATATGCGTACCATGCTGCGTTTTCTGGCGCGCATGGCGCGTAATTCCCGCGCTAAGGTCATCACGCCGCAAGACCATGTGGTGCCGGAACGCCGCGCCATAGCCGGACTGCGTGTGCTGAACGGAGCGGACAGCCTGACCTGGCTTGGCCATGCGGCGTTTTTGATCCGGATTGCGGGCAAGACCATCCTGACTGATCCCTATCTGTCCGACTATGCCGGCCCCAGCCGGCTTGGCCCCAAACGTTTTGTCAAAAGCGGTATTGCCGCGCAAAATCTGCCGCAAATCGACATACTGCTTGTCAGCCATAATCATTATGACCATCTGGATGAAGTCACATTGCGGCATCTTCCGCATAAGGATCAAATTCAGGTAGTGGCGCCGCTGCGGCTGGGTGAATTTTTTCTGCGGCGCGGATTTCAGCGGGTCGTGGAACTGGACTGGGAACAGCACTATAGCCTGGATGGGGTGACGCTTACCGCCCTGCCGGTGGTGCACTGGTCGCGCCGTAATACAAGCGACACCAACCGCACCCTATGGGCGGGATTTTCCATACGCGGCGCGGGGCAGCATGTGTTTTTTGGCGGCGACAGCGCCTATGGCCAGGTGTTCAAACAGATCGGCGAGCGCCACGGCCCTTTTGATACAGCCCTGCTGGGAATTGGCGGCTATGCGCCTGAGACGATCATGCACGCCTCGCATGCAACACCGGAACAGGCCGTGCAGATCGGCCGCGATATCGGGGCGCGGCGGCTGGTCGGCATGCATTGGGGCACGGTTATTCTGACCGAGGAACCCCCGTTCGAACCGCCGCTGCGCTTTATCGCGTCGGGCCGCGCGCATGGCTATGCGGATCAGGATCTGTGGGTGATGAAAATCGGCGAAAGCCGGTTATTGCTGCCGGCCAATGCGGGAAATTAACAGGCCGGCAATTAACAAGGCGGCTGCACCCCCTACTCAATTACAATTCTTGGCGCGGCCCGTCCCGGCGCATTTTGGGCGGTGTCTAGCTTGTGCGCGACCAGCTCTGCGATATCGCGATAGATCAGGGCCTGCGCACTGGCAGGCGCGCTGATGACGATGGGGGTACCGGCATCCGAGGTCTCGCGGATCGACTGATGCAGGGGTATCTCGCCCAGAAAATCGCAGCCATATTTTTCCGCCGTGGCGCGCGCGCCGCCCTGGCCGAAAATATAGTGTTTCTCACCGCTTTCCGGACTGACGAAATAGCTCATATTTTCAATCACGCCCAGAATCGGCACATGTGTGGTCTCGAACATTTTCAGCCCGCGCCGTGCATCAATCAGCGCGATTTCCTGCGGCGTCGAGACGATGATGGCGCCCGCCAGCGGCACCCGCTGCACCAGAGTCAGTTGCGCATCACCGGTGCCGGGCGGCATATCGACGACCAGAATGTCCAGCTCGCCCCAGGCGACATCGTTCAGCATCTGGGTCAGCGCACTCATCACCATCGGGCCGCGCCAGATCATGGGCGTGTCTTCATCGACCAGAAAGCCGATCGACATGCATTTGACGCCGTAATTCTGCATCGGCAGCAATTTGTGCCCATCCGTCGTCGAGGGCTTGCCTTTCAGGCCCAGCATCCGCGGGATCGAAGGCCCGTATATATCCGCATCCAGCAGCCCGACCTTTTTGCCGAGTCCCGCCAGCGCCAGCGCCAGATTGACGGCCGTGGTGGATTTGCCGACGCCGCCCTTGCCGCTGGCCACTGCGATAATCGCCTTGATGCCGGGAATAGTCTGCTTTTCACCTGTCTTGGCGGCCTGTTTTACCGCAAGTCTGGGGGCCTGAGCATGTTTATGATCATGCTTATGATCGTGATCATGCGCATGGGCGGCGGGGCGGGCTTTGGTCCGGGCCGGACTGTCATGGTGCGCCGTCAGCACCACAGCAACTTTCGTGACGCCGGGCAGTTCGCGCAGCGCATCAATACAGGCCATGCGCAGCGGTTCCCTGGCCGCGCCCTCATCCGGCGATACTTCCAGCGTGAAACCTATTTCACTGTCTTTGATGACAAGGCCTTGCACCATGCCAAGACTGACAATATCGCGGCCCCTGTCAGGATCCATTATCTGGGACAGCGCCTTCAGGATTTGCTCGCGATCCGGCATAAGAGGCACCTGTTTCTATCTAATATGTTGAAATACACGCTATCACACGCCACCTCTGTCCCTGTGACGCGATTGATTAACCGCCATGCCTGTCATATAACCCGCATAAGCGCTAATGCCAATACGAGCCTTGATCAGACCTGTGGAGAGCAACCAATATGCCATGGAATAATGACGGTGACGGCGGTTCCGCCAATCGCGGGCCCTGGGGCAAGCGTCCCGGCGACGGCGGCGGCGGCGGAGGCGGTCCACGGGGGCCGCAAGGCCCATGGGGCGGCGGTGGTGGTGGCGGCGAGCCGCCAGATATTGAAGCCATGCTGCGCCAGGCGCAGGACCGGCTGAAAAATCTGTTTCCAGGCGGCCAGGTTAGCGGGCGGGGTCTTGGCCTGGTGGCTATCTTGCTGGGCGGGTTTTGGCTGGCGACCGGTTTTTATACGGTGAAAACCGACCAGCAGGGCGTGGTGCTGCGTTTCGGCAAATTTTCGGAAATCACGCAGCCTGGTTTGAACTATCATCTGCCCTATCCCATTGAAAGCGTCGTGAAGCCGCCTGTGACCAATGTGAACCGGGTCGATGTGGGCTTTCGCCCCTTTACCGACACGCGCAATCCGGACCGCACCCAGGACGTTCCCCAGGAAAGCCTGATGCTTACAGGAGATGAAAATATCGTCGATGTGGATTTTTCGGTGTTCTGGCGCATACGGGATGCCGAAAAATATCTGTTCAACATGGCCAATACGGATGAAAATGTGAAAGCCGTGGCGCAAAGCGCCATGCGCGAAGTCATTGGCCGCATGCAGATCACACCGATTCTGACCGAGGCGCGCAGTCAAATCGAGCAGGATGTCATGACGCTTACCCAGCAGGTGCTGGATAATTACAATGCCGGTGTGCAAATCAGCCAGGTGCAATTGCAGAAGGTTGATCCGCCTATCGCGGTCATCGACGCCTTCCGCGACGTGCAGGCAGCGCGCGCCGATCTGGAGCGTCAGCGCAACGAAGCCGAAGCCTATGCCAATGACATCATACCGCGCGCCCGAGGCGAAGCGGCGCAGATTGAACAGGACGCACAGGCCTATATGCAGCAGACCATTGCCGAGGCCGAAGGCGACGCGCAGCGTTTTACCGCCGTCTACACACAATATGCCAAGGCCAAGGAAGTCACGCAAAAACGCATTTATATCGAGACCATGGAAAAACTGCTGGCCGGCATGAACAAGGTGGTGATCACGGATCCAAAAGGCAGCGGCATGGTGCCCTATCTGCCCCTGCCGGAATTGCGTAACCGCACCCAGACTGGAGAAGCGCAATGAACAAAAATTTTCCACTGCTGCTGATCGCGGCCGGCGCCCTGATAGTGCTGGCCTATTCCACGCTGTTTACGGTGCACCAGACCGAGCAGGCGCTGGTGTTGCAGTTTGGCGATCCCAAACGGGTGGTGAGCGAACCCGGACTGAACTGGAAACTGCCTTTCATTCAGAACGTCACCTATTTTGACAAGCGTATCCTGGACTATGACATTCCTGAAGCGGAAGTGATTGCATCGGACCAGAAACGCCTGGTGGTGGACGCATTTGCCCGCTATCGCATTACGGACCCGCTGAAATTCCGGCAGACCGTCGTCACCCTTGCGGGTGTTGACGCGCGGCTTTCCACCCTGCTGAATGCCGGTTTGCGGCAGGTTCTGGGCAAGGAAAGCTTTTTCGCCATTCTGTCGGGAGAACGCCGGGCGCTGATGGACCTGATCCGTGACCGCGTGAATAACGAGGCTGCACAGTTCGGCATCGAAGTTCTGGATGTGCGGGTGCGGCGCGTCGATCTGCCGGAAGCCAACAGCCAGGCGATTTACCGCCGGATGCAGACCGAACGCGAACGCGAGGCCCGCGAGGCCCGCGCCCAGGGCGCGGAAATCGCCCAGCGTATCCGTTCGCGCGCCGATCGTGAGAAAACCGTATTGCTGGCGGAAGCCAAGCGCGATTCAGAAATCACGCGGGGTAAAGGCGATGGCGAGCGCAACCGCATCTTTGCCGAAGCGGTTGGTGCGGACCCGGAATTTTTCGCCTTTTACCGGTCGATGCGGGCCTATCAGGAAGCCTTCAAGGCCGCCGACACGACTATGGTGCTTTCCCCAGACAGCGACTTTTTCAGCTATTTCAGCGATATCGGCGGCAAACGCAGCGGGGCGGGTGGGCGCTAGACCGGTATGATTTTAGATTGAATCATCGCCCCACACTCAGTGTCACCGAGCTTGTCCTCGGGCCGGCCAAAGGCCGGACCCGGGGGCACTTGGTGCGGGGTCCAGGGGGCCAAACTCAGGTGCTACTTTGCGGCTCCTGGAGCCCGGAATAAATCCGGGGTGACAAGCCGGGAGTGTTGTATGGTCAAACCTAATGTCATACCTCTAGAAATAAAATTCCGGCCCGGATTTGGACATATTTTCTCCGCAATCGGTAAATATCTGTGGTAGCGGGGGTTGAGACGGAATGGCAGATATAAAAGGAAGGTCTATATGCAGGCGCGTTCATTCAGGCGGATATTCTTTGCAGCACTGGTTCTGGCTGCGGCAGCAAATTTTCTGATCCCCAACGCCGTACTGGCGCGCGGCGCGCCCGATAGTTTTGCCGATCTGGCAGCGCGCCTGTCACCGGCGGTGGTCAATGTCGCCACCTCGCAAACGGTTCAGTCTCCGGAACTGAATGAAATGCCGCAATTCCCGCCCGGCTCGCCTTTTGAAGATCTGTTCAAGGATTTTTTCGATCAGCAGGGCGAAAAGGGCCAGGCCCGCAAGGTATCCTCGCTTGGCTCCGGCTTCATCATTGATCCGGGCGGTATTGTCGTTACCAACAATCATGTGATCGGCAAGGCCGACGAAATCACGGTCAATTTAAGCGATGGCACACAATTGCCGGCGAAAGTTATCGGCCGGGACCTGAAAACCGATCTGGCCGTGCTGAAAGTTGAGCCCAGCAAACCCCTGCCCTTCGTGAAATTCGGCAACTCGTCACAAATGCGCGTGGGAGACTGGGTGCTGGCGATCGGCAACCCGTTCGGCCTTGGCGGCTCCGTCTCGGCCGGGATTATTTCAGCGCAGAACCGCAATATCAATTCCGGACCCTATGATTCCTTCCTGCAAACAGATGCGGCGATCAACCGGGGAAATTCCGGCGGCCCGCTTTTTGATATGGATGGGGCGGTCATCGGCGTCAATACGGCGATTATTTCCCCTTCGGGCGGCTCTATCGGCATCGGCTTTGCGATCCCTTCCGATATTGTGCGCAATGTGGTGTCGCAATTACAGGAATTCGGCGAAACCCGGCGCGGCTGGCTTGGCGTGCGCATTCAATCGGTGACAGACGAGCTGGCCGAAAGTTTTGGCCTGCTGAAAGCGCGCGGCGCGCTGATTGCGGAAGTCACCCCTGGCGGCCCCGCGGCCAAGGCCGGCATTAAAGCAGGCGATGTCATCATCCGCTTCAACGGCCAGGAAGTGCCCGAAATGAGCGATCTTCCGCGCATCGTGGCGGAGACTGCCGTGGGCAAGGAATCCGATGTTGTTGTCTGGCGCGATGGCAAGGAAAAGAATTTCCGGGTTGTTCTGGGCCGGCTTGAAGAATTTGAGAAAACCGCTTCCGATGATGAAACCAGGGGCGAGCAGTCCGGCGAGGTGCCCGGCGGCACCGAAGTCGATGATCTCGGTCTGCTGCTGGCGCCGCTAAGCGCGTCGCTGCGCGAACAGTTTGAAGTTGGCGCGGATGTTAACGGCGTCGCCGTGGTGGCGGTCGATGATAATGGGCCGTCGCGGGAAAAAGGCGTTCGTCCGGGCGATGTGATTGTTGAAGTGGCGCAGCAGGAAGTCCGCTCTCCACAGGAAGTAAAGGACAAGACCGCCGCCGCCAAAAAAGCGGGCAAGAAGTCGGTTCTGCTGTTGCTCTATCGCGGCGGGGATCTGCGCTTTGTCGCGGTCAAATTGGGCCAGGAAACCCCGCCTGCCGGAAAAAAGGGCGAGTAAACCTCACATCACTATGACAACGCGCCCGACCACCTTGCGGTCCTGGATCATGGCCAGGGCCTCATGGGCGCGTTCCAGCGGCACTTCGGCGCAGACATAGGGATTGATCTTGCCGGTCTCGGCCCACGCATCGACCATGGCGATATTCTCGCGGCCCTTTTGCGGATCCTTGCGGCCATATTCCCCCGCGCGCACACCGACGATGGAAAAGCCCTTGATAAGCGGCATATTCACCGGCGCCGAAGGTATGCGCCCCGATGTGAAGCCAATGATCAGCAGCCGGCCGCCCCAGTTGATGCAGCGCACCGATTCATCAAACACATCGCCGCCAACCGGATCATAAATCACATCGGCGCCATTGCCGCCTGTCAATTCCTTGACCTTTTCACGAAAGCCCCGTTTGAAATCGGCGCCATAATTGATCACGTGATCCGCGCCATATTTTGTGACGATCTTCAGCTTTTCATCCGAGCTGCCGGTGCCGATAACCGTCGCCCCCAGCATCTTGCCTACCTCGACGGCAGCCAGCCCGACACCGCCTGCCGCGCCATGCACCAGCAAGGTTTCACCGGGCTGTAATTCCCCGCGCCGGATCAGCGAGACTTGCGCCGTCAGATAGGCGGAACGGAACGAACAGGCCTGGCCATAGCTGAGCGGCGTAGGCTTGCGGCGCAAACTGCTTTCACCGACATTCACTTCCTCGGCGAAACCGCCACCGGTCAGCATGCCCGCCACCACCGCATCGCCAATTTTCCATTGTGTGACGCCCTCACCCAGCGCAACGATGTCACCGGCGAATTCCGATCCGGGAATATAGGGCAGCGGCGGCTGATACTGATATTTTTTCTGGATCATCAGAATGTCGGGAAATTGCGTAGACGCCGCGCGAATGCGCACCCGCACCTGCTTCTCGCCCGGCGGCGGCAGTTCCACCTCTTCCAGCCGCATCACCGACATATCAAGGCTGTTTTCCCGCACCATCATGGCTCGCATCTGCTTTCTCCCCGCCGGATATTATTTCTTTATCCTTACCACAAGCGAAAGTGGCATGGAATTGTCTTGTGCAAGCGAAGCAGACTGTGCTGCAATCCTGGGCACAGGGAAAAATTAACAAATAAGCAGGAGCCGGTCATGATGGGTTACACTGCACTCTCAATCATCCTGTCTGTTATGTGCCTCTCGGGCGCGGCTTATGCGCAATCTGCCTATCTCATTCCTGGTCTTAGCCGCGACGCCGCATGGATAAACGTAGATTTGGACGAAACTATTACCGCCACCCAGGCCGGGCTGCATATTCTGGCGCAAAATGCCGGCGACAGTTCGCCCAGCACCCTTGCCGTTGGCTGGCATCGTGATGGAATTGGGGCGGCGGGGGCGCAGGCCAGCGCGCCCGCGATCAAGGCGGAAACCGGATATGATCCGGTGCTGAACCGTTCCGAGCAGATCATCATCCTTTTCGACCAGCCTGTCATGCGCACGGATATTGATGTGACCTATTTTTACCGTGGAGAGGGAAAGCATGGTGACGCCATCTATCATGAGCGTGGCGGCTGGCGGGCCTATCGCGGCGAAACAGAAACAGGACAGGGACTGTTTTTACCGGAATCCGAGGGCGGCGCGCATCTGATCATGATCAGGACACGCGAACCCTTTGACCGGCTGGAATTATTCGCAACCCCCTATGTCAGGGAGGATGGCACGGAAATCGCGCCTGGGCTGATTACCACGGATTCCAGTGATTTTCTGATCAAACGCATTGCCTACCGGCCCGTACACGAAATCAGGGCCGGGCATTGAAGCGCCGCCTGCGGATAGGCATATAAAGGGGGGCCGGTCGAACTAATGGGTTCAATCCCGGCGCTTTTTGCGTTAGACAGTGGAATGCATTTCCCCCGCCGCCGCCTTTTGTCTGTCCTTCTGCTGAGCCTGCTGGCGCATGCGCAGCTATTAACCCCTGCATGGGCGCAGAGCGACCCGCTGGCAGGGCTGAATGCGCAACAGCGCGGCGACCTGGAACGGGTAAACACCTATCTCAATCAGCTGGACCGGTTGCAGGCGGGCTTTATGCAGATTGCGCCGGATGGCGCGGTCAGCCGGGGCGAGTTTTATCTGGACCGTCCCGGACGGATGCGTTTTGAATATGCACCGCCTGAGGAAATGCTGGTCATTGCCGATGGCACTTCTGTTGCGGTGCGCGAAGGCACAGATGCGGCGATTGACCGTTATCCGATCGGTTCCACACCGCTCAGCCCGATATTAGCGGACAAGGTAACGCTGGGATCGGAACGCGAAGTGGTTGCCATAAAACGCGATACCGGATTGTTGCGTGTGAAGCTGCGCGATGCCAAAGCGCCCGAAAAAGGCGAGATCACCCTGACATTTCTGGATCGCGGCGATACCAATATCGAGTTGCGGCAATGGGTGGTGATCGACGCGCAGGGCCTGACCACACAGATCGGCCTGAGCGATATCCGCGCCACCGGGCCGCTTGATCCCAAACTTTTCATCTTGCTTGATCCCGCCCCCGGATTGCAGAATAAACGCTGATTTGCAAAGAAACGTCAGGCCATATGTCACGATCTAAAAAACGCCCTTTGATTGTAGGGCTTGCGTGCGATTACCGGATAATCGGCGATCTTCCCTTTCATGCGGTTGGCGAAAAATATATCAACGCCGTGCGTGACGTTGCGGGAGCGGTGCCGCTGCTGATCCCGGTGACGCGCGAACCGCTGGATGTTGCGCACATATTGGCGGCGGTGGATGGCATTTTTCTGCCTGGTTCGCCCTCCAATGTCGCGCCGGAAATTTATGGCGGCCCGCCGCCGCGAGCAGAAAACCATGCCGATCCGCAACGTGATGCGCTGACACTGCCGCTGATCCGGGCGGCGGTGAAAAAAGGCGTTCCCCTGCTGGCGGTGTGCCGGGGCATGCAGGAGATGAATGTCGCCTTTGGCGGTTCGCTGCATCAATTTGTGCATGAGCTGCCGGGACGGCATAATCATCTGAACGGGCATATGGAAAATCCGGCGGCGACGCCCGAGCGGCGCTATGAACCGGCGCATGACATTACGGTGCTGGCGAAAACCCGTCTTGCGCGCATCATCGGGGCGGCGCAGTTCAAGGTCAATTCAGTGCATAATCAGGGCATAGACCGGCTGGCGCCCGGGCTGCGGGTGGAAGCCGTCGCCCCGGATGGCACGATCGAGGCCGTGTCGATTGACGGTGCGCCGGGCTTTGCACTTGGTGTACAGTGGCACCCGGAATGGCGGGCCAATGAAAACCCCGCTTATGCGGCCATTTTCCAGGCCTTCAGCAAGGCCGTGCGGGCATGGGCCAAACAAAAAAAATAACAGCGAAGGAGTGAGAGAAATGAAAATAGGCATTAACACGGCCGGCATCGGACCGGAAGGCACCATTGACGGCATGATCGCACAGGCCAAAAAGATCGAGCAGATGGGCTTTGACACCTTATGGATCGCCAGCATGTTCGGTCTGGACGCCATGATGTCGATGGCGCTGATCGGGCGTGAAACCAGCCGCATCAAGCTTGGCACTGCGGTCGTGCCCAGCTATCCGCGCCATCCATTGACCATGGCGCAGGAAGCGGCAACCGTGCAAGCCGCGTCAAATGGCCGCTTCACGCTGGGCATAGGTCTGTCGCACCAGCCGATCATCGAAGGCGCGCTGGGCATGTCCTATGACAGGCCCGCCCGGCATATGCGCGAATATCTGCAAGTTCTGATGCCCGCCTTGCGCAATGAAAAAGTTCAGTTTTCGGGTGAATTATACAAGACCAACGCCATGATCACCGTTTCAGAATCGAAAGGCTGCGAGGTCGTGGTGGCGGCACTTGGCGATGTGATGCTCAAGCTGGCGGGAACCTATGCGGATGGGACGATCACCTGGATGACCGGTCCCAAAACGCTGGAAAGCCACATCATCCCGAAAATCAGCAAGGCCGCGAAAGAGGCCGGAAAGCCCGCGCCGCGCATTGTTGCGGGCATGCCTTTCGCGCTGGTGGCCGACAAGGAAGCCGTGCGCGAGCGTCTGGATCGCGGTTTGAAAATGTATGGCACCCTCAAATCCTATCGCGCCATGCTCGATAAGGAAGGCGCACAGGGGCCGGCAGATTTCGCCTGTGTCGGCAGCGAAAAGGAAATCTCCGCCGCTATCGGGCGTCTGCGCGATATCGGCGTCACCGATTTGAATTGCACCCTTCTGGGCGTCGGCGACCGCGATCTGACCTTGCAGTTCCTGCAATCCGAATTAAAGGCCAAGGCAGCCTGATACCCCTGCCCGCCGCAAAAAGCCGTGGCCTTTTGCGGCGGGATATTTGACAATTTTGTGATCATGTTGATACGCTCGCTTTCCCGTTTTCTCACCCCTCATCAGCCTTCGCTCTGCGAGCTACGGCTGGTGAGGGGGAGCGGGAGGGCAAAAGCGATTCAGTCAGTTCACAAACTGATTTAGTTCAGCACCTGCAAGGCTTCTTGAATCATCGGCATCGCTTGGCGCATGGCCAGTTCACCCAGCTTGATCGATTCTTCTGCGCGGTGAAAATCCAGCAGCCCGATATGCGCCACCTGGGGATTGACGAGCACGTCCGGCGGATCGCCCGCAAGTCGCGAACGGGCCAAACGGTCCTGGACAATATTAAAGGCGCCAAACATTACCGTGGTCAGCCCCGGGGTGCCTTTTGTTGAACCCAGCAATTTACGCAAAGCCAGTCTGCTGGATATGCCCGCACCCGAGACCAGGGATAGCGCATCCGCATTTTCGGCTTCCAGCTCTTCATCACTTTCCAGCCGGTCGCCCTTGCGCACAGTTCCCATGCCGAATATGTCAGCATTCAGATTAACGGCGATCACCAGACGCGCGCCGAAGGCGCGGCAGGTAGACACAGGAACCGGATTGACCAGCGCGCCGTCGATCAGCCAGCGCCCTTCAACCTTAACCGGGCTGAAAATTCCAGGCAGCGCATAAGAGGCCCGCATGGCTTCCACCATATAGCCCTGACGCAGCCAGATTTCATGCCCGGTCGCCAGTTCGGTAGTAACAGCGATAAACCGGCGGCTCAGATGCTGGATTTCCAGATCGCCCAGTTCGTTCTGCAATTCCGCCGCTAATTTATTCCCATGCAGCAATCCGCCGCCGCCAAGACCAATATCGAGAAACCGGAACAGCCGCCGCTGGGTCATACCCCGCGCCCATTTTTCCACCTCATCCAGCTTGCCGGCAACATAACCGCCGCCAACCACCGCGCCGATGGACGTGCCACACACAATATCAGGTTGAATGCCTTCACGTTCCAGCGCACGCAGCACCCCGATATGTGCCCATCCCCTCGCCACACCGCTGCCGAGCGCCAGACCAATGGTGGCCGGCCTGCGGGACCAGGTCGGACGGGGAATCAGATCAGCCATGGCGCACAGCAGGTCTCACAATTGCGTAGGATTTGGCGCATCGCCATAAACGGCCTTCGGATCAAAGACTTTTTCGGTCTCTTCGAAATTCAGGGCCACAACCCCTTTGGCACCAATAGGAATGGAGCGGTAAAAGCAGGAGCGATATCCCACATGGCAACTGGCGCCGCCTTGCACATTGACCCGCAGCCAGACTGCATCCTGATCATCATCAATGCGTATCTCGACAAGCTTCTGCACCAGCCCGCTGGTGGCGCCCTTGTGCCACAGGGCCTGACGGCTGCGGCTCCAATAGACGGCCTCGCCCAACGCAACGGTTTGCCGGAAAGCCTCGGCATTCATATAGCCATGCATCAGCACTTCGCCGCTGCTGGCATCCGTGGTGACGACAGGGATCAGGCCGCGTTCATCGAATTTCGGGGCCAGTTCGTGGCTTTCCTCAACCTGTTCGATGCTGCGGCGTGGCGAAAACTGAATTTCGTTACGATTTTCCATACGGTTTTCCATGGTGCAATCTTGCCCGTTTATACTTAACCCAAGGTTACTTTTCAGCGTTTGCGCAACATGTTTAAAAAGCGCTCTTCCAGCCGGGGGTCCCGCTTGAAAGCGCCGGTCATGCGGCTGGTGATCATATCGACATCCTGCTTGTGCACACCTCTTGTGGTCATGCATTCGTGGCGCGCCTCTATCAGCACCGCAACGCCGATAGCCTGCAAGCCGTCATGGATGGCGCTGGCGATCTGCGCCGTAAGGGTTTCCTGGGTTTGCAGGCGCTTGGCAAATACTTCCACCACCCGCGCCAGCTTGCTGATACCTACGACCCTGCCTTCCGGGATATAGGCGATATGCGCGACACCAATGATTGGCAGCATATGATGTTCGCAATGCGATTCCAGGCGGATGTCACGCAGCATGATCCAGTCGTCATAGCCTTCGACTTCTTCGAAAGTACGGGACAGAATTTCGTTCGGATCCTCGGCATAACCGGAGAAAAATTCAGAATAGGACCGGACAACCCGCGCCGGCGTATCCAGCAGCCCTTCGCGGTCCGGATCGTCGCCCGCCCACCGGATCAGGGTGCGTACGGCCGCCTCGGCTTCAGCCTGTGTGGGGCGGCGTTCAATTTCACGTAATTTGGCCCTGTCCTCAAAAACACTGACCTGGCCGGCCTCATTTGCGATGGCATCCATTGTCAACTTTTCACTCTCTGTTTAAGCACCCCGGCGCGCCGCAAGCTTGGATAACGGGGATTTGTCCATATTAAGCCCATCAGCATGGGCCGCGAAATTCTCTCAATTCTCTCTTCGCTGGCGCGGCAGCCATCGACTTTATAACGGAAGTACCTACATACCAGGCACCATCAGCGCAGTTTAGCCGGTTAAGACAATATGTGCAATCTTGGCTTAACAATGGTTTAGTGCCATCTGATTCTGTAGAACCTGTTCACGGGCGCGACCTGGCCATGCAAACGATTGCGGATACCCAAAGTGACCTGATTGGCGAATTCCAGTTTTTCGACGACTGGATGGACCGCTATCAATACCTCATTGATCTGGGGCGTAAGTTACCGGAATTCAAGGATGAATGGCGCACCGAGGCCAACCGGGTGCAGGGCTGCCAAAGCCAGGTCTGGCTGCGCATGTCCGGCAATGCCGCGCGGCTGCATTTTGATGCGATCAGCGATTCCAGCATCGTTTCTGGTCTGATCGCGCTGTTGCTGCGGGTTTACAATGACCGTTCCGCTTCCGAAATTATAGCTACGCAGCCGGAATTCATCCGCGAAATCGGACTGGATTCCCATCTCAGCGCGACCCGCTCCAACGGGTTGCACGCCATGCTAAAGGCCATTCAGAAGCATGCGGCGGCGGCGCAGGAGCAAAATCATGGTTAATGAACTGTATAACAAAGCCATTTTGAGCCTGGCCGGGAATATTGAACGCATTGGCCGGCTGGCGGATCCGGACGCCACGGTCTTTCTCGACAGCCCCCTGTGCGGCAGCCGCATAACCGTGGATATCAAGATGCGGGACGGGAAAGTCTGCGATTATGCCGCTGAGGTAAAGGCTTGCGCCCTGGGCCAGGCCGCCTCCGCCATTATGGCCAAACATGTGATCGGTCAAAGCGGCCCGCAATTGCGCCAGGCGCACGATGCCATGCGCGCCATGCTGAAACAGCATGCGCCGCCCCCCGAAGGCGAATGGCATGAACTGGAAGTGCTGCAACCGGTAGCCGATTACAAGGCGCGCCACGGATCGGTCATGCTGCCCTTTGAGGCGGTGCTAAAGGCGATTGACGAGATTGCGGCCAAAACCGGTAAGGGACAGCTTGATGGATAAAATTCTTCTGTTCCTGATCCGGGTATATCAGCTTACTTTGTCGCCATTTCTGGGCAGCTCCTGCCGCTATCAGCCGACCTGTTCGCAATATGCGGCCATTGCCATCCGGCAACATGGGGCATGGCCGGGAGGCTGGCTGGCGGTATCACGCATCTGCCGCTGCCATCCCTGGGGCGGACAGGGCGTAGATACGGTTCCAGAACGCCTTGAGATGCGCTATGGACTGTTCAGCGCGTGGCGTTACGGGCGCTGGTCCAGCCGCAAAGATGATATTTCGAAGTGAGAACGTGATGATAAAAATTACCCTTCCCGATGGCGGACAGCGTGAATTTGCAGAGCCGCCAAGCGGGCTTGATCTGGCCCTGAACATTTCCAGATCACTGGCGAAAAAAGCCGTGGCCGTGCGCGTCGATGGCGAGGTGAAAGACCTGTCCACAGTGATTGCGCGTGACGCCAGTGCCGCCATCCTGACTGCGGAAGATGCCGATGCGCTGGAAATCCTGCGCCATGACTGCGCCCATGTGCTGGCCGAGGCGGTGAAGGAGCTTTACCCCGAAACCCAGATCACTATCGGCCCGGTGATCGAGCACGGTTTCTTTTACGATTTTGCCCGGCCCACGCCATTCAGCCTGGATGATATGGAAAAAATCGAGCAGCGCATGCGCGAGATTGTGGACCGCGATGAACCCATCACCCGCGAAGTGTGGGAGCGCGACAAGGCGGTGGCGTTTTTCCGTTCCATCGGCGAAGAATACAAGGCTGAAATCATCGCCGCGATCCCCGCAGATCAGCAGGTCAGCATTTACCGCCAGGGCCAATGGCAGGATTTATGCCGGGGGCCGCATCTGCCATCGACCGGCAAATTGGGCAAGGCGTTCAAGCTGACCAAGCTGGCGGGGGCCTATTGGCGCGGCGATTCCAATAATGAAATGCTGCAACGCATTTACGGCGTCTGTTTCGCCAGCGAGAAAGATCTGAAGGCGCATCTGCTGATGCTGGAGGAAGCGGAAAAGCGCGACCATCGCCGCCTGGGCCGCGAGCTGGACCTGTTCCATTTTCAGGAAGAAGGCCCGGGCGCGGTGTTCTGGCACCCCAAGGGCTGGTCATTATTCCGTACACTGATTGATTATATGCGCGAACGCCAGCGCCATGGCGGCTATGTTGAAGTGAACACGCCCGAACTGCTGGATGCGTCACTATGGGTGGCCTCGGGCCATGCCGAGAAATTTTCCGAGGAAATGTTTTCGGTGCACACGCCGGATGAACGGCATTTCTGCCTGAAGCCGATGAATTGCCCCGCCCATGTGCAGATTTTCCGCCAGGGCATCAAAAGCTACCGCGACCTGCCGTTGCGCATGTCGGAATTCGGCAAATGCCATCGGTATGAGCCTTCCGGCGCGCTGCATGGGTTAATGCGGGTGCGCGCCTTTACCCAGGACGATGCGCATATTTTCTGCACTGAAGATCAGATCACCCAGGAGTGCGTGATTTTTACCAATCTGATTCTGGAAACCTACCGCGACTTCGGTTTCGATCAGGTGCGGGTGAAGTTTTCCGACCGTCCGGAAAAGCGGGTGGGTTCGGATGAAGTGTGGGACAAGGCCGAGGCCGCGCTGCGTACCGCCATCGAGGCATCAGGCCTGGACTATGTAATGAACCCCGGCGAGGGCGCGTTCTATGGCCCGAAGCTGGAATTTGTACTGCGCGACGCCATTGGCCGCGATTGGCAATGCGGCACCATTCAGGTTGATCTGAATTTGCCGGGCCGCCTTGGCGCCAGCTTTGTCGGCGAGGATGGCCAGAAACACCCGCCCGTCATGCTGCACCGGGCGATGTTTGGTTCGCTGGAACGCTTTACCGGCATTCTGATCGAGCATCATGCCGGACGTTTCCCGCTATGGCTGGCGCCGGTGCAGGTGGTTGTGGCGACGATTACATCGGATGCGGATGAATACGCGAACGAGGTTGCGGCGGCTTTATTTTCACATGGAATACGTGTTGAGGCTGATCTGCGTAACGAAAAAATTAACTATAAAGTGCGAGAACATTCAGTGCGCAAAGTCCCTGTGCAACTGGTCGTGGGCAAACGCGAGGCGGAAGAGCGAACGGTTTCGGTGCGCCGGCTTGGCATGGCGCAGCAGCGTGTTGCAGCGCTGGATCACATTATAACAGAAATTGCGCATGAGATTGAAAGCCGCGCGCCGCTCATCACCGATGCGAGCACTGTGGCGGCGGCGGAATAAATTCCAGGGGGAAGCAGCATTATGGCCCAACTAGAATTCTTTTTTGATTGTTCCAGCCCGTGGACCTATCTGGCGTTCAGCCGTATTGAGGCGCTGGCGGCGCGCACCGGAACACAGATTGAGTGGCGGCCCATTCTGGTTGGCGGCGTGTTCAATAAGGTGAATATGGAACTGTATGAAATGCGCGCCAATCCGCACCCGGTAAAGTCCAAATATTCCACCAAGGATTTGCAGGACTGGGCGCGGTTCTGCGGTATTAAAATCGGCTGGCCGAAAGTCTTTCCCGTGAACGCGGTTGCGTGCATGCGCGGCGCGCTGGTGGCGCAAGACGAAGGCGTTCTGCCCGCCTATGCCTGGGCCTGTTTCGAAACCTATTGGGGTGATCTCAAAGATATATCGCAGCCGGAAATCCTGACCGGAATCTGCGCGCGCGCTGGGCTGAAACCCGATGATTTTTTCCGCCGCATTCAGGAAGCCGGCGTAAAAGACCGGTTGCGCGCCAATACGGATGAACTGATTGCGCGCGGCGGTTTTGGTTCGCCCACCATGTTCGTCAATGGCGATGACATGTATTTCGGCAATGACCGCCTGCCCCTGGTCGAGGCGGCGCTGATGCGCTAGCCTGCTGCCGATGATCACTGGAAACGGGGGGCGGACATATGAAGTGGCTTAAATGGGGTGGCGGCATTCTGGCCATGCTGATCATGCTGGGGGCCGGTGCGGGCGCATGGATGTATCATGACCGCCCTTCCCTGCAAGCCTATGCGGACATGCATATGTTGCAGGCCGCGGCCGCGCCGGGCGAGGTCCGGGTAAAATTTCTGGGCGTCGCCACCATCCTGATTGAGGATGGCGAGACCGCCATTCTGACCGATGGGTTTTTCTCGCGGCCCGGCATTGCGCAAATATTCTCGGGCAAAGTCGCGCCTGATATCAACGCCATCGATGCAGGCATGAAACGGGCGGGCATTGAAAAGCTTTCCGCCATCATCCCGGTCCATTCGCATTATGATCATGCGATGGACGCGCCCGAAGTGGCCAGGCGCACCGGGGCGATGCTGATCGGGTCGGAATCGACCGCCAATATCGGACGCGGCTGGGGCTTGCCGGAATCGCAAATCCGAATAGCCAATACCGGCGAGGAAATACAGTTTGGCCGCTTTACGGTGACACTGTTACCCTCGCGCCATGCGCCCACCGGTTTTACCGGTGGCGAGATCCGCAGCCCGTTAAAACCCCCTGCCGGGGTGGGCGATTATCTGGAAGGGGCAAGCTACGCCATTGTCATCCGGCATGGCGATAAAACGCTGCTGATCAATGGCAGCGCCGGATTTGAACCCGGCGCATTGAAAGATGTGCGCGCCGATGTGGTGATGCTGGGTACGGGCGGGATTGGCAATTTTGGCGCAGCGCATGAAAACGCCTATTGGGACGAAGTGGTAAAAAATGTTGGCGCCAAAAGGGCAATCGCCATTCATTGGGATGATTTTATGACCGTGGCGGCGGGAGAGCCCATGGCCCCCGCCTCACGCCTGGTGGCGAGAATGCTGCTGGGTGATTTCAGCCAGATGATTCGTCAGCTGAAGGAATATGGCGAACGCGATCAGGTTGATGTGCGCCTGCCGCTGGATGGCCAGCCGATGAATGTCTGGGAAGGCTTGTAGCAACCGCGGCGATAGTCTGTAGACTGATGACAAACCAGAGACTATCGCCGCAGTTTCATGCCGCCTGTTTTTTCGGATCGAAGCGGCCGTAGAAGCTGTCGCCTTTGGCGGCCATATCGCGCAGCAGCTTGTTGGGCGCAAACCGCTCGCCATAGGCCTGGGCCATGCGGTCGCATTCGCGCACAAAATCCGCAGCACCTATGGCGTCGATCAGCGACAGCGGCCCGCCGGTATAGGGCGCAAAGCCCCAGCCCTGAATGGCGCCGACATCGCCGTCGCGCACATCGGTCAGCACGCCTTCTTCAAAGCAGCGCGCCGCGTCCAGCGCCTGCACATACAGGAAGCGTTTTTTCAACTCGTTCACATCGGGCTGTAGGGCTGCGGGTTTCACCAATTGTGCAATGCCGGGCCACAATTTCTTTTTTCCGCCCTCGGGGTAATCATACCAGCCCTTGCGGTTTTTCTTGCCGAGCCGCCCCTGTTTAACGACCATTTCATCCAGCACTGCGTCCACCGGGCTGGGCTTATAGGCCGCACCCAGATCCTTTCTGGTTTGATCCATGATATGAAAGGTCAGTTCCAGGCTGACCTCATCATTCACCGCCAGCGGCCCAACCGGCATACCGGCCATTTTCCCGGCATTTTCGACCAAAGCGGGCGCAACGCCTTCCGAAAGCATGGCGATGCCTTCATTGACATAGGTGCTGAACACGCGGCTGGTGTAAAAGCCGCGGCTGTCATTCACGACAATCGGCGTCTTTTTAATCTTGCGCACATAGTCGATCGCCACGGCAAGGGCGGCCTGTGAGGTTTTCTTGCCCATAATGATTTCCACCAGCCCCATCCGGTCCACCGGCGAGAAAAAATGAATGCCGATAAACTGATCCGGCCGGGATGATTTTTCCGCCAGCCCGGTAATCGGTAAAGTGGAGGTGTTGGAGGCGAAAATAGAAGCTTTCGGCATGGCGGCCTCGGCCCGGGCGGTGACGCCCGCTTTGACCTCGCGGTCCTCGAACACCGCCTCGATCACCAGATCCACATCGGCCAGCGCCGCATAATCCGTACCCGGAACAATACGCGCCAGCACCGCGTCTTTTTCCGCCGCCGTCGCCTTGCCTTTTTCCACCGCCTTGCCCAGCAGATTTTCCGAATAGCCCTTGCCCCTGGCGGCGTTTTCCAGGCTGCTGTCGATCAGCGCCACCTGGATGCCCGCCAGCGCCGAAACATAGGCAATGCCGGAACCCATCATGCCCGCGCCCAGCACGGCGATTTTATTGCATTCGGATTTCGCTGCTTCTTTCGGACGGCGCGCGCCCTTGGCCAGTTCGCCGCTGGAGATAAACAGCGAGCGCACCATGGCGTTGGCGCTGGGATGCAGGAACAGATTGACCGCCAGCCGGGTTTCGATACGCAGCGCGGCGTCCATCGGCACCTGAATGCCCTCATAAACGCAGGACAGAATCGCCTCCAGCGCCGGGTAATTGCCATAGGTGGATTTGCGCGTGTTGGCGATGGCCATGGCGAACATTTCCTGCGCCGGGCCGCCATCAAACGGGCCGCCGCCAGGAATTTTATAATTCTTTTTGTCCCAGGGCTGCACCGGATCGGGGCTT
The DNA here is from genome assembly GCA_049323435.1 of Pseudomonadota bacterium. Taxonomy (GTDB): domain Bacteria; phylum Pseudomonadota; class Alphaproteobacteria; order UBA11222; family UBA11222; genus UBA11222. The sequence continues at coordinate 21,410 of JBMOMX010000038.1, forward strand.
TCCTTCAGCCAGCGTTTGGCCTCTTTCACAATCTCGTTCGCAGGCGCGAGCTTGTGCACAATGCCCAGTTTCAGCGCCTGTTGCGGGCCAACCGGCTCGCCCTGCAACAGCATGGGCAGCGCGGCGGGAATGCCGATCAGGCGCGGCAGGCGCTGGGTGCCGCCGCCGCCCGGCAGCAGGCCGATTTTCGATTCCGGCAGGCCGATCTGAATGGCCGGATTATCGGCGCAGACCCGGTAATGGCAGCCCAGCGGAATTTCCAGCCCGCCGCCCAGCGCAATGCCGTTAATCGCAGCCGCCACCGGCTTGCCGCAGGTTTCCAGTTTGCGCAAGAGGCCGCTAAAGCCGATGATCGGGCTGGCATAAAGCGCCTCGACCCGCTGTTCATGGCTTTTCTTGCCGTCATTGGCGGTGACATCCTGCACCAGCATCAGATCGGCGCCCGCAAGAAATGAATCCTTGCCGCTGGTGATGACCACGCCCTTGATGGCAACGTCGCTTTTGATGCGGTCGATACAGGCGGCAAATTCCGCCAGCGATTCCGTGGACAGCACATTCATGGCCCGCCCCGGCATGTCCCAAATGATGGTGGCGATGCCGTCGCTGTCCACATCCATTTTCATCTGTTGCATCTGTCTCTCCCTACGGTGCTGGTTAATTTTTTAGACCGGAAGCCACCCCAATTTCGGCCTGTCACCCCGCACATGTTGCGGGGTCCAGAGCCACACATGAAGGCCGTGCTGTTTCGCTCCTGGACCCCGGAATAAATCCGGGGTGACACACGGTTTGGGAAAATCGCCTTTTCCTAACTCACAATCTCCCATCAATATTCCGTATACGGAATACCTGCCTTATTGGTAAAAGAGCCAAATTTTCCGATACGCATGCCGCGCATATCAATATCCGGATATTCAATCAAATCACTGTGTGAACGGGTGCCAATCTCAAGAAATACCGCGTCAGCATCACCTTTGTTTGTCAGACTATGACCGTCCGCCACCCCGGCTGGAAAACCGGCAGCCTCGCCCGGTCGCAATATTTCTTCGCCCGCATTCGTGGTTAGCGTCACCTCGCCTTCCAATACATAGATGAATTCATCCTCCGTCAAATGCCAGTGCCGCAGCGAGGTTCCCGCGCCCTTGGGCAGCCGGGTTAATCGCACCCCAAATTGCGTCAAGCCTGCTGCATCGCCCAACGCCTGACGTGTGCGGTTACTACCCATAATATGCCTGAACTTTGCCGGATAGTTGCTGCTGGTTACGCCCGGAACCTTGGCAATGTCGATTTTTGGCATTCAAATCCTTCTTTACTGAATATAAAAACGTCAAACACAACTGCTGCTAATTCCCTCCCCCTGCAAGGGGGAGGGTTAGGGAGGGGGTTTGCGTTTTGCGATATCGCGCAACTTGTTCGCCGCTGGACCCCCACCCGGCCTCCCCCTTTCAGGGGGAGGTGCAGATTTCCTCACACTCGCTCAATAATCGTGGCGGTCCCCATGCCGGCACCGACACAGAGCGTGATCAGCGCGGTGGAAAGATTGCGCCGCTCCAGCTCGTCGAGCACGGTGCCAAGGATCATCGCGCCGGTCGCGCCGAGCGGATGGCCCATGGCGATGGCGCCGCCATTCACATTCATTTTCGAATGATCGATGTTGAGCTGATCCATCATGCGCAGCACCACCGAGGCGAAGGCCTCGTTCAGTTCAAACAGGTCAATGTCGGCAACCGTCATGCCGGCGCGTTTCAGCACTTTCTCGGTGACCAGCGCCGGGCCGGTGAGCATGATGCACGGCTCCGAGCCGATCGAGCCGAAGGCGCGGATGCGGGCGCGCGGCTTGAGGCCCATGGCGTTGCCCGCCTCGCGCGTGCCGAGCAGCACGCCCGCCGCGCCATCGACGATGCCGCTGCTATTGCCGCCATGATGCACATGGTTCATTTCCTCGACATCGGGATAACGCTGCATCGCCACCGCGTCAAAGCCGCCCATTTCGCCCATCATGACAAATGACGGCTCCAGCGACGCCATCTGCTGCATGGTCGAGCCGGGGCGCATATGTTCGTCATGATCCAGAATGATGCGGCCATTAATGTCCTTCACCGGGATCACGGATTTTTTGAAATAGCCATTGTCCCAGGCATGTTTGGCGCGGCGCTGGCTTTCCACCGCGTAAGAATCCACGTCGGCGCGGCTGAACCCGTCGCGCGTCGCGATCAGATCGGCGCCGATGCCCTGCGGCGCGAAATAGCTTTTGAAGGCAATCGCCGGATCGGTGGACCAGGCGCCGCCGCCCGCCCCCATGGGCACGCGGCTCATGCTTTCGACGCCGCCGCCAATGGTCATGTCGGATTGCCCGGACATGATCTGCGCCGCCGCCATATTCACCGCCTCCAGCCCCGAGGCGCAGAAACGGTTGATCTGCACGCCCGCCACGCTTTCGGCATAATCGGCGTTCAACACCGCGATGCGGGCAATATCCGCGCCCTGTTCGCGCACCGGCTCGACACAGCCCAGGATCACATCATCGACCTTGCTCGTATCCAGATTATTGCGGTCGCGCAGCGCCTTTAACACCTGGGTCGCCAGTTCCAGCGATGGCACCTCATGCAGGCTGCCGCTGGTTTTGCCCTTGCCGCGCGGCGTGCGCACAGCGTCATACACAAAGCAGTCAGTCATGAGCTTTCTCCCTGGATAAACGGTTATTTTGCCGATTTAAGCATAAAACCCGCGGCTTTGCAGCCCCTATTGCGGGAAATCGCGCTTGGGCATAGACTGATAAAAACAGGCTTGGGAAAACAACTGGCTGGAGGAACATCATGGATCAGGAAAAGGCCCCGCCCATCCCCAGAGGGGAAAGCGCCATCTGGGAAAATCATTTCCGCCTGTCCGCGGGCCCCGGCGGAAAGCGCGCCTATGAAACCATCAAGGTACGCAAATTGTCGCCCGCACTGGGCGCGGAAATCAGCGGCGTCGATCTGCGTCAGCCGCTGGGCAATCAGACCTTTCAGGAAATTCACGACGCGCTGGTGGATAATCAGGTGATTTTCTTCCGCGATCAGGACATCAGCCTGGACCAGCACAAGGACTTTGGCCGCCGGTTCGGCACGCTGCATGTGCATCCGGTTATTCCGGGACCGGAAGGCCATCCGGAAATCCTGATGCTGCATTCCGACGAAAAGGTGCAATATTCCGCCAGCGCCTGGCATTCGGATGTGTCGTTCGAGAAAATGCCCAATCTGGGCGCGATCCTGATCGCCAAGGTGATACCGGAGGCCGGCGGCGACACCGAATTCGCCAGTATGCACGCCGCCTATGAAGGCCTGTCGGACAAGTGGCAGCAGTTTCTGTCGGGGCTGGAGGCCGAACATGCCAGCGAGCATGTGTTTGGCCGCCCCAAAAACGAAAATGACCTGCGCCCCAAATCGGTGCATCCGGTGTTGCGCACCCATCCCGTGTCGGGGCGCGCCGGAATTTTTGTGAACAGCGTGTTCACCACCAAAATCATCGGCATGAAGCCGAAGGAAAGCGCGGCGGTGCTGGAATTTCTCTACCGCCATGTCGAGACGCCGGAATTTCATGTGCGTTTCAAATGGGAAGTGAACTCGATTGCCTTCTGGGATAATCGCAGCACGCAGCACCGCGCCATCGCCGATTATTTCCCGCAGACCCGCACCATGCAGCGCGTCACCATCAATGGCGACGATGTGCCGCATTACCGTCCGCATTGACCGGCCATGAACAAGCAGATGCATCTCACCGGCTTTATGATCTATTGCCCGGCGCCGCATATGATCATGTCCTGGGTGTATCCGCGCGAAAAAATCCGCCATCAATGGAGCGAGATCGAATATTGGGTGGAGATCGCCCAGACGCTGGAACGCGGCAAGATGGACATGTTCTTCTTCGCCGATGGCTGGGGCGGCGGCACCAATAGCGCCAGTGTGCGCTATGCCATTCAGTTTCCTGCAAGCGACCCGGTGGTGCTGCTGCCTTATCTGGCGGCGGTCACCAAAAAACTCGGTCTGGCGGTCACCATGTCCACCAGCATCTATCCGCCCTTTATGCTGGCGCGCAAACTTTCGACGCTCGATCACATCACCAAGGGGCGGATCGGCTGGAACATTGTTACTTCGGCATCGAAAAGCGAGGCGCGCAATTTCGGCATGGAAGATATTCTGCCGCATGATGAACGCTATGACCGCGCCGATGAATTTATGGAAGTGTGCTATCAGCTCTGGCATAGCTGGGAAGATGATGCGCTGAAAATGGATATGGAGAATGGCATTTTCGCCGATCCGGCCAAGGTGCGGAAAATCAATTTCCACGGCAAATATCACAGCGTGCAGGGGCCGCTGACCGTAACCCCGTCGCCGCAGCGCCAGCCCTATCTGTTTCAGGCAGGGCAATCGGAGCGGGGCCGCGAGTTTGCCGCCAGACATGCCGAATGCGTGTTTGCGGTGGCCAATAACACCAAACAGATGCGCTCTTTCTGTGATGATCTTGCAGCGCGCGCCGAACGCTATGGCCGCGACCCGCGCAAGATAAAAATTATCTGGGGCGCGCAGCCGCTGGTGGCGCATTCGCATAGTGAGGCGCTGACCCGGCAGGCGGAAATCCGCGCGCGCATTCCGATTGAGGCGTCACTGGCGCTGCTGTCCGGGCATCTGAACGCCAATCTTAATGATCTGGATATTGATGCTCCCGTCACCAGCCTCGATCTGAAAGTAACCGGCATTCAGGGAATTCTGGAGGCCAATGTGAAATCCGATCCCACGATCACACTGCGCCAGATCGCGTCCAGCTATTTGTCGGGCAGTGATGACGGGCCACTGATCGGCACGCCGGATCAGGTGGCGGACCATATGGTTTATCTGCTGGAAGAAGGCGGCGGCGACGGGTTTCAGATTACGCCGTCTTATTACGCGCCGGATTATTTCGCCGATCTGAACCAGACGCTGATCCCGGTGCTGCAAAAACGCGGTCTGTTCCGCAAGGAATATTATGGCGCAACCCTGCGCGATTATATGAACGAAGACGCGCCGGCGCGCGCCGCCGCCGAATAAGGGTATCTATTTCGGCCAGGACAGCGCGAACAGCTGATCATAGGCAAGGCCCCAGGGCGGGCGCAGAAAGCCGAGCGCGCGCACATCCTGCGCCCAGCGGCCAAGCGGGCTGCTGCGTGAAAAGCTGGCGCCGCCCGCCACCCGGCTGAGCCGTCCAAGGCAGGTCTCGGATAGTTCGGCGATGCTGGCCTTGCCGCGCGCAGACGCCGCAAGGCCGCCTTCGCCGCGTTCCACCGCGTTCAGCATCCCCTCATAAGCCTGGCGGATCAGCCAGGCTTCGTTTTCCGCGCGCACCCATTCAACCCGTTCATAGGGGCGCATCGCATCCGCCTTCGCCGCCAGCCTGTGCCGTAAATAGGCCATCGCCTGTTCCACCACCGCCACGATCACCGCCGCAAACAGGCAGGCCCCCAATTGCGTGGCCGACGCCACCGATTGCGCCATCGCGCCCGGCCAGGCATTGCGGATGACGGGGAAATTGTCGAAGCTGAACGCATGTGACTGGGTGGCGGACATGCCATGCCCATCCCATTCCGCCGCCAGCGTCACCCCCGCCGATCCATCCCATTTCACGCCGCCCATTTTAAGGACAAAAATATCGGGAAGCGTTTCGCCCTCGGCAATCGCGGTGGTGAACATATAGGTGGACATGCCGGCGCCGCTGCCGAAATGTTTTTCGCCGGTCAGCAAATAATTTCCCGCCCCGTCCGGTTTTGCCACGGCGCGGGTTTTCATAATATCGCCGCCCGAACCCGGTTCCGACGTGACCGTGCCCCACCAGGCCCCACGCCTGACCGTATCAAACACCCAGTCGCATTGCGCGCGCCAGGCCGCCGCCTGTTCCGGGGGCGGATCGCCCGCCGCGTACCAGATGGCCAGCACGCAAGGATGCATCGCCGCCACCAGCGCCACAGACGGATCGCCCATGGCAATGGCGCGGATCATTTCGGCATAGGCGCGGGTCGATGTGCGCACATCCACCCACAGACCGCCATCCTTAGCGGCCAGCCCGGTGTTCAGAAACCCCGCCTCGGCCAGCAGATCGAAATCCGCCCGGTCCAGATGCGTGCGCGCCAGCCGCGCGTCACGCTGTTCCGCAAATTTTGCGCCAATCTGTTGCAGGCGCGCGAGGATTTGATCCGCCTGCATCACAGTGCACGCGAAATCAGCAGGCGCATGATCTCGCTGGTGCCGCCATAAATGCGCTGCACACGCGCGTCGGCGAACATGCGGGCGATGGGATATTCCATCATAAAGCCATAACCGCCAAACAGTTGCAGGCATTTATCAACGACCCGGCCATGCGTTTCGCAGGCCCAGAGTTTCGCCACCGCGCCCTCTTCCGGGCTTAGCTCGCCGCGCACCAGCCGCATAATATATTCATCGACAAAGGTGCGCGCCACCACCGCATCGGCCTTGCAGTCGGCCAGCACAAATTGCGTATTCTGAAAATCCAGCAGCGCCTTGCCAAACGCCTTGCGTTGTTTGACGTAATCGACGGTCACGTCAATCGCCGCCTCCATGCCCGCGACGGAGCCCAGCGCGATGATCAGCCGTTCTCGCGGCAATTGCTGCATCAGCTGATAAAAGCCGCGCCCTTCCTCGCCGCCCAGCACATTTTCCACCGGCACGCGCACATCATCGAAAAACAGTTCCGACGTATCCTGGGCGTGCAGGCCAACCTTGTCGAGATTGCGCCCGCGCCGGTAACCGGGCGCCTTGTCCGCCTCGACCACCACCAGCGAGATATTTTTCGCGCCGCCCGAAACATCGCCGGTCTTGCACACCACAATAATAATATCCGCATGCTGACCATTGGTGATGAAGGTTTTCTGGCCGTTGATCACATAGTCGCCGCCCTCGCGCCGCGCCATGGTGCGCACCGATTGCAGATCGGACCCGGTGCCGGGTTCGGTCATGGCGATGGCCGCAACCAGTTCGCCGGTGGCGAGCTTCGGCAGCCAGCGTTTTTTCTGTTCCTCGGTGCCATAGGCCAGAATATAGGGGGCGCAGATGCCGCTATGCACGCCATTGCCCCAGCCGGAAAAATGCGTCCATTGTTCCTGTTGCACGATCACCGCCTCGTGACGGAAATCGCCGCCCATGCCGCCATATTCCTCCGGGATGGTGACGCATAACAGGCCCGCCTCGCCCGCCTTGTTCCAGAAATTGCGGTCGATCTTGCCTTCCTGATTCCAGCGCTCATTATGCGGCAAGGCTTCGCGTTCGAAAAATTTGCGCACGCTGTCTGAAAAAATTTGCAGGTCCTCATCCATCCAGGCCGATTTGCGCGCGATCATGATATCCAGTCCTTCCAGTTAAAACGCATCTGCGGGAAGCGCCATCATGGCGTCCGCGCCGCTCTTTATCTTCGCCAGCATCGAGATGCTGTCGGGCATCACGCGCTGCATGAAATAGCGCGCGGTGGCGAGCTTGGCGTTGTAAAAACCCGCATCCCCCGCACCCGCCGCCAGCCCCGCATGGGCCGCGCGCGCCATGCGCAGCCACATCAACCCAAGCGCGGTCAAGGCAAACAGATGCAGATAATCGGTCGAGCCCGCCGCCAGATGATCGGGGTTTTCCATGCCCTTTTCGAGAAACCACAGCGTCGCCTGCTCCAGCCGGTCGCGGGTTTCCTTTAACGTCACGCAAAATTCCGCCAGCGCAGCTTCGCCCGCGCATTCGGCGATCTGCGCATCAACATCGGCAAAGAACGCGAACACCGCGCGCCCGCCATTCATACCGAGTTTGCGACCCACCAGATCGAGCGCCTGAATGCCATTGGCGCCTTCATAGATCATGGCGATGCGCGCATCGCGCACAAACTGCTCCATGCCCTGTTCGGCGATGTAACCATGGCCGCCATAAATCTGCTGCGCATTGACGGCGTTGGCGAAGCCCTGATCGGTGAGATAGGCCTTCACCACCGGGGTCAGCAGCGCCATATAATCATCGGCCTTTTCCGCGCCATCCGAATGGCTGCGCACAATATCGGCCTGCACGCCGATCCACATGGAAAAGGCGCGCGCGCCTTCGTTGAACGCCTTCTGGTTCATCAGCATACGGCGAATATCGGGATGCACGATCAGCGGATCGGCGGGTTTTTCGGGCGCCGCGGGGCCGGAGAGCGCGCGGCCCTGAAGGCGGTCCTTTGCATAGAGCAGGGCATTCTGATAGGCGACCTCGGACACCGCCAGCCCCTGCTGGCCGACCAGCAGCCGCGCCTCGTTCATCATGGTGAACATGGCGCGCATTCCCTTATGTTCCTCGCCCACCAGCCAGCCCACCGCGCCATCATAATTCAGCACGCAGGTGGCGTTGCCGTGAATGCCCATTTTTTCCTCGATCGAGCCGCAACTGACGCCGTTGCGCGCGCCCAATGAGCCATCCGGGTTGAGCAGGAATTTCGGCACAATAAACAGCGATACGCCCTTGATGCCTTCCGGCCCGCCAACAATTTTCGCCAGCACCAGGTGAATGATATTTTCCGCCAGATCATGTTCGCCCGCGGAAATGAAAATCTTCTGGCCACTGATTTTATAGCTGCCATCGGCTTGCTGTTCGGCGCGGGTGCGCATCAGGCCCAGATCGGTGCCGCTATGCGGTTCGGTCAGGTTCATGGTGCCGGTCCATTCGCCCGAGGTGAGTTTCGGCAGATAGCGGCGTTTCAGCGCATCCGAGCCATGCCGATGCAGCGCCTCATACACGCCATGCGTCAGGCCGGGATACATGCCAAACGCCATATTGCTGGACGTCACCATTTCATTGAACGCCATGGCCAGCACCACCGGCATACCCTGGCCGCCATATTCCGGATCGCAGGTCAGGCTGGGCCAGCCGCCCTCGACAAAGGTTTTATAGGCCGCCTTGAACCCATCGGGCGTGGTGACCGAGCCATCCGCATGGCGGGTGCAGCCCTGAAGGTCGCCCACACGGTTGAGGGGGTGCAGCACCTGTTCGCAGATCTTTGCGCCCTCGGCCAGCACCGCCTCCAGCAGATCGGTTCCCGCCGAAGCATAGGCCGGCAGATTACCCAGTTTTTCCAGCCCCAAAACCTCACGCAACAGAAAACTGAATTCTTTCAGTGGCGCTTGATAGACGGGCATGGCGCGCTTCCTTTCGGGAAATTAAAGCGGTTTGGCGTTCAGCATGACAGCGGCGATTTTACACACCTTGCCGGAACGGTTCGACCAGGCGTGATTGGTGCCGCGCTGGATCAGCACATCGCCCGCCTTCAGCAGGGTTTCGCCGGTTTCCATCATGGAATAAATTTCTCCCTCCAGCACGATAATGAAATCGACCGTATTGGTTTTGTGAAAGCCGGGATGCGATTCCACCCCCTTGCCGGGTTTGGCGATGCCCTCGGGTTCGGGCGGAAATTCCGCCACACGCAGCATCAGCTGGCCGGGGCTGGGTTCCAGCGCATAATCGCCGGGGCGGCGGCTGTCCACATTGCCGCTATTATCGGCGGGCAGGCCGGTCGCCCAAAGTTCGGCCAGCGCCAGCGACCCCTGGGCGGCGAAATCTTCCATGCCGCCGCCGCCAAACACATCGGCAATGCCGCTATCCATAAAAAATATCGAACGGCCCTGGGCGTCATGGCCGGTGACAACTCGCCGAACAGGTTTCATGCTGGTTCCTCCCGGGGAAAGTGGCGGCATATTGCCGCGCATCATTATCCCGATTGGATCATGCATCCCGCATTTGCGCAAGCCCCGCCTGCCATTCAAGCATTTGCTATTTTATGCCTAGCCTTGCGATTGGCCTCATGCTCTGCCTCCATGGCTACGATACGCTCATTTGATAACGCCACATAAGCAATTGCGTCATCAATGGCTGCAATTGCAGACTCAGCCGATTTGTGCAGCTGGTCAATCAGCGCATCTAACTCAGCTTCATTATGGTGTCGTTTAGCCACCGCGCATCTCCTTGAGCACCGCCTCGGCGGCGGCGCGGCGGTCCGGGGCCTGGACAATCGGGCGGCCGACCACCAGATAATCGGCGCCCGCGGCAAGCGCGTCTTTGGGCGTCATCACCCGTTTCTGGTCATTGGCGGCCGCACCCGCCGGGCGGATACCCGGGGTGACGATCAGCATATCGGGGCCAAGGGCGGCGCGCAGGCGCACCGCCTCCTGCGCCGAAGCGATGACGCCATCGCAGCCGCTTTCCTTTGCAAGCAAGGCGCGTTGCAAAACCAATTGCTCCACACCGCCATGATAGCCCATTTCATCCAATGCGGTGTGATCAAGACTGGTCAGCACCGTGACGCAGAGAATTTTCAGATCGCTTTGCCCGCGCCCGGCCACGGCGGCGGCCAGAATTTCCCGGTCGCCATGCACGGTAAGGAATTGCGCGCCGATGGTGGCCGCGCTCGTCACCGCATTGCGCACGGTTTCGCCAATGTCATAAAATTTGAAATCGAGAAACACCTTGTCGCCGCGCGCAATCAGTTCGCGCGCCAGATCGGCCCCGCCGAGCGGAAATAATTGCAGGCCGATTTTATAGAATCGCACCACGCCGCGCAATTCATCCGCCACGGCGTGCGCCTCGGCGATGGTGGGCACGTCGAGCGCGACGATCAACCGTTCTTCATGGGGGATATTGATATGCGATTGTTTGATACTACCCTCCTGACCCCCTCCCGGCCTCCCCCTTTCAGGGGGAGGAGGGCGATTGCCGCATATGCCTCCCTCCCCCTGCAAGGGGGAGGGTTGGGGTGGGGGTCCGTTAACAGGCTCCACCCAAATTGATTCCGTTCAGGCGTGCGCCACCCCGATTACTCCGCCGCCTGCGCCGCCGCGGCTATTGCGGCCACGGGTTGCGGCGTGATGCCCAATCTTGCAAACAGCGCGTCATCGCGTTCCTTGGCCGGGTTTTTCGTGGTCAGCAGTTTCGGCCCGATAAAGATCGACCCCGCGCCCGCCAGAAAACACAGCGCCTGAGTTTCGTCATTCATCTGTTCGCGCCCCGCCGACAGCCGCACCACAGAGGCGGGCATCAGAATTTTCGCCACCGCCACCGTGCGCACAAATTCAAAACTGTCGAGCCGGTCTTCGCCATAGACAGGCGTGCCTTCGGTCTGGATCAGCATATTGACCGGCACGCTTTCGGGATGTTCCGGCAGATTGGCCAGCGTATGCAGCATACCGATACGGTCGGAACGCGCCTCGCCCATGCCGACAATGCCGCCGCAGCACACATTGATGCCTGCATCACGCACATAACTAAGCGTATCCAGCCGGTCCTGATAGGTCCGTGAACTGATCACCTTGCCGTAAAATTCCGGCGAGGTGTCGATATTGTGATTGTAATAGTCGAGCCCCGCATCCTTTAGCCGCCGCGCCTGCAAATCTGTCAGCATCCCAAGCGTCACGCAGGTTTCCATGCCCAGCGCCGCCACGCCCTCGACCATCTGGCACACCGCGTCCAGATCCTTGTCCTTGGGATTGCGCCACGCGGCCCCCATGCAATAGCGGCTGGCGCCCGCCTCTTTGGCGCGCTTCGCCTCGGCGATCACCTCCTCGACCGGCATCAGCTTGGTGGCCTTGACCGGCGTCTCGAACTTGGCCGATTGCGCGCAATAGCCGCAATCCTCGGGGCAGCCGCCGGTTTTGATGCTGAGCAAGGTGCTCATCTGCACCTGATTGGGATCGAAATATTTGCGATGCGCCGTCTGCGCCTGAAAAATCAGATCGTTGAACGGCAGCGCGAACAAAGCGGCGATTTCCTCGCGGGTCCAGTCATGCCGTAATTCTGTGCCTTTGTGCATATTATCCGCCTTTATTCATACGATTATTCACCAGATCCTCGACCACGCTGGGATCGGCCAGCGTCGAGATATCGCCCAGCGAGGAATACTCATTTTCCGCGATCTTGCGCAAGATGCGGCGCATGATTTTGCCCGAACGGGTTTTCGGCAGGCCAGGCGCCCATTGCAGCAGATCGGGCGCGGCGATGGGGCTGATTTCCTTGCGCACCCATTGCACCAGCTCCTTGCGCAGTTCCTCGCCCGGCGCAACGCCCGCATTCAGCGTGACATAGGCGTAAATCCCCTGGCCCTTAATGTCATGCGGATAGCCCACCACGGCGGCCTCGGCCACCTTGGGGTGCGCCACCAGCGCCGATTCCACCTCGGCCGTGCCCATGCGATGGCCCGAAACATTCAGCACGTCATCGACCCGGCCGGTAATCCAGTAATAGCCGTCTTCGTCGCGCCTGCACCCGTCGCCGGTGAAATATTTTCCGGGATAGGTGGTGAAATAGGTTTCGATAAAGCGCGCATGATCGCCATAGACGGTGCGCATCTGGCCCGGCCAGCTGCCGCTCAGGCACAGATTACCGGATGCGGCGCCTTCCAGCACCGCGCCTTCGGCATCCACCAGCACCGGCTGCACCCCGAAAAACGGCCGGGTCGCGGAACCGGGTTTCAGCGCCGTCGCGCCCGGCAGCGGCGCGATCAGAATGCCGCCGGTTTCGGTTTGCCACCAGGTGTCGACAATCGGGCAGCGCCCTTCGCCAACCACCCGGTGATACCAGAGCCAGGCTTCGGGATTGATCGGTTCGCCGACCGAGCCGAGCAAACGCAGGCTTTTGCGGCTGGTGGACGTGACCGGCCCGTCGCCTTCGCGCATCAGCGACCGCAACGCCGTGGGCGCGGTGTAGAAAATATTGACCTGATGCTTGTCGCACACCTGCCAGAAACGGCTGTTGGTGGGATAGTTCGGCACGCCTTCGAACATCAGCGTCGTTGCGCCGTTCGACAGCGGGCCATAGACAATATAGCTGTGCCCGGTCACCCAGCCGACATCGGCGGTGCACCAGTAAATATCGCCGTCATGATAATCGAACACAGTGTGATGCGTCAGGCTGACGAACACCATATAGCCGCCGGTGGTGTGCAGCACGCCTTTGGGTTTGCCGGTGGAACCCGACGTGTACAGAATGAACATCGGGTCTTCGGCGTTCATTTCCTCCGGCGCACAGGTGGCAGGCACGTTCGCCGCCGCCTCATGCAGCCAGATATCGCGCCCCGCCTGCATCGTGATCGCGCCGCCGGTGCGCCGCGCCACGATCACGGATTTGACGCCGGGACATTGCCGCAACGCCTCGTCGGTGTTGGCCTTTAGCGGAATTTTTTTGCCGCCGCGCACGCCCTCATCCGCCGTGATCACGCAATTGGATTCGCAATCGAGAATGCGCCCGGCCAGCGCATCGGGCGAAAAGCCGCCAAACACCACCGAATGCACGGCGCCTATGCGCGTGCAGGCCAGCATGGCATAGGTGGCCTCGGGGATCATCGGCATATAGATGGTCACCCGGTCGCCCTTTTTGACGCCGCGTGATTTAAGCACATTGGCGAAACGGCAAACCTCGTCATGCAGCTGGCGGTAGGTGATGCGTTTATCATCAGTGGGTTCATCGCCTTCCCAGATGATCGCCACCTGATCGCCGCGTTTGGCGAGATGCCGGTCGATGCAATTGACGCTGGCGTTCAGCGTGCCGTCTTCATACCAGCGGATGCGGAAATCCTTCGCATCAAAGGACACATCCTTGACCTTTGTGTAAGGCCGGATCCAGTCAATGCGTTTGCCCTGCTCGCCCCAGAACGCCTCGGGATTTTTGATCGAGGCCTCATACATGGCCAGATATTTGGCGTTATCCACCCAGGCCTTTTTGGCCCATTCGGCGGGGACGGGGAAAGTCTGATCGTTCGACATGGATGTTCCTATTTTTTACCAAACACAGGCGGGCGCTTTTCGGCAAAGGCGCGCTGGGCTTCTTTAGCATCATTGCTGCGCATCGTCTCGCCTTCCATCGCCAGCGACAGCGGCAGCACCTGATTGGAGATGGCGCGGATATAGCTGTTGATCGGCACCTTGGAGGCGATGATCGCGGCCTGCGGCCCCGCCGCCAGCCGGTCGGCGCATTCCATTGCTTTGGTCATAATATCCTTGTCATCAACCAGAAAATTCACCAGCCCCATATCGAACAGCGCCTGGCCGGTCAGCCGTTCGCCGGTCATCAAAAACCATTTTGCGCGGTTGACGCCCAGCAGCAGCGGCCAGATCACCTGCCCGCCATCGCCAGCACCTATGCCCATATTGACATGGGTGTCGGCGAAAACCGTGCTGTGCCCGGCCACCACCACATCGCATAGCAGCGAAATTGTCGCGCCCAGCCCCATCGCATAGCCCTGCACCGCAGAGATAATGGGTTTGCGCAGTTCCAGAATATGATCGACGATCTGGCGCCCCTCTTCCAGGGTCAGGCTGGCGGCATCGCCGCCGCCGCCAAAATCGCCGCCCGCACAAAAGGCGCGGCCAGCCGCCGCCAGCAGAACGACTTTCACATCGCGGTCCGCCTCCGCATCGCGCGTAAAGCGGGCCAGCTCATGGTGCAGAACCCCGTTCACCGCATTCAGCCGTTCCGGCCGGTTCAGCGTAACCACCGCCACGCCATTGGCCCGCTTGTCGATCAACATGGCCTGATAATTTTCCTGCCGCAAAGTCATGATGTGATCCTCCCTGTTTCGCGCCCCCTGATCTGAAGGGTTCTAGCTTTGTGTATGAACATCCCGCTAAGCGCCCGGCGCCAGTTCCGCCAGCAGCGCATTATCCGTCATACGGCCCCCATCGGGGGGGATGGCCTGAATGCAGACATGGCTGGCGCCGGCCTGGAAATGCGCATCTATCCGCTCACGGATTCTCCCGGCATCCCCCCAGGCGACAATGGCGTCTGTCACCCGGTCGCTTTTGGTGTCAATTTCATCGGCGCTGAAACCAAGCCGCAGCAGATTATTGCGGTAATTGGGCAGCGCCAGATAAAAGCCGATGGTCTTGCGCGCCACATCGCGCGCTTTGGCCGGATCGGTTATGCCCAGCACCATCTGTTCAACGCACAGCATCGGCCCCGCACCCAGAATTTTGCGCGCCATGGCGGTATGTTCCGGCGTCACCAGATAGGGATGCGCGCCCGCCGTATGGGTTTTCGCCAGTTCCAGCATTTTCGGGCCAAGTGCTGCAATGACCGTTAGCGGGGCTTCCGCCGGGGCAATGCCGGTGAAGGGCGCGCCAGTTTTCATACCTTCCAGATAGGCCTTCATGGTCGCCACCGGCGCACCATATTTATGGCCGCGCACGCCTTCGACCAGCGGCACATGCGACACGCCCAGCCCAAGCAGAAAGCGCCCGCCGGACTGTTCGGCCAGCGTGTTCTGGCCGCTGACCGAGGCGCGCGCATCGCGCGCATAGATATTGGCAATGCCGGTGGCGACAATCAGTTTCTGCGTATTGGCGAGCAGCCAGGCCGCATGGGCAAAGGGTTCGCGCCCCGTGGCCTCGGGAATCCACAGCGCGCTATAGCCCCATTTCTCCACCTGCTGGGCAAATGCCGCCGCCTCGGCCGCCGTCATGCCATCGGTGAACTGCCATACGCCCAATTTTCCCAGCTGCATGATTTTCTCCTCGCGCTTGTGCTCATTTACTGGTTTTCAGAAATAAACTTCTCGGCTACCGCCGCGCTTTCGTCCGGAATTTCTTCCATCGGCACATGCCCCACGCCGGCAAACACATGCAGGGTTGAATTAGGAATGCCCGCGTCAAAAGTCTGCCCCATAGACAGCGGCAACAGCCCGTCTTTATCGCCCCACAGAATCAAGGTCGGGGCCTGGATTTCCTTCAGCCGCCCCTCCAGAAGATTGTCCCATGGCAGTTTTAACCGCATCTTGCTGACCTGACGGTTGCCTTCATGGCGCACCATATCGTGAAACTGATCGATCAGCGCGTCTGTCACCTTGCCGGGATCGCCATAGACGGAACGCACACCTTCCGCCACGATAGAACGCGGCGTCATCCAGGCCATCAGATCGCCGATCACCGGCTTGCCCATCAATTGAAACGCCAGCGGGATTTTGCGCGGCCCATCAGGCATGGCAATGCCGCCCGCATCAATCAGGATCAGATGCGTCACCCGCTTGGGATAGGCAATCGCATAGGCCCCCGCCAGTTCGCCGCCCCAGCTATTTCCCGCCAGCGCAAAACGGTATAGTTCCAGCTTTTCGGTGAAGGCCCGCACAAACGCCACGGCAGCGGCATCTGAATAATCCTGCGTGGCGGTGCGCCCGGTCAGCCCATGCCCGGGCAGATCGAGGCTGATCAGCCGGTAGCGGCCGCTGAGCGCCTTGACCCAGCCTTCCCAGGTAAACAGTGACGAGCTGGTTCCATGCAGCAACACAATCACCGGCGCGGCGCGGTCGCCCTGATCGCGGTAATGCACGCGCGTGCCATCCGCCAATGTGGTGAAGCGCGATACCCCGCCGCCATATTTCGCTACCAGTTCATCATGGGGAATATCCGGCGTGTACAGAATATATCCGGCAATGGCGATAAGCGCCGCCAGGCCGATCAGTATTTTACGCAGCATTCCTGACGCTCCAGTTCCGCTATCTAATTTTCTGCATCACTTCGGCCATCTTGTCGAGGCGCGCAATATTGGCGGCGGCGTCTTCCGATGGCAGTCCAAACACCACCCGCTTGACGCCCGCATCCACGAACGGCTTGATTTTTTCCGCATCCGCCGCAACACCGAACACGCTGATTTCAACACTGTCCGGGTCGCGGTCGCGTTCGGCCAGCATCTGGCGGAATTTTGGAATACTGGCCACCACATCGTCGCGCCCCTGAATGGGCATCCAGCCATCGCCATATTCCGCCGCGCGCCGCGCGCCATGCGGATAGCCGCCGCCGACAATCACCGGCGGATGCGGTTTCTGCACCGTCTTCGGCCAGGTCATGAACGGCTCGAAATTTACATGCTTGCCATGATATTCCGGTTTGCTTTTGGAACAAATCAGCTTGATCGCCTCAATACGTTCGCGCATCACTTCCATGCGTTCGGAAAATTTCGTGCCATGATCGGCCATTTCCTCGGCGTTCCAGCCCGCCCCGACGCCAAACAGAAACCGCCCGCCCGACAGCGTGTCCAGCGTGCAGATTTCCTTGGCGGTCTGGATCGGATCGCGCTGCACCACCAGGCAGATGCCCGTCGCCAGCTTGAGTTTTTTGGTCACCGCCGACATTGTGGCCAGCGCGACAAACGGGTCCATCACATCATAATAGGCTTTTGGCAGCTCCGGCCCGCCCGGCCAGGGTGATTTGCGCGACACGGGAATATGCGAATGTTCCGGCGCCCAGTAGGATTCAAAGCCGCGCGCTTCCATGGCGGCCCCCAGTTCGGCAGGGGTAATCGAATAATCCGTTGGAAACATGGAAATGCCGTACTGCATGTTCGCCTCCCTGGTGCATGGCTTATGGTTGCATCAGCCTAGCACAGCACCGTACACTTCTGCAAAACAACGATAGCCAGGGAGATCAGCATGGTTGAGGTCGGAATTTTTTGCAGCACCAGCGGCGCAACACCCCCGGATCAGATTGCGGCCATGGGCAAGGCCATCGAGGAGCGCGGCTTTGCCGCCCTGTGGGTGCCGGAACATGTGCTGTTCTTTGATGAATATGCGTCACGCTATCCCTATTCCGAAGATGGCAAGATCAGCGGCTTTCGCCACGGCATGATGGACCCGTTCATCTCGCTGGCCTTTCTGGCGGCGCACACCAAAAAAATCCGTATTGGCACGGCGGTCGCCCTGGTGCCGCAGCGTGAACCCATCTACACCGCCAAAGTGGTCGCCGATGTGGATTATCTGTCGGGCGGGCGGCTGAATCTCGGTGTTGGCGTCGGCTGGCTGAAGGAAGAATTTGACGCGCTGCGCATTCCGTTTGCCGACCGCGGCAAGCGGGTGCGCGAATGTATCAAGGTGATGCAGACCCTGTGGTGCGATGAAGTGTCGCAATATAAAGGCGAGCTGTTCAATCTGCCGCCCAGCCTGCAAAACCCCAAGCCGGTGCAAAAGCCGCATCCGCCGATCTTTTTCGGCGGCGAAAGCGAACCGGCGTTAAAGCGTGTCGCCGATATCGGCCAGGGCTGGCTGGGCGCGGGCATGATGCCGGAAGACATGCCGCCCAAGCTGAAACGGCTGGATGAACTGCTCGCCAATAATGGGCGCAGCCGCAAGGATGTGAAGATTTATGTGATGCCGAATGCGCCCGCGCGCGACGCCGACCGTTTCAAACGCTATGAGGATATTGGCGTTGAACAGGTCGTGCATATGGTGGGCGGGCGCGGGCTGGATGAATTCAAAACCCGGCTCGACGGCATCGCCAAACTGGCGGGGGTGAAGGCCTGAATGAGAGCAGAATGATTTTAGAATGAATCGCCCCAAACTCAGTGTCACCCCGCACTTGTTGCGGGGTCCAGGGACAAACACTCAGGCCTGTGCTTGTGACTCCTGGACCCCGGAATAAATCCGGGGTGACAGGCCGGGTTTGACGCATAGCTCAATCCAAAATCACCCAAAACCGGAGAAGATCATGGAAAATTTCACGCCCATCAGCGCACTGACAGGCGGCATGCTGATCGGCCTGTCGGCCGTTCTGTTCATGCTGCTGAATGGCCGCATTGCAGGCGTCAGCGGCATTGCGGGCGGGCTGATTATGCCGGTTGCAGGCGACTGGCAATGGCGGCTGGCCTTTGTTCTGGGGCTGGTAGCCGGGCCGCTGGTCTATATGGCGCTGGGCGGGCAGTTGCCCGAAATTCAGTTTCCTGTGTCTTCTCCTAGCTGGCTGATGACGGCTGGGCTGCTGGTTGGATTTGGCACGCGGCTTGGCAGCGGCTGCACCAGCGGTCATGGCGTATGCGGCGTCTCTCGTCTTTCCATACGATCCCTGGCGGCGACGGGCGCGTTCATGTTCACCGGCTTTGCGACCGTCTATATCATCCGTCATGCGATGGGGGCGTGACATGAACAAAATTATTTCCGCCTTTGCAGTTGGCATCGTGTTCGGGATTGGCCTGACCATTGCGCAGATGGTGAACCCCGCCAAAGTTCTTTCATTCCTTGATCTGGCCGGAAACTGGGACCCGAGCCTGGCCTTTGTCATGGGCGGCGGCGCGGGGGTTGCGGCCATTGGCTATCGGCTGGTGTTGCGCCGTCCGCGCCCCGTATTGGCGGATGTGTTTCAGGTCCCCACACGTACCGATCTAGATGCGCCACTGGTCGTTGGGGCTAGCCTGTTCGGCATAGGCTGGGGGATTGCCGGTCTTTGCCCAGGCCCCGCAATTGCAGTACTGGCGCTTGGATACACTGAAGGGCTGATCTTTGCGCTGGCGATGCTCAGCGGCTTTGCGCTGTATGCTTCTTATGAAAAGCACAAATTAAAAACAAAATAAGAAAGGAACATCCAATGCTTGAAGGCGTAAAAGTCGTTGAACTGGCAACCTATATGGCGGCGCCGTCCGCCGCCATGGTGCTGTCGGACTGGGGGGCCGATGTCATCAAGATCGAAGAGCTGGGCGGTGATCCGGTGCGCAAGGCGTTCCACGGCGTTTCGCGCAATAAGCTGGTGGGCAATCCGATGTTCGCGTTTGATAATCGCGGCAAGCGCGGCGTGGCGGTCAATATCCGCGATGCGGCGGGCGCGAAAATTGTGCGTGAAATGATCGCGGCGGCCGATATTTTCATCACCAATGTGCGCCCTGCCGCACTGACACGCGCCGGACTGGATTATGAAAACATCTCGGCTGCCAATCCGCGCCTGATTTACGCCAGCGTCACCGGCTATGGTTTGCAGGGCGCGGAAACCAACCGCCCCGGCTTTGACATTGTGGCGTTCTGGGCGCGTTCGGGCCTGGCGCGCATGATCGCGCCCAAGGGGGCCGATCCGATCCCGATCCGCGCCGCTGTGGGCGATCATATTACCGGCATCACCACAGTCAGCGGTATTCTGGCCGCGCTTTATGCGCGCGACCGCACCGGCAAGGGAATGCTGGTGGAAACCTCGCTGCTGCGCACCGGCATTTTCGCGCTCGCCTCCGACATGGCGACGCAGATGCATTTCGGCAAGCTGGCGTCAACACCGCCGCGCGAACGCGCCGACGAGGCCACCCGCAATTTCTATAAAACATCTGACGGTGAATGGCTGATGCTGATCCCGCGCGGCAATAAAACCGACTTCGGCGATATCTGCAAAGTGGTCGGCCATCCCGAACTGCTCGATGATCCGCGTTTCAAAACCCCGATCGACCGCAAGGAAAACGCCGCCGCCATGGTGGCGATTTTTGACGCCGCGCTGGCTGGCCGCACGCTGGCGGAATGGGGAAAAATTTTCGATGAAGCCGATCTGGTCTGGGCGCCGGTACAACACCCGGCCCAGGTGGTGGTTGACCCCCAGGCGCATGCGGCGGGCGCCTTTATCGATGTGCCCGACGGGCATGGCGGCATGGTGAAGGGCATTGCCTCGCCGGTGCGTTTCAACGGCGCCCCGATCACACCCAAACGCCCCATGCCCGAACCCGGCCAGCACACCGCCGAGGTTCTGGCTGAGCTAGGTTATGATAACGCAGCCATCGAAAAGCTGCGCGCGGACAAGGTGATCGGTTAAACCCGCTAGACCGCAACAGCTCTTTTTCATATAGGTAAGTAGTATTTACCTATATGGAGTTTCATTATGATCATTCCTGAACGTGTCCTGCGATGGCAGTCCGTATGGGAAGGGGCAGACCCGGATAGGGTCGCTGCGCTCTATACGCCCGGCGCCACCCATGCCAGCGCCGGGGTGAAAGCCAGAATGCCGGAACTGGGCAAAGCGGAACTGCACGGCCCAGCGCAAATCCGCGCCTATGCCGAAGCCTCTTTCGCACTGGTGAAAAATATCCGTTTTGAAATTCTGGACGTGACCAGCCAGGGCGGGCGAGATGTGGTGGAATATCTGCGCCGTTCATCAATCGACACGGCTGGCCCCAAACATGTGGTGGAAATACTGGAATGGGAGGGCGATCTGCTCTGCGCCGTCCGGGTGTTTCATTTCTGATAGAATCAGATGGATCAACGCCGCCGCCATCGAAAAGCTGCGCGCAGGCGGGGTGGTGAATTAGATTCTGATCTGTTCAACAGCAAGATTGACATGGCGGCGCAAGACCGCTCTTCTTGACAGGCACATTGAAAAAGGGAGGGCACATCATGGCATCGGAATGGCGCGACGTTGCAAAAAAGATAAGCAATTGGGGAAAGTGGGGCCCCAATGACCAATTGGGCACGCTGAATTATATCACCCCGGCGAAGATTGCCGCCGCTGCGGCGTCGGCGAAACAGGGAAAAATATTTCCGCTCAGCATTCCGGTGGATGCCTATGGCCCGCAGGGCGCGCATGGCTTCCGGCGCAATCCCATTCATATCATGTCGCTGGATGGCGGCGATGATCAGGCGGCGCAGTATCTGCAAGGCTTTGGCGGCGGCACGGAAGCGATGATCCAGGAATGGTGGAAAGGGCCGATGCGGTTCACGGATGATTATATTATTATGCCGTTGCAATCCGGCACCCAATGGGATGCGCTATCGCATGTCTATTATGACGGGCAGCTCTATAATGGCTATCCGGCGGCGTCCATCACCAGCTTCGGCGCGTCAAAAGACAGTATCGACCAGGTCGCGGGCAAAGGCCATATTGTATCGCGCGCTGTGCTGCTGGATGTGGCGCGTCATCGCAAAGTGCAGTATCTGGCGCCCGGCACCGTCATCCCGCCCGAGGAACTGGACGATGTCGCCAAAGCCCAGAAGGTCACCGTCGAGGAAGGCGATATTGTCGTTATTCGCACGGGCTGGCGGCTGAATTTTCTCGAAACCCGCGATGGCGAGGCCTGGCTGCACGGCTCGCCCGGCCTTAGCTGGCGCTGCGCCGAATGGCTGCATAACAAACGCGCGGCGGCGGTGGCCAGCGACAATATTGCGGTCGAATGCGTCGCCTCGGAATTTACCGACGCCTTTCTGGTGTTTCACATGCTGACGCTGCGCGATATGGGCATGATGCTCGGCGAAATCTGGGATCTCGAGGCGCTGGGCGCGGACTGCGCGGCGGACGGCGTCTATACATTCCTGCTGGTCGCCCAACCGCTCCGCGTTACGGGCGGAGTCGGCTCACCGGTGAACCCCATCGCGATCAAGTAATAGCGCCGTTTAAAACGTAAGCAAACTGTCCGTACCGGAGCGTCAGCGTGAGCGCGCGACGCTGCCGGGGCGGGCGCCGGTGTCAACGCCGTTACGCTGAATGGCCTGACCGGAGACATAGGTAGCCACATAGCCCGCAGCGCGCTGCATCAGGCGCTTGCCATTTGCGGGCAGGTCGCACACCACTTCCGGCGCCAGGATTTTCAGACGCTCCAGATCGATCAGATTGATGTCGGCGCGCTGTCCGGGCGCCAATACGCCGCGATCCTTGATGCCATTGCTGCGCGCGGTTTCGCGGGTCTGCTTCTGCACCACCCATTCCAGCGGCAGGCGGCCATGTTTGCGGTCGCGCGCCCAATGCGTCAGCATGAAAGTCGGCACGCCCGCATCGACGATCAGGCTGCAATGCGCACCGCCATCGCTGCCGCCAAGCAGTGAGAGCGGATGCATCAGCATCTCGCGGGTCCGGTCAAGATTGCCCTCGCCATAGCCGGCCGCCGCATAAAATAGAAACGCCTGGCCATTATCCTCCAGCATAAGATCATAGGCGGCCTCGGTAGGGCTGCACCCTTTGCGTTCGGCAATCGCCGTCAGGCTTTGGCTGGGATCGGGTTCGTAATTGGGTTCGCGGCCCAGCGCATAGGTCAGCTTCCACGGATTGGCGAAAAGCTGTGACCAGGCGGTTATTGCCGGGTCCTTGTCCGCCAGAATGCGCGCCTTTACTTCGGGCTTGCGCAGCATCGCCAGACGTTCCGGTTGCGGCAGCTTTTTCAGTTCGATAAAGCTGGGAAAGCGTGCAAACGGGTTTTCGCTTTCGAAACTGAACAGCATGCCGACAGGGCGGCCCGAGATTTGCGGCAATAGCTGCGCCCCTTCGCGGTTTGCCTCTTCCGCCATCGTGAAGGCCTTGAGCGAGGAAGAGGTCGTCAGGAATGTCAGCGGCCGGCCGGAGGCGATAGACAGCCGCTTCATCAATCCCATCTCGGATGAAAACGGGATAACGTCGGACTTCACCACGCCGCTGGGAATGACTTCGATGATCCCTTTGCCGGATGCGCCGATCGCGCGCGCAATCGCCATCAGTTCGGCTTCCTTGGCGAAGGTGCCAGGGATCGGAACCCCCAGCGGCGTCAGGTGAATACCCGTGCGTGATGTCGAAAAGCCAAGCGCGCCGGCATCCATCGCCTCGCGCATAAGCGCGGCCATGTGCGCGGTTTCCTCAGGGCTGGGGTCCGCATCATCGGCCCCGCGCGCGCCCATCACATAGGTGCGCAGCGCGCAATGGCCGACATAGGCGCCAATATTGACAGCCCGCGGCATACGGTCGAGCGCATCGAGATATTCAGGAAAGCTTTCCCATTGCCAGTTCATTCCGGCCTTCATCGTCGCCGCCGGAATATCCTCGACCGACTCCATCAGTTCAATCATCCAGTCGCGATTGCCGGGTTTAACCGGCGCAAAGCCGACGCCGCAATTGCCCATCACCGCCGTCGTCACCCCGTTCCAGCCGGATGGCGTCAGCAGCGGATCCCAGGTGGCCTGCCCGTCATAATGCGTATGGATATCCACCCAGCCGGGCGTCACCAGCAGGCCATCGGCATTAGCGGTTTCGCGCGCCGCGCCGGAAAGTTTTCCAACCTCGGTAATCATGCCATCCCGGATGGCGATATCGCCGGTAAATTTTGCGCTTCCGGTCCCGTCAACCACGGTACCGCCTTTGATGACCAGATCATGCATGGCGCTAGCCTCCATCTATTCGCGGCCGGATCGTTTGGCGCCGGCAGGCCCAGCTTAAACAATATCCAGCCGGATGGAAGCGAAAGCTTCCGCTGCCATCCCCTTTGTGCAGGGATTACGCAAGACCGTTGCATGGCCCGGCAAAGCCTGTTTCAATCCATAAAAATGGCTTCTGACACAGGGGGGAAGCGATGAAGGGCACTGCGCAATGCGATCTGCAATCCGGCGCGCATGAAGCAGCGCGTCCAAGCGCAACCGATGCCGCTGGTGACGCTCTGACTCTTGCCGAAAATGCCGCCTGGCGGCTGGCATGGGAACAACCCCGGCTCAGCGCCCATGCCGGCATCAGCACCGCGCAGCGGCTGACTCTGGGCATCCTGCTGACGGGCGGATCGGCATTGCTGCTGTCGGTGCCGCAATCTCTGATATTGGCGGCGGGTTGGGTGCTGTCTTTATCCTTTGCCGCCGCTGCGCTGTTTCGCTGCCTATTGTTGATGGCCGGTGTGCTTTCAGCATGGC
Source organism: Pseudomonadota bacterium (assembly GCA_049323435.1). Classification (GTDB taxonomy): domain Bacteria; phylum Pseudomonadota; class Alphaproteobacteria; order UBA11222; family UBA11222; genus UBA11222. The sequence goes on from JBMOMX010000038.1 coordinate 45,782, forward strand.
GGGCCCGCTGGTCCGGCCCGCTATCCGCCCTTCTGGCGGACGATGAACTGCCGCATTATAGCATTATTGTGCCCTTGTACCGGGAGGCGCGCAGCGTGCCGCAACTGATCGCCGCGCTGAAACGGATGGATTATCCGGAAAGCCGTCTGGATATAAAACTTGTCCTTGAAGCAGATGATGCGGTCACTATTGCAGCCATACAGAACCAGAATCTGCCTGCCTGTTTCGAAGTGCTGCATGTGCCGCCCCTGGCGCCCCGCACCAAGCCCAAGGCCTGCAATTACGCGCTTGGTCTGGCGCGCGGCGAGTTTATCGTGATCTATGACGCCGAAGATATTCCGGATACGGATCAATTGCGCAAGGCTGCCACGGCATTCCGGGCGGGCGGCCCTGATCTGGCCTGTTTGCAGGCGCGGCTGAATTATTATAATCCGCGTGAAAACTGGCTGACGCGGCAATTCACCCTGGAATACAGCATGTGGTTCGACTGGCTGCTGCCCGGTTTACAGGCCATGCGGCTGCCCATTCCGCTGGGGGGCACATCCAACCATTTTCGCGCCCGCATTTTACGTCTGCTTGGCGGTTGGGACGCCTATAATGTTACCGAGGATGCCGATCTGGGTCTGCGCCTTGCCCGGCGGGGCTATGCCTGTGGCGTCTTGCCCTCCACCACATGGGAAGAGGCGAATTGCCGGCATCTTAACTGGCTGCGCCAGCGCACACGCTGGCAAAAGGGCTATATGCTGACCTGGCTGGTGCATATGCGGCGCCCCTTGCTTCTGTGGCGGCAATTGGGCGCCTGGGGCTTTCTGGGATTCCAGTTGTTTGTCGGCGGCACGGTAGCACTGGCGCTGTCCATGCCTGCGGCTTTGCTGGTTTTTGTTCTGGGCGTCTGCGCTTGCGGGCCGCAGGTGGCCGAAATATTGCTGGATTTGAATGGCCAGGTCTTCGCTTTCGGGCTGGGTGTCAGCGCGCTCAGCGCTGGTTTCGGCGCCATCGGCCGCAAACATTATGATCTGCTGGCGGATATCCTGCTCACCCCGATTTATTGGGGGTTCGCCATGCTGGCGTCGCTCCGGGCGCTGTATCAACTGATCAACGACCCGTTTTACTGGGAAAAAACCCGTCATGCGATCAGCCAGGTGACGCCGGTTCGGCCAAATAAATGAAGGACATAATAACTCTCCGGCTGTTACAGTCCGGCAAGAATTGCCGGGAAAGCGATGCGCGGCCAAAGAATTGCCGCCCGCATCAAAAAAAACTATACTCAGCTTGGAAAATTCTACTACTGTGTGGGGTGATGACCCTTTTTGCGTGGATTTTATACACATGACAAATGCGACTGTTAAATGGTTCAACCCCGCCAAGGGGTTTGGCTTCGTTACTTTCGATGATGGCACCCCCGACGCCTTTCTGCACATATCGGTGGTCGAACGTGCCGGATATGCCAGCCTTGGTGAAGGAACAATGATTGAATGTGAGGTTGGCCAGGGGCGCAAAGGCCCGCAGATCGAAAATATCTTTTCTGTCAAGGATGCGCCCAGATCTGCGCCAGCTGCGTCTTCGGGACAACGTGGCGGAGGCGGTGGTAGCGGCGGTGGCGGTGGCGGCGGCGGCGGTGTCGCTACCGGTGTTTCTGAAGGCATTGTCAAATGGTTCAACCCTGCCAAGGGCTTTGGCTTTGTGCAGCCCGATAGCGGCGGCAAGGATATTTTCCTGCACATTTCCATTGTTGAACGCGCAGGCGTGAACTCCCTGATGGAAGGGCAGCGCGTCCGTGTTGCTACCAGCCAGGGACAAAAAGGCCCGCAGGCGGAAAGTCTCGAACTGTTATAGAATTTACAGTTTTCGCGGCATAGTTATCCCGGCAATGCATTGATTGAAGCGGCGGGCCGGGCCCGCCGGCAGGCGCGACCGCTATTTCCTGCCGTTATTACCTGCTAAAGCGCGCAACGCGAAAGCCATTGGCGTCCACCCGGTCATTGATCCCCTGCCAGCCCCGGAAGGCGGATCGGGTTGCCCAGGCGACATTCTTCCAGGAACCGCCGCGCACGACGCGCCGCTGACAATCGCCGGAAAAATTGGGCCGGCCATTGGTTGGCGCGCTGGTGTAATCTGCGTTCCAGCAGTCCTGCACCCATTCCCAAGCATTGCCCAGCATATCATACAGGCCAAAGCTGTTGGGCAGGTAATCGCCCGCCTCAGCCGTGGTCGCGTTGGCGTCAATACAGGTGAAATGCGGCCATTCAAACTGATGCACCCGCTGGCCGGAAATATCGTAGACATTGGCGAATGCGCAGGCGACAGTGCGTTCCCCCCAATAACGCGGCGTGGTGGTCCCGCCGCGCGCGGCATATTCCCATTCCGCCTCGGACGGCAGGCGGTAGATTTTTCCGGATGTCCGGTTCAGCCAGCGGATATAATCCTGGGCATCCTCCCAGCTTGCATTCACGACAGGGCGGCGATCCGATCCGCCCCGCCGGTCATCCGGCAATATGTTGCAGCCGCGCGCCTCGACACAGGCCCGCCACTGGGCAATGGTAATTTCATACCGGCCAATGGCAAAGGGGCGGCGGAAAGTGACTTCATGCACCGGTCCCTCGTCTGTGCTGCGCCCCAGCTCGCCTTCGGGCGAACCCATTTGAAAGCTTCCCGAAGGGATCACCACCATTTCCGGGCATTGGTCACAGTCCTGAAAGCGCGCGCCCGGTGAAATGCCGAAGCGGTCTACCGGCTGCGCCCGATTTGAAGCCTGTGGCGCGCTATCCGGCTTTGGCGTTTCTATTGTCTCCACCGGTGCCACAGCGTCTGCCGCCAGGACCGGCCCTGTGACCGGTACAAAATATAGCAGACCTATGAAAATCAGACCCAGCCGTCTCATGCCCTGTATTCCATGCTATCTTTTAAGGCCATTGCTCAAACCTGTTCCATTCGTATGAAGGCTTATACAATGCTGTTGCAGATGGCTAAAAAGGGTTAATCTCTGCCTTTAAATTTTGCCCAACCGCAACCTTCACGAAAGAACGCAGATAATGGAACCGAATCCCGGCGGGAACGCAACAAAAGTAATGGATGCCAATCTGATAAAGGATAGCGGAATCGAAACTTTTGTTCAGGATGTCATCCAGGCATCCATGGAACGTCCAATTCTTGTCGATTTCTGGGCCCCGTGGTGCGGACCATGCAAACAGCTTACGCCGATTCTGGAAAAAACTGTCAAGGCGGCGGGGGGCCGGGTCGCGCTGGTCAAGGTCAATATTGATGAGAATCAGCAGATCGCCCAGCAATTGCGCATTCAGTCCATTCCGGCCGTGTTCGTGTTTGACAAGGGACAACCCGTCGATGGCTTTGTCGGCAATCAGCCCGAGAGCCAGGTCCGCGCCCTGATAGACCGGGTCGCGGGACCGGGCGGGCCATCGCAGACTGATTTATTGCTCGAAGACGCGGCTCTGGCGTTTGCAGACGGCGATCTGGCCACCGCCGCGCAGGCTTATGGCATGGTATTGCAGGAAGACCCCGCAAACACGGCCGCCATTGCCGGACTTGCGCGGTGCAATCTGCAAGGGGGCAATCTGGATGGCGCCCGTCAGGTGCTGGCGCTGACCCCGCCCGCTGCCCAGTCGCACCCTGAAATCATTGCCGTCCAGGCGGCGCTGGACCTGGCGGCCTCGTCACAGAATGTTGGCGATCTGGCGGCGCTGCAAGCCAGGCTGGAGAATCATCCCGGCGACCATCAGGCCCGCTTTGATCTGTCTGTTGGCCTGGCCGCAAAAGGCGACAATGCGCATGCGGCGGACCATCTGCTTGAAATCATCCGTGCCGATCGTAAATGGAATGATGAAGCCGCGCGCAAGCAACTGGTCCGGCTGTTTGAAATCATGGGCCCCGAAGATCCGGTGACCCTGGATGCGCGCCGCAGGCTTTCTGCGATTTTATTCTCATAACCAGCGGCCAGACGCATGCGACAGCCCCGCAACTATCTTGATATTGACGCCCTGCCGCAGCGCTTTGCCGTGTTTCCGCTGGCGCGCGCGCTGCTGCTGCCGGGCTGCGCCCTGCCGCTGAATATTTTTGAACCCCGTTATCTGGCGATGATTGATGATGCGCTGGCGCATGACCGGGTTATCGGCATGATCCAGCCGCACCATGAACAGCCTTCGCCGCGTCCGCCAACCGGCATTGGCGGATTGGACCGGCCCGCGCTGTATGGCGTCGGCTGCCTTGGCCGGCTCAGCTCTTTCAGCGAAACCGGCGATGGGCGCTATCACATCATTCTCAACGGCATCTGCCGCTTTCAGGTGCGCGAGGAATTGCCCGTTACGACGCTTTACCGGCAGGTGCTGGCGGACTTCTCGCTTTTCGCCGGCGATCTGGCGGCGCAGGACACCACGCATGTGGACCGCCAGGCCCTGCTTGCGGAATTGAAAAACTATCTCGATCAGCAGAAACTTTCGGCCGACTGGAAAGCCATAGAGAACACGCCGACCGAAGATCTGATCAATATGCTGGCCATGAACTGCCCGTTTGAACTGTCTGAGAAACAGGCGCTTCTGGAAGCCCCGGATTTGCAGGCGCGGGCCGCGGCCCTGCTGAGCCTGCTTCAGATGGCGGTTGCGGGCGCCGCCAGCTCGCGCGATCCGACCCTGCAATAATCCCCAAATCATCACAGGACACAGGCCATGCCAGATAATACACAGCCCGCCAGCCACAAAGTCGATCCCAAATTGCTGGAGATATTAGTCTGCCCACTGACTAAAACCACGCTTGAATATGACGCGGCGGCAAACGAGCTGATCAGCCGCAAGGCCGGGCTTGCTTATCCTGTCCGCGATGGCATCCCCATCATGTTGCCTGACGAAGCGCGCATATTGCCGGATGCCGCCCCGCGATGAGCAGCACCCATCCCTGGCCCGTGGAAGTGAAACTCAAACAGGCCGAGAATATTCTGGAAATTAGTTTTGATGACGCCAGCCTCTTCCGGCTGAGCGCTGAATTTTTGCGGGTGCATAGCCCAAGCGCCGAAGTCAAGGGCCACGGCCCCGGTCAGGAAGTAACCGTGGCCGGAAAACGCAACATCGCCATCACCCGGCTTGACCCTGTCGGAAATTATGCCATTCGCATTCATTTTGATGATGGCCATGATACCGGGCTGTATAGCTGGGCCTATTTTTATGAATTGGGAAGCCAACAGGAAAAATTATGGACGGAATATCTTGGCAAACTCGCCGCCAAGGGCCTGAGCCGCGACACTGCGGGTGCAGCCAGCGCCCGGGCGCCAGCACAACCCGGTTTGCGCTTCAACGAAAGCTGAGCAATTTCCGGACCGGAAGCCACCGGAAGCCATTGCCGCTGGTCATTTCGTCTGAGCCGGACAGGGTTCAAGCGCGCGCAAAACCCCGCTGCACAATAGCGCCCCGATCCACAGGGTTGCCTGCCACCAGCTTTGCCATTGCCCGAAGCTCAGCAGCCCGGTGCAAAGCGCGCTGGCGATGCTGGCCGCCGCCATCGCCCCCGCCATGCGGCCATAATCCCTGATAATGCCCGCCAATATGCGCGTCAGTCCGAAAATCAGCAGCATCACCAGCAACGCGCCCACGATCCCCATCTCCAGCCAGACCTGCAATACGCCATTATGGGGATGCAGCGGCAACAGGCCGATGCCCGGATAAATCACTTCACTGCCATCCGGCTGTTCCAGCACAAACTGGGTTTTTCCCGCATCTATATTGCGTGAGGCATCGAAACCCCAGCCCAGCACAGGCTTCTCGGCAATGCGCTGCGCCGTGAAATGCCAGATTTCGATACGATGCTGCCAGGAACCCGGCAAATGATGTTTCTCGATCCCCACCACCTCAGGGCGCGATACATAGTGGGAAACAAAAGGCATGACGCCGATCAGCACAATGACCATCGCCGCCATCCAGCGGGGCGCGGTTTGCGGCGCAAACCAGGTCCACAGATAGGCCGCGCCGCCCGCCACCATCGCCAGCGGCGCCGCCTGCATGGGCAATGGCGCGATGGTCAGCAAAACCGCACCCGCAAGCGCGATGGCAAGCCATTTTCCCTTTTCCGGAAACAGGATCATGCAACAGATCATGGCGGGCCACACATATAGCGCCAGCAGGCCCGCCCCCCGGCTGATCGCGCCAAAACCATAAATCAGACGGAAAAGTTCCTGTTCCTGCAGGGTGGGAAAACGCGCCTGCATCACCGCCTGCAATCCGGTGATCAGCGTGATGATGCGCGCCGATGTGGCCAGTTCCACCCAATAAAACACCAGCGCCAGACAAAGTACCAGTGGCAGCAGGCGGATCATCCATTTAATGACAGCTTCGCCGGACTGAAGAACCGCCGCCATGGCGGCGCACCCCGCCAGCCACAAGATCGCCAGGCGTGCTAACTTATCCATTGCGACTTCCGGCCCGGGGGCCCAGGACAGGCTGAGCGTGGCCACAAGCAGCATGCCGCCCAGCGCCCAGCCAACAGGGGTGGCGGCAAGTTCCTTAATTTGCGAACGCCAGGCCGCCAGCCCGGGCACGGCCAGCGCAACAAGCCCCAGCAGAATAACCGTGCCATTGGCCCCAAACACAAGGATGGGCGCAAAGGCCAGTGCCGCCAATCCCCACAGCCAGTATCGTAAATTCACCATAAAAGCGCCAGGACTATGGGAAAAGCAGGGGCAATTTCGGCATCACTTCTGGCGGCATTCTGAACATCCTTAACCGGGTCACTTTTCTGGAAAAACGCCGCATATGATCTTGCCTTCACCCCGCCCTTACAGGCCCCAATCCCCGCAATCCATCCGGCCTTTGCGGCGGGATGGCAGTTATGTCATATTAGCAGCCAAAGCACCGGCAAAGCGAATATTACATTGCCGGACAAACAAAGGGATAACCGGCTGCGGCATGCCTTATTCTCTGCGCCCGAAAATTGGGTTGTCAGGAAGGCTGATGGTTCTGACCATCGCCTTTATCTTGCTGTCTTCGGTATTGATCTATGTTCCTTCCATTGCATATTTCCGCCTGCAATATCTGAATACCAAGATCGCGGGGGCGCAGATCGCCAGCCTTGCGGTTGAGGCGGCCCAGGACAATACCGTGCCGGTTTATCTGGAAGCGGAATTACTTACCAATGCAGATGTGCTGGCGGTCGCGCTGCGCCGTGACAGTGTCCGGTATCTGATGCTGGCCGGCGATCTGCCCGCCACGATTGACGCGCATTTTGATTTGCGCAATGTGGGCCCCGTGGACGCGATCATCGACGCCTTCAGCGCCCTATGGGCGGGTGACAAGCGCAATATCCGCGTCATGAACGCGCCAGCGCATGGCGGCGGCGACATTATCGACATTGTGCTGCGCGAAGCGCCGCTGCGGGCCGCCATGATCGAATATTCCTGGAATGTCGCCGGGCTTTCGCTGCTGCTTTCGCTTTTTACGGCGGCGTTGATCTATTGCACCCTGCATTACATGCTGGTGCGGCCAATCCGCATACTGACCGCCAGCATGGTCGGTTTCCGCAATCATCCCGAAGATATCCGCCGCGAAATCAAGCCTTCAAAACGCCATGACGAAATCGGCGTTGCAGAACGCGAACTGTCCGGCATGCAGATCGCCGTGCGCCAATCGCTGAAACAAAAGGCGCGGCTGGCCGAACTGGGCACCGCCGTAAGCAAGATCAACCACGATCTGCGTAACATATTGGCTAATGTGCAGATGGCCTCTGACCGCCTGCTGACTGTGGATGATCCATTTGTGCGCCGCCTGACACCGGCGCTGATCAGCTCTGTCGGGCGCGCGATTGATCTGTGTACGGATACCTTAACCTATGGCGGGGCTCGCGAAAAACCGCCGCGCAGGCTGCTGTTTGAACTATCGCCGCTGATTGATGAAATCGGCGCCAGCATTTGCAGCACACACCATGCCCCCATCCAGTTTCACAATGGCGTGCCGGCGGATCTGCAAATCGACGCTGATCCCGACCAGATATTCCGCGTCATCCAGAATCTTGGGCGCAACGCCGTCCAGGCAATGGACAGCGGGGGAACCCTGCGCATAGAAGCGCAGCGCGTGGGCCCCCTGGTTACAATAGATGTTCTTGATAATGGCCCCGGCTTTTCGCCCCTTGCGCGCGAACATCTTTTTGAGCCCTTTGCCCCCGGCGCGAGCCACGGCGGCAGCGGCCTCGGCCTCAGCATATCCAGGGATTTGACCCGCGCACATGGCGGGGACTTGCATCTGTTGCGAACCGGCCCCGATGGCACGGCGATTCGCATCGAAATTCCCGACAGCAGCCTTAGCCAGCATGGCTATGTCACTTTGCGTTCCAAAGGATAGGGCCAGGGCTGATCAAGGCCGCGCCGACATCTGCCATTAGAGCGGTACGATATTAAAGCAATTTGTGACTTGATTGAATCGGCCCCTTTGGCATCTCACTGACCCCCACCCCGGCCCTCCCCCTTTCAGGGGGAGGGAGGCGTTGCGTCCAGCGTTCCCTCTCCTTGGAAAGGGGAGGGACAGGGTGGGGATCAACGGCATGCAAGAAAGCCAGCCGTGTATCAACCTGATCACAAAATGGTCTAGGGTGACGCGCAGGGTGGCGGCGCTGCACGCCCATTGAATCCAATTTTGCAGCGGGAAAGCGCATGAACGAGGATAGTCAGACCCCATATCTGCGGCGCGGCCTGTACTGGGCGCTGGTGCTTGGCCTGTGGGGCATGATCGGCGTCACCGGACTGCTGGCCTGGTATGCCTATGATCTGCCGGACACCGATGCGTTGAACCGGCCGCGCCCCACTGCGGGGATTACCCTGCTTGGGGCAGAGGGGCAGGTGATCGGCAGCCGGGGCGATACAGTAGGCGCGGCGCTGCGCCTGCGGGAAATGCCGGTGCATTTGTTGCGCGCCGTGATCGCCACCGAGGACCGCCGGTTCTACGATCATTCGGGAATTGACCCGATGGGGCTGGTGCGCGCCATGGCCGCAAATCTATGGGCCGGACGGGTGGTGCAGGGCGGCAGCACCATCACCCAGCAGGCGGCAAAAAATATTTTCCTGACGCCGGAACGCAATGTACGGCGCAAGGCGCAGGAATTTCTGCTGGCGCTATGGCTGGAGCGGAAATTCACCAAGGATCAGATATTGGAACTATATCTGAACCGGGTATATCTGGGCAGCGGCAGTTACGGCGTCGCGGCCGCCGCACAGAAATATTTTGGCAAGAAAGTCAGTGAACTGAGTTTACCCGAAAGCGCGATGCTGGCGGGCCTGCTGAAAGCGCCAAGCCGCTACAGCCCGGTGAATGATCCGGTCAAGGCCCGCGCGCGCCAGGAACAGGTGCTGGCCAATATGGCCGATGCGGGCTTTTTGCGGCCCGGTGAACTGAACGCCGCGCTGGCGCAGCCGCTCAATTTTGGCAATTTCGGCAACACCCAGGACAGCCAGTATTTTATTGATTGGGTTCTGGATCAATTGCCGGACTATACCGGCAGGCCGGAGGGCGATCTGATCGTCGTCACCACGCTGGATAGCGCGATGCAACAGGCTGCGGGCCAGGCCATCGGTACGGCGCTGGATCGTGATGGCGCGCGGCTGTCGGTGAAACAGGGCGCGCTGCTGGCGCTGGCCCCGGACGGTGCGGTGCGCGCCATGGCAGGCGGGCGTGCCTATGGCCAAAGCCAGTTCAACCGCGCCACCCAGGCCAAGCGTCAGCCCGGCTCCGCCTTTAAACCCTTTGTCTATCTGGCAGCGCTGGAACAGGGGATGCATCCCGGCAGTATTATGCGCGATTCACCGGTGGTGCTGAACAAATGGCGGCCGCGCAACTTCAAGAATGCTTATCTGGGTGATGTCACGTTGCGTCAGGCGCTGGCGGAATCGATCAATACGGTTGCCGTCAAACTATCCGAAACCGCAGGACGCAGCCGGGTGATCGCGGCGGCGCACCGCATGGGCATTGTGTCTGAACTGACAAGTTCGCCGGCCGTGGCGCTGGGGGTTTCCGAAGTGACTTTGCTGGAATTGACCTCGGCCTACGCGCCTTTCTCCAATGGCGGCTATGCGGTGGTTCCTTATGGCATTGTGGAAGTGCGCACACCCGAAGGACGCGTGCTCTACCGGCGCGAACATGATACGGGGCCGCAGGTCATTGACGGGCGCGCCTATGATCAGATGAATGACATGCTGTCCTATGCGCTGTCTCAGGGCACCGGCCGGGCGGCCCGTTTAAACCATCATGCGGCAGCAGGAAAGACCGGCACCAGTCAGGATTACCGCGATGGCTGGTTCATCGGTTATTCCAGACAGCTTGTGACGGGCGTGTGGTTTGGCAATGATGATGGCGCTTCCATGAAGGGGGTCACCGGCGGCGGCCTGCCCGCGCGCACCTGGAAAACCTTCATGGATGCAGCGCTTAAGCCGGAGCCCGCCCCGCAGCTGCTAAGCGGAAAAAGCATTGTGCAACCGGTGCAGGATCTGGTGTCGCGATTCTGGAAAACCCTGCAAGGTTCGGATTAGGCCGCCCCCGTCTGGAAGCCGGGGGGGAAATTACCGTTTTCCCCTTCGGGATTGACAAAGGGCGCAAACACGTCGGTGCCGCGCACCTGCCGGTAGTGATTTAGCGCCCAGACGACGCTGGGAAAGGCGATCTCTTCCCAGGGGATGTCATGCCAGTCAAAAAAGGCGACCTCCAGACTTTCCACGCCCGCGCTGACATCGGGCGAGAACAGGCGCGCCTTGTAAATTAACTGCACCTGGCTGATGCGGGGAATATTGTATACCGCAAGCAAGGAAAGAATTTCCAGATCTGCATTTGCCTCTTCGCGGGCTTCGCGCATCGCGCCCTGTTCTGTTGTTTCGCCTTCTTCCATGAAACCGGCAGGCAAAGTCCAATAACCCTTGCGCGGTTCAATTGCGCGGCGGCACATGAGAATTTTTCCCTCCCATTCGGTAACGGCGCCGACAACGATTTTCGGGTTCACATAATTGACGAAACCGCAGCCATTGCAAACCAGCCGCTCTTTATCGTCGCCCTCGGGTTTTTTGTGCGAAAAATCCGGGCCGGTTGCGATCGGGTTTTCTGGCTTGGGAGTGCGCATGAGCAACAGTTCCAAAAAGTTTATTCCGTGCAGCGTATTTCGATTACATAAAAGCAGACAACAAAATTATGGTATATTGCGGAATAAATCTTTAGGCTAGCCGATGCGTATATGCATGCGGAAATCTGTGGATAAAACTTGATCAGGGGGCTGAGGATTAATATGGCCAAACCGGAAAAATCAAAAAAAACAGCACCTCGCGCAATTGCGGGGAAGGCGGTCAGAAAACCGGTTATTAAGGCCGTTCTGACGGATTCGCCGGGGCATCTGCTGCGCCGGGCCGAACAGCGGGCGGCCAATGTTTATACACAGGAAGTCGGGCATAGCGGCCTTACACCGCGCCAATATGTGGTGTTGACTGCGGTTGCCGCCTATGAAGGGCAGACGCAAACCGATCTGGTGGCGGCTACCGGCATTGACCGCAGTACCCTTGCGGATATGATCGCACGCATGATTGCCAGCGGCCTTCTGGACCGCGAACGCACCGAAGGCGATCAGCGCGCCAATGCAGTGACCCTGACGACGGCGGGCAAGCGGCAATTGGCGGCCACATCCGCAAAAGTGCGCAATGCCGAAAAACGCATCATCGCGCCTGTTCCGGTCGGCAAACGGACGGTCTTTCTGGAATGCCTGCGCCTGATCGGGGGCCGCATGGATGATGCGCCCGCCCCGGTAAAAGCCGCAGCTAAAAGGCGCAAATAGTTTCATTACAGACTAATTGCGTGCGCCGCGCGTTTAGCGCTGCGCGTTATGCATTTTAAATAGTGATGTCCAGATGCGTTCCCGGGCGGATGTTGCGGAGTTGCGCATTCGGATTGGGCGCTTCCCGGTTTGTGCTTGAATATAGCGGGCGCGCCGGGGGATTGGGTTGTGGGGTGATTTCGCCGCGGGTCGGATTGCCGGGAACAGGTGGTTGCGCGGCCTTTGCGCCGGCGCTTCTGGCTTCGCCCGCTGGCGCAAAGGGCGTGCGGCCCGCATTGCTAGTGCGTTCCGTCACGGATGCGGCGCTTTTCTCCTGCCTGGCGGACCGGTTTGCCCCGCGCGTGTCACGGTTGAATGCGCGGGCGGTTTCTTCCTCGCTATATTGACGGCGCAGCTGCGCGGCATAGGCCTGCGCGCCGATCTGACTTGAAGGATGAATATTAACCATCTGGCTCTGCCGTTTATTTTTCTTGCCGCTGCCAGATATAACGCGGCAAGCTTTAACAAGTATTAATCAGCGGCAGTAAGTTTCCGCAATTGCGCCGCTTCGGCTTCAGAAAGCGGGGGCGGCGCCTGCATATTTTTGCGGCGCAGCCCAAGCCACAATGTTATGCCGCCAACAAGCAGCAGCACTGGCGGCCCCGCCCACAGGGCCAGGGTCGATAGTTTGAACGGCGGCCGCATCAGCACCCAATCGCCATAGCGGGCCACCAGATGCGCGCGCACCTGGTCATCGCTATCGCCTGCTGCCACCCTTTCGCGCACGATGCGGCGCAAATCCGCAGCCAGTTCCGCGTCGGAGATTTCAATCGACTGGTTCTGGCATACCAGACAGCGCAGCCCGTGCATGATGGCGCGCGCGCGCGCCTCCTGTGCGGGGTCCTGCAAGGTGACGGCATCCACGGCCATGGAATGGGCCGGGCCAGTGCCCAATGGCGCAAGTGCCGGGCCGGTGCCGAGCAGCAGATAAAAAAGAAACATAATGGCGCGCGCATATTTCATGGTCTGGCCGCCGCAATTGCCGGAAGTATTTTTTCCTTTATATCTTCAGGGCGCAGCGGCCCCACATGCTTCATCACGATACGGCCATCGCCATCAATGATAAATGTTTCCGGCACCCCATAGACGCCCCATTCAATCGCCACCCGGCCGCTGCGATCCGCGCCAACTGTTGCAAACGGATCGCCAAGCTGCTGTAGAAAGGCCAGCGCCCTGGCGGGATCATCCTTATAGTTCAGGCCGATCATCCGGAGGCCGGGAATTTTGGCGATCTCCATTAATTGCGGATGTTCAATCCGGCAGGGGCCGCACCAGGATGCCCAGACATTAACCAGGCTGACGCCGCCTTTGGCCAGATCGGCGGCGATCAGGCCGGGTTCCTTGCCGGGCAGGGGGGGCAGATCAAATTGCGGCGCCGGCTTGTCGATCAGCGCAGATGGCACGATTTTCGGGTCCAGCCCCAGCCCAACGAAAAGCACCGCCGCCAAAAAGGATGCAACGCCCAGCGGAATGAATCTGCGCCACTGCATGCCGTTCATTCCGCCGCAATGGCAGCGCCGGCGTCACTGCGGCCTTGCGCAGCGGCGCGGCGCGGCGCGCCCACCCGATGGCGGCGGTCACTGAGCGAAATAGCGCCGCCCAATGTCATCAACAGGGCCCCGCCCCAGATCCAGGATTGCAGCGGCCGGAAATACAGCCGCGCCGACCAGCCTTTGTCGCCCTGCGGATTGCCGATCACCGCAAACAGATCGCCGCTCAGCATCGGATAGATCGCAGCCTCGGTCGTGTCCATGGGCGGCGTTGGATAGCTGCGGGATTCCGGTTCAAGCGTCACCACAGGCTGGCCATTGCGGCTGACTTCAAACTGTCCCCGCAGGGCGGTATAATTTGGCCCCGGCCCCTGTTCGGCACGAATAAAACGATAGTCATAGCCGCCCACGCTGGCCTGATCGCCGGGCTGCATCAGAATGATCTTTTCTTCCGTCCAGGCGGAACTGGCGGTAATTCCCAGCACCACGATGCCGACACCGGCATGGGCCATCGTGGCGCCCCAGACGGCGCGCGGCAAACCCGCCGCCCGCGAAAGGCTGGCATATGGCGAGATTCGAAACAGCCGGATACGTTCGGCCAGATCAGTCAGCGCACCGGCGATCAGCCATATGCCAAGGCCAATGCCGAACACTGCCAGCACCGGCCCCTCTTCACGCAGATACCAGACCAGCAGCATGCCCAGCACACTGACACCGAAGGCAAAGCGCAACCGGCTGAGCACACCGGGCAAATCCCCGCGCTTCCAGCTCATCAGCGGCCCCAGCGCCATCAAAATCAACAGCGGCACCATCAGCGGGGTGAAGGTCGCATTATAATAGGGCGCGCCCACGGTAACCTTGTCCACCCCGCCGCTCAGGGCATCCATCAAAAGCGGATAGAGTGTGCCCAGCAGCACCGTCGCACAGGCGGTCGCCAGCAGCCAATTGTTCAGCACCAGCGCCGCCTCGCGGCTGATGGGCGCAAAAATACCGCCGCCTTTCAGCACCGGCGCGCGATACGCATACAGGCCCAGCGAACCGCCGATCACCAGCACCAGAAAGCCCAGAATGAAAACGCCCCGCGCCGGATCGGTGGCGAAGGCATGGACCGAACTCAGCACGCCGGAACGCACGATGAATGTCCCAAGCAGGCTGAGCGAAAAGGTGATGATCGCCAGCAGAATGGTCCAGGATTTAAGCATGTCGCGTTTTTCCACGACAATCGCTGAATGCAGCAAGGCCGTGCCCGCCAGCCACGGCATGAAGGAGGCATTCTCAACCGGATCCCAGAACCACCAGCCGCCCCAGCCCAGTTCGTAATAGGCCCACCAGGAACCCATGGCGATGCCGATGGTCAGAAAACACCATGCCGCCAGGGTCCAGGGCCGTACCCAGCGCGCCCAGGCCGGATCAACCCGGCCCTCGATCAGCGCCGCGACCGCGAATGAAAACGCCATCGAAAAGCCGACATAGCCCAGATACAGAAACGGCGGGTGAAAGGCCAGGCCTGGATCCTGCAATAGCGGGTTTAGCCCATTGCCATCCAGGGGCGGCGGTATCAGCCGGGTAAAGGGATTGGATGTCGCTAGCATGAAGGACAAAAAACCACAGGCGATCATGGCCTGAACGCTCAGCACGCGCGCGCGTAATGATGCGGGCAGATTATTGCCAACCCCCGCCACTGCCGCGCCAAACAGGGCCAGGATCAGCACCCATAATAGCAGGCTGCCTTCATGATTGCCCCACAGGCCGGCAATTTTATACAGCATCGGTTTGGCGGAATGGGAATTGGCCGCGACTACCTGCACCGAAAAATCCGAGGTGACAAATCCATTCATCAGCGCCGCAAAGGCCAGCAGCAGAAATACAAGCTGACCCATAGCCGCCGGACGCGCCACTGCCATCAGTGCTGCGCTGCCGCGCGCCGCACCGATCAGCGGCAGGCTGGCCTGTGCAAGCGCCAGCACAAAGGCCAGCACCAGCGCAAAATGTCCCAGTTCAATAATCATGGTTTTTGCCCGGTTGCGGCAGCCGGTGCGCCGCCTTCCTGCCAGCGGCCGGATTTCTTCAGGGCATCGGCAACTTCCGGCGGCATGTAATTTTCATCATGCTTGGCCAGAACCGTGCTGGCGATAAAGACGCCCTCTGTATTCATCATGCCCTCCGCCACCACGCCTTTGCCTTCACGGAACAAATCCGGCAGTAATCCGGTATAGCGCACCGGCAGCCGCGTCTGAAGATCGGTCACTGCAAACTCGATAAGGGTTCCATCTGTATGGCGCACCACAGAGCCTTCCTCGACCAGGCCGCCAATACGCATATTCCGCCCGGGCGGCAGGTTTTTTTGTGCGACCTCGGACGGGCTGTAGAAATAAACCAGCGTGTCGCGCACCGCATACAATACCAGCCCCACCGCGCTGCCCAGCAGGAGCATCGCGCCTAAAACTGCATAAAGCCGCCTTTGTTTCCGGGTCATGGCTTTAGCGTCATAATTTATGTGTCACTTGCGCATCATCGGGTGGTGCGGCCTCCTGCCGGGCAAGCAGGGACGCCTGGTGGCGCAACTCGCGCGCGCTGGCGGCCCATATGGCCAGCAGCAGCAGCCCCGCAATCGTCCAGGCAGACCAGATATAGGCCGCATAGCCGTCCATCGCCATATATTCTGCCATGCTAGTGCGCCCCGGCCTGCGCGCGCGCCTGGCGCAGGCTGCGCACCTTGCGCGCCAATATTTCGCCACGCATGCGCAGCAGCAGGATCCAGATATAAAATGCCGTGAAGCCCAGCGCCATCAGCAGCAAGGGTATCAGCATGGTGGAATGGATCGCGGGCGCATCGGCGCGCATCAGGCTGGCCGGCTGATGCAGCGTGTTCCACCAATCGACGGAAAATTTAATCACCGGCAGGTTCACTGCCCCGGTAAGCGCCAGTATCGCTGTGGCCTTGGCGGCGCGCACCGGTTCTTCAATCGCATTCCACAATGCCATATAGCCCAGATATAAAAATAACAGAATCAGCACCGAGGTCATGCGCGCGTCCCATGCCCACCAGGTGCCCCACATCGGTTTGCCCCAGATCGAACCTGTGGCCAGTGCAATGCCGGTGAACACCATGCCGATGGGTGCGGTGGCTTTTGCGGCCACAAAGGCCAGCGGATGATTCCAGATCAGCCCGCCGCCGCTTGCAATTGCCATCATGCCATAACAGAACATTGCCATCCAGGCGGCCGGGACATGCACATACATGATCCGCACGGTTTCGCCCTGAATATAATCGGGCGGTGCGGCAAACAGCCCCAGATAGGCCCCAAGCCCGATCAGCATCAGGCTAAGCCCTGCCGCCCAGGGCGAAGCCTTCGTGGCCAGGTCAAAAAAGATAGCAGGATTGGCAAAACGCCACATGGGCAAAGTTCCGGTGCAAAAATCCAAGCGTATGTCGGCTGTATTGCGTGGCGTCTTTTAGCGTATATTACCCGTTGATGGAACAGGCTTTGCTGTTGCCGCCTGCCCGCCCGGGAAAGCGCAGGCCTGTCCGCGCGGTACAAAGTGAAAACCTGCAAAACCGGCATGTGCCTTTTCGCCGGTATTATCGGTGTCGGCGGCAACGGCTAATGCGCTAAGCCGGGGCTGCGTGAGACCAAAGGCTGCGGTAAAATCCGCCAGAACATCGCGCCGCTCGGTCACCCATTTACCGGCATTTTCCGCTCCGGTTTGCAGCACAATCATCCGCGCGCGGTCTGTATAGGCGTTCCAGCGCGAAGACTCCACCGGATAGCGGTTATCCCAGACATAATTCAGCGCCGCATCGGGCATATCCGCGCCATAGATTGCACGGCCCAGTCTCAGTTTCATGCGGGTGCCAAGTGATAAATCCGCTGACGCCAGTTTGAAGCTCAGATAAACCCGTGCGGCATAGTCATCCCCCGCCTTCGTGGCCATGTCCGCTTTGTGCAGCGGCGCGTCAACCCGCCAGTGCCAGCACAATATCGGCGTGGCGGCAAGATCAATCGCAACCGGCCGCGCCAGCAACGCCATGCTGTTATCCGCCAGCGCCTCAATGGCGCTATGCCCATCCCAGATACGCATCTGATATCGCGTAGCCGGAATTTTCTCATCAAAGCGCACCAGCCGCCACGGGGCGGGGGGCATTTGTGACGCTGCATCCGGTGCAATCAGCATTTCCTGCGCGCCCGCGGGCGCGTATGCCGGCAGCAGCAACAGCAAAGCTGCTGCAAGCAACCGGACGGTGTTAAAGGCGCTATACTGCGGAAAAATTCGAGGCATATTTCGTTCCGCTAGGATGAAAAGCGCTAAATCACCCGGTCTAGCTGAGCTCCAGTCCTGCATAGCCTTTCGCGGCGGCATCGGCCAATATTTCGCGATAGGCCGGGTTGCCGCCCGCCCAGATCAGGAAGGTGCGTTTTTTGCCGGGTACGTTAGAACCGGTGTACCAGCTATCGGTTTTGGCCAGCAAGGTAGTGTCCGCAATTTCGGCTACCTGATCGACCCAGGCATCTTCAGCGGCCTTTCTGGGCTGGCAGCGCGCCAGCTGCCTGTCGCGCATATGTCTGATCAGTTCGCTGACCCATTCCACATTCAGTTCAGCGCAGCGCGGAATATTGCACAGCGCCGAATTGCCCTGCGGGCCGACAAGGGTAAACAGGTTTGGGAACCCCGCGATTTGCAGGCCCAGATAGCTGCGCGGCCCATTGGCCCATTTGTCTTTCAGCTTCACACCGTTCTCGCCGGTAATATCGATGCGGGTAATGCCGCCCGTGACCGCATCAAAGCCTGTGGCGTAGATGAGCATGTCCAGCTCATATTCCCGGTCACTGGTTTTGACGCCGCCTGGTGTAATGCGGGTAATGGGAGTTTCACTGATATCCACCAGTTCCACATTGGGCTGATTGTAGACTTCGTAATATCCGGTTTCCAATGGCACCCGGCGGGTGCCAAAACCATGATCTTTGGGAATGAGTTTTTCGGCAATCTTCGGGTCTTTCACCCGCTGGCGGATTTTGCGCGCGACGAAATCAGAAATCAGATCATTGGCCTTTTTATTCGTCAAAATATCAGCAAAAGCGCCCAGCCACAGGCTGAAACCCGGCCCCGGATACAGTTTTTCAAACAGCGCCTCGCGTTCTTCGGCGGACACTTCCAGCGCCGAGCGCGGGTCGGAATCATGCACCATGCTGGCGAAAGAAGTTTTGCATTTTTCAAAAATTGCCGGATAGGACGCCTTGATTTTTGCCTGCTCTTCCGGCGTGATCGGGCTGTTGCCCAGGGGCGAGCACCAATTGGGACGGCGCTGAAACACTGTCAGCGGCCCCGCTGTCTTGGCGACTTCCTGAATTACCTGCACCCCTGTCGCGCCGGTGCCGATAATGCCCACGCGCTTGCCCGCATAGCCCACATCCTTGCCGCCCCATCCATTCGGGTCTGCGGGCCAGTTAAAGGTGTGGAACGCGGTTCCTTTAAAATCATCCATGCCTGGAATATTGGGCATTATCGGCGCGGATAGCGGCCCCAGCGCCGTGATCAGATAACGCGCGCGCGCGCGTGCGCCAGTTTCGGCCTCTACCTCCCAGCAATTGGCGGCGGAGTCAAATGTAGCCTTGCTGACCCTTGTGTTGAACTGAATGTCCTTGCGCAGATCAAATTTGTCGGCAACATGATTAAGATAGCGCAGGGTTTCCGGTTGCGGCGAATAATGCTCGGTCCAGTTCCATTCCTGAAGCAGTTCCTTGGAAAAGGAATAGCTGTAGGATTCACTTTCGGAGTCAAACCGGCAGCCCGGATATCGGTTCCAGTACCAGGTGCCGCCCACACCGCCAGCCGCCTCGATCACACGAACCGACAGGCCCAGTTCGCGCAAGCGGTAAAGCTGATATAGGCCGGTAACGCCGGCGCCGATAATGACCGCGTCATAGGTCTGGCCGGGAGTCTGGCCGGGGGTCTGGTTGGCAGTGGAAACGGACATGAAATTCTCCCTGAAGGTGTTAACAGGCGCATGCTGAACTGAACGGTTCAATCTAGTGTGATATTGCGTTATGGTCCAGTCATGACATCGACAACATATTTTGGTTTTAAAGAAGTTCCCGTGGACGACAAGCAGCGCCTGGTGGGCGGTGTGTTTGATGCTGTTGCGTCGCGTTATGATCTGATGAACGATGTGCTGTCCGGTGGTATGCACCGGCTGTGGAAGGCGGCCATGGTGGATTGGCTGCGTCCGCGCCCCGGTTTGAAGATGATTGATGTGGCCGGCGGCACGGGCGACATTGCCAGCCGGGTGCTGGCGCGCGTAAAGGCACAGGCTGAAATCACTGTGTGCGATATTAATTTCAGTATGCTGACGCAGGGGCGCAAACGCGCCCCTGATGCGCCCATTCACTGGCTGGCGGGCGATGCGCAAAACCTGCCCTGTCTGGACCGGTCGTTTGACGCCTATATGATTGCCTTTGGCATTCGCAATGTCACGCATATCGACATTGCATTGCGCGAGGCGTACCGGGTGCTGAAGCCGGGCGGGCGGTTTTTGTGCCTGGAATTTTCAGCCGTCGAGATGCCGGGTCTGGACATATTATATGATCTGTATTCCTTCAAACTGATGCCGCTGCTGGGCGAAGTTATTGGCGCCAACAGGGAGGCCTATCAATATCTTGCGGAAAGCATCCGGCAATTTCCCGATCAGCGGAAATTTGCCGGCATGATCGCGGATGCGGGATTTTCGCAGGTGAGCTACCGTAATCTGACGGGCGGTATTGCGGCCATTCATTCCGGCTGGCGGATTTAAACGCGGCAATGATTGATCCCTTCGCAGCCTTTGACAATAGTGTTCGCCTGATCCGCGCCGCACGGGTGCTGGCGCGGCATGATGCGCTGTTTCCATTTACGGATCTGCCCGCACCGCCGCTGACGCTGCGTATGGCGCGCTGGCTTGCCCGGTTGCGCCTGCCATGGGAGGCGCGCGCCGCTGCCGCAGACACCAGGCGTCCCGGCGAAAGACTGGCCGAGGCGTTACAGGATCTGGGGCCAAGCTATATCAAGCTGGGGCAGATGCTGGCGACACGCCCGGATGTGATTGGCGACCGGCTGGCCGCCGATCTGATGCGGCTGCAGGACCGGCTGGCCGCTTTCCCGCAGGCGCTGGCGGAAGCCTCCATAACCGAGGAGCTGGGGGGCGCGCTGAGCGATCATTTCATTTCGCTTGGCCCGGCCATTGCGGCGGCCTCCATCGCCCAGGTGCATCAGGCAATGGTTGCAGAAAGGACGGATACGGACGATAGCCCGGCCGTCAAACAGGTGGCGGTAAAAATTCTGCGTCCTGGCGTGGAAGAAGCCTTTACCCGCGATCTGGACAGTTTTTTATGGGCGGCGCAATTAATCGAGCGCGCGCAGCCCGGGCTGCATCGTCTGCGCCTTACGGAAGTGGTGCGCATTCTGGCCGAAAGCGTCGCGCTTGAGATGGATCTGCGCTACGAGGCGGCGGCGGCATCGGAACTTGCCGAGAATATGGCGGCGGAGATTGCGGCGGGTGAATTTCGCGTGCCTGCCATTGACTGGCGGCGCACGGGACGCCGTGTGCTGACGCTGGAATGGGTGCAGGGAATTTCGATAGGCGATACTGCGGCGCTGCTTGCGGCGGGCCATGATCTGAAACTATTGGCGGCGCGCGTGATCACTTTGTTCCTGAAACAGGCCATGCGCGATGGATTTTTTCACGCGGACATGCATCAGGGCAATCTGTTTGTCGGCCAGGGCGGCGGCATCATCGCCGTGGATTTCGGTATCATGGGGCGCCTTGATCCGCGCGGCCGCCGTTATCTGGCGGAAATTCTGTATGGCTTTGTGCGCCGTGATTACCGCCGGGTGGCCGAGCTGCATTTTGAGGCGGGCTTTGTTACGCGCGATAAATCGGTGGACGCCTTTGCCCAGGCGCTGCGTTCGGTGGGCGAGCCGGTCTTTGGCCTGCGCGCCTCGGAGATTTCCATGAGCCGCCTGCTGGCGCAGCTGTTCAGGGTAACAGAAACTTTTGACATGCATACCCAGCCGCAATTGCTGCTGCTGCAAAAAACCATGGTTGTTGTGGAAGGCGTGGCGCGCGGGTTGAATCCGGATGTGGATTTCTGGGAAGTGTCGGAACCCGTCATCGCGCAATGGGTCGCTGATCATCTGGGTCCGGAAGCCCGCCTGATTGAGGCCGCCGAAGGGGCCGCCGCACTGGCCCGCGCGCTGCCCAATCTGCCGCATCTGATCGAACGCGCCGAACGCGCAGTCAGCCGGTTTTATGACGATGCGCGCCCGGAAGCCCCGCCGCGCCCCGCCAGCCTGCCCAATGCCGGCTGGTGGGTTGCCGCCGCCGCAATTTCGGCGCTGCTGCTGAGCTGGCTATAAATGTGTCCTGCACGCGCATATCAAGGACGCGTGTTGCAGGCTGTGGATCAGCGCGCCGCCTTTATCGCGGATTGAACCAGAAAGCCCGAGCGTGTCATGCCGTGCTGGGATGCATAGGTATCAATGGTGGCAAGATCTTCGGAGCTAATGGTGATATTGACCCGCAGGGTTTGCGCTTGTTTCGGTGCATCGACCAGTACGGCCACACCGTCCGTAAAGTCAGGATGTCTGGCAACCTCGTCTAATGTAGAAGACGCCGGCAATGCTGCGCCGTCTTCGTTCATGCCTTGAATATGCAGCGATAGCGCCTCGGCGGCCATTGCGCGGGCTTCGTCCAGCGTGCGGCCAGCGGTTACACAACCCGGAAAATCAGGAAATGAAACGCCATAGTCGCTGTTAGAGTCCTTGTGGATAATGGCGATATAGGAAGCCATGTGGTTTACCTCAGTTTCAGGCCGCTTTGCTTTTCGATGGAGCGCAGCGTGCCAATTGGGATATCGCGCTTTGGGTGCGGAACTGTCATCCGGCCAGGTTTCATGGGGTGCTTGAATTGCACATGAGAACCAACGCGGCCCACCTCAACCCATCCGCCCCGTGTCAGGGCCGCGATAATGCCAGCACTTTTCATGTGTATAAATATACACTAACGGGTTGCTGAATCAAGGTGCATTTGCGATAGGCGGGTGATCCTCAAACATTATGTCGAGCAGTTGCAGCCAATGCAGGACGGGGGTTTGCGTTACGCCTGCGATCTGTATCTGACAGCCAATATTGCCGGTGGCGATGATTTCGGGCTGCAAGGCCAGAAGATTTTCCGCTTTCGACGCGGCCAAACGCGCACTCATTTCCGGCTGCAACAAAGTGTAACTACCCGCAGCCCCGCAACATAGATGCGCATCACGCGGGATCAGCACGTCAAAGCCCGCGCGGCGCAGCAGGCTTTCAGCCTTGCCGCTGATTTTCTGGCCATGTTGCAGCGAACAGGCGGCGTGATAGGCGACGCGAAGGGGCCGTTTGTGCGCGGGTTCCGGCAAATCAAGATCAAACAGAAATTCACTGATGTCTTTGGTGATGGCGGAAATATGTGCGGCATGATCCGCATACTGCGCATCATTGCGCAGCAGATGGCCATATTCCTTTACCTGCGTGCCGCAGCCCGATGCGGTCATTACAATGGCGTCCAGCCCGCCAGTGTTCGCATATGCCATCCAGGCATTTATATTGGCGCGGGCGAAATGTGCGCCGGCATCGCTCTGCCCCAGATGATGGCTCAATGCGCCGCAGCAGCCCGCTTTTTCCGGCACAATGACTTCCACCCCAAGGCGCGTCAGCAGCCGGATCGTTGCACTATTGATTTGCGGCGCCAGCACCGGCTGCACGCAGCCATTCAGCATTATAACACGCAGCTTTTTTGTTGCACCCGTCCGGTCGATGGGTGGGGATTGGGTGTGCGGGTTTGCAGGGGGCTGCGCCACGGCCGGAAGCTGTTTGGCCATCGCCGCCATGCGCGCCAGCCGTCCGGGCAGTAATGGCGCAAACGGCGCAGCCAATCTCCCCAGCCGCAGGGCGAATGCAAAACGCGCCGGATGCGGCAGCACAAATCCCAGCAAGCCGCGCAACGCGCGATCAAAAAACGGCCGCCGGTAGTGTGTTTCAATATGCGTGCGGGCGTGATCCACCAGGCGCATATAATCCACACCGGAAGGGCAGGTGGTGGCGCAGCCCAGACAAGACAGGCAACTGTCAATATGCGCCACTGTACGCGCATCGGGGGCGCTAGCGCTTTGCAGCATTTCACGCATCAAATAAATCCGCCCGCGCGGCCCGTCATTTTCATCGCCGGTTTGCAGATAGGTCGGGCAGCTGGCGTTGCAAAACCCGCAATGCACACAGGCGCGCAGAATCTTTTCCGACTGCGCCATATCCGGGTCGCGCAATTGTGCGGGGATGAACGCCGTGCGCATCAGAACCTGTTCAATCCTTTACAAAATCGCTGCCGCGATAGCCTTGCAGATATAACAGCGCGGTCAGGTCGCCATGGTCGATGCGGGCGCGGGCGGCTTGCGCCACGACAGGCTTGGCGTGAAACGCCACGCCCATGCCCGCGGCCTGGATCATCGCCAGATCATTGGCCCCATCGCCGATGGCCAGGGCCTGATGGTCATATATTCCGTGTGCGGCGCATGTTTCGATCAGCGCCTGTAATTTCGCCTCGCGCCCCAGAATCGGATCGGCCACGCCCTTCAGCCGGCCATTTTCAAAAATCAGGCGGTTGGCGCGCTGTGCATGAAAGCCCGCATCGGCCGCCACACGTTCGGTAAAAAAAGTAAAGCCGCCTGACACCAGAAGGGTCTGTGCGCCATTTGCCGCCATGGTGCGCACCAAAGTGCGCGCGCCGGGCATCAGCCGCACACGCTCTTCATACGTTGCCCGCAGCGCGCTTTCCGGCAGGCCGGCCAGAATGGCGATGCGTTCGCGCAACGCATCTTCGAACACCAGTTCGCCGCGCATGGCGCGTTCGGTTATGGCCGATACTTCCGCCTTCTTGCCGGCAAAATCCGCCAGCTCGTCCAGGCATTCCACCGTGATAATGGTGCTGTCCATATCTGCGATCAGCAGTTTGCGCCGCCGCTGTTCGCCTGCGCGGTGCACCACGATATCGACCGGTTCCCCCGACAGCGCATCACGCAGCCGGTCCTCGATCTCGTCGGGTTCCAGTCCGGCGCATTCCAGTTCGGCGGCGATCGGGCCATCCAGCCAGTCCGGGTGCGAGAGAAGCCCGCCCGCCTTTTGCAGTACCTCCGAGAGATCTGCAATGATAGAGGTGTCCAGCACAACATTTGCCGGATTGCAGATCAGGGTGATGATATTGTGCATGGGTTCGAAACTTCAGGTTTGAAAATGATCACACAACGCGCACTTCTTATTGCAGGGCCGACCGCCAGCGGCAAGTCCGCTCTGGCGTTACGGCTGGCCGAGGCGCTGGCCAGCCGCGGCGGCGCAGCCATTGTGAATGCTGACAGCATGCAGGTCTATCGTGAATTGCCAATCCTGACCGCGCGGC
The DNA here is from genome assembly GCA_049323435.1 of Pseudomonadota bacterium. GTDB lineage: Bacteria > Pseudomonadota > Alphaproteobacteria > UBA11222 > UBA11222 > UBA11222. The sequence continues at coordinate 70,559 of JBMOMX010000038.1, forward strand.
CTGGTATCGTGGATCAGGCCCGCGCGCCGCATCATCTGTATGGCTTTCGCGCCGTGGATGAACCCTGCTCGGCGGGGGAGTGGGCGCAATTGGCGGCTGCCAGCATCACTGAAATCTGTGCGCTGGGGCAATTGCCGATATTGGTGGGCGGCACGGGCCTGTATTTTCGTGCTTTGACCGAAGGCATTGCCCCGATCCCGGAGATTGATCCCGATATTCGGGCCTCCGCGCGGCGGGAAATGGCGGAAATCGGGCCGGAGGCCTTTCACGCCAAACTGGCTGCGGTGGATGCGCAAATGGCGGCGCGGCTGCGTGACAGCGATCCGCAGCGCCTGCTGCGCGCCTGGGAAGTGCTGCAAAGCACCGGGATTTCGCTGGCCGAGTGGCAGGAAAAGCCAGCCCCGCCATTATTTTCCGGGCCGGTGCTGCATGTCGCGCTGTTACCGGAACGATCCGAACTGTATGCCAGATGCGATGAACGCCTTGATTCTATGCTGCTGGCCGGTGTGCTGCGCGAGGTGGCGGCGTTTGAAGAAATGGCGCAGGCGAAAAAGCTGGATACGAACCTGCCGCTGTTCCGTGCGGTCGGGTTGGCGCCATTACGTGGCCTGCTTTATGGGGTGCTGGAACCGGATGAAGCCCTGCAACAGGCCAAAACCGCCACAAGGAACTATGCCAAGCGCCAGCTCACCTGGATCAGAAATCAGATGATTGCGTGGGAAAAGGCAGATACGCAAGATTCGGAAAGACTTTTTCAGGAAATCTTTTCATTAATTATAAAATCAGGCTTGACCGATTAAAGGCAAATCGTTATTGTGCGCCGCTCATAGCTAGGGTGAAGGTATTAAGCTTATAGTTTTATTGAGTTTTTTGTCTTTTCCACAGGCGATCCACTTTATGTTGCCCCGCACTTGTTGCGGGGGCCAGGGTAAAATATACAGGCCTTTGTTTGTGGCGCTGGACCCCGGAATAAATCCGGGGTGACAGGCTGGGAATTTGGACGGACAAAATGAACGGCGAAAAAATGACCGGGGCGGAAATCGTCCTGAAGGCACTGCAGGATCAGGGCGTGGAGGTCATCTTTGGCTATCCCGGCGGTGCGGTATTGCCGATTTACGATGAAATTTTCCGTCAGGAAAACCGCATCAAACATATTCTGGTGCGCCATGAACAGGGTGCGACGCACGCCGCCGAAGGCTATGCCCGTTCCACCGGCAAACCCGGCGTGGTGCTGGTCACTTCCGGTCCCGGCGCGACCAATGCGGTGACCGGCCTGACTGATGCGCTGATGGATTCGATTCCGCTGGTAGTGCTGACCGGCCAGGTGCCCACGAAACTGATCGGCAGCGACGCCTTTCAGGAGGCCGACACAGTGGGCATCACCCGTTCCTGCACCAAGCATAATTATCTGGTCAAGGATGTGAATGATCTGGCGCGCGTGCTTCACGAGGCATTCTATGTCGCCACCAAAGGCCGCCCGGGTCCAGTGCTGGTGGATATCCCCAAGGATGTGCAGTTTGCGCTGGGCAATTATACCGGCCCGGTCAATGTGGCGCATCGCAGTTACAAGCCGCGCGTCAAGGGCGATATCGAACGTATCAAGGAAGCTGCCGAACTGATTGCATCGGCGAAAAAGCCGCTATTCTACACAGGCGGCGGCGTGATCAATTCCGGCCCGGTGGCGTCGCAATTATTGCGCGAATTTGTGCGCAGCACGGGTTTTCCGATTACATCGACCTTGATGGGTCTGGGCGCCTATCCCGCCGATGATGCGCAATGGCTGGGCATGCTGGGCATGCATGGTTCCTGGGAAGCCAATCATGCCATGCATGATTGCGATGTGATGATCTGTATCGGCGCGCGTTTTGATGACCGCGTGACGGGCAGGCTGGACGCCTTTGCGCCCAATTCGAAAAAAATCCATATTGATATTGATCCGTCCTCGATCAACAAGAATGTGCGCGTCGATGTGCCGATTGTTGGGGATGTGGCGCATGTGCTGGAAGATCTGATCAAAGTGTGGAAAGCCAAGGTGCTGCGCCCGGACAAGGCGGCGCTGGCGCAATGGTGGGAACAGATAAAAACCTGGCGCGCGCGTGATTGCTTTGCCTATGCGCCATCAAAGGATCTGATCAAACCGCAATATGCGATCCAGCGCCTGTATGAACTGACCAAGGACCGTGACACCTATATCACCACCGAAGTGGGCCAGCATCAGATGTGGGCGGCGCAATTTTACCGCTTTCAGGCGCCCAACCGCTGGATGACTTCGGGCGGGCTGGGCACCATGGGCTATGGCCTGCCGGCCGCGGTGGGGGTGCAGATCGCGCATCCGGGCAGTCTGGTGATCGACATAGCGGGCGAGGCGTCGGTGCAGATGACCATGCAGGAAATGTCCACGGCGTTACAATATGACCTGCCGATCAAGATATTCATTCTGAACAATGAATATATGGGCATGGTGCGCCAGTGGCAGGAATTGCTGCATGGCGGGCGTTATTCGCATTCCTATTCGGAATCCCTGCCGGATTTTGTGAAGCTGGCCGACGCTTATGGCGCGGTGGGCATTCGCGCCAGCAGACCCGATGAGCTGGATGATGCGATCAAGGAAATGATCAGCGTCAAACGCCCGGTGCTGTTTGATTGCCGCGTCGATAAAACCGAAAATTGCTTCCCGATGATTCCGTCTGGCGAGGCGCATAACAATATGATCCTGGGGGATCTGGGCGGACAGACGGTGTCGGCCGCCGGAAAGGCGCTGGTGTAACATGTCCTATGATCCCGCTATCCCGCAAACCGAAATCATCCGTACCCATACTATAGCGGTGCTGGTGGACAATGAAGCGGGCGTTCTGGCGCGTGTCATTGGCCTGTTTTCCGCGCGCGGCTATAATATTGAAAGCCTGACTGTGGCCGAGGTGGATGCGCAGGAACATACATCACGCATCACCATTGTCACATCGGGCACGGCGCAGGTGATCGAACAGATCAAGGCGCATCTCGACCGGCTTGTGCCGGTGCACCGGGTGGTTGATCTGACCGTGGAAACCGAACCGCTGGAACGCGAACTGGCCCTGATAAAGGTCAAGGGCGCAGGCGACAAACGCATTGAGGCGTTGCAAATCGCCGGCAGTTTCCGCGCCCGTGTGGTGGACACCACGCTGAACAGCTTTGTGTTCGAACTGACCGGGTCGCCGGGCAAGATCAACGCCTATATTGAATTGATGCGGCCCTTGGGCCTGATTGATGTTTCGCGCACGGGTGTTGCCGCTATCTCTCGCGGCACCGAGGCGCTATAATCCCTTATCCAACCTCTGACTGAACGGAACCAGACCCATGCGCGTATATTATGACCGCGACGCCGACGTAAATATGATCAAGGCCAAAAAAGTTTGCATCATTGGCTATGGCAGCCAGGGCCACGCCCATGCGCTCAATCTCAAAGACAGCGGCGTTAAGGAACTGGCGGTGGCGTTGCGCCCCGGCTCCAAGGGCATCGCCAAGGCCGAGGCCAATGGGCTTAAGGTCATGACGCCCGCAGACGCCGCCAAATGGGCCGATGTGATGATGATGGTGACGCCCGATGAATTACAGGCCGGCATTTACGAAGAAAGCCTGAAAGCCAATATGAAACAGGGCGCGGCGCTGGCCTTTGCGCATGGGCTGAACATTCATTTCAATCTGATTGAACCGCGCGCGGATCTCGATATTTTCATGATTGCGCCCAAGGGGCCGGGCCACACGGTGCGTTCGGAATATCTGCGCGGCGCGGGCGTGCCGTGCCTGATCGCGGTGGCCCAGGACGCCAGCGGCAACGCCCATGATATCGGTCTGTCTTATGCTTCCGCCATTGGCGGCGGCCGCGCGGGCATTATCGAGACCAGCTTCCGCGAAGAATGCGAAACCGATCTGTTCGGCGAACAGACCGTGCTGTGCGGCGGCCTGGTCGAACTGATGAAGGCGGGCTTCGATACGCTGGTCGAGGCCGGCTATGCGCCGGAAATGGCCTATTTCGAATGTGTGCATGAGGTCAAGCTGATCGTCGATCTGATTTACGAAGGCGGCATCGCCAACATGAATTATTCGATCTCCAACACCGCCGAATATGGCGAATATGTCACCGGCCCGCGCCTGGTGACGGACGAAACCCGCAAGGAATTAAAGGCGGTGCTGAACGATATCCAGACGGGCAAATTCACCCGCGAATGGATGCTGGAAAACAAGGTCAACCAGACCAATTTCAAGGCGATGCGCGCCCGCATGAACCAGCACGGCATCGAGGATGTGGGCGGCAAGCTGCGCGCCATGATGCCCTGGATTGCGAAATCGCGGCTGGTGGATCAGGCGAAGAATTAGGGTTAAAGGGTAGCGTCCCCTTTACAATATCCTCGGCTCATATGCGTTCCCATGGCTCAACATCTCCGCGCGTTAATGTAAACAGCGGGTGTAATTGCAGTGACAGTTTTTCTATCGCGTGCAATTGCTTCGGGTCGCGCAGCTTGAGTTTGTTTTTGAGGTGCTGTAGCTCATATGCAACCTGTCCTTCGGTAACGGTAATTTTGATGCGCTTGGGTTTTTCGAGAATTTTTTCTTTGTTGAAATTATATCCTCTGCGGGCGGCTTCTTTCTGAACGTCTGCAAGATATGTAGCGATTGCCGCCTTCGGATATTTACACTTATGAAACCGCTGTAATTGCGGATGATGCCGATAACCTTTGGTTTTGCCGTGCAGCACATGCTGTGCGAGCAATGCCTCACGCCACAAGGCAACCAAACCCTTGGCATCCAAAAATGAGGGATGTAGCGACCATAAGCGCATTAGCCACTTGTCAAAAATTGCAAGTTATCAAAAATCATCACAATGTCGGAGCCGTATTACAGAATAGGGGGCAGGTCTTGACACAACAGTTTCGAATAATCCAAGTAGGTGTTTAAAAAATTGTCATGTCAAGACCTGACCCTGTGGAAATGGGGTCATGTGGAAATGGGGTCCATGTCAATGTGGAAATGGGGTCTGTGGAAACCATTTAATCGAGTCTGACCCCATTCCCGTTGATTCCATCTCTTTGCCTCTTGATCCCCTCCCTAACCCTCCCCTTTGCAAGGGGAGGGAACACCCAGGCGGTCTGTTTTGTTATGCTACAAGGTAGTGGGCTCCTCCCCCTGAAAGGGGGAGGTTGGGAGGGGGTCTGATCCGAACTGGGACCAAACGGAAATGGGGTTAGGAACGGAAATGGGGTCGGAAATGGGGTCAGACTCGATTAACGTAACGGAAATGGGGTAACGTAACGGAAATGGGGTCAGACTCGATTATTTTGCGTTCTATTTGATCATTTAATCGAGTCTGACCCCATTTCCATTCGCA
>JBMOMX010000039.1:0-7432 GCA_049323435.1 Pseudomonadota bacterium
CCCGAAGATCATTGGAATAGGGTCGTGTCATGCCTGCTGGCCTCCTGTCCCCAGCAGGCATCTTGAATCACAAATCAAACGATTTGGGAATCCCCTTCCGATTCGGATAAACAATGAATCGCTCTAGTTTAGGCTGCCAGTAATCAAGATTGGATTTGGGCGGTCTGGCGTCACGGCATCCGGCTTTCGGATGCTGATGCCAGAAACAGCCGTGCACAAAAATTACTTTGCGCCGGGACGCAAATACCAGATCGGGCTTGCCGGGAAGCTGCTTTGCGTGCAGGCGGTAGCGATATCCCATCCCGTGCACGAGGCGCCGCACAGCCATCTCCGGTTTTGATCCGGTGCTGCGGATGGCCCGCATATTATCGCTGCGGCTCATACCCATGCACAGGACTCAAACAGCCAGATCCAGCGGCAAATCGGAAATATCCTTAAGGCGTTTGCCTTCAACCATGATTTCGAGCATGTCTTGTGCTTCGCTATTGCCAAGGTCATTGATCGAGGCGGCCAATTCATCAAGAGCGAAATGATAAACGCAGTCTATGTCGCCGGTACCGAGGGCAAGAGAGGCAAGACGGCTCGGCGTTGGTTCGCCTGTCACGACCATAATGTGAGGCTGCCGGCCTTTGCGGTTGCGGATAAGATTTAGGGCCTCCGAACGTGCGTTTTGCGCCCGATCGCTGCGCAGTGTCCATTTCGTGCTGATGCTCGCATGTAAAAGCGGGCTTTTCCCATCACCTGCCCGCAGATCAGCGCGCCGGGCGGCAGCACCGTCCACTAGAAATTCCTGCGCATTAATTGACGCATCGTCTTCCAGATTGCGGGTAACAATGACATCTGGAGTGATGGTGTAATCGTTACCGAGTGAAGCAGCCAGAGCCGGGTTGATTGAGGCGGCTTCTTGCAAAGCAATTAGGTGGGCATATTGGGCGTACCGTGAAATTTCGGCCCGGTTTCTCGTGCCAACCTGCCGCACTTCCCATTTTCCTGGCCGTAAAAGATGCAGCCTGAGGAAAGTCCCCCGTACAAAATCAGCCACCAGCTCTTCAAACTTATTGCCTGAAGTCTGGGCCGCTGTTCGCACGCCTGTTTCAGCCTTTAGCCTATTGGCTATGCCAAAGGCTATGGCAACACTAGTTTTGTTATCTTTGTCGGCGTTGCTCGGTACCCCATTATCACTGATCGTGAGAAGCGACAGAAGAAGTGATTTATGAAAGTCCTTCCGTGCAAGCTGAATTATTGCTTCATTTATTTTCATGCCGCACTTTTAGCGCCGTACATGGATGTGGCCGCTAACGTAGCTGCAATTCGTGCCGCGACGGCCCGAGCCACCGGCGGCGGGAAGGCATTGCCGACCTGCCGGTAAGCGGCGGTTTTACGGCCGGAAAATTCCCAGTGATCGGGAAAGCCCTGCACCCTTGCCGCCATGCGCACCGTCAGCCGCGGCATTCCGTCAAAGTCACGCGCAGGTGCGGCATCCGCAATGCCAAGCCCATCAACCCCCAACGCGGCCCACGCGGCGCGTGCACGGGTTGGCCCAAGGTCGGGCCCGCCATGCTTTTTTGAACCGCCCACCAGCGTTGGTGCAATTCTATCCGCGCCCCTGCGCCATGCCTGCACACCCTTCCAGCCATTTTCCGCCATCAGATCGTGCAGCGTTTCCCCAACTGTTGGCGTTTGAAGATTTTGCGGCGCGGGCCAGTCAAATTCGCCACTCGCATCTTTTCGGATGGCGATGAAAACCGCGCGTGGCCGCAATTGCGGCACGCCATAATCAGAAGCGTTCAGCAATTTCCACCCGGTGATATAGCCGCGTCCGATTTTGCCAATTGTTACGGAAATCTGCGTTCTGTAATCGTCAAACACCGCATCAAGAATCCCACGGACATTTTCCAGCATCACGGCACGCGGCCTGATTTCATCCACCAGACGAATGGCGTCAGGAAACAGATTGCGTTCATCTGCTTTGCCAAGCTGCTTCCCCGCCACTGAAAATGGCGGGCAGGGAACACCGCCGGCCAGCAGATCAATTCCTCTGTAGGGCGCTCCATTAAATGAACTCAGATCTCCCTGAATGACATTCCACAAGGGACGATTCAGGCGCAGCGTCTCACACGATGGGCCGTCAACATCAATCAGGGCTTCATGTGCAAAACCTGCCTGTTCTATCCCCAGCGCCTGCCCGCCGCCGCCTGCGCATATTTCCACCGATGTTAAAGGCACGCCGCTACCTCCGAGGTTTTTTCAATGAATGAAATTTGACATGCACGCTCCAAATCCGCAAGCAAATTGTTCTTACTTCGTTCTTTATCATCCACTATTCATAGTAGCTAAGTGTAATCGTACCGCTAATTCTGGTTAAATTGAGAGCTGACCCTCAATCCCGGAAATTGACGAATTGCAGCGGCAGTTCGGTTTTCATCGCCTTGACGGCGGCGATGGCGGCTTGCAGGTCGTCACGCGCCTTGCCGGTGACGCGCACCTCGTCGCCCTGGATGGCGGCCTGGACTTTCAGTTTGGCTTCCTTCAGATCCTTGACGATCTTTTTCGCCAGCTCCTTGTCGATGCCCTGTTTGATGATCACGTTCTGGCGCACGGATTGGCCGGCGGCTTTTTCGGGATCCTTATAGTCGAGTACGCCGGCCTCGATCTTGCGGCGCGCCATATGGCCCTGTAGCAATTCATGCATCTGTTTGAGTTTCAGATCATCATCGGCATGCAGGGTCAAGGTCTCATCCTTGCGCTCGATCCTGCATTTCGAGCCTTTGAAATCATAGCGCGTGGCAATTTCGCGCACCATATTCTGTACGGCGTTATCAACCTCGGCCATTTCGGTTTTGGCGACAATATCAAAGGACGGCATCGGCAATTCTCTCCAATGAAGCGGTAATAATTCGAGTATAGTATATCCATAGCGAGCCGCAGGAGTTTTTAAGCCATGACCCAGAATACCGGTACCAAAGCCTGGCAGGCGGCGGATGCGCGCCACCACATCCACCCCTTTACCGACGCGGCGGCGCTGGCGGCCAAAGGCGCACGGGTGATTGTGCGTGCCGACGGTGTGTGGATCGAGGATAGTGAGGGGCGCCGCATTCTGGACGGCATGGCGGGGCTGTGGTGCGTCAATGTGGGTTATGGCAATCGCGAACTGGCCGAGGCGGGCTATAAGGCGCTGTGCGATCTGCCCTATTACAATGCGTTTTTTCAGACCACAAACCCTTATGCGGCGGAACTGTCGGCGAAGCTTGCGCAGATCACCCCGCCGGGGCTGGACCGGGTGCTGTTCGCCAATTCCGGGTCGGAAGCCAATGACACGGTTATCAAGCTGACCCGCTATTACTGGAATTTGCAGGGACGGCCCAAGAAGAAAATCATGATCGGGCGCCGTCTGGGCTATCACGGGGTTACGCTGGGGGCGGCGTCGCTGTCGGGCCTGACGGTGATGCATCCGCAATGGGATTTGCCTTTGCCGGGCTTTGTGCATGTCGATGCGCCTTATTGGTATGGCGAGGGCGGCGATCTTTCGCCGCATGAATTCGGGCTGAAGGCGGCGCGTTCGCTGGAGGCGAAAATATTGCAACTGGGGGCGGAAAATGTCGCCGCCTTTATCGGCGAACCGATACAGGGCGCGGGCGGGGTGATCATTCCGCCCGGCAGCTACTGGCCGGAAATACAGCGCATCTGCGCAGAGCATGACATATTGCTGATCGCGGACGAGGTGATTTGCGGTTTTGGGCGCACCGGCAAATGGTTCGGCTGCGATACATTCAATATCAGCCCGGATTTCATGACTTTAGCCAAAGGCCTGTCGTCCGGCTATATCCCCATATCCGCCGTCATGCTGGGCGCGCGCGTCGGTGATGCGATTGCCAATGCCAATGAGGAACTGGTGCATGGCTATACCTATTCCGGTCATCCGGTGGCCTGCGCGGTGGCGCTGAAAAATATCGAGATTTTACAACGCGACAGGCTGGTGGAACGCGCGGGCGCGGATATCGGCCCCTATCTGCAAGCGGCGCTGCGCAGTTTGGGCGATCATCCGCTGGTGGGCGAGGTGCGCGGGCTGGGCATGATCGGCGCATTGGAACTGGTGGCGGACAAAGCGGCCCGGCGGCATTTTGCGCCGGAACTGGAAGTTGGCATGCGCACGCGAAACCATTGTTTTTCCAATGATCTGATCATGCGCGCGATCGGCGATATCATGGTGGTCAGCCCGCCCTTAACCATAAGCCGCAATGAAGTGGATGAACTTGTCCGCCGCGCCCGGATTTGCCTGGATCTGACCGCAAAAGATTTAAGCATCGCGCTATTGTAAACAAAAATTCATGCTGATTTTACTTGCGCGCATGCGGAATTTAAGTGTGTGCGCAATGAACAGAATCAGCATTTTTTGCTAGCCCTTCCTGTCCAGGCTATTGAATCTGGAATGACCGCTTCCTATGTCTCGCCTATGGGCGGGCCTTTATGCGCTTGATCCTGCAATGCCCCCCCCGCTAGCAGGTTCAGCCCGGTTCGCCCGGCATCGGAACACCCCTCCCGATGCCACATGCGCTCTGCGCATAGACGCCCAGCCGGCCCGCACCGGCTGGGCGTTTTTGTTCATGCGGAGCCCTGTTCCGCGCCAGCTGCAGCCAGAGTTTTTATGCCGATCTCATAGACATTTGGCGACAGGCCGGGCGCCTTTACGATGCGCTCCAGCGCCATACGGGCATGGCTCTGGGTCTGGGCGTCAAAGCGCCGCCACTGATCCATCGCCGTCATCAGCCGCGCCGCCACCTGGGCGTTGATCTTGTCCAATGTCAAAACCTGATCCGCAAAAAAACGATAGCCGGAACCGTCCGCCGCATTGAAATGGCGCTGATTGCTGTGGCAGAAGGCGCCGATCAGGGCGCGTACCCGGTTGGGATTTGCAAAGCTGAAGTCCGGATGGTGCAGCAGCGCTATCACCTGCGCCAGCGTATCAGGCAAATGTGACAGGGCCTGGACAGTGAACCATTTATCCAGAACCAGCGCATCACCACGCCAGCGGCCGTAAAAATCATCCAGCGCCTGCCGCCGCTCCGGCGCATCCGCCTGCGCCAGCGCGGAAAGTGCGGCAATACTGTCAGTCATATTGCTGGCATTGCGGTAATGCGCCATCGCCAGACCGGTCATCGCGCCGCCCGCCGTCAGATAGGCCAGCGCGCAATTGCGCAAGGCGCGCTGACCCGCTTCGGCGGCGTCCGGCGCATAAAGCCGGTTGCTGGCATTGGCCTGATACACTGCGAGCAGCGGCTCACGCAGCGCCGCCGCAATTTCACGGCGCAGATTTTGACGCGCGGCGTGTACCGCCGCCACATTGATCACCTGCATCTGGCGGGCGATCTCCTGTTCCGGCGGCAGGCTCAGCGCGGCGGCCACAAACGCCTTTTCCAGTTTCGTGTCGCGCAGCAATGCCGCCAGCGCGTCAATAAACAGCGGATCCTGCTGCGGCGGTTCTTCACGCGCAATGCGCGCGGCATTGGCGCTCAGCAGGCGCAGGGCATATTGCTGGCCCGCCTCCCAGCGGTTGAATGCATCGCTGTCATGCGCCAGCAGAAAGGCCTGAACGCTGGCTGCGGGCGGGGTTTTGACAATCACCGGCGCGGAAAAATCCCGGAACAGTGAAGCGACTGGTTTGGCGGGAATATTGCTGAACTGAAATGTCTGGCGCTTTTGCGTCAGTTCTAGCACCTGCGCCGTATCTGGAATTTCCACGCCGCCCTGATCCAGCAGGCCGAACGCCACCGGAACAGGCAGCGCCGGCGCATCCGGTTTTCCCGGAATGTTTTGACTGAGCGTCAAAGTGTAATTCTGCGCCGCCGCGTCATAGGCTTCTGCGACAGATATTTCCGGCGTGCCGGGCTGGGCATACCAGCGGTAAAACTGCGTCAGGCTTTTGCCGCCCGCCTGCTCCATGGCGGCTATAAAATCTTCTATCGTCGCGGCCTTGCCGTCCTGCTGGCGCAGATAAAGCTGCAAGCCTTTGGCGAAGGCCTCGCGCCCGATCAGGCTTTGCAGCATGCGCACCAGTTCCGCGCCTTTTTCATAGACCGTGGCGGTATAGAAATTATTGATCTCGATATAGGAATCGGGACGCACCGGATGCGCCAGCGGCCCCGCATCCTCGGCAAACTGGCGCGCGCGCAGGGCGCGCACATCCTCAATGCGCGCAACGGCGCCCGGCCGCTGGTCTGCGCAAAATTCCTGATCGCGGAAAACCGTCAGCCCTTCTTTCAAACTGAGCTGAAACCAGTCCCGGCAGGTGACGCGGTTGCCTGTCCAGTTATGGAAATATTCATGCGCAATCACCCGTTCAATGCCCGCAAAATCCGCATCCGTCGCGGTGTCGGCACGCGCCAGAACGAATTTGGAATTGAAAATATTCAGGCCCTTGTTTTCCATCGCGCCCATATTGAAATGGTTGGTGGCGACGATCATGTAAATATCCAGATCATATTCCAGGCCGAAGCGCGTTTCGTCCCAGCGCATGGCGCGTTTCAGCGCGTCCATGGCATAGGCCGAGCGGTCCTCCATGCCCGGATCAACATAGATGCGCAGATCAATCTCGCGTCCTGACATGGTGGTGAAGCGGTCCTGCACCAGCGCCAGATTGCCGGCAACCAGCGCAAACAGATAGCTGGGCTTGGGAAATGGGTCGTGCCATTCGGCCCAATGCCTGCCATCGGACAGATCGCCGCTGGCGGTCATATTGCCGTTTGACAGCAGCACGGGACAGGCCGCTTTATCGCCAATAATCCGGGTACGGAATATAGTCAGATTATCCGGCCGGTCGATGAAATAGCTGATGCGGCGGAAACCTTCCGGTTCGCACTGGGTGCAATACAGCCCGCCCGCCAGATACAGGCCTTCCAGTTCGGTATTGGCGCCGGGATTGATGATGGTTTCCAGTTCAAGCTGAAACCGCGCGGGCGGCCGGTGCAGGATCAGATGTTCCGCATCCACGCTATAGGCATCGGCCGGCAGGCTTGCGCCATTCATGCGGATGGCCGTCAATTGCATATTTTCACCATCGAGGCGCAGCGGCGGCAGCGGCGCACCGTCTGGATGGCGCGCCGCTATGTCCAGCCGCGCCAGCACGTGCGTGGCGTGCGCATCCAGCGTCACTTCCAGAAAAGCGTCGCTGATCAAATAATCCGGCGCACGGTAATCGCGCGCGAATACAGGCTGAGGGGCGGTTGCGTCGGTATTATTCTGCATGGCTGCGATTATAGCAGCCCGCATCTTTCAGTGCCATCGCGGTCTTGCCCTTTCACGCCGGTCACTGTTCGGTATAAGGGAGGCATGCGCGTGAAATTGATCTGGCGGATTATCATTAGAGCGGTATGATTTAACCCGTTGATCCCCTCCAGCCTTGGCTTTGCGCTACGGCTTTACCCCCTCCCCGGCC
>JBMOMX010000040.1:0-7343 GCA_049323435.1 Pseudomonadota bacterium
AACCTTCTCAGAACTCATCCCGACAAAGCCTCCATACGCAGAAAAATCAAAAAAGCCGGATGGGACGATAGCTTCCTCATATCCCTCATAGCCCAAATGCGATAGCCCTGCTGCAAGGGGGAGGGCCGGGGTGGGGGTCCAGAGCAATCCCCCAAAGCAGGGCCGCAATATTATTTACCGCAGCATTGATCCCCTCCCTAACCCTCCCCTTTTCAAGGGGAGGGAACCCGTCCTCATATGAATAACCTGATGAGACACGGCAATTAGCGCACCGTCAGCGACGCGATCAACAGGAAGAGCAAAATCCAGCTCGTGACCTGCCAGAAACGCAGCGGGTCGCGCTCATACAGGGAAAGGCGCGCCGCCGATATAGCGGCGCCGCGCGTCAGCCCATTTTCCAGTTCGAACACGAATTCGAGTACATCCTCCTGGCGCTCATCGGGATTGATTTTGACCGCCCGCATAATGGCGAATTCCAGCCAGGCCGGCAGGTCCGGCCGCAAGGCGGAAAGCGGTGTTGGCTTGCGAAAACGCGGGCGCGAAAACGGTTCCACCTCGCCATAGGGATAGGCACCGCCGGAAAACATCCGGTACAATGTCACACCCAGCGCATAGAGATCCGAGCGTTCGCTGCCGGTACCGCCCGCGAACATTTCCGGCGCCATATAGCTGGCGGTGCCCGGAATGGCGTCGGGCGATAAATCCGGCATATTGGGCACCCGCGCCACACCCAGATCGAGCAGTTTCAATTCCTTGCTTTCGAGCAGCATGACATTTTCAGGTTTGATGTCACGGTGAATAATACCCGCCCGGTGCAGTGCGGCCACCCCCTTGGCGAGACTGACGCCCACCCAGACCCCCTCCGCCAGATTGAGCATGGGTTTGCGCAGCAATCTTTGCTCCAGCGTCTCGCCCGCATAAAACGGCATCACCGAATAGAGGCGAGAGCGCCGCTCCGGCGGGATTTCGATAATCTGCCCGACAAAGGGGCTGTGCACCTGCGCGGCGACCCAGGCTTCGCGCGCAAAAGCCGTACGGTAGGTGGCGTCACTGGTAATGCGCGGATGCGGAAATTTTATCACCAGCGGGCGGTTATCGCGTTCATCGGTGGCATGAAAAAGGCGGCTATAGCGGCCATCGGAAAGCTGCGCGCCCAGCACATACCCGTCAATAATATCGCCGGTTTTCGGCAGATCGGTCACCGGCAGAAACTCCAGCGCCGCCTCCAGGCTGGCATTATCGGGCTCCGGCAGGCTGAGAATATCCATCACCAGGGCGCTGACATTATCCTGGCTGCCTGCATCAAGGGCTGCGGCGACGATGCGGCCTGCGGCCTCCTGCGCCGCCGTGCGTTGCGACAGATGTTCCTTTATCTGTTTGTCCGAAAGCACGCCATGCACGCCGTCGCTGCACAACAAAAACCGGTCGAACACTTCCATCTGCGCCATTGCATGATCCATATGCACATGCTCCTCCAGGCCGATGGCGCGCAGCAGCACATGGCTTTGATCCGGATGCGGATGGGTATGATCGCGCGTGAGGCGGTGCAATTGCTCCCCGCAGAGCCGGTATATCCGGCTGTCGCCAACATGGGCGATATGCGCCTCCCGCCCCAATAAAATCAGTGCACTGAAGGTTGACGCCATGCCGGCCAGATTTGGGTCGGCTCTGCCCTGCGCCAGTGTCCAGCGGTTGATCGCGCTCAGCGTGCGCGCCGCCGCCTGTTCGACGCTGAGCGTTTCCGGCTGGGCGTGAAAGCCATCGAAAAAACAGCGTACCGCCAGCTCGGCCGCTTCGCGCCCGCCTTTGGCGCCGCCCACGCCATCGGCCACAGCGGCGATGAAGACAGGGCGCACCCAGCCGCCCGAGGGCGGTGAGAGCACAGCCACAAAATCATCATTGCGCGCGCGTTTACCCTGATCACTGGCCGCGCCGATCTGCACCTGCAGGCTGGCGCGGTTTATTGCCAAGTCTGCATACTCATATCCGCGCCCCCGACACCGCGCCCCAGGTAGTACGCCACCGGCGCTTGACACGCGAGAGCGCAAACAGCCCGATCAGCGCCAGCACGCCGAACACCACGAAGCCGTAGGAAAAATCACCCGTCACGCCCTTTGCCAGCCCCAATGATTTGGCCAGAAAATAGCCGCCGGTGCCGCCGGCAAAGCCAACCAGTCCGGTCATCGCGCCAATCTCCTGACGGAAGCGTTGCGGAATAAGCTGAAACACCGAACCATTGCCCATGCCCAGCGCCAGCATCCCAAGCGAAAACAGCAGCACAGAGACCCAGGCGATCGCGGGCATAGTGGAGATTTCCCACGCTGCCCCGGCGCCTTCAGGCGCGGGGCCGCCCGGCATCATCGCAATCAGGAAATAGGCCAGCGCAACCAGGCTGAACAGCACCGTGAGGCTGCGAATGCCGCCGATACGATCCGCTATCATGCCCCCGATCGGGCGCACGCCCGAGCCGCACATCACAATAATCGCCACCATCAGGCCCGCGGCTACGCCAGAGACGTGATATTGCGTTGTGAAATATACCGGCAGGGCGCTGGCCAATCCGACAAAGCCGCCAAAGGTGATGAAATAAAACAGCATGAACCACCAGCTATCCTGATCGGCAAG
Source organism: Pseudomonadota bacterium (assembly GCA_049323435.1). Lineage (GTDB taxonomy): Bacteria > Pseudomonadota > Alphaproteobacteria > UBA11222 > UBA11222 > UBA11222. The sequence continues at coordinate 2,626 of JBMOMX010000040.1, forward strand.
CAGGATGCGGTAGCTTTTGAAATTTACCGGCCGCCGCGCATCCGGCGCATCCTTCGCCACAAGCAGATACACAATAAATGCAAAGCCCAGCGGGATCAGCAATAATCCAAACACATTCTGCCAGCCGTAATTTTCCGCAAGCGTGGGCACAATCAGCGTGTTCAGCACCACGCCGGAATTGCCCGCGCCCGCAATGCCCATGACAATGCCCTGATAGTGCGGCGGATACCAGCGGCTGGCCTGCGGCAGCGCCACCGCAAAGGCGGCGCCCGCAACCCCCAGCATAACACCCAGCAACTGTACCTGCGTCACACTGTTCAGTCCGAATTGCCATGCCAGCGCCAGGGCCGAAATCACCAGCAACTGCGCCACAATCGCCGTGCGTTTACCGCCAAAATGATCCGCCAGCATACCAACAGGCATGCGTAGAATGGCGCCCGCCAGAATTGGAATCGCCACCAGGGTCAATTTTTCCTCGACACCGATATTCAGATCGCGGGCGATATAAATAATCAGCGGCCCCAGCGTCACCCACACCATGAAGCTGAAATCAAAATACAAAAATGACGCCAGCAATGTCGGCCAGTGCCCGGCCTTGCGAAAATCCTGAAAATTCACCGTGTCGCCCCTATAAAATTAATCCCCGCGCTGGCGGGGTGTTAATGCGCCTTACGCAAAGGCACTAACGCATTAAAAGCAACATTTGTGCCACTAAATTAGGCGCAGGTTTCTGCGTATTCTTTCCCGCAGCCGCCCATAAATTAGGCGGTATGTGGCGCGTTAATACCACAGAACCGGATTCCCTGAGGCAGCAAAGCTCATAAATTGTGCGCCGCAAAATGGCACGTCCGTTGCAGCGCGGCATCGGACACCGCGCAATGTTGCGTTTCCATGTACAAAAATGACAGGAGATTTGATTTGATAAATGATCAGCCCACCCGCAAGTGGACGACGGCTCTGGCCTTCATGCTGCTTTCAACTTCATCCGCACTGGCCGCATCGCCGCCGGAATATTTTTTCAGCCGGGTAGGCGATGGCATCGGGGGCGGCAAACCCATATTTGTAGCGCGTCTGCGCTATGAAACTGTCGATCAGTCCGGCCTGCGCAACACCCAAGGCGATGCGCTGACGTTACGCACGGTGCTGGGTTATGAAACCGCGCCGATCAATAATTTTACCGGCACGCTGGAATTTGAGGATGTGCGCAACGTTAGCGATAATTATGATTACAATGATGGCGTTAATGGCAAGACAACCTATCCTCAGATTCTGGATCGCGCCAATACCGAGGTCAATCGCGCCCAGATCGCCTATGCGGGGCTGCCGAAAACATTACTGACTGTTGGGCGGCAAAGGGTGATCCTCGATAATGAACGTTTCGTCGGCAATGTCGGCTGGCGCCAGAATGAACAAACCTATGACGGCGCGCGCATCGACAACACTTCACTGCCCAACACCATGGCCAGCTATATGTATATCAACCGGGTTAACCGCTTTCTGGGCGAAGACAATGCGCTGGGCAATTTCAAGGGCGATATCCACTTGCTGAATGTGTCCTACAATGTCGTGGCGGGCGGTTTTAACTGGGGCAAGGCCACGGCTTATAGCTATTTACTGGATCTGGAAAATGCGCCGCTGCTGACCACGGAAACTTATGGCGCCCGCTTTGCCGGCGCACACCCGATTACGCATAGCTGGAAAGTTCTGTATGGCGCGGAATATGCGGCGCAAAGCGATTATCAAAGCAATCCCGCCAATTTCAGCAATGATTATTATATGGGCGAACTGGGCCTGACAAAGGATAAACTGTTCGGCGGATCGCTGACCGGCACGGCAAATCTGGAAGTGCTGTCCGCTGAAAAGGGTATCGGCTTCAGCACGCCGCTGGCGACCGGGCATAAATTCGCCGGCTGGGCCGATGTGTTCACCGCCGCCACGCCGGGCACGGGCCTTGAAGACCGCGAGGCCATGCTTGTCTACACCAAAAAGCAGATTCTGGGCATTGACGTGCTGCGTCTTACCGCCGCCTATCATGACTATGAATCCGATGGCGGCAATATCGATTATGGCGATGAAAGCAATTTCATGATCACCGCCGATGTGTGGAAGCGCGTCGTGCTGCTGGCGAAATACGCCAATTATGATGCGAGCCGTTTTGCGACGGACCGCCGCAAAGTCTGGTTCTCGGCAGAGGTTAGATATTAGGGTTTGTCATCAATCACTGTCATTCCTAAGCCCGCGTGAGTTTCCTCACGCGGCTTTTTCTTTGCCCGCATGCCCCTGTTCATATTCTTCGAGGAAGTTCAGCAATTCCTCGCGGTAGCGGCAATAGTCGGGATGCGACAGCAGCACCTTGCACTTGAGTGGCTAGCTATCCTGCAAGCGCAAGCTTGGAAGAAAGGCCTAGCGTAAGACTGTAACAATAAAGATACAGCGGGATCGCATTTGTTGCGTCTCTCTGCAAATATCGTAGCGAATCAATAATTGGTTAAAGGATGTTGTTGTGAGTTCCAAGGCCGACGCAAGCTGCGGCGAAGAGATGGCTGGAACGGCGAACAATCTGCTGCTGACGGGGTCTATAGCAGGTCTGCTGGTGAGTATCATATTTGCTGGACTGGTGGCGGCACAGACCAGCCGCTCAATCAGTCATATTGCCACTGCAACCGCCAAACTGGCCACTGGTGAAGATGTGGATGGGGTTGATATTGATACGCTGGAACGCAGCGATGAACTGGGCGCGATCGTCGCCTCGCTACGCACGTTCAAGGAAAACATCCTGCGCATAGCCGTCATGCAGAGGGAACAGGCTAGTATGCAGGAAGAAAGCGAACAACAGCGCAAGCGGACCATGGCTGAGTTGGCCGAGCAACTGGAAAAAACCGTCATGGGTATAGCCGCGACACTCGGGGAGGCTGCGGGGAAGATGCGCACGGAATCCGAGCTAATGAGCAATATCGCTTCTGAGACAACCACGGAAGCGAACGCTGCAAACAGTTCGACATTAGAGGCTACCAACAATATTCAGATTGTCGCCGCCGCATCGGAGGAATTACTCGCCTCCATCGAGGAAATCAGCAGGCAGGTCAGCATTTCAAGCGACGCTACCCAAAATGCTGTACGTCACGCAGGTAACACGTCCACGACCGTAAATAATCTGGCTGAGAGCGCGAACCGTATCGGGGACGTTGTGGCCCTGATCAATGATATTGCCAGTCAAACCAACCTGCTGGCGCTGAACGCCACGATTGAGGCCGCACGTGCTGGCGAGGCAGGGAAGGGATTTGCAGTCGTTGCCAACGAAGTCAAGGCGCTTGCCACCCAGACAGCAAAAGCGACGGAAGAGATTTCGGCCCAGATCAACGCCATGCGTGAGGTTACCGGCCAGACGGTATCTGCAGCGAATTTGATTGTCGAGGCGCTGCAAAAGGTCAGTGAAGTGTCCACTAGCGTGCGTGACTCCGTGCATCAGCAAAATAGCGCAACAAGGGAAATTTCCAGCAATATCCAGGAAGCCGCTTCAGGCACCCAGCAGGCAGCGGCGAGCGTGGACAGGGTTACACGCAAGGCGACAGAAACTGGCGATTCGGTTTCCCGTGTCACGACGTTGGGTGAAAGCCTGTTCAAACAGTCTGAAATGCTGAAAGAAACGGTGGGACGTGTCGTGGAAAATCTGCGCGCGGCTGCATAGCCAGATCACCCGGCGATTTCCCGAAGCTTCGGCCCCGGAAAAACACAAATATTTCCCCCCGGAAATATCCGGGGGGAAGCGGAACGGCAAATGCCCCGGTTAATGGAGCAAGAGATTTCGATTCACGCGGCCTTTTCTTTGCCCGCATGCCCCTGTTCATATTCTTCGAGGAAGTTCAGCAGTTCTTCGCGGTAGCGGTAATAGTCGGGATGCGCCAGCAGCGTCTTGCGCGAACGCGGGCGCGGCAGATCGACCTGCATGATTTTACCGACACGGGCATTGGGCCCGTTGGTCATCATCACCACGCGGTCGGCAAGCAGAATCGCCTCATCCACGTCGTGTGTGACGCTGATAGATGTCACCTGGGTGCGCGTCCAAACATCCATCAGAACTTCCTGCAATTCCCAGCGCGTCAGCGAATCCAGCATCCCGAACGGTTCGTCCAGCAGCAACAATTTTGGCGACAGCGCAAAGGCGCGCGCAATGCCCACACGCTGTTTCATGCCATTCGACATGGCGGTTACAGGCTTGTCCAAGGCGTCACCCAGGCCGACGCGGGACAGATAATATTCTATAATCGCCTTGCGTTCCGGCTTGCTGGCATGGGGATAAACCCGCTCAACCCCCAGCGCAACATTCTCGCGCGCGCTCAGCCAGGGAAACAGATTGGGCGCCTGAAACACCACGCCCCTGTCCGGCCCTGCCCCATCCACCTCGCGCCCGTCCAGAATAATGCCGCCGCCGCTTATGGCGCTCAGCCCGGCCACCATCGACAGCACCGTTGATTTGCCGCAGCCCGAATGGCCAATCAGCGAAACGAATTCGCCCTTCTTCATGCGCAGATCAAAACCTTCCACTACAGTCAGCGGCCCCTTTGGTGTGGGATAGGTTTTGCTGATATCGGCAATGTCGAGGAACCGGTCCAGATGCAGGCTGCGCGCCTCGCCAGCCAGTTTGGCAGCTTTCGGCATTGCGGCCCTCAAATCAAGAGGTGTGATTTTCGGCAGGCTGAAATTTTCTTCTTTCAGGC
>JBMOMX010000041.1:0-7230 GCA_049323435.1 Pseudomonadota bacterium
GTCGACTTGCCTTTGCCGGAGCCGGTGTTGACGATTAATAAGCCTTTCTCGATAGCCTTCGCCGCAACCTCGGCATCCTGAACCATCTTGCGTTTACGCATCTTTTCGGCGTGACGAAGATTGATTTCATCTTCGCTCAGATCGCGGCTCATAGTTTATGCCTCACATCACTATCTTTCATTTTACGGTCAGCGGCAGACCGGCCACCATAAAAAGAACCCGATCGGCTCGCACGGCAAGGCGCTGGTGAAGCAGTCCAGCTGTGTCACGGAAGCGTCGCGCCAGCGCGTTATCCGGTACGATCCCGAGCCCGACTTCGTTGGAAACGAGAAAGACCGGAGCGGGTGAACGTTCAAGTGCTGCTTTGAGCGTCGCCGTTTCCGCATCTATGTCACGATCTGCATGCAAAAGATTGGACAGCCAGAGCGTCAGACAATCAACCATGATAGCATTTCCAGCAGACGACAGGATTGCAGGGGCAAGGTCAAGCGGCGCCTCCAGCGTCTGCCACCCGTCGCCTCGCTGCGCACGATGCTCGGCGATCCGTGTACGCATCTCGTCATCATAAGCCTCACCCGTCGCTATATAAGTCCAGGGCGCTGCAAATTGCGTAGCCAGTTCCTCTGCGTAACGGCTTTTGCCCGAGCGAGCACCACCCATCACCAAAGTAAAAGGCGAGCGAGTTGTTTTACGGAGGATGGGCATGTCAGGCCAAACACGTCGTAGGTATAAGCGGCTTTGATATTCCCATCACATCAGTCATGCTTATGCTGCCCGCTTCCCCATCATAGTGCGGCAGGCCTGCCAAGATGGGCATAGAGTGTACCTGCCACCCAGCCAATCATACTCCAGAAAATGGCGGCAACGCCGAGCGCGCGCGCCGCGAACTCTGCGGCAAGTTCAGGCGGTGCAAGACCGGTGCTCTCGCCCACCGGCTGTGGCGCGCCGATAATATGCGGTGCAGCAAGCAACAACAGTCCGGCGGGAATAAGCCAGCTGCGATTTCCTAACACGAGCGCGGCAAGCCCCGCAGCCGTGCTAAGCACACAACCCACCCACCAAATCTGCCGCGCGAAAACATCCGCAGCGACCGCACCAGGTACCTCTGGCGCAAGCCCCATGGACGGCGCAAGGGCGAACACGGCAAAGCCCGAAAGGCCCCACAGGACGCCTTCGCGGCCTGAGAGAGTGCGCCCGCTGATGGCAAAGGCACCCGTCAGCAACAAGGCATATCCAATCGCATAGCCGATCGTCAGAATAATAGTGGCTTCTGCGCTTGGCGCCTCTGCACCCTCTTCATGTTCATTATGTTCATTGGCCCCTTCAGGGGCGAGCACATTGGCCACAGCCTGTTCTGCAGTGGGCGGTGTGTGTTCATACACCTCCGCATGCCGGATCAGTGGCACAAGGGTGAATTGTTGCAGAAGACTTAAGAAAATACCTGCGATTAGGCCCGCGCCAAGCGCGGTCGTGGCGACCCGTTTCAACATGGCTTAGCCCCTTAATGACAGGGGGCGATATTAGCGTGCCGGACGTCATGCGCGGCATCGTGGATTGCTTGCGGAGAAGCAAAACCAACAATCCCGATAACAATGGCGCCAAGCACCATGGCAAAAATACCGGCCTGCAGCGCTTCTGTTCTTTCCGTTACAACGGATTGATCTTGGGTAAGCGTAGTCATCAACACATCCTCCAATCGTCACCCCGACGTGGGCAGTTTCTCGATGGGCGGCAGGTCTCCTGGCTTACGGATCATCGTGTCCTGTTTGCCTTCCCAGAATTTCCCGAACGCCCATGCCAGGCGTGCCGTCATTCCAGTGGCGTGAGCAACAGGACGCTCACCGTTTACAGTTGCGGGGGCAGCCACGGAGTTGCATCTTTTTCAAGATACGCACCGCGTTCCCTATTCATCTCTCAATGAGAGAACCGGCCATCAAATCTAAACATCAAATGGATAGACTGCGGCCGGATGCTACGCAAGCACTTAATACGATTGACAATGCAATCTGCATGGCTTTAGCTCGCGCATGACGGTGCTTCCCCTGTGGAAGCTGAAAGAGGGAATACGGTAGGGCTTAGCGCCTGAAGCCGTAGCTGCCCCCGCAACTGTAAGAGGCAAGGTTTTGCCAAAGGCCACTGGGCGCGGTGCCCGGGAAGGCGGCAAAACCAATTGAGCCTCAAGCCAGGAGACCTGCCGTCTGACGTTTTATTGGGGCGGGGCGCCCTGGGTTTGAGCGTGGCCTTAATTTATGGCCGCTACTGCACCGGGTTGACTCTTGCAATTCGGCGCGGCGAGTCTGCGCCCCCTCGTGAATGATGACCGAAGCGCATTAAAATATGAGGGTTAAGTGCACAGTACGGCTTTGCAGACTATCCATATCTGCGTCACCTGCCAGCGTCCGGGTGAAGACCAGCCCCCCGGCGCGCGCGCGGGACAGCAGTTTTATCAGGCTGTCGCTGAGCGCGCCGCGCAGACCGGGGCGGCGCTTCATGTCGCGCCGGTGGAATGCATGGCGAACTGCAAGCGCGGCTGTACGGTTGCCTTCGCAGCATTCGGGAAGTGGACCTATATTCTGGGCGAGATCGATCCCGGCATACCCGGTATGACGGATGCCGTGCTGGCTTGCGCCGCACTTCAGGCGGAAAGTCCGGATGGTACAATTTCCTATTTCAAGCGCCCGGAAATATTACGCAAGGGCACCATTGCGCGCGTCCCGCCATTGTCATCAGGAGCAGAACCATTATGAATTCCATTGTGCAGGGCAAAATTCCGGCAACCATCATTACCGGCTTTCTGGGTGCCGGGAAGACAACGCTGATCCGGCATATTTTGCAGAATGCCGGAAACCGGCGTCTCGCGCTGATCATCAACGAATTCGGCGATGTGGGGGTCGATGGCGAGATATTGAAAGCTTGTGGTGTCGAGAATTGCCCGGAGGAGAATATCATCGAGCTTGCCAATGGTTGCATCTGCTGCACCGTTTCGGATGATTTTATCCCGGCCATCGAAGCATTGCTCGCCCATGATCTGAAGCCCGAGCATATTATCATTGAAACCTCTGGCCTTGCTTTGCCAAAGCCGCTGTTGCAGGCGTTTCAATGGCCAGCGATCCGCTCGCGGCTGACTGTGGACGGGGTTATCGCCGTTGTTGATGGGCCAGCGGTCGCGGCGGGCCAATTCGTCGACAGCCCAGAAAGCCTTGCCCGCCAACGCGCCCTGGACCCATCACTCGATCACGATAATCCGCTGGAGGAAGTCTACGAAGATCAGCTCCTGTGCGCGGATCTCATCGTCCTGAACAAGACCGATCTGCTGAGCGAGGAACAGTCGCGCGCCGTCGCAAATGAGATAAATGCGCTGATACCGCGGGCCGTGAAGACAATCCTCACGCGCCAGGGGCGTATCGATCCGGACATCCTGCTGGGTCTGGGCGCGGCGGCGGAAGATGATCTTGCGGCGCGTCCCTCGCATATTGACGCGGAGGGTGAGCATGACCATGAGGATTTCCAGAGTTTTGTGGTGCAGATTGCGGAAATCACAAATCCCGATGCATTTGTGGAACGCCTACAGCGCGTCGTGCAGGCCCATGATGTGCTGCGGATAAAAGGTTTTGCGGTAGTGCGCGCCAAGCCGATGCGGCTGATTGTGCAGGGTGTCGGCAACCGCTTTCAGCATCATTATGATCGCGTTTGGGGCGCCGGTGAGGCGCGCCAGGGGCAGCTTGTCGTCATCGGCCGCACCGGCCTCGATCGCGGCGCGATCACCGCCGCCATTCTGGGCTGAGCGCGACGTTCATGCACATTCTTGTCACTCAGGGGCAAAGCCTTGACGCCATCGGCCAGCCGGTCGATCTGGATCAGTCGCCGGGTGATCTTATTGTGCTGTCGTTCACCGACAGTGATCTGTCCGCTTTTGCGGCGGCGGCGGACCATGCCTTTGCCGGGTTGACAGATACTGTCCCGTCGGTGCGTCTTGCAAGCCTGGCGCAATTACGTCACCCGATGTCGATCGACCTCTATATCGAAAAGGTCATCGCCCATGCGCGTTTCGTGCTGATCCGGTTGCTTGGCGGGCTGGATTATTGGCGCTATGGCGCGGAGCAGATTTTCGCCGTGGCAAAGCGGCGGGGCATCCCGCTGGCCATTGTGCCCGGCGACGCGACGCCCGATGCACGGCTTTCGTCCGTGTCCACCCTGCCGCCGGAGACGCTTGAGCTTTTCGCGCGCTATTGCAGCGAGGGCGGCATTGCCAACCTTTCCAATGCGCTGCGGCTGGCGGCGACACTGGCAGGAATGGCGGCCGAGGTGGGGCCGCCCTGCGCGTTGCCGCGCTATGGCGTCTATCATCCCGGCAAGGGCGCCGTCGATACGATGCCAGTCACCGGCGCAGACAAACCAGTGGTGGCGATTATATTCTACCGCGCGCTGCTGCTGGCGGGCGATCTTGCCCCTATCGACGCGCTTGATGCCGCTCTTGCCGCGCGCGGCATGCAACCGGTCGCATTGTTTGCCGCAAGCCTAAAGGAACCTGAAGCCACCAGTTTCATTCAGCAAAGCCTGGCAACCGTCCAGCCCGCGGTGATCGTCAACACCACGGCATTTTCGGCAAAAGCTGCGCCGCAAGAACCTGGCCCGCTGGATGCGCCCGGTGTTCCCGTCCTCCAGGCGGTGCTGGCCGGGTCTGGCCGGGAAGCCTGGGATGCGGCGCATCGGGGCTTAAGCGCGGCTGATCTGGCGATGAATGTGGTGCTGCCAGAGTTGGATGGCCGCTTGTTGACGGGCAGCATCTCGTTCAAGCGCGCAGCCGGACACCGGAGCGATTTGCAGTTTACCCGCCAGGTGCATGAACCGCACGAAGCGGGGCTTGCGCATACCGCAGATGTGGCCGCCGCCTGGGCGCGGCTTGCGGCCTGCCCGCGCGCGGACAAGCGCCTTGCCATTCTGCTGCCAGATTATCCGGGAAAATCCGGCCGCGCGGGATCGGGCGTCGGCCTTGACGGCCCCGCGAGCGCCGCGCGTATTCTCAATCTGTTGCGCATGCAGGGATATGCAATTACCGGAACCCCCAGTGGCGATGAAATATTCCGTCATCTGACGAACGGGCAATCAACGCCATATATGGATGCAGTGACCTACCAGCGACTCCTGGAACGGCTTCCGCACAGTATGATCGCGCGCGTAACGGCGGCCTGGGGCCTGCCCAGCGAAGACGCCAACTGTATCGATGGGCTGTTCCACCATCGCATTTTGGAGCTTGGTTCTGCCGTGCTGTCCATTCAGCCCGACCGCGCCGCGCGGACGGGCCGCAAGGACAGCTATCATGACCCCGCACTGCCGCCGCGCCATGCCTATCTCGCATTTCACCTTTGGCTCCGGCATATCCGCGAGGTGCACGCCATCGTCATGCTCGGCGCGCATGGCACGCTGGAATGGCTGCCCGGCAAGGCGGTGGCGCTGTCGCAAAACTGTTTTCCGCGCGCCATCATAGGATCAGTACCGGTTATTTATCCCTTCATCGTCAGCAATCCCGGCGAGGCTGCGCAGGCCAAACGGCGTCTTGGCGCCGTCACCATCGGCCATATGACGCCGCCATTGGTGACGGCGGGCCTGTATGGCGCTGCCGCCGGGATCGAACCGCTGATTGATGAATTCGCCGAGGCGCAGGGCCTTGATCCGCGCAGAGCCACAGGTCTGGCGGACGAAATTTTATCGCGGGCGTCCGTGAGCGGCCTTGCCGCCGAATGCGGTATTGCAGCAGACATGGACCGCATCGCCGCCGTTGCAAAGCTTGACGCCTGGCTGTGTGAAATAAAGGAAATGCGCATTCGCGATGGGCAGCATATTTTTGGCGTTACGACGCAGGCGCAAGCAGATGATGGAACCTCACCCGCTATGCGCGAGACTTGCGCGAAAGCCGAACAGGATGCGCTGGTTTCCGCCCTTGACGGGCGTTTTGTTGCGGCTGGTCCAGGCGGCGCGCCATCGCGGGGGCGACGTGATGTGCTGCCGACGGGGCGCAATCTTTATGCCGTTGATCCGCGCGCGGTGCCCACACGCACTGCAATGGCGCTCGGCAGCCGGGCCGCTGCCGAATTCATCCGTGTGCATATGCAACAGCATGGCGACTGGCCGCGCCATGTGGTGATGGATTTATGGGCGAGCACGAGCATGCGCACCGGCGGTGAAGATCTGGCGCAAGCCTTGGCGCTGCTTGGGGTTCGGCCGACATGGGACCATGCCTCGACGCGGGTGACGGGCTATGAAATTCTGCCGCTTGCAAAAATGGAATGGCCGCGAATTGATGTCACATTACGCATTTCAGGTCTGTTCCGTGACGTGTTCCCGGCACAGATAGATTTTTTTGACGCCGCCGTATCGGCAGTCGCAAAGCTTAACGAACCAGATGAATCAAATTATCCCGCAATGGCGTCGCGGCGGCAGGGCCAGGACGGCCCCCGAATTTTCGGTCCCGCTCCCGGCGCCTATGGCAGCGGCATTGAGCGAATGCTGGCCGAGGGAACATGGCAGAAGCGTGAGGAACTGGCGAACACCTATCTCGCCGCTTCGTCGCACGCATATGGACGTAATTACAATGGCCAGGGCAGTCAGGCGATTTTGCATAACCGGTTTGCTTCGGTTGACGCAATCATTCATGTGGCCGACATGGCCGAGACCGACATGCTTGATACCGGCACGGCGCCCGCGCATATTGGCGGTCTTGCCGCAGCGGTCGCAGCTACCGGCAATCGCCCGGCGGCGCTTTATGAATCAAACACCAGCAATCCCGAGCAACCTCACGTACAGGATTATCACACTGTCGTTGGACGCATCGTGCGTGGGCGCGCAGGCAACCCGCTATGGATAGCGGGACAGATGCGGCATGGCCCAAGCGGGGCAGCGGTTATGGCTGATACAGTTGATGCCCTGTTCGACTTTGCCGCCACGTCGGGGATAAAGTGCGAGCCCCAGTTCAGCATTTTGTTCGACGCCTTTCTTGGCGATCAAAAAGTGGCTGACTTTCTGCGCACGGCCAATCCTGTGGTACTGCATGCAATTGCAGCACGGTTCAGCGAGGCGATCCGGCGCGAGCTTTGGCAACCTCGGCGCAACTCAGTTGCCGTGCGGCTGGCGCAGTTTGCGGGGCGCTGCCATGAGTGAGCGCGCATCGCAGCGGCGCGGCTGGTGCCCCAGCGTCCTACGCCCGATGGAATCGGGTGATGGGCTGATCGT
>JBMOMX010000042.1:0-7046 GCA_049323435.1 Pseudomonadota bacterium
AACGGTATGCCGATGCCAAACCGCGCGCCAGTTTGCGTTGTGGTAAATCCAATATTCACGCGAATTTCTTGTGGATCGATTGCAGCGAGAGAACCTTTCACCACTTCATGTGAGGAGCTTTCCGTGTCCTCATCAAATAAACCGGTCTCACGCAGCGCCGCTTGCAGATGCGCAAGGGAATCCGCTGTCACGCCGCGAATTTGCAGGTTAGCGCGCCGCGTCAGATCGATAATGCCATTGCCATATTGCGCGGCGGCGTGCGCGAGCGCGCGTAATTGCGGCGTGGTAATAGACTGCCCGCGTGGATGTATACGGACGATCAGCCCATCACCCGATTCCATCGGGCGCAGGACGCTGGGGCACCAGCCGCGCCGCTGCGATGCGCGCTCACTCATGGCGGCGCCCCCGCAAACTGCGCCAGCCGCATGGCAGCCGAGTTGCGCCGTGGGCGCCAAAGCTCGCGCCGGATCGCCTCGCTGAACCGCGCGGCAATCGCATGCAGCGCCGCAGGATTGGCTGTGCGCAGAAAGTCAGCCACTTTCTGATCGCCAAGAAAGGCGTCAAACAATAGACTGAACTGGACCTCGCAATCAGCGCCCGTCGTGGCTGCGAAGGCAAACAGCGCATCAAGCGTATCGGCCATGACTGCGGCGCCGCTCGGGCCATGCCGCATCTGTCCCGCAATCCAGTGCGGATTGCCCGCGCGCCCGCGCACGGTGCGCGCAACAACTGTTTGATAATCCTGCACCTGGGGGCGCTCAGGATCGCTGGTGTTTGATTCATACAGCGCCGCCGGCCGGTTGCCGGTAGCGGCGATCGCTGCGGCAAGCCCGCCAATGTGATTGGGCACCGTGCCGGTGTCGAGCATATCGGCCTCGGCCATATCGGCCACATGAATGACAGCGTCAACCGAGGCAAGCCGGCTGTTCAGCGCGGCCTTGCCTGCCTGGCCATCGCAATTGCGTCCGTACGCATATGACGAGGCGGCAAGATAGCTGTTCGCCAACTCCTCACGCTTGCGCCATGTTCCCTCGGCCAGCGTGCGCTCAATGCCGCTGCCATAGGCGCCGGGGGCGGGGCCGAAAATTCGGGGGCCGTCCTGGCCCCGCCGCCGCGACGCCATGGCGAGATAATTTGATTCATCTGGCTCGTCGAGCTTTGCGACCGCCGATATGGCGGCGTCAAAAAAATCTATCTGTGCCGGGAACACGTCACGGAACAGGCCGGAAATGCGTAATGTGACATCGATTCGCGGCCATTGCATTTTTGCCAGCGGCAGAATTTCATAGCCCGTCACCCGCGTCGAGGCGTGATCCCATGTTGGCCGGACGCCCAGCAGCGCCAGCGCTTGCGCCAGATCCTCGCCGCCCGTGCGCATGGCCGTACTGGCCCACAAATCCATCACCACATGGCGCGGCCAGTCGCCATGCTGTTGCAGATGTACACGGATGAACTCGGCGGCAGCCCGGTGGCCAAGCGCCATTGCGGTGCGTGTGGGCACCGCGCGCGGATCAACGGCATAGAGATTGCGCCCCGTTGGCAGCACGTCACGGCGCCCACGCGATGGCGCGCCTCCTGGCCCAGGCAAAACAAAGCGCCCGTCAAGGGCGCAAATCAGTGCATCCTGCTCGGCTTTCGCGCAGGTATCGCGCATAGCGGGTGAGGTTCCATCATCTGCTTGCGCCTGTATCGTTGCGCCAAAAATATGTTGCCCATCGCGAATGCGCATTTCCTTTATTTCACACAGCCAGGCATCAATCTTTGCAACGGCGGCAATCCGGTCCATGTCTGCTGCAATACCGCATTCGGCGGCAAGACCACTTACAGACGCCTGCGATAAAATTTCGTCCGCCAGACCCGTGGCTCTGCGCGGATCAAGGCCTTGCGCTTCTGCGAACTCATCGATCAGCGGTTCGATCCCGGCGGCAGCGCCATACAGGCCCGCCGTCACCAATGGCGGCGTCATATGGCCGATGGTGACGGCGCCAAGACGCCGTTTGGCCTGCGCAGCCTCGCCGGGATTGCTGACGATGAAGGGATAAATAACCGGTACTGATCCTATGATGGCGCGCGGAAAGCAGGTTTGCGACAGCGCCACCGCCTTGCCGGGCAGCCATTCCAGCGTGCCATGCGCGCCGAGCATGACGATGGCATGCACCTCACGGATATACCGGAGCCAAAGGTGAAAAGCGATATAGGCATGACGCGGCGGCAGTGCGGGATCATGATAGCTGTCCTTGCGGCCTATCCGCGCGGCGCGATCAGGTTGAATGGATAGTACGACAGAGCCAAGCTCCATGATGTGGTGATGGAACAGCCCATCGACACAGCTGGCGTCCTCGCTGGGCAGGCCCCAGGCTGCCGTTACGCGCGCGATCACGCTTTGCGGAAGCCGTTCCAGAAGACGCTGGTACGTCACTGCATCCATGAACGGCATTGATTGCCCATTCGTCAGATGACGGAATATTTCGTCACCCTTGGGGGCTTTGGTAATTGCATATCCTTGCGCGCGCAACAGATTGAGAATGCTGGCAGCACTTGCAGGACCATCAAGGCCAACCCCTGATCCTGCACGGCCAGATTTCCCCGGATAGTCTGGCAGCAAAATGGCAAGGCGCTTGTCCGCACGCGGGCAGGCCGCGAGCCGCGCCCAGGCGGCGGCCACATCTGCGGTATGCGCAACCCCTGCTGCGTCCGGTTCATGCACATGGCGGGTAAACTGCAAATCGGTCCGGTGTCCGGCGGCGCGCTTGAACGAGATGCTCCCCGTTAACAACCGGCCATCAAGTTCTGGCAGGACGACATTCATTGCCAGGTCCGCCGCGCTCAGGCCCCGATGCGCTGCAATCCAGGCTTCCCGGCTTGATCCGGCCAGAACAGCCTGAAATACGGGGACGCCGGGTGCATCAAGCGGGCTTGGTGCTTGCGGCGCAGCTTTTGCCGAAAACGCCGTGGTGTTGACGATCACGGTTGGCCGAAACGTTGCCAGACTTTGCTGAATGAAATTGGCCGCTTCAGGTTCCTTAAGACTTGCGGCAAACAATGCGACCGGTTGCATGCCGCGCACGGCAAGTGCGGCATGAAGCGTGTCGATGGGGGCAAGGTCACCCGCCAGAAGCAAAGCGCGGTAGAATATGATCGCCGCAACAGGTTTATCTACACCCATGACCGCAGGCATCGCATCGAATGCAGTGACGCCCTCGCCCGGGCGATAGACGCCGTAACGCGGCAGCGCACACGGCGGTGCTACCTCTGCCGCCATCCCCGCCAGCACGGCGGCTTGTCGCAGCGCGTTTGAAAGATTAGCAATGCCACCCTCTGTGCAATATCGCGCGAATAAATCAAGCGTTTCCGGAGTTAGCGTGGAAACAGATGCAAGTCGCGCATCGGGCGTCGTATCGCCCGGAACAATGGCCAGCGGGATGCCCTGCCGCTTCGCCACAGCGAAAATCTGCTCCGCCCCATAGCGCCAATAATCCAGCCCGCCAAGTAACCGGACCAGTACGAAACGCGCATGGGCGATGACCTTTTCGATGTAAAGGTCGGCCGACATCGGGTGGCGTAGTTGCGCCAGGCTTGCAAGACGTACCGACGGAGCGGTATCTGCCAACCCGCCAAAGGCCAGATCAGCCGCTGCCGCAAAACCAGACAGATCACTGTCCGTAAATGACAGCACAACAAGATCACCCGGTGACTGGTCCAGAT
Source organism: Pseudomonadota bacterium (assembly GCA_049323435.1). GTDB lineage: Bacteria > Pseudomonadota > Alphaproteobacteria > UBA11222 > UBA11222 > UBA11222. Next base: position 3,706 of record JBMOMX010000042.1, read on the forward strand.
CGACCGGCTGGCCGAAGGCGTCAAGGCTTTGCCCCTGGGTGACAAGTATGTGCATGGGTGCCGCGCTCAGCCCAGAATGGCAGTGGTGATCGCGTCGCGATCCAGGCCGATGCGGCCGATGACGACAAGCTGCCCCTGGCGCGTCTCGCTTGCGCCCCAAATGCGGTCGTAATGATGCTGAAAGCGATTGCCCACACCTTGCACGATCAGCCGCATCGGCTTGGCGTGGACAACAGCAAAACCTTTCACCCGCAACACATCATGGGCCTGCACCACGTGCTGTAGCCGTTCCACAAGTTCATCGGGATTTGCGATTTCCGCAATCCGCACCACGAAACTCTGGAAATCCTCATGGTCGTGCTCACCCAGCGCATCAATGTGCGAGGGACGCGCGGCAAGATCATCTTCCGCCGCCGCACCCAGACCAAGCAGGATGTCCGGATCGATACGCCCCTGGCGCGTGAGGACTGTCTTCACAGCGCGCGGTATCAATGCATTTATCTCGTGCGCGACGGCGCGGGACTGTTCCTCGCTTAGCAGGTCCGTCTTGTTCAGGATGACAAGATCGGCGCATAGCAGTTGATCTTCATAGACTTCCTCCAGCGGATTATCGTGATCAAGCGAGGGGTCAAGGGCGCGCTGGCGGGCAAGGCTTTCCGGGCTGTCGACGAATTGGCCTGCGGCGACCGCAGGCCCGTCAACAACGGCGATGACCCCGTCCACGGTCAGCCGTGATCGGATCGCGGGCCATTGAAACGCCTGTAGCAGCGGCTTTGGCAAAGCGAGACCAGAGGTTTCGATGATAATGTGCTCGGGCTTCAGATCATGGGCAAGTAACGCTTCGATGGCCGGGATGAAGTCATCCGAAACGGTGCAGCATATGCAGCCATTGGCAAGCTCGATGATGTTCTGCTCTGGGCAATTCTCGACACCACAAGCTTTCAATATCTCGCCATCGACCCCCACATCGCCGAATTCGTTGATGATCAGCGCGAGACGCCGGTTTCCGGCATTCTGTAAAATATGGCGGATTAGCGTCGTCTTTCCGGCACCGAGAAAGCCGGTCACGATGGTTGCTGGAATTTTACCCTGTGCGGTGAGGCTCATGATAATTCGGCTCCCAATGACAATGACGGGACGCGCGCAATGGTCCCTTTGCGCAATATTTCCGGACGCTTGAAATAGGAGATTGTGCCGTCCGGGCTTTCCGCCTGAAGCGCGGCACAGGCCAGCACCGCGTCGGCCATGCCGGCTATGCCGGGATCAATCTCGCCCAGAATATAGGTCCATTTTCCGGGTGCGGCGAAGGCAACTGTACAGCTGCGCTTGCAATTCGCCATGCAGGCGACCGGGGCAACATGAAGCCGCGCCCCGGCCTGTGCGGCGCGCGCGGCGATGGCCTGATAAAGCTGCTGTCCCGCCTGTTCGCCGGGGGGCAGCGCTTCGCCCGGACGCTGGCAGGTGACGCAGATATGGATGGTCTGCAAGGCCGTATTGTGCACTTTGCCCTCATTAATTATGGCGCTGCGGTCATCATTCACGAGGGGGGCACGGATTCATTGCGCCGGATTGTATGGATCAATCCGGTACGGTAGCGGCCATAAACCAAGGCCACACTCAAACCCTGGGCGCCCCGCCCAAAAAAAACGTCAGACGGCAGGTCTCCTGGCTTGAGGCTCAACCGGTCTTGCCGCCTTCCCGGGCACAGCGCGCCCAGTGGCCTTCGGCAAAACCTTGCCTCTTACAGTTGCGGGGGCAGCTATGGCTTCAGGTATCAGACCCTACCATATTCCCTCTTTCAGCTTCCCGCTGGGGAAGCACCGTCAGGCGTGAGCTAAAGCCATGCGGATTGCATTGTCAATCTTATTGAGGGCTTGCATAGCATCCGGTCGCAGTCTATCTCTTTGATGTTTGGATTTGATGGCCGGTTCTCTCATTGAGAGATGAAAAGGGAACGCGGTGCGCATCTTGCAAAGATGCAATGCCGTGGCTGCCCCCGCAACTGTAAACGGTGAGCGTCCTGTTGCTCACGCCACTGGAATGACTGTAGGCCCGCATGGGCGTTCGGAAAATTCCGGGAAGGTAAACAGGACGTGATGACCCGCAAGCCAGGAGACCTGCCGCCCATCGAGAACTGCCCGCGTCGGGGTGACGATAGGAGGATATATCTATGACTACGCTTGCGCAGACCCGTTCTGTTGTAACGGAAAGAACAGAAGCCTTGCAGGCTGGCCTTTTCGCCATGCTGCTTGGCGCGACCATCATCGGCATCATTGGTTTTGCTTCTCCGCAGGCAATTCATGATGCGGCGCATGATGTCCGGCACGCCAATATCGCCCCCTGTCACTAAGGGGCTAACGTCATGCTGAAACGGGTCACCACGACCGCGCTTGGCGCGGGCGTTATCGCAGGTATTTTCCTTACTGTTCTGCAACATTTCACGCTCATGCCGCTGATCCGGCATGCCGAAATATATGAGCGTGCGGCGGAGGCTGTGACGCAGAGCGCCGCGCCTGCTGGCGAGGCTGCGGCGCATGAACATGAAGTGGGCACAGAGGCGCCGAGCGCAGAAGCCACGATCATTCTAACCATCGGTTATGCGCTCGGACAGGCGCTGTTACTCACCGGGGCCTTTGCCATTAGCGGACGCAGCCTTTCTGGCCGGGAAGGCGTTTTCTGGGGCCTTGCAGGCTTCGCCACATTCGCGCTGGCGCCCTCCATGGGGCTTGCGCCAGAGGTGCCGGGCGCGGTTGCGGCGGATGTGTCCGCGCGGCAGGTTTGGTGGGTTATGTGCGTGCTTGGCACTGCTGCGGGGCTGACCGCGCTGGTGTTCGGCAAACGCCGCTGGCTTATTCCCGTCGGGCTGTTCCTGCTTGCTGCGCCGCATATTATTGGCGCGCCGCAGCCCGTGGGCGAAAGCGTTGGCTTAGCGCCGCCCGAACTTGCAGCCGAATTTGCGGCGCGCGCGCTGGGTGTCGCCTTTGTGTTCTGGAGCATGATGGGCTGGGTGGCCGGTACACTTTATACCCGCCATGGCAGAGGCCTGCCCCGCACCATGATGGGCATAGAGCATGACTGATGTAGCGAGAATATCAAAGCCGCTCATTCCCACGACGTGTTTGGCCTGATATGCCCATCCTCCGTAAAACAACTCGCTCGCCTTTTACTTTGGTGCTGGGGGGCGCTCGCTCGGGCAAAAGCCGTTATGCCGAGAAACTGGCTACGCAATTTGCAGCGCCCTGGACTTATATAGCGACGGGTGAGGCTTATGATGACGAGATGCGTACACGGATCGCCGAGCATCGTGCGCAGCGAGGCGACGGGTGGCAGACGCTGGAGGC
>JBMOMX010000043.1:0-66150 GCA_049323435.1 Pseudomonadota bacterium
GGTCTTCGACATCGGCAAAAATATCAGTGAATCGCTTCATGGCTCATCTCCTAAATCATGGAGATGCCTCAAGAATCAATTTCCTGATTCAGTTCAAGCCTTTAATCGCCATATGCGATTCCCCTGCTTTCAGGGGGAGGGAGCCCTTGCGTCTGGCGTCCCCTCCCCTTGGAAAGGGGAGGGACAGGGCGGGGATCAGGCGGCAAGGGAAGACAGGGGTTAATCGGGCTTGATTCTGTTTTTCCGGCCCTTAATCGGGGCCATTGGATTAGACTCAATTTCAGGCTACAATGGCCCTTATATGGCCCTGTGGCCGTTTTTATTTGTGCAATAGTTTCACTCCGGCAGACAGGGTTTCATCATGCGCTGGCTGATGCGCTCCAAAATTCACAATGCCATCGTGACCGAGGCCAATCTGGCCTATGTCGGCAGCATCACCATTGATGAAGACCTGCTCGATCTGGTGGGTCTGTGGGTGGGCGAACGGGTGCTGGTCGTCAGCAATACCAGCGGCGCGCGGCTGGAAACCTATATTATTGCGGGTGCGCGCGGATCGGGCGCCATATGCATGAATGGCGCGGCGGCGCATCTGATCGGCCAGGGCGAGCAGATCATCATTATGGGCTTTGAGCTTTGCGCACAGCCCATCACGCCCAAGGTCATTCTGGTGGACGGGCAGAACCGCTTCGTCCGCTTTCTTGCCGAAGAACCCTCTACGGTTGCCGCCGAGGGTTAGGGCATAAGGCCTAAATCACCGCTTCGATCAGATATGGGCCTTTTGTGGCGCAGGCCGCCGCGAATTGCTTGTTGAATTCTTCCTGATTGGTGGCGCGGCTGGCGCTAACACCCATGCCGTTGGCCAGTTGCACCCAGTTCAGATCCGGGTTGGACAGATCCAGCAGATCCAGCGCCTTGCGGCCCGGATTGGTTCCCGCCCCGACCCGCGCCAGTTCGACTTGCAGAATAAGATATTTGCGGTTGGAAAAAATCACCGTGACGATATCAAGCTTTTCGCGCGCCATCGTCCACAGCGCCTGCAAGGTATACATGCCGCCGCCATCACCGCTGAGGCAGACCACCTTGCGATCCGGACAGGCCACCGCCGCGCCCGCCGCCAGCGGAATGCCCTGGCCGATGGAGCCGCCGGTCAAGCTGAGCCAGTCCACCGGCGCTATCCCGGCGGTCGGCGCATAACAGGCAAAGCCCGATGTCGCCGCTTCATCCGACACAATCGCGTTTTCCGGCATCAGCGCGCCGAGTGCTGCGCCAATGGTATGCGCATTGAACAGCGCCCCGGTGGGAAGTTGGGGACGCGACAATTGCTGCACATGAATGGGATGTATGGGCGCGTTCAATTCCGACGCCAGCGCCTCCAGCGCTTGAATGCCATCCTGCGCCGCCGTGGTCAGCACCAGCGTCTCACAGCCTTCCGGCGTCAGCCAGCCGGGCTTGCCCGGATAGGCGAAGAACGACACCGGCGGTTTGGTTCCAACCAGAATCAGTTGCTCGGTGCCTTTCAGAAACTCGACCATATCTTCCGCGAAATACGGCATCTTTTCGATGGTCACACAGCCTGCGCCGCGCTCAATCCGGGAAATAAACGTGTCGCACACCAGCCGCGCGTCACTAACCGCCGCAATGCGCCCCGCCGCAGTGGTGCCGCGCTTCAGCAGCACAGGCCCGCGCATCAGCAGCACCGTCTTCTTGCCGTTTTTCAGCATTTTTGCCGCTGCCGTGATCGTGCTGGAATCTGCGCACGGGGCCGGCGGCGGCGCGATGGGTTTTGCTGGACCATCGGCTTCGTCCCAGGCGCAATTGGCAGGCACCGTCAGCGTTGCAATCTGTCCGGGATAGGTCATGGCGGCGGCAACCGCGCGCGCGCCATCGGCGGCCAGGCTTTTGGCGTCTTTTGTGGCGTGATACCAGTGTGAAACCGGCTTCGCCAGCCCGGCAATATCAGACGCCAGCGGCGCGTCATATTCCAGATGATAGGTGGCGTGATCGCCCACAATATTGATCATCGGCGTGCCGGCGCGCTTGGCGTTATGAATATTGGCCGAGGCGTTGGACAGGCCCGGCCCCAGATGCAGCAGGGTAAAGGCGGGCTTGCCCGCCATGCGGCCATAGCCATCGGCCATGCCGGTCACTGCGCCTTCAAACAATCCCAGAATGCCGCGAATGCCCGTGATCCGGTCCAGCGCCGCCACGCAGTGCATTTCCGATGTGCCGGGGTTCGTGAAACAGACATTGACGCCGCTATCGGCAAGGGTCTGCATAAGGCTTTCTGCGCCGTTCATGGATGTTCCCTTCCTGTTACTGTCCCGCCACTATTTTATGCTTCGGGCAATCATAGAACCAATTGGCGCATGATGAAATGCGCTTTATGCGGCGCCGGGATTTTATGCTAATTATTCCGCAATGAAAATTTGCCGCAATTTACAGGAGTGTGCGACGTGAATGTAACCGAGGCCGTGCAGGCGCGTAAATCCGTGCGGGCTTTTTTATCCAGGCCGGTGCCGGAAGCGGCCATCCGGAAAATTCTGAGCGATGCGGCGCGCGCGCCTTCGGGCGGTAATGTGCAGCCCTGGAAGACCTATGTTATGGCGGGCGCGGTGCGCGATGCGCTGGTGCAGTCGCTGCGCGAGAAATGGGCCGCCGGTAATTTTGGCGAGGGGACGGAATATAAAATCTATCCCGATGATCTTGGCGAGCCCTATATGTCGCGCCGCCGCGATGTTGGTTTTAAACTGTATGAACTGGCGGGTATTGCGCGCGAAGACAAAATCGGGCGCATGAAACAGATGTTCCGCAATTTCGAACTGTTTGATGCGCCGGTATGCATGATCTTCACCATTGACCGCAATATGGGCGCGCCGCAATGGGCGGATCTGGGCATGTATATCCAGACCATCGCGCTGCTGGCGCTCGATCATGGGCTGGCAAGCTGTATGCAGGAAGCCTGGGCCAACTGGCACAAAACCCTGACACAGATGCTGTCGATCCCCGATCATGAAATGGTATTTTGCGGCCTGGCGCTGGGCTATGAAGACACCAGCGCCGCGGTCAACACGCTGCGCTCCGAACGCGCCGGGCTGCAGGATGTCAGATTTTTCGGGTTTGAAACCTGACACCCATATTGGACAGGGTTTGGGTGCGGCAAAGCCCGGTTTATTTCGGCCCGATCATGTCTTCTGGCCGCACCAATTTGTCGAATTCCTTTTCCGTCACCAGTCCCATGCGCACCGCTTCCTGTTTCAGGGTGGTGCCGTTTTTGTGCGCGGTTTTGGCGACCTTGGCGGCATTGTCATAGCCGATTTTCGGCGCCAGCGCCGTCACCAGCATCAGCGAGCGGCCCATCAGCGCCTTGATATTGTCCTCGTTCGCCACAATGCCCTTGACGCAATTATCGGCAAAGCTGACCGCGCTGTCGCCCAGCAACCGGATCGATTGCAGCAGATTGTAAATCATCACCGGCTTGAACACGTTCAATTCGAAATGTCCGTTTGATCCGGCGATGGAAATGCTGGTCTGATTGCCCATCACCTGCGCGCAGACCATGGTCAGCGCCTCGCATTGCGTGGGATTGACCTTGCCCGGCATGATGGACGAGCCCGGCTCATTCTCCGGCAGCGACAATTCGCCCAGGCCGGAGCGCGGGCCGGAACCCAGCAGACGGATATCATTGGCGATTTTCATCAGGCTGACCGCGACGGTGTTGAGCGCGCCATGCGCCTCAACCAGCGCGTCATGGGCGGCCAGCGCCTCGAATTTATTAGGCGCGGTCACGAATGGCAATTTGGTGATTTTGGCGATTTCAGCCGCAATCAATTTATCAAAGCCCTTGCGCGCATTCAGCCCGGTGCCGACGGCGGTGCCGCCCTGCGCCAGTTCGCACAAACGCGGCAGCGTGCCTTTCACCCGCGCAATGCCATATTCCACCTGTTTGGCATAGCCGGAAAATTCCTGGCCCAGCGTCAGCGGCGTGGCGTCCTGGGTGTGGGTGCGGCCGATCTTGATGATTTTCGCCCAGGCTTTGGATTTGGCGTCCAGCGCCTTGTGCAGATATTCCAGCGCCGGGATAAGATTGCGGGTGATTTCCGTTACCGCCGCAATATGCATCGCGGTCGGGTAACTGTCATTCGAGGATTGGCCCATATTGCAATGATCATTGGGATGCACGGGTTTTTTCGAGCCCATTACGCCGCCCAGAATTTCAATGGCGCGGTTTGACAGCACCTCATTGACATTCATATTGGACTGGGTGCCGGAACCGGTCTGCCACACCACCAGCGGAAAATTTCCATCCAGCTTGCCCGACAGAATTTCATCCGCCGCCTGCACAATGGCATTGCCGATTTTCTTGTCCAGATCGCCAAGTTTGACATTCACCATGGCTGCGGCGCGTTTCAGCACTGCCAGCCCATGCACCACGGCCTCCGGCATTTTTTCCCAGCCGATTTTGAAATTACCGATGCTGCGCTGGGTTTGTGCGCCCCAATATTTGTCATTGGGCACATCAATATTTCCGAATGTATCACTTTCGGAACGGGTTTTCGCCGATCCGGCGCGTGGTGAAACTTTCAGGGCGCGGGTTTTTTTGGCCATGGTTTTCTCTCTGAAAATAAGCGGATTTTACGCCGGTTTTATGCGGGTTATTTTTTGCGGAAAGTGTCGAGGCTGATCACCTCGCCGGCTGGGCGCGGCGCGGGTTCGGATCGGGTTTCCGCTGCGGGCGCTTCCTGTCCGTCCTTTGCCGGCGGCTCCAGCACACGCCCGGTCCCGGCGGGCGGCGTTTGCGCTCCGGGCAAGGTGAACTGCAAGCCGAAGCGGGTGCTGGGGTCGAAAAAATTTTTCACCGCCACAAATGGGACGCTGAGTTTTTCCGCAACATTATTGAAACTGAGCGTAACCTGGAAATCCTCCTGCCCGGTATGCAGATCCCAGAATTGATGCTGCAGCACGATGGTCATTTCCTGCGGATAGCGCTGCCTGATGGCGTCGGAGACCTTGACGCCCGGATGCATCGTATCAAAGGTAATATAGAAATGATGCGCCCCTGGCAGGCGCCCATCTTTTTCCACGCGCAACAGTACCGCGCGCACCACCCCGCGCAGCGCCTCCTGCACCAGAGCCTGATAATCCAGAATATCCTTACTCACCTGCCGGCCCCTTTTTCATTCGGCCTGCATTGTAAATCGCAGGCGCAAGAAATCAAAGGGGCGATTAATTCGCCCGCGCATAATTTCAGGCGGCGCCGCAGCAGGAAAAGAGGAAGGAAAAGGTGGAGGGCTTCTGTTGCTCGGCGCCCTCCGGGCCGCGCTTACCTAGTTAGACTAGGCAGCAGCGAGGGCCAAACCCTCATGGTTGTCGTTCGCACTTAAGGAACTAGCCCGGTAACGGTGGTACTATGCCGGGCGAAAGCAATGTCTTTACACGACCGTCGAGCCTATTTCGTCCCCATATCCGACCGGCAAAGGCAGCGCCCTGTCCGGAAACCCTTTCCCTCCAACCCCCCTAAAGAAGGGTTAAAGAGAAGAAAATGGTGGAGACGCCGGGTACCGCCCCCGGGTCCGATACGCTTATTGCACATCCGTTTATCGCCATAGCTGGCAAGCCAGCCCCCCCGATATGGCCTTTGCCGAAGAAAATTTCAAGCTGTTTCGGCAAATTACAGCCGTTCCAGCACCACAACGGGTATCTCGCGTTTGGTGCGGTTCTGATAGTCCTGATAGGGCGGGTAAACCGTCAGCATATGCTTCCAGATTTGGGCGCGTTCCTCGCCGGTGGCGATGCGGGCGCGGGCGTTAAAATTTTCCGTTCCGACCTGTAGATTAACCTCGGGATTGGCCAGCAGATTCAGATACCAGGCGGCATGGGTTTCAGAACCGCCCTTGGAGCCGATGACGATGTGATTGCCGCCAAATTTGCCGTAAATCAGCGGCATGGTGCGCTTTTGGCCGCTTTTGCGCCCAGTTGTTGTCAGCAGCAGCGTCGGCGTGAGCCCAAGCCCTTCACCGGCGATGCTGGCGTCCCACATATGGCCTTCCTTGCCGCCGCTTTCGCGGTAAATCCTTATATGGTCCTGAATCCATTGCGGGACGGTTCCCGAATCCAGATCGCTGACCACTTTATTAAGATCAAATTTTTCAGTCATGGCACCCTCCTGTGTTGCTGTTCAATTTCCGGCCGCCGCAACGCGGCCCTATTTCATTGCGCCTGTTTTTCCAGCACAAAGACCGGTATTTCCCGGCTGGTTTTGGTCTGATATTCGCCATAGGTTGGAAACACGCCCAGCATATGCGTCCATAGCCGCGCACGCTCCGGGCCGGTAGCCAGGCGCGCGCGTACCTGCAACCGCTCGGTTCCTACCTGTATCTCGGCAGACGGATTTTCCAGCAGATTGAAATACCAGCCGGTATGGGTTTGCGCCCCGCCCTTGGAACCTACAATGACGTGATTGCCCTCAAACACCCCATAGACGAGCGGTGTCATGCGTTTCCTGCCGGATTTGCGGCCCACACAGGTCAGCAGCAATGTTGGCAGCGCGCCCGCGCCGCCGGCATCAAACAGATGCCCCTCCTTGCCGCCGCTTTGCAGATAGCGGCGCATATGGTCTATCACCCATTTCGGCTGCTTGCTGGTGTCAAGATCGCTGACCAGATCGCTGAGATCATATTTTTCCGTCATGACGGCTCCCGGATTATAATTGTGGACAAAGCCTACGCCTTTATGTTGCTGGCTTCAATTGCCAGGATTTTGCGTTATACTGGGCTATGAGTCGCGCATGCCAAACCGGAAAATCACGAGATGCAGCCCTATCTTGATCTGATGCGCCAGGTGCGCGATCATGGCGTGCAAAAAAGCGACCGCACCGGCACCGGCACGCGCAGCATTTTCGGTTATCAGATGCGTTTCGATCTGAACGAAGGCTTTCCGCTGCTGACCACCAAACGGGTGCATCTGAAATCCATCATTCATGAATTATTGTGGTTCCTGAGCGGCGACACCAATGTCGCCTATCTGCGCCGTCATGGCGTGACGATCTGGGATGAATGGGCGGACGCCGCGGGGGAACTGGGGCCGGTTTATGGCCATCAATGGCGCTCCTGGCCCACACCTGATGGCGGCCATATAGATCAGATCGCGCAACTGGTTCACGCCATTAAAACCAATCCCGATTCCCGGCGTCTGATGGTCAGCGCCTGGAATGTGGCGGATGTGGAGCGTATGGCGCTGCCGCCATGCCATTGCCTGTTTCAATTCTATGTGGCGGAAGGAAAATTATCCTGCCAATTATATCAGCGCAGCGCCGATATTTTTCTGGGTGTGCCGTTCAATATTGCCTCCTATGCCCTGCTGACGCTGATGGTGGCGCAGGTCTGCGATCTGGCGCCCGGCGATTTTGTCCACACATTCGGTGATGCGCATCTCTATCTGAACCATATGCAACAGGTGGAACTGCAATTGACCCGCACGCCGCGCGCTTTGCCGGTAATGCGGCTCAATCCCGCCGTGAGGGATATTTTTGCGTTTCGCTATGAAGATTTCGAACTGACGGGCTATGACCCGCATCCGCCGATTGCTGCAAAGGTGGCTGTATAAATGATTATCTCCCTGATTGCGGCGGTGGCGCAGAATGGCGTCATCGGGCGCGAAGGCGGCCTGCCCTGGCGGCTGCCGGAGGATCTGAAATTCTTCAAGGCCACGACGCTTGGCAAACCTGTCATTATGGGGCGCAGGACCTATGATTCCATCGGCAAACCGCTGCCCGGAAGGCTGAATATTGTGCTGACCCGCGATCCGCGCTGGCGCGCGCCGGGGATAAGTGTGGCGCATGATCTGGATGGCGCGCTGCGCATCGCACAGGGTAGCGGCGCCGATGAAGCCATGATTATCGGCGGCGCCGACATTTATGAAATGGCGCTGCCCATCGCCAGCCGGATTTACCTGACCCGTATCCAGCGCGAATTTGACGGCGACGCGCTGTTTCCGGCGCTGGATCCGCAGCAATGGCATGAGGTGGCGCGGACGGAGAAATCCGCAGGCGATGTGCCGTTCGATTACTGCTTCGTGACGCTGGAGCGGCGGGGATAATTAATTACAATTTCGCGGCCTTGCGCAGCGCCGCGTTGATGCGCGCGCCGCGGTCGGTATAATAAATAGGGTGAAGGAGGACTATCCATGCCGCATATTCAGGCTGGCGCCATCCGGATTTATTATGAAATTGCGGGTGCGGGCAAACCGCTATTATTCATCAATGGCACAGGCGCCGATTTGCGTTTCCGGCCCAATGCGTTTGACGGGCCGCTGGGAAAGAATTTTCAGGTGCTGGGCTATGATCAGCGCGGGCTGGGCCGCACGGACAAGCCGGACCGCCCCTATAGCATGCAGGATTATGCCGATGACGCCGCCGCGCTGATGGACGCATTGGGCTGGGCGCGCGCGCATGTGATGGGGGTGTCGTTCGGTGGCATGGTGGCGCAGCATCTGGCGTTGCGCCATCCGGATAAAGTGAACCGGCTGGTGCTGGCCTGCACCTCTTCTGGGGGCGCTGCGGGCGCTTCCTATCCGCTGCATGAGCTGGGCGGACTCGACCCCGAAGCACGCGCCCGCTTTATGATCGCAATCAGCGACACCCGCCATGACGCAGCCTGGCAAGCAAGCCATCCGGAAGCCTATGCGGCGATGATCGCGCAGCAGGTGGCGAGCGCGGCCATCGGCAATGACGATCCCGCCAAACCCATGGGCGCGCGCCGGCAATTGGAGGCGCGCATGGATCATGACACTTATGCCCGGCTGGCGGAACTGCGCTGTCCCACCTTGCTTTGCGCGGGGCGCTATGACGGTATTGCGCCGCTGTCCAACATGCAGGCCATGCAACAAAAAATCCCCAATGCAAGGCTGGAGATTTTTGAAGGCGGGCACCTGTTCCTGATTCAGGACAAGAGCGCTTATACGGAAATCGTGCAATTTTTGCGGCAGGACTGATCATGTCATCACCGCCCTTCAACCTTGTGCAGCTTGACCATGTGGTGCTGCGGGTAATGGATATGCCGCGCGCGCTGGCATTTTACTGCGGTGTGCTGGGGTGCAGCGAGGAGCGCCGGGTTCCGCAATTTGGACTGGTGCAGTTACGTGCGGGCGCTGCGCTGATTGATCTTCTGGACATATCGCAGCGCCCCGGCGCGGGCCCCGCAACCAAAGACGCCCGTAATATGGATCATTTCGCCCTGACGATTTTGCCCTTTGATGCGGCTGCGATCCGCGCGCATCTTGCCGCAAACGGCGTGGATTGCGGCGCCCTGGAACAGCGCTATGGCGCGCAGGGCACAGGCCCGTCGCTATATATTCACGATCCGGATGGGAATCAGGTGGAGCTGAAGGGGCCGCCGGTCTAGCGCGATCCGCTGCGCAGATTGCGGATCAGCACGCGCAGCTTTCCCGGCGCTACGGGTTTTTGCAGCAGATGCGTATAGCGCGTCCCTAAGGCGCGGCGCACCTCTGCCATCGAATCGCCGGTAATAAAGATCACAGGTATGGTTGCGCTGACATGCGGCCCGAGATGGTTTATGGCCGCGATGCCGGTTTCGCCATCGCGCAGGCGGAAATCGGTAATGACAATATCCGGTGCAAAATTTTCCTGCGCCAGCAGTGCCGCGGCTTCGGCCCCGCCGGTTGCGCCCAGCACGTGTGCGCCCCACAGACCCAGCAGCTTTTGCAGCGCCTCCAGCGCCTGAATATCGTCTTCGATCAGCAAAATCCGGCAGCCGCGCAAATCCCAGCGGGCACTTGCGTCCGGGTTCTCCTGCGCGCCGCCGGCGCCGGCACTGGCGGCATCGGCAATGGGGGCTTCAAATGAAAATACCGATCCCGCGCCCATCCGGGAACGCACCTGCACCGGGGTGCGCAGCAATCGCGCATAGCCGCGCACAATGGACAGGCCCAGCCCCAGCCCCTGGCGGCTATCCCTGTCCGGTGCGCCGATCTGGTAAAATTCATCAAAAATGCTGGCGATCTGCGCATCGGGAATGCCAGTACCCGTGTCCCAGACTTCAAAGCGTATATTCGGCCCGGCCCGGCGGCAGCCCAGCAATATTTTTCCCCGCTTTGTGTAGCGTATAGCGTTCGAAAGCAGATTGCGCAGCATGGCGTCGATCATAATGCGGTCGGTCAGCACCATATGGCGGCACGGAACAATCGTGAATTCGAGATTTTTCTCCTGCGCCAGTCGCAAAAAATCACCGCGCAGATCATTGAAAATATCATTGATGGCATAGGCGCGCATATCGGGAACAATCACGCCGGAATCGATTTTGCTGATATCCAGCAGCGAGCTCAGCAAGCGATCCATGACTTCCAGGGCGCGCTCACTGTCATGCAGAATATTCATGGCCATGTCATCGCTCAGCAGATATTCCTGCAGGGCGGCATTCAATAAGCGCAGCGCCTGCAAAGGCTGGCGCAGATCATGGCTGGCCGCCGCCAGAAAGCGTGACTTGGCGGCATTTGCCCGCTCGGCCTGGGCCAAAGCGGCAATGGCGCCGGCCAGTTCCTGGGCTGAGTTTGAATCCGTCACGATGATCAGGCCAGGCTGTTCAGAAAATCCCCGGCGGCACGATTGAATGCGGCCGGTTGATGCAGGTTGGCGGCGTGGCCGGCATTTTCAATCACAATCTTGCGCGCATTGGGAATTTTTTCCGCCATATAATCCGCCGCCGCGAGATAGCCGCGGTCTTTTTCGCCCACCAGCACCAATGCGGGAACCGCAATATGCGGCAGCGAATCAATGATGCTGGCATCGCTCTGCGCCAGCATGCCGCGCGCGCCATGTTCCAGCCCCTTCGCCGTGCGATGCGTGCCCAACTGCATTTCCTCGCTGTGGCCCACCGCTGCCAGCCCTTTTTTGGCAAAGGCGCGGGCCTGTTTTTCGGCCATCACATTCCAGTCCGCGCGTGCCGTATCGCTTTTATAACCGGGCCCGGTATTGCACAGTATTAATGCGCGCACCCGTTCGGGATGGCGAAGACTAAACGCCAAGGACATAAAGCCGCCCAGCGAATGTCCGCAGATCACGGCTCTTTGCGCACTGCACGCATCTAAAATCGCGGCCATATCCTGCACGGTTCCATCCACGGTATAAAGTGCCGGATCATCCGGGCTATCGCTTTCACCATGGCCGCGCATATCCCAGCATATGACCTGATGCCGCTCCTTGAATGCGGCGATCTGACCGGCCCACATGGTGCTGGTGGCGCTAAAGCCGTGACAGAGCAGCAAAGCAGGGCCGCTGCCGCTGCTAGTGTAGAATATCCGGGCGCCCTGGCCACTGACCTCCGGGCGTTCAATATAGGGCATGATATAAATGTTCCCTTAGCAGTAATAGTTTAACATTGATCGCGGCTTGGCGATTCTCTACAATGAAATACGCGTGGCGCTATCGTAACCGCTGGCTGCGCATTTTGACATTTATAGTTGCCGCATATAGCCGCCGAATTATAAGTGTTAAAGTGCCTGATGGTAAGATCTGATCGGGAACCTGGCTTCTGAACTGGGGGCTGGCTTCTAAACAAGGATATGGGGGAATTTGGTGTTGATGGAAGCAGCTAAGGAAAAAACGGCGGGCAATTTTACGGGGCGCACATGGCTGAAGGGTCTGTCGACCGGCCTGGCGCTCAGCCTGGCGCTGATTGCGGCCACCCCATCCAGTGCGGCGCCCTGTGCCGCTGCGGTGGACCGGACTTCGCTGAATGTGCGCATGCTTCAGACCGAACTGATGGTCGCGGCCCTGACATGTAATCAGCGTCCGGAATATAATGCCTTTGTGACCCGTTTCAAGCCGGAGCTTTCAAAGCAGGGCAAACATCTTCAGTCCTTCTTCAAACAGCAGCATGGTTCCGGCTCCGCCAAGGCGTTGAACGGGTTTGTCACGCGCATCGCCAATGAATCCTCGCGCCGGGGCATGCAAAAGCGCGGCGAGTTCTGCCGCAACGCCGCCAGCATTTACCAGGCCAGCAAGGCCATGGAACCTGCCGGCCTGCCGCATTACGCCGCAACGCTGCAACTCGCCAGTCTGCACGGCATTCCTGCCTGCCCCACCAAGGTGGCGGTCAGCGTAGTGACGGCAAAAGTCAGGGAATAACGAACGCCTGGCCCAGCCAGCGCCAGCGCCCGGAACTGTCCGGCAGGGTGCAGTTGATGCGCCCCCGCCCCGGCGGAAAGGGCGCGGCCATGCGCACTTCGATGCGGTTTTCTCCTAATTGATGCACGGGCACGGCTGCTGTCTGATTGCTGGCATAACAGCTCAGCCCCTCCAGCCCGGAGAGCGTTGCGGGCACCGTAAAGCCGAATAGCGGCGGGTTGTTTTGCGGCCCCAGCATCGAATCATCCGGCACAATATCCAGCGCGGGCAGCGCCAGCGCATTGGCCGCCAGCGCAAAACGCTGCTTACTGGCGAATTGCACATTCATTGCAAAGCGGGGCAGGCTGAACCGGTCGCTGCCGCTATGCACAACGCCGGAATGCTGCCCAAATGCGGCCTTGAAACCCATTCCGGCGATCTGCGCGCGCTCGCGCTTGCTGTATTCGCCATAGGGATAGGCGAACAGAACCGGTTGCAGGCCCAGCTCGTCCTTGAAACGCTGTGTGGCCCTGGCCAGATCGGCGGCGTTCGCGGCCTGGCTGATTTTCGGCATATGCTGGTGCGCGCCGCTGTGATGGCCAATGCTGACACCGCCGCCGGCCAGCATTTCCCTGATCTGGTCCCAGCTCAGATTGGCGCGCAGGCGCTCATCTATCGCATCGGTTGAGATGAAAAGCGTAAAGGGCAGGCCCGCCGCGCGCAGTCTGGGCCAAGCCTGGCTATAAACCGAGGCGAAGCCGTCATCCATGGTGATCGCCACAGTATGATCCGGCAGCGGCTGGCCCTCAGCCATAGTGTCAATGATCTTCTCCAGCGGCATGACCTGATAGGGGCCGGATTTCAGTTCGGCAATATGCGCTTCAAGCTGGGCAATGCTGACACTGGTCGTGGGAAACGCCATCTCGCCAAAGCGGTGATAGATGAACACACTGGCCTGGCCGCGATCCTGCGCCAGCGCATTTCCCGCCAGAACCAGCGCGCACACGCCCCCGCCCAGCAGGCGCAGCATCTTCTTACGCAACTTTCCAAATGCAATCATTGGAATTGGCTTTCACTCCCTATATGTTGGCCGCCTGGGCTCTTCTTAACAGCTACCTGAAGGAAAAAGCGAGGCGTGAATATGGCTGATATATTGGATGATAAGGGGCTTGATTTATTGTTCCGTCAGGCGCGCACCCATAATGGCTGGGTTGCGGGCGGTGAAGTCAGCGACGCGCAGCTGCGCGCGATTTATGATATTTTGAAATTCGGGCCGACCAGCGCCAATTGCTCACCCGCGCGGATTCTGTTCTTCCGGTCGCCGGCCGCCAAAGAACGTCTGCGCCCCTTTCTCAGCGATGGCAATCTGGCCAAGACCATGGCGGCGCCGGTTTGCGCACTTATCGCGTATGATGTTGAATTTTATGAACATTTACCGATGCTATTCCCCCATGATCTGACCGCCAAAACCTGGTTCAACTGGAGTGCGGCACATGCCGAAGCCACCGCGTTCCGCAATGGCACCCTGCAAGGGGCCTATCTGATGATGGCGGCGCGCGCCATTGGCCTCGATATTGGCGCCATGTCCGGCTTCGACAATGCCGGTGTGGACAAGGAATTTTTCCCCGACGGCAAGGTCAAATCCAATTTTCTGTGCAATATCGGACGGGGCGATGAAAGCCTGCTGTTCCCGCGCCATCCCAAATTCAGCTTTGACGAGGTCTGCAAAATACTCTGATGCGCATTCTGGCGCTGGATACCTGTCTTGGCGCCTGTTCGGCGGCCGTGTGGCAGGATGGGGTGATCCGCGCCCATGAATGGCGGCCGATGCGGGCCGGGCATGCCGAGGCGCTGGTCCCCATGCTGGAACAGGTGCGCACGGCGTGCGGTCTTGATTATGCGGATTTCGACCGGCTGGCGGTCAGTATCGGGCCGGGCAGTTTCGCGGGCGTACGCATCGGTCTTGCCGCCGCGCGCGGCATTTGCGTGGCGCGAAACCTGCCGCTGGTGGGGGTGAACACGCTGGAACTGCTGGCCGCTTCGCTCTGGGATGAGGACGGTCTGGCCATCGCCATTGATGCGCGCAATGACCAGGTCTATTTCCAGGCTTTTGCCGGGCGTGCGGCCTGCGATCCGCCGGCGCTTTTGACCTGCGCCGAAGCCGCCGCCTATCTGCGCCACGCGGCGTCCCCCTGGCGTCTGGCCGGCAGCGGCGCCGGGCTGATCGGGGCGCTGTGTGACGGCGCGGTGCAGATCAGCCATCCGGATCTGCTGCCCGATGCTGCATATCTGGCGGGGTTGGCCGCATCGCGCCAGGCGCTGCCCGGCGATCAGATCGTGCCGCTTTATCTGCGCGCACCGGATGCAAAACTGCCAGGCCTTCCGGCATGATCCATACGGGCATAGAGATCGTCCGGGCCGGTGCGGCGTCGCTGGAAATACTGGAAAAATTACATGGCGCCTGCTTTGCGTCCGGGTGGGATATGGTGGCTTTTGCGCGTCTGATGGCCATGCCGGGCGCCACGGGGACGCTTGCGCTCACTGCTGCTGCGGCAGAGACAGAGGCGGAGGCGCTGCCGGTGGGGTTTCTGCTGGGCCGTGAAGCAGCCGGCGAAGCGGAAATCATCAGTTTCGGCGTTCTGCCTGAATTCAGGGGCAGAGGCATTGGCGGCGCGCTGTTGCAGGAATATATTTCGCGTATGCGGGAACGCGGGGTTGCGGCGCTTTTTCTGGAAACCGCCACGGATAATGACGCCGCCATTTCGCTCTATAAGCGGCTGGGCTTTGCATCTGTGGGCCTGCGCCGGGGTTATTACGAAGCCGCGCCAGGTGCAGCCGCGGGTGCGTCCGACGCACTGATCATGCGGCGCAATATATAGCGGATGCCGGATGCGCTGAAATCTGCTATACCTGTTCCCTAGCGAAGCTCCAGGTATGAGGCTGTCATGGTTGCACCCATCGAAGATTTATGTGAACAGCGCGGCATGCGCATGACCGATCAGCGCCGGATCATTGCGCGCGTTCTGTCCAGTTCCGACGATCACCCCGACGTTGAAGAAGTCTACCGGCGCGCCGCAGCCAAGGATTCCAATATCAGCATCGCCACGGTCTATCGCACGGTGCGCCTGTTTGAAGATGCAGGCATATTGGAACGTCACGAGTTTGGCGATGGCCGCGCCCGCTATGAACAGGTTACCGAAACCCATCACGACCATCTGATCAATATTCAGACCCGCGAAGTCATCGAATTCAGCGATAAACAGATCGAGGATTTGCAGCGCGTAATTGCCGAACGTCTGGGCTTTCGCCTGGTGGGGCACCGGCTGGAGCTCTATTGCGTACCGCTTGATGCAACCAATGCCTGAGCGCGCAGAGGCGTGAAATATGCTACCGCATTTTGTGATCAGGTTGATACAATCGGCTTGATTTGTCATTGCTGTAGAAGTCAGATAATTCGCTGACAAGATTGTGGCGTTAATGTACTTAAAAAAACGCTGTCACCCCGCACTTGTTGCGGGGTCCAGGGTTACAAACTCAGGCCTTCATTTGAGACTCCTGGACCCCGGAATAAATCCGGGGTGACACTCATTTTTTTAGTCTTCGAACCTTCACTTAACCCAGGTTTCTTGTCAGCGAATTATCTGACTTCTACAATTGCGCCTGAAGATGCAGGTACCAATAAGGAGCGTAGCGACGCGGCAATCCAGAAGCCAAAAACTCAGGCCTTTCCTTGTGACTCTGGATTGCTTCGCTTCGCTCGCAATGACGAATTTGGAGGGAATGTTTCAATATGATCACAAAATGCACTACCGCTTCAGTGTCCGCCAGCGCTCGACGATCCGGTCGATAAATTCAATCCCGGCATCTTCCGCAAGCCAGGCTTGTGAAAATGCTGCCGTGTCGGAAGCCGGCCGCCTTTCCGGCGCCAGATTATCAAAACGCATGCGCATTGGAATGGCCACGCCGTCGCCGACAATGACCGCTTCCTGCTGCGCCAGCGAGGGCAGCGCCGACAGCAGGCCGCCCGCGCTTTCCGGCAGGGCGTTGGCGACAAATTCCTGATCGCGGATATTGCTCATGCGCAGCGCGATAATAGTGTTGCATTGCGACAGCGCGCTGGTTGACAGTTCCGCCGGACGCTGGCTGACCAGGCACAGGCCCACGCCATATTTGCGGCCTTCCTTGGCAATGCGCGAAATGGCTTTTTTACTTGGGCCGAAACGGACTTCCTCGTCGCGCGGCACATAGCGGTGCGCCTCTTCGCAGACCAGCAGCACCGGCGCCGTGTGTGAACGTTCGTGGCTGGCCCAGACACTGAAATCAAAAATCATGCGCGCCAGCACGGATACCACCACATCCACAATCTCGGAAGGGATGCCGGAAATATCGACAATGCTGACCGGCTTTCCATTTACCGGAATACGCAGAATACGCGACAGGATCCGCCCCATACTGTCATCCACCAGCAGGCGTGAAAACATGAATGCAAAACGCCGGTCGATGCGCAGGCTTTCAATTTTGGACTTCAGCCGCAAAAAGGAAACAACTTCCTCCGTGCGCTCCAGCCTGCCCATGGCGTCATCGAACACCTTGATCATATCGCCCAGACGGTATGGCACCGGCGTATCCACGGTAATGTGGTCGCTGCGTTCGCCATCGCGCAAAAACATTTTTTTGGCTTCGATGACGCCGTTTTTCAGAATTTCGATTTCAGGATAGGCGCGATCCTGGTTCTGGCCGATGACAACTTCAACCAGCTCTTCAAAATTCAGCAGCCAATAAGGCAGTTGCAGATTGTTGAGATGTATGGCTTCGGCCTGCTCCCCGAAGGCTGCGGCATATTCATTATGCGGATCAATCAGCACAATATGGCCATTGGGATTCTGATCCAGTATGGCATGCAGCACCAGCGACACGACACAGCTTTTGCCGGAACCCGTCGTGCCCAGCACGGCAAAATGCTTGGCCAGCAATTCGTCCACCAGTGCGACGGCGGGAATTGAACGGTCCTGATGAATAGTGCCAAGCCGCGCAATTGAAACGCTGGGCGGCGCATAGACCAGGGCCAGATCACGGCTATCGGCTGTCATCACAGGCGTGTCAAAATGCGGATAATAGGTGACCCCGCGATGAAAGGCGCCGGCGGCGCCTGTTTCACCGGTCAGAATTTCACCCAGCAGTTGAATTTCAATATTGCGCGCCTCCGCGCCCGTGCCGATCATTGCATAACCGCCGCCGCTCATGCTCTGCACCATGCCATAGACAATGGATTTATCGCCGGGCATGGCCACCAGCCCGCCGATGGAAATATGCGCCTGGCGGCTTATGCCGGGGGCATTCAGGGTGGCGGTGACATGGGCGCCCCGGATGGCCGTGATAACGCCAATCTCGACCCGCACGGCACAGCTTTCCTTCGGCTCTGCGCCTGTGGCGGGCAGTGCCGCGGGGGCATTTATATGCGGGCTGGGGGATTGGGTCATGGGGCGGCGCTTCCTTTTTGACCCCGGACACACTTTCAGGGTCAATCTCAATCAGGCCTATCATCGCATCTGGCCCTTACCAGATGGTAAATTGCGGTCTAATGCTCAGGCTTTATCCCGTTTGGACAGCCGTTCCAGTTGCGCCTGCATGGCGTCGATGCGGGCTTTCATCTCCGCGAGATCGTCATTGCCGCCGCCGGGCGGCTGGGGGCGGGGTTTTTCCGGCTGGGGATTGCCGGCCTGAAATAATGCAAAGCGCTGCATGGCTTTTTCCATCATGGCCATATTCTGCTTGGCGATGTCTTCGAACGGTTTCAGCGCGGGCACTTTGCCAAGCATGCCGGTGAATTGCTCGCGGATGATTTCCTGGTTTTTCTGAAACGTCTCCATGACCGTATCCAGATAGTTCGGCACA
This sequence comes from Pseudomonadota bacterium, assembly GCA_049323435.1. Lineage (GTDB taxonomy): Bacteria > Pseudomonadota > Alphaproteobacteria > UBA11222 > UBA11222 > UBA11222. Next base: position 18,014 of record JBMOMX010000043.1, read on the forward strand.
AAAGGCTGCATCGCATTGCCATACATGCCGATAAGCTGGCGCAGGAAATTCACCGGCAGCAGGGTTTGCCCGCCTTTGTTTTCTTCTTCAAAAATTATCTGGGTCAGCACGGAACGGGTGATTTCCTCGCCGGTTTTGGCGTCATAGACGGCAAAATCCTGTCCCGCTTTCACCATTTCGCTGAGCTGCTCCAGTGTGACATAGCGGCTGGTGGCGGTATTATATAGCCGCCGGTTGGCGTATTTCTTGATGATAATGGTCTCAGAACTGGCCTCAGGCTTATTTTCTTCCGGCACGTCACTATTCCTTTTACTGAACCCGCTATGAAGGTGGCGGATGCATCGCCGCTGGACTATATTGGGCTTATTGTCGCTCTGTTATGCTGCAATGCGCAAGCGTGCTGTTGGCTGCCGCCCTGCCTTGCGCAAACCAGCCTGTCGTTAACAAAGGGCCAGTCTTTAACAAAAGGCCGGTTTTTAACCAAAGGATGTATCCTATGACCGAAGTTGTGATTGTCGGCGCTGCGCGCACCCCGGTTGGTTCATTTAATGGCGCACTGAGCGGTCTTGCGGCGCATGAGCTGGGGAAAGTCGCCATCTCCGCCGCCCTGGACCGTGCCGGAATCAGCCGCGATGAAGTGACCGAGGTTATTATGGGCCAGATTCTGAGCGCGGGCGAAGGGCAAAATCCGGCCCGGCAGGCGGCCATCGCTGCGGGCATTCCGGTACAGGCTCCGGCCTGGGGGGTTAACCAATTATGCGGCTCGGGCCTGCGTTCGGTGGCGCTGGGCTTTCAGGCGATCATGAACGGGGACAGCGCCATTGTCGTCGCCGGCGGTCAGGAAAGCATGAGCCAGGCGCCGCACGTCGTTCATATGCGTAATGGAACCAAAATGGGCGGGGTCGAAATGATCGACAGCATGATCAAGGATGGGCTGTGGGACGCTTTTAACGGCTATCACATGGGCAATACCGCCGAAAATGTCGCCCAACAGTGGCAGATCACCCGCGAACAGCAGGACGCCTTCGCCACTGCCTCGCAAAACAAGGCCGAAGCCGCCCAGAAGGCCGGCCGTTTCAAGGACGAGATTGCGCCCGTGGTGATCAAGACCCGCAAGGGAGAAACCATTGTCGCCGATGATGAATATATCCGCCACGGGGCAAAGCTTGAGGATATGCAGGCCCTGCGTCCGGCTTTCCAGAAGGAGGGCGGCACGGTTACGGCGGGCAATGCCAGCGGCATCAATGACGGCGCCGCTGCGGTCACGCTGATGTCGCGCGAAGAAGCGGAACGGCGCGGCATCAAGCCGTTGGCGCGCATCGTGTCCTGGGCGCAATCAGGCGTTGACCCGAAAGTCATGGGAAGCGGCCCGATACCGGCGAGCAAATCGGCCCTGGCCAAGGCCGGCTGGTCGGTGAATGATCTGGATCTGGTCGAAGCCAATGAAGCCTTTGCCGCCCAGGCCTGCGCCGTCAACAAGGAACTGGGCTGGGATCTGTCCAAGGTTAATGTCAATGGCGGGGCCATTGCCATCGGCCATCCGATCGGCGCGTCAGGCGCGCGGGTGCTGGTTACGCTGCTTTATGAAATGCAGCGCCGCGACGCCAAAAAAGGCCTGGCCACCTTGTGCATTGGCGGTGGCATGGGTATTGCCATGTGCCTTGCGCGTGACTAGATACAGACCGTAGTCATATTTAAACGTCCCCGGATTATGTCCGGGGGCGCTTGTTTTTGTACTGCATACCATCATTCAACCCACAGATTATGAGGCACTTATATGGCACGTGTGGCAGTGGTCACCGGCGGGACGCGCGGAATTGGCGCGGCAATTTCCATAGCATTAAAAAATGCCGGGTTTAAGGTTGCTGCCAATTATGGCGGCAATGACGCCGCTGCCGCCGCCTTCAAGGCGGAAACCGGCATTGCGGTTTTCAAATGGGATGTATGCGATTTTGATTCCTGCGCCGCAGGTATCGCCCGGATCGAAGCCGAACTTGGCCCGATTGACGTGCTGGTCAATAATGCCGGCATCACCCGTGACGCCACGCTGCACCGTATGAGCAAGGAAAAATGGCGCGAAGTCATCAGCACCGATCTGGATAGCGTGTTCAATATGTGCCGTCATGTTATTGAAGGCATGCGCGCGCGCGGGTTTGGCCGCATCATCTCGATTTCGTCCATCAATGGGCAAAAAGGCCAGGTGGGCCAGACCAATTATTCCGCCGCCAAAGCGGGCGTCATTGGCTTCACCAAGGCGCTGGCGCAGGAAAATGCCGCCAAGGGCATTACCGTCAATGTAATTTGCCCCGGCTATATCAATACCGACATGATGAAAGACCTGCGTCCCGATGTTTTGAAAGGCATTGTCGATACGATACCGGCCGGACGTTTGGGGGAACCCCAGGAAATCGCAGATGGGGTGGTATATCTGGCCGCCGATCAGGCCGGCTTCATTACCGGGGCGACGCTGACCATCAATGGCGGGCAATATATTACCGGATAATGGCCGGTTTCAGCCGGGCGCTTAGCATATTTTAACGCTTTCATAAGATAGTGGGCGGGCATGAACCGTCCCACTGTCATAACTGAATCGCCGGAAGATCGCCGCGAGCGGCTGGCCATTGCGGCACAGCTGATCAATGACGCGCTCAATCCGTTATGGGAACTGGGCCGCTATTCGGTCATGGGCTGGCGGGTGCACCGCGACGGGATCGAGATCGCCACGGTGGCGACTACCGAATTGCTGAAACTCAGCAAAAACTCAGACATTTATACCAGCGGTGCGCGCCAGATGGCGAATGACCGCTATCACGAAGCCTGCGCGGTTCCCGGCGCCTATTCCTCTATCATTACATTGCCGGATGGCATTGGATCAGGCCCGGGCCTGGTGCCGCCAAGTCTGGTGAATTCGGTCGTCGCCCGCTATTCGGTCACCAAGACGGCGCATCGGGCCGTGGGACTGTTTGATATTGTCGGCTTTTCCAAGAATGATCCGCTGGAACAGGTGGCGCAGCTCAGCTCGCTCGAATATTCCATCAATATAGCGCATAAGCGGCTGCGTGAAATCGGACTGGATATAAATCTGGCCCGTTCCACAACCGGTGATGGCTTTTATGTCTGGAACCGCGATACCGGCGTCGCCGCCGATCTGGCAAGCTATCTGCTGGTGATGCTGGTGCTGGCGGACAATGCCACGGCGCGCGAACGCTATGGGGCGCAATTTGCGCCTTCGCTGCGCGTCTGTTTTTCGGTTGGATCGCATTATTCCTATTACCAGGTGGAAGGGCTTAATCCGCGCGGCTATGATTATATTGTCGGTGAAGTCACCATTTCACTGGCGCGGATGATTGATGGCTGCATGCCAGGGCAAATTCTGATGGGGGAATTTGAACGCCCGGCCGCCAATAAGGGAAAACCGCTGAACACGGTCAGTTTCGTGCAGTTGGCGGAACATCTGCTGGAACGTTTCAAGGGGATGTCACTTACCGGCGGCGATATCCGCCATTGCGCCTGTTACCTCACGGGCGAACAGGTCGGCCCGGGCTTTTTCAATATTGTGCGATTTGAGATCCAGGACAAGCATGGCTTTCTGCACCATGCCTATAATCAGAAAATGAATATCGTGCTTGCGCCCGAGAAAAAGGGCGCAGAGCCAATCCATATCTTCCTTGGCAAACAGCAGGAGGAAGTGTCGGACTATAGGGCGAAATCCGCCACACCAGGCCCGGCAGCGACCTGATCCGAACTGGGTCTAGCGCGAATAAAATTCGACGATCAGATTGGGTTCCATCACCACCGGATAGGGGATGTCGGAAAGCTGCGGCGTGCGTACAAACACTGTTTTAAGGGCGCGATTATCGACATTGAGATAATCCGGCACCTGCCGCTCTGCCGATTCCAGGGCCTCCAGCACCATGCCAAGCTGGCGGGACTTTTCGCGGATTTCCACGACATCGCCTTCACGCACGCGGTAGCTGGGAATAGTAACCCTGGCGCCATTGACCATGACATGGCCATGATTGACGAACTGGCGCGCCGCAAAAACGGTCGGCACGAATTTCGAGCGGTAAATGATCGCGTCCAGGCGGCGCTCCAGAAGGCCAACCAGATTTTCGCCGGCATCGCCGCGCCCGCGCACGGCTTCTTCGTAAATGCCGCGAAACTGCCGCTCGCTGATATTGCCGTAATAGCCCTTCAATTTCTGCTTGGCGCGCAACTGAATGCCAAAATCAGACAATTTTGTCTTGCGGCGCTGCCCATGCTGACCGGGGCCATATTCACGCCTGTTCAGCGGGCTTTTAGGCCGGCCCCAGAGATTTTCACCCAGACGTCGGTCGATCTTGTGCTTGGACTGTTGCCGTTTCGACATTAACTATTTCCCGGACATTGGTATGTGAGCAGCAGAGGCATCTGCCGGATGGAAGTACCCGATAGATGAAGTATGACAAAAAGATACATGACAAAAGGGGCCGCACTCGTTTAAGCGGGCCCGCATTGCGTGGGGTAATATACTTATTGGCGCCGGTCTGTCAAACCTTATCCCTTATATTCCTTTGGATCGGGTAGCGACAGCCACAGGACATAGCAGCTGATCCCGGCCATCATCGCCAGGGCCACGATAAAAGGCGCCTCCGGGGCGGAATGATACAATGTCGCACCCAGCAGCGGGCCAAGGCCAAAACCCAGCGAGGCCGCAGACATGCTGATCCCGGCCAGGCCGCCCTGCTCATAGGGGGCGACTTTCAGGCTGGCGGCCGCGGCATTGCCCGGCTGTGCAAAGCCCAGCCCAAGCCCGACCAGAACCATGCCCGTCAGCAGCGGAACAAGGGTGGATGACAGGATCAGAACCGCAACGCCCGCCAGCACCGATGGCGCGCCAAAACGCAGCAATGTCTTTGGTGTCAGCCGGAACGGGCGGATGATCAGGAACTGCGCCCCCATGGTGACCACCGCCATCAGCGCCAGCGCGATGCCGACCCGGTTGGCGGTCTGCGCCGCCGTCAGATGCAGCACGTCCTGGAAATAGAACCCGCCCACCTGATGCACCGTCGCCATCACATAGGATAGAAAGAAATTAATGATCAGATAGGGGCGGATACGCGGATCGGTAAAATGCAGCTTTTTTACCCCCGGCGGCGCCAGGCGTACCGGGGGTTCCGGCAGCAGCATCCAGATCAGCACAGCGCTGACCAGCGCCACCAGTGCAGCCACATATAAGGGTGCGATCAGGCTGATCAGCACCATCGCACCGCCAAGGGCGGGCCCCAGAATGGATCCCAGGCCAAAGGCCGCATTTTGCAGGGCGATGCCCGAGGTGCGCTCCTGCGGACTGGTTGTCGCCACGACAAAAGACTGGGACGCCGGGAATACCCCGCTGGCGACGGCGGCAAAGGCCATGCGGGTAAGCAGCATCAGCGGGTAAACCAGCAAAATCGGCATCCAGCCATGCAGGCCCGCTTCAACCACGGCGGCAAACATCAAGGTGGTGACGGCATAGCCGATCAGGCCGATGATCATCACCTTGCGCCGCCCCATGCTTTCGCAGCGCCGCCCCCAGAAGGGCCCGCCAAAGAAAAACATCGCTGCTGTCAGTGCGGAAATCAGCCCGACCTGAATTTCCATCAGACCCAGCTCGCGCCCGATAGGCGCCAGTACCGCCAGCGTGACGGAACGCCCGATACCCACCGATAACAGCCCGCCAAACAGCAGCCAGTGCGTCCAGGCGGGCACCTGGAAGACCTGCTGGGCTATGGGCGGTTCCGCGGTTCCGGCGCCGGGACTGTCTATGGGGCTATCTGGGGGCACGTGGCTTTGATCAAATTGCGAGTCGGCACGAGTTTATACCGGGTTGAGCGGGAAAGGATCAGATTTTTACGGTAAGGGCGTGTTGTGCGTCACGGCAATTATTCCGCTTCAAATGCCGCGCCGTGCAGGGACACGCTGATATCCCGGCGGATGGGGCAGAAATATTCTGCTGCGTCAGGCTTTTGGCATATCAATCCTTGCGCGCCGGGTGTGCCTATGGCAGTTTGCGCGCCACTTGCCAGCCCGCCCCTTTGACCGGGACAGGCAGGGCGCTGCGGTAGCTCAGTGGTAGAGCACTCCCTTGGTAAGGGAGAGGCCGAGAGTTCAATCCTCTCCCGCAGCACCAGAAATCAGCCAGTTTCCTGCGTTCTCAGATTTTTCAAATTGCGTTTGCGTGCAGAACGTCACCGGAACATACAGATCAAAACTGTCAAAGCCGAGCCGCGTATAGCCGATCCCGCCGTTCACGAAATCTTCTGAACGCAGTTTGGGCATATGGATTTACTTTCCGCTCTGATTTGCCGCCATCGCGCTTATATCTCCAGGCTGGCCAGTATCGGCGCATGATCGGAAGGCTGCGGCCAGCCCCGCACCGCATCCGCCACCTTGAAGGCGCGTGTGGCTTTTTCCAGTCCCGGCGACACCCAGATATGATCCAGGCGGCGGCCGCGATTGCTGGCCAGCCAGTCGGCGGCGCGATAGCTCCACCAGGTGTAATGTTTCTGCTCCGGCGGTATGAACTGGCGCGCCACGTCGATCCAGCCATGCGCGGCCTGCACGCGGTTCAGCAGATCCACTTCGACGGGCGTATGGCTGACCACTTTCAGCATCTGCTTGTGCGACCAGACATCATGTTCCAGCGGCGCGACATTCAGATCGCCGGTCAGAATCTGATGTTTTGATTTTCGCCGCCAGGCGGTGAACCATTCAGCCATTTCGTCCAGAAACGCCAGCTTGTGCGCGAATTTGTCATTCACCTCCGGGTCGGGTTCATCGCCGCCGGCGGGGACATAAAAATTATGCACCTCGATACCGCCGGGCAGGGTCACGGCGACATGGCGGGTATCGCCCTTGCCGCAGAATTCCCGCATGTCCACCGCCTGAAAGGGCAGGCGCGACAGGATAGCCACCCCGTGGTAGGCCTTCTGGCCATTCAGCGCGATATGCGCATAGCCCAGCTTGCGGAACATTTTATCCGGGAACTGATCATTGACCACTTTGGTTTCCTGAAGGCACAGCACATCGGGCTGATATTCCATCAGGAATTTTTCTACACTGTCAATGCGCAGGCGGACGGAATTGATGTTCCAGCTGCAAACCGTGATCTGCGCCATGTGTTATGCTGCTGCCGGAAACAGGCCCGCGCGGCTGACCTGCGCAAATGTCGCATGGCCCAGCACGCCTTCCAGCCATTTCGCCACGCTGATCAGTTTGGGCAGATCAACACCGGTTGCAATGCCCATGCGGTGCAGCATGTATAACAGATCTTCACTGCCGATATTGCCGGTGGCCTTGGGCGCGAACGGGCAGCCGCCAATTCCGGCCGTACTGGCGTCGAGCACCGTAACGCCTGCCTCGATCGCCGCATAGGCGCTGGCGATGCCGGTATTGCGGGTATTGTGGAAATGACAGCGCAGCGTCACGCCTGGCGCTGCCGCGCGCGCCGCCGCCACCCGTGTCTTGACGCTGAACGGATCGGCGACGCCAATGGTGTCGGCCAAGGCCAGTTCCACCACGCCCGCATCCGCCGCCTGGCGCGCAATTTCCGATATAATGGCCATGTCCACCTCGCCTTCAAACGGGCAACCGAATGCGGTGGCGATGGTCAGGCTGCATGGCAGTTTGGCGTCACGGGCCGCACGCGCAATGCCATGCATCGACGCCAGCGTTTCGGCGCGCGGCGCGCCCTGATTGCGCTGATTAAAAGTATCGGAGGCGCACACGACATAGTTCACTTCGTCCACCCCCGCCAGCACGGCGCGGTCAAAGCCGCGCTGGTTCAGCGCCAGACCGATATAGCTGACGCCGCGGTTGCGCGGCACGCCCGCCATCACGGCCTCGGCCCCGGCCATCGCCGGCACGCGCTTGTCATTGACGAAACTCACCGCCTCGATGCGCTTCACCCCCGCATCCACCAGCCTTGTGATAAATTCAATACGGGTATCCACATCCAGAATGGTGGGGTCATTCTGCAACCCGTCACGCGGGCCGACCTCAACCAGTTGCACCTGTTTCACTGCGCCCTGCATCTGTGCTTTCCTTCGCTGATGAATGCGTTAATCTATACGCAAAGCTTATAATAATTTGCAACAAAAGTGGGAGAAAACCAGATGACTGGCGCGCCAGACTATAAATATGTGATTGTTGACACCCCGCCCGGCACGGAACATATCTGCCGCATTACCCTGAACCGGCCCGAGGCGCGCAATGCGCTCAGTAATGCGCTGCGCGGTGAACTGTTTGACGCGCTGACCCGCGCCGATCAGGACCGTTCGGTGCGCGTCATGATCATCCGCGGCAATGAAGCGGCATTCAGCGCGGGCTATGATCTGAAAACCAATGTCACCAAGGGCCAGCCTTATTATACGGCGGGGGGCCTGGCCAACTGGCCGCGCCATGTGCTGGACGGGTGTTTTTATATCTGGGATCTGTCGAAACCGGTGATCGCCCAGGTTAGCGGCTATTGCCTGGCAGGCGGCATGGAGCTGGCGCAATCCTGTGATCTGATCTATGTGGCCGATGACGCCAAAATCGGCTATCCGCCGGTGCGCTCGATCAGCCCGCCCGACAACCAGTTTTTCCCCTGGGTGATGGGGATGCGCAAGGGCATGGAAATGATGCTGACCGGCGACAGTATGACCGGCAAGGAAGCCGCCGAATGCGGCTTCGCCAATGCCTCGGTCCCGGCGGCCGAGCTGGAGGCCAAGGTTCTGGAAATGGCCGCCCGTGTCGCCAAGGTGCCGCCCGATCTGCAACAGTTCAATAAACGCAGCGTGCACCGCCAGATGGACATTATGGGCATCCGCGCCGCGCTGCGCGCCACCACCGAAATTCAGGCGCTGGCCAGCTTCACCCAGACCTCGCAGGACTGGATCAAATCCATCGGTGAAAAAGGCCTGACCACCGCACTCAGCAACCGCGACGCCGATTTCGGCGATTACAGGGAGACGGGGAAGAAAGAGTGAGGGGCGGTGCGGTAGTAAAAGGCTAATCCAATGCCGCCAAAGATACGGGACTTGATAGCCGAATTGGAAAAGGCCGGTTTCGAGAATCGTGGCGGCAAAGGAAGCCATAGAAACTTCGTTCACCCAAAATTCCGGAAACCCATAACAATTTCCGGTAAACTGGGGGATGAGGCGAAACAGTATCAGTTGCGGGCTGTGCGGCAGGCATTGGAGGAGGCAAAGCAATGAAAGACAGCGCCAAATATGCGAAAATCGTTGAATGGTCCGAAGAAGATCAATGCTATGTCGGCAGCGCGCCGGGTTTGCTGCTTGGCGGTTGTCATGGCGATGACGAAAAGCAGGTATTCCAACAGCTTTGCCAGATCGTAGAAGAAACCATTGAATTGTACCGCAAGGACAAAAAGCCGTTGCCGCCCGCAACCTCTGGCCGCGACCTCGCCAATCGTTTGCAGAATGTTGCCTGATCGGGTCTTACAAAAAGACGACGCCATGCCCCGGTTGCATAACCCGCACCCCGGTGAAATTCTGAAACTGGAATTTCTCAATGAACTGGGCATGAGCCAGAACAGGCTGGCCCAGTCTATTGGGGTGCCGCCCAACCGCATTCACGCCATCGTCAAGGGGGCGCGCGACATCACTGCCGATAGCGATCTGCGCCTGTGCAAATTTTTCGGCCTGTCGGAAGGCTATTTCCTGCACCTGCAAAACGCTTTCGATACGTTAAAGGCGAAACGCAAGATCGCGCCGCAAGTGGCGAAGATCAAGCCGTATATCATTTCCGATCAGGCTGGCGTGTCTGGGTAATTGAAAAAATTCTGCATAGCAAAACACATGGAGGGGCGGAAATGCGATTAGGCAGTAAAACGGTTTTAATTACCGGCGCGGCCTCCGGCATTGGCTGGGCGATGGCGCAGGCGATGGCCCGTGAGGGTGCCCGCGTGGCCATTAATGATATTGATCGTGATCGGGTCGCGGCGCGCGTGGCTGAGTTGGGCGGCGCCGCGTTTGGCGTGGCTGCGGATGCCGGTGATCTGAAAGATATTGACCGCATGGTGTCAGTGGTGGCGGATCATTTCGGGCAACTGGACGTCATGATCAACAATGCGGGCGTCACGCGGCGCTGCGCCTTTATGGATATTGACGAGGCCCTGTGGGACCAGGTGAACCGGGTAAACGCCAAAGGCGTTTTTTTCTGCCTGCAACGCGCCGCCAGGGAAATGATCCCCCGCAGGCAGGGGGTCATCATCAATATCGCCTCCATCGCCGGCCGCGGCTATCCTGGCACGTCAAACGCCGCCTATGCCGCCAGCAAGGGCGCGGTAATCGCCCTGACCATGCAGGCGGCACGGGCGCTGGCGCACCACAATATTACCGTCAATTCGATCTGCCCCGGCGTGACCCGCACGGAACTGGCGCAGGGGATAATGGAGCTGCAATCCCGCAAAGAAGGCCGGGACATGGCGGAGATAGAAGCCCGCGCCGTCAGCGGCATTCCCATCGGGCGCATGAACGAACCCGAAGACATAGCCGAAATGGCGGTTTTTCTAGCGTCGCCAGCGGCGCGTAACATCACCGGGCAATCCATAAATGTGGATGGCGGCCTGATCATGATGTGAACTAAAATCGGCAAAATCGGAGTCATGTCAAGACTTGACCCCGTTTTGCGTGGAGCCTTACCCCCGCACCGGGATCACCAGCAAGGCCTTGCCGACTGCTGTTGAGAATGCCTGGCGCAAGATCATCGCCTGGGCTTGCCCGGCACTGTCACCCGTCCCAGTCTGGAGGGATGTTTGCGCTGACGCTGGCTGCCGTAAGTGGCAACCAGTAACCAGCCCGCATCCAAAAGCATACGAATAAGCTCATTAACTTTCACTGAATGAGAATATCAACTTAACCATGCATATCGCACAATTATATTCAAAGCCGCGATAATCACGCCCCGATTGTGCATTGCGGGACAAGCTGCTAGGTTCCGCCCGCACAGTTCGGCGCGGCAAGCCGCCCGCCAGTCCCTACCCTCATAACCGGCAGCATCTCCATGAAAATCAACGGCAATGAAATCCGTATCGGCAATGTCATCCAGCATCAGGGCGGTCTTTGGGTGGCGGTCAAGACCAGCCATGTGAAGCCCGGCAAGGGCGGCGCCTTCGCCCAGGTTGAACTTAAAAACCTGATTGACGGCACCAAGCTGAATGAGCGTTTCCGGTCATCCGAAACCGTCGAACGGGTGCGGCTGGACCAGAAGGATTATCAGTTTCTGTTTGCCGAAGGCGGTACGCTGACCTTCATGGACAAGGAAAGCTTTGAGCAGATCGAGATCGAAAAGGATTTTATCGGCGAACGGGCCGCGTTCCTTCAGGACGGCATGCAGGTAATGGTGGAAAGTTTCGAAGGCCGCCCCATCGGCGTCAAACTGCCGCAGCAGGTGACGCTGGAAATCGCCGAAACCGAGCCGACCGTCAAGGGCCAGACCGCGTCGTCATCCTACAAACCCGCGATACTCAGCAATGGCGTGCGCTGCATGGTGCCGCCTTTTTGCGGGCCCGGCGACAGGATCATTGTCGACACCGAAGAAGTCACTTATCTGCGCCGCGCTGATTGATACGGGCAAAGGATCAACAGACCCATGGTGCATTCGCCCACACTGACCGTCATGATCAGCGCCGCCCGCAAGGCGGCGCGCGCCCTGGTGCGCGATTTTGGCGAGGTGGAACAGTTACAGGTGTCGCTGAAAGGCCCGTCGGATTTTGTCACCAATGCCGATATGAAAGCGGAAAAAACCCTGATCCATGAATTGCTGCATGCGCGCCCCGATTATGGCGTGATTGCCGAGGAAAGCGGCGTCACGCACGGCGTGGATACGCGCCATTACTGGATCATTGATCCGCTCGACGGCACGTTGAATTTCATGCATGGCATTCCGCATTTCGCCATTTCCATCGGGCTGGTGCGGGCGGGCGAGGTGGTGGCGGGACTGGTCTATAATCCGGTGTCCGATGATATGTATGTGGCGGAAAAAGGCCAGGGCGCCTTTCACAATAGCCGCCGCATGCGGGTGTCGGGACGGCGCGATATGCATGAGGCCATGCTGGCGACCGGCATTCCCTATCATGCGCGCCCCGGCCATGACCGGTTTTTGCAGGAAATGGCGGCGCTGATGCCTGCGGTGGCGGGTATCCGGCGGCTGGGCTCGGCGGCGCTGGATCTGGCCTTTGTCGCGGCGGGAAAGTTTGACGGTTTCTGGGAAAGCCATCTGAAACCCTGGGATATCGCGGCGGGCATCCTGCTGGTGCGCGAGGCGGGCGGCTTTGTGACCGAAATCAATGGCGGCGACAAGATGCTGGAATCCGGAAATGTGCTGGCCGCCAATGCGCATCTGCATGCGGCCATCGCCACACTTTTGCCGCCAATTACTGCAGGATAGAATATTGTCGTAACAGCAGTTTGGGGATTCGCTATGCCGGTGCAATTTATCGCCAGATGCAAATATTGTTTCTCCGCATGCGCTTCGTCCCTGCAGGGCGCAAAACATCTCGGCGCGGGCGGAAGCGGGGCATTTGTGTTTCTGGCTTTGGCTTTGCTGCTTGGTGCGCCTGCAACTGCCCAGGAAACCGTTTATATTGGCGGCCGCGCCTCCGGGCCTGCCGTCGAGGTTGATTTGTCCGTGCTGCAACGGGGGGGCATTCCGGTGCGCCGCACCCGGCCCGGCCCGCCGGATATTTTGCCGCTTGATCCCGCCAATGCGCCCCCGGCCAGGGCAACCAGCACTGCGCCACTGGCTATGCCGCAGCCGTTGACGCCCGCAGCACTGCCTGCCCGCGCGCCTGCCGCCGCCGCCGCAGCGGCCCCAGCCCTGCCGGACCCTGCAAGCCCCAAGGCAGTAAGCCCGGGCCTGACGCCTGCTGCGCCGCTGCCCGCGCAGACGCCGCGCGCCGCGCTGACGCCTGCTGCGCGCCCAAACCCGATCCTTCCGGCAGGCAAGGCGGCGGCGCAAAGTCCCGCCCCCGCCCCCGCGCCCCTCCCCATCCCGCAATTTACGGCGGCATTGCCTGCGGGCAGTTCCGCCGCGCCACCGCCGGTTTCGGCTGCGGCACGCGCGGCGCTGCTGTTTGCGCCGGGTGCGGTCGAACTTAGTCCCGAAGCGATGGCGCAGCTTGACGCGCTCGCCGCGTCCCTCAGCCCGAATGAGCGGGTGCAGATCAAGGCGCATGCCTCCGGCGGTCAGGATGATGCGCTGGTCCGCCGCATCGCCCTGAAACGTGCTTTGGCGGCGCGTTCGCATTTACTTGCGGGCGGTATGGACAGCACCCGTATTGATGTGCGCGCGCTTGGCCCGGCGGCGGATGGCGGGTCCGATGACCGTCTGGATCTGATTGTGGTGGCGCAATGAACGGTCTGTCCTCCCGGGATGGCGCGATGCCGGGGCAGGCCTTGCCCGGTCACATGTCCGGACAGCGGCGCTTTCTTGTACGCATGGGCGTCTTTCTGGCCGTGGTTGCGGCGCTGCTGGTGCTGCTGGCGGCGGGGCTGAGCACAGCCTTTTTCGCCAACCCGGCATTGAATGGCCTGATCATACTTGTCCTGATGAGCGGTATTTTTTACAATTTCCGCCAGGTGATGCGCCTGGGTCCGGAATGCGCCTGGATAGAACAAGTGCATGCGGGGCATTCGGGCGCCGTGCCGGAGGAAAAAATCCTTCCCGAAACGGCGCCGCCGGTTCTGCTGGCGCCGCTTGGCGTGCTGCTGCGCGCGCGCAGCGGCAAAATCATCCTGTCCGCGGCCATGACCCGCGCCGTGCTGGATTCCATCTTTTCGCGCCTTGATGAAGCGCGCGATATTTCGCGATACCTGGTGGGCCTGCTGATTTTTCTGGGGCTGCTCGGCACATTCTGGGGACTGATCAATACGCTCAGCAGCATCGGCGCGACCATTCAGGGCCTGTCGGTGCAGGGCGGCGACATCACGATCGTGTTTGACCAGTTGAAGGCCGGCCTTCAGGCGCCGCTGACCGGCATGGGCACGGCTTTTTCTTCCTCGCTTTTTGGCCTGGCGGGATCGCTGATTCTGGGATTTCTCGATCTGAATGCCGGACAGGCGCAAAACCAGTTCTATAATGAGCTGGAAGAATGGCTGTCCAGCCTGACCCGCGTCTCCTCCGGCAGTGACCTGGCCGAGGGTGAAACCGCCATGCCGGTTTATGTGACCGCCCTGCTGGAACAGACCGCCGACACGGTTGAGCGTTTGCAGGCCATTGTGGCGCGCGGCGAAGAAAGCCGCGCCGCTTCCAATCAGGCGCTGCTCAGCCTGTCCGGGCAATTGGCCAGCCTGACCGATCATCTGCAAGGCGATCAGGACGTGTCACGCCGCATGTTGGACGGGCAGCGTGAGATGCGCACGCTTCTGGAACAGCTTGTGCAGCAGCGCGAAGGGGCGGAGCCCGGGCTTGATCCGGCCAGCCGCCAGCATCTGCGCAATATCGACGTGCATCTGTCGCGCATGATGCAGGACACGGTTGACGGGCGCGAACGCAGCGTCAGCGAATTGCGTTCCGACATCCGGCTGCTGACCCGCACGGTGGCGGCGCTGGCGCAGGAACAGCGCAAGGCGGATAGCTGATGTCAGCGCGCAGCCAGCGCATGCGCCGCACCGGGCTGGATATCTGGCCGGGCTTTGTGGATGCGCTAGCCAATCTTTTGCTGGTGGTCAGCTTCGTGCTGTCGGTGTTTATACTGGCGCAGTTTTATCTCACCCAGGCTTTGTCCGGCCGTGATGACGCGCTGCGTGAACTGAATGCCAAGGCCGCGGAACTGGCCGAGCTTCTGGCGATGGAAAAGGCCGCCGGCGCCGAGATGCGCGCCGAGGTGGCGCGCCTGTCCGCCGCCATGCAGAGCACCACCAAAGAACTGGATGCAAAAACCCGCGCGGCCGCGGATGCCCAGCAAACCATCGCGCAATTGCGCGATCTGGTATTGAGCCGCGAGGGCGCCATTGCCGCCGTACAGGGTGAAATCGCCACGCTACAAAGCAGTCTGGACGCCGAAAAACAGGTGTCCCTGCAAGCCCAGGCCCAGGTCAGACTGTTAAACGAACAGATCGCCGCATTGCGCGCGCAACTGGCCCAGATCGCTACGGCGCTGGATGCGGCGGAAGCCAAGGACCGGGAAAATCAGGTCGTGATCGCCGATCTGGGTGCGCGGCTTAATCAGGCGCTGGCCGCAAAGGTCGAGGAGCTGGCGCGCTACCGCTCGGAATTTTTTGGCCGGCTGCGCGAAGTGCTGGCTAATGCCCCGGGGATTCAGATTGTGGGCGACCGGTTTGTGTTTCAATCCGAAGTGCTGTTTCAATCGGGTTCCGCCGATATTGGCGAGGCGGGGCAGGAACAATTGCGCAAAATTGCCACTGTGCTGAACGAGATCGCGCCAAAAATTCCATCCGAACTGAATTGGGTGCTGCGCGTCGATGGCCATACCGACACGGTGCCGATTTTTACGGATCGCTTCCGGTCCAACTGGGATCTCTCCAGCGCGCGCGCTTTGTCGGTGGTGAATTTCCTCATCGCCCAGGGTGTGCCGCCGGGGCACTTGTCGGCGGCGGGCTTTGGCCAGTTTCACCCGATTGATCCCGCCAATAGCGATGCGGCGCGCGCCCGCAACCGCCGCATTGAGTTGAAGTTGACGGAGCGGTAGACTGATTTTTGAGATCACGCTTGTGCTGAAAATCTTCAAGGAAAGGAAACGGATTTGAAACTCTATTATAGTCCCGGCGCCTGTTCGCTATCGCCCCATATCGTGTTGCGCGAGGCGGGCTATGAATTTGAGATGGAGAAGGTGGATCTGAAGACGAAGGTCACGGAATCGGGCAAGGATTTCAGCGCAATCAGTGAAAAGGCGGCTGTTCCTGTTCTCCAGCTTGATAATGGCGAAATAATAAGTGAAGGCCCTGCCATTGTTCAGTATCTGGCGGATCAGAAACCGGCAGCGGGGCTTGCGCCAAAAAACGGCACGATCGAACGGGTGCGCCTGCAGGAGTGGCTGAATTATATCTCTACGGAACTTCACAAGTCGTTTGGCCCCTTATTCGCGCCGGTGAATCATGAAACAACGCTGTATTTCCGTAAAAAACTGGAAGCCAGCTTTGTTTTTCTTGCGGGAAAATTAAAGGATAGAAATTATTTAATGGGCGATCAGTTCACGGTTGCTGATGCGTATCTTTTTACCATTCTGAACTGGACAAATTTTGTCCAGATGGATCTGGCGTCTCTGCCGGTTCTGGCGGAGTATCAAAAGCGCGTGTCGTCCCGCCCAAAAGTTCTGGAGGCATTGAGGGCCGAGGGCCTGGCTTAGAACTGCTCCCGTAATTCGCTGCCGTGCTGAACGAGATCGCGCCAAAAATTCGAGCCGAACTGAAATGGGTGCTGCGCGTCGATGGCCATACCGACACGGTGCTGATTTTAACGGATCGCTTCCGATCCAACTGGGATCTGTCCAGCGCGCGCGTAACCGCCGCACCGAATTGAAACTGACGGAACGCACGGAACGCTGAGATTCTTATGCACCATCCCGGTACCAGGCCAGCACGTAAATCCGCACGGCGCTGGACAGGCCGCCTGCCTGCTTGCCTGTAGTGGGGCGCGCGGCGTCAATTTCACAAATTAATCCATTGACGGATTTATTCTGCGCCAATGCGATATGTTGAAGCGCGTCCCAGAAGGCTGCTTCCAGTGAAATACTGGTCCGGTGCCCGGCAAGGGTTACCGAACGCTTTACCGGCGTGCCTGCTTGACTGTGTCTCATTGCTCCTCCGCCTGGCGCCCTATATCCCTTTGTCGCGTCCAGGGCCAGCGCCATGCATGACAAAAGGCAGATTTCATTAACCGGATATGCAAGCACGGCATTTAATGCGTGAACAGCAGCAGCACGATCCCGCCCACGACCAGCCCCGCGCCCGCCAGTTCAAGCCGCAGGATTTTTTCCTTAAACAAAAACACCGAAGAGCCGATTGCAAACAATAATTCAATCTGTCCCAGTGCGCGCACATAGGCGGCGTTTTCAATCGTCATGGCGGTGAACCAGCCCATCGACGCCAGCGCGCCGGTAATTCCCACCAGCAGGCTTACTTTCCAGTTGCGCAGAGTCGCGGTTAATTGGCCCGGTTCGCGCCAGGCAATCCATGCGGTCATGAAGATGGTCTGAAACAGCATGACGCATAACAGCGTATAGGCCGCGGGCATCAGAAAATCAGGCCGCTCAAGGTTCAGCGATGCGGCGCGGTACGACACTGCGGAAATTCCAAAACATGCGCCCGCGCCGATCCCCATTAATGCCGGACGTTCCAGAAGCGACGAGAAAAACAGCCTGAGTGTCGTGGCTGTTCTGGAGGCCGAAATCAGCATCACGCCAATCAAGCTGATCACAATGGCGGCGGCGGACCCCATGCTCAGCCTGTCCCCCAGCACCACCAGACCAAACAGCGCCGTTTGCACGGTTTCGGTTTTGGCATAGGCCGAACCAATGGCGAAATTGCGGTAGGCGAACAGCGCCACAGTCAGAATGGTTCCCATAATTTGCGCCAGTCCACCCGACAGGCAGTAACCGAGAAACGCCATATCCGGCATGGGCAGCGCAGCATCCGTTCCATAAGCCAGCGCCAGGACATAAAGCGCCGCCAGCGGCAGGCCAAAGGAAAAGCGCACATAGGTGGCCGCCGTCGCGGACAGTTCACTGGTCAGCCGCTTTTGCAATGTGGTGCGCACATTTTGCAAAAAGGCGGCGGCAATTGTCAGGGGAATCCATAGGGGCACGCGCGGTTATGTATCCGGGCCCGCCGCCAATGTCCAGCCGCGCAGGCGCCCGTGGCCCGGAATTTTCGTCGCATCTGCGCACGAAGCAGCTAGAATGCCGTCCATCGCTATTCATACAAAGATAGAAAGCAGACATGACCCAGCAACAACCCGATTTCCTGCCACCCGCAGGCCATGTGCGCGCGGCCCGCGCCGTCCGCCCCAAACAGGCATCCACCCTGATCATTGTGCGCCGCGACCAGGCGCAACCCCAGGTTCTAATGGGCCGGCGCAGCGCCGGGCACAAATTCCTGCCCGGTAAATTCGTATTTCCCGGCGGCCGGGTGGACCGGGGCGATCTGCATGCCCGCCCCCATGCCGGTCTGCGCCCGGAGGTGGAGGCGCGCCTGACCACAAGCTGCACCCCCATTCAGGCCCGCGCCCTGGCCATGGCGGCGATTCGTGAAACATTCGAGGAAACCGGCCTGCTGATCGGGCGCAAGGATGCGCCCCCCATCAAAAGCCGCGAACAGGTCTGGTCGGATTTTTGCAGCTATGGCGTGGCGCCTTCGCTGGATATTATGGATTATATCGGCCGCGCGATTACCCCGTCATTCCAGCCCAAACGCTTTGACGCGCGGTTTTTTATGGTCGAGGCCGAGCATATTCACGGCGATCTGCACGACACTTCCAATGCCTCGGGCGAATTGCTGGAAATCCACTGGCTGCCCATATCCGAGGCGAAAAAGCTTGAATTACAGGGTATTACGCTGCTGATGCTGGACGAAGTGGAAAAACGCCTGACCCTGCCCACGGCGCGGGCCGCCGAACTGCCCATCCCATTCTATTATTTCAAAGGCAAAAAGCGCCTGCGCGAGGATCATTAACCCCAACTTTACTTGACTTTTGCCGGTCGGGCGCTAATGTGCGGCCTCTTTACCCCCTTTGAATCCCTGCACCCTGGAGCGCCGCGCTATGGCTAAAACCGCCACGATCAAGATCAAACTCGAAAGCACTGCGGGTACGGGTTTTTTCTATGTGACCAAAAAGAATTCGCGCACCATGACCGAAAAGATGAAGGTCACCAAATATGACCCGGTCGCGCGCAAGCATGTGGAATTCAAGGAAACCAAGATTAAATAGCTGCTATATTAAATTGCTGTCATATTAAATTGCTGACGCGGGCGCCCGTCCGGGCGCTTGTGTTTTTCACAAAATTCAGCTAAATACCCCGTCTTTCGGGTGGTCCGGCCTGGTGGGCATGCCGTGGCAACCCTGTTTTGATAGTTAAGATCAAGCGCGATTGCGCTGGAAAGTGAGAAGAAAATGCCCAAGATGAAGACCAAGAGTGGCGCTAAAAAGCGTTTTCACTTGACCGCCAGCGGCAAGATCAGCCGCGGCCAGGCCGGTAAACGGCATGGCATGATCAAGCGTTCCAATAGCCAGATCCGCAAATTGCGCGGCACGACCTTGATGGCCGAGCCCGATGCCAAGCGGGTCAAAAAATATTTTATGCCTAACGGTTAGGGAGTGCTGAAATGGCTCGTGTAAAACGGGGCGTCACTGCGCACGCCCGCCACAAAAAGATTACGGATGCGGCGACCGGCTATTATGGCCGCCGCAAGAACGTGTTCCGCGCCGCAGTGCAGGCGGTGGAACGTTCGATGCTCTATGCCTATCGCGACCGGCGCCAGCGTAAACGCCAGTTCCGGGCGCTGTGGATTCAGCGTATCAATGCCGGTGTGCGTGAACATGGCCTGACCTATGGGCGATTTATCAACGGCCTCACGCTCGCGGGTGTTGAGGTGGATCGCAAGGTGCTTGCCGATCTCGCCATCCGGGAGCCTGAGGCCTTCAAAGCCCTGGTGGACACGGCGCGCAAGGCGCTGGGCTGATTTTACCGGGGCCATACAGGCTCCCCGAATTATATGATACGTCTTTAAGGGAGCCCGGTTTAACGGCTCCCTTTTTCTTTTGCTTTGAGGAAAGATCATGAGCGATATCGAGGCGCAAACGCGCGAAATGCTGCTGGCGGTTAATAATGCCGCCGACATCAGCGCGCTGGAGGCCGTACGCATTGCGCTGCTGGGCAAAAAAGGCGCGCTGACCGAGATGATGAAAAGCCTCGGCGCCATGAGCCTGGAAGAGCGCAAGATACAGGGCCCCGTGCTGAACGGCGCCAGAGACCAGTTGACCGCCGCCATCACAGCGCGCGCGCAGGCCCTGCATGTGGCGGGGCGCGATGCGCGGCTGGCGCTGGAACGCATCGATGTCACCCTGCCGCCGCGCCCGGAAATGCGCGGCGCCATTCACCCCGTCAGCCAGGTGATTGACGAAGTGATCGCGATTTTCGGCGATATGGGTTTTTCCGTCGCCGAAGGGCCGGACATTGAAAGCGATTTTTATAATTTTACCGCGCTGAACATTCCGCCAGAACATCCCGCGCGCCAGATGCACGACACATTTTATTTCAATGAAAAGCCGGGCGGCGAACGTCTGCTGCTGCGCACGCACACCTCGCCGGTGCAAATCCGCAGCATGGAAAAATCCGGCCCGCCGCTGCGCATTATCGCGCCGGGGCGCACCTATCGCTGCGACAGCGATATGACGCACACGCCGATGTTTCATCAGATTGAGGGGCTGGTGATTGATGAAAGCACGCATATGGGCCATCTCAAAGGCTGCCTGATCGAATTCTGCAAGGCGTTTTTCGAAGTGGACAATGTGCGGATGCGGTTCCGCCCCAGCCATTTTCCCTTCACCGAGCCCAGCGCCGAAGTGGATATCGGCTGCAAACGCAGCGGCGGCGAATTGCGCATTGGCGAAGGCGAGGACTGGCTGGAAATTCTGGGCTGCGGCATGGTGCATCCCAAGGTGCTGCGTCATGGCGGCATTGATCCGGAAAAATATCAGGGTTTTGCCTTCGGCATGGGCATCGACCGGCTGGCCATGCTGAAATATGGCATTCCCGATCTGCGCGATTTTTTCGAGGCCGACCTGCGCTGGCTGCGCCATTATGGTTTTGCGGCGCTTGATATTCCCAGCCTGCCGGGGGGATTGAGCCGATGAAATTCACCCTTTCCTGGTTGCGCGAACATCTGCACACACAGGCCGGCATTGATGAAATTTCAGAACGCCTGACCGCCATCGGGCTGGAGGTAGAAGGCGTGCAGGACCGCGCGGCGGCCATGAAATCATTCATCACCGGAAAAATAATTTCTGCTGAACAGCACCCGAATGCCGACCGGTTGCGGCAATGCCAGGTGGATACCGGGCGCGAAATTCTTCAGGTGGTGTGCGGCGCGCCCAATGCGCGCGCAGGGCTGGTGGGCGTGTTTGCGCCGGTTGGCGCGACGATCCCCGCCAATGGCATGGTGCTGAAGGCCAGCAAGATACGCGGCGTCGATTCCAACGGCATGTTGTGTTCGGCAAGCGAGCTGGGCATTTCCGATGATCATGAAGGCATTATCGAACTGGCCGCCGATACGCCGCTGGGTGCGCCGGTTGCCCGCGTCCTGGGGCTGGATGATCCGATGATTGATGTGTCGATCACGCCCAACCGGCCGGACTGCCTGGGCGTGCATGGCATTGCGCGCGATCTGGCGGCGGCGGGCCTTGGAACGCTGCAATCCGGGTTTGTGGAGCCGGTCCCGGGAAATGGTCCGTGTACGGTGGATATTGGATTACGCTTTGACGGCGCTGCGCCCGCCTGCCCCATGTTTGCCGGCAGGCTGGTGCGCGGCGTGAAAAACGGGCCAAGCCCCGGCTGGCTGCGTCAGCGGCTGGAATCCATCGGGTTGCGTTCGATCTCGGCGCTGGTGGATATCACCAATTACATTTCCTATGACCGCGGCCGCCCGCTGCATGTTTATGATGCGGATACATTGCGCGGGCAAATTCACGCGCGGCTGGGCCGGGCGGGCGAAAAATTTCTGGCGCTGAATGGCAATGAATATGAAATCAACCCCGCCGATTGCGTCATTGCCGATGATAGCGGCGTGCTGGGCTTTGGCGGCGTCATTGGCGGCGCGGCCACCGGGTGCAGCGACGCGACGGTGAATGTGTTTATTGAATCGGCCTGGTTCGACCCGCTGCGCATTGCCGCCACGGGCCGCAGGCATGGCATTGACAGCGACGCGCGCTACCGGTTTGAACGCGGCGTCGATCCGCAATTTGTGCTGCCCGGGCTGGAGCTGGCAACCCGCATGATCCTTGATCTGTGCGGCGGCGCGGCCAGCACTGTGCGGGTGGCGGGCGCGCCTCCGGCGCCTGCTGAAAGCATCGCATTCCGCCCGGAGCGGGTGCGCGCGCTGACCGGCATGGAAGTTTCAGACGCGGAATGCGTGCGTATTCTCGATGCCTTGGGTTTTTCGGTGGAGGCCGACACTCGCCCGATGGGCGTATCCGCGCCGGGCTGGCGGCCCGATGTGCATGGCGAAGAGGATCTGGTTGAGGAAATCGCCCGCATTAACGGTTTTGACAAACTGCCCGCGACCCCGCTGCCGCGGCTTGCCCCCGTTTCCGGCATTGCCGTCAGCGTGGCGCAGAACCGGGTGCGCTGGGCCAAACGGCTGCTGGCGGCGCGCGGCATGATGGAGGCCGTCACCTGGTCATTCCTCAGCACACGGATGGCGGAACTGTTTGGCGGCGGCGCGCCGGAACTGACGCTGGCCAATCCGATATCCTCGGAACTTTCGGTGATGCGGCCCAGCCTGCTGCCTAATCTGCTGGCGGCGGCCAAACGCAATGCCGATCGCGGATTTGCGGACATTTCCCTGTTCGAAACGGGCCCGCAATATGCGGGTGATGCGCCGCAGGACCAGAGCATCGCCGCCAGCGGCGTGCGCTGCGGGCAAACTCTGCCGCGCCATTGGGCCAAGGCGGAACGCGCCGTGGACCCGTTTGATGTAAAGGGTGATGTTTTTGCCGTGCTGGAACAGCTTGGCGCGCCCATCGACAGGCTGCGGGTCACGGCGGATGCGCCCGGCTGGTATCATCCGGGGCGGTCGGGTGTGGTGCGGCTGGGGCCGAAAAACGCGCTGGCCTGTTTTGGCGAAGTGCATCCGGCCATTCTGGATGCGCTGGATATGCGCGGCCCGGTGATGGCGTTTGAAATCATACTGGACGCCATTCCGCTGCCCAAAGCCCGCACCAGCACTGCGCGGGGCGCCCTGCGCAGTTCGGACCTGCAACCCGTCACACGGGATTTCGCCTTTGTGGTGGATAGCGGGGTGACCTCCGATCAGCTGCTGCGTGCGGCGGCGGCGGCCGCGCCTGATCTGATCACGGATGTCAGCCTGTTTGATCTGTATGAGGGCGGGCGTGTGGGCGAGGGGCGCAAATCACTGGCGATCAGTGTGACCCTGCAGCCGCGCGAAAAAACCCTGACCGACAAGGAAATCGACACTGTTGCGGATGCGATTGCCGCTGCGGTAAAAAAATCGGCGGGCGGCGAATTGCGCGGCCGGGAATGAACATGTACTGGCCGGAAACAAAATTCCGCATCCCTGCATATGCGCATGGCAAGCATGTCCCACTTTGCCTATAGTGCGCGTGAGCGGTATTTCCGGAACATTGAAAATGGACTGCTGACCCGTATCAATCACTAGAATGGCTGAGCTTGAAATGGCTGACATCAAAAAAGTCGTACTCGCTTACTCCGGCGGGCTCGATACTTCGATCATTCTGAAATGGTTGCAGGAAACCTATGGCTGCGAGGTGATCACCTTCACCGCCGACCTTGGCCAGGGCGAAGAACTGGCCCCGGCCCGCAAAAAGGCCGAACTGCTGGGCATCAGACATATCTATATCGAGGATATGCGCGAGGAATTTGTACGCGATTTTGTGTTTCCGATGTTTCGCGCCAATGCTCTGTATGAGGGGGTCTATCTGCTTGGCACCAGCATTGCGCGCCCGCTGATCGCCAAGCGGCTGATCGAGATCGCGCAGGAAACCGGCGCTGACGCCATCGCGCATGGCGCGACCGGTAAAGGCAATGATCAGGTGCGCTTTGAACTGGCGGCATGCGCGCTGAACCCTGACATCAAGGTGATCGCGCCCTGGCGGGAATGGGATCTCAAATCGCGCACCGATCTGATTGAATATGCCGAAAAGCATCAAATTCCCGTACCCAAGGACAAGCGCGGCGAAGCGCCCTTTTCGGTGGACGCCAATCTGCTGCATTCCTCATCTGAGGGCAAGGTGCTGGAGGACCCGTGGGAAGAGGCCCCCGAAAGCGTTTATATGCGCACCGTCTCGCCGCAGGATGCGCCCGATAAAACCACCGAGATCAGCATTGAGTTCAGGCAGGGCAATCCGGTTGGTCTGAACGGCAAACCGCTTTCGCCTGCCGCCATGCTGGCGGCGCTGAATGGTCTTGGCCGCGAAAATGGCATTGGCCGCATTGATCTGGTGGAAAACCGCTTTGTCGGCATGAAATCGCGCGGCATCTATGAAACACCGGGCGGAACCATTCTGCATGTCGCGCACCGGGCCATGGAATCGCTGACGCTCGACCGCGAGGCCATGCATCTGAAAGAAAGCCTGATGCCGCGCTATGCCGAACTGGTCTATTACGGTTTCTGGTTCGCCCCGGAACGCGAAATGCTGCAAGCCCTGATTGATAAAAGCCAGGAACATGTCGAAGGCACTGTGCGCCTGAAACTGTATAAGGGCAATGTCATGGTGGTGGGCCGCAAAAGCCCGAAATCGCTATATTCCGGCGCGCTGGTGACGTTTGAGGATGACCGTGGCGCCTATGACCAGAATGACGCCACCGGCTTTATCCGCCTCAATGCGCTGCGCCTGCGCACCCTGGCGGCGCGCAAACGCAATATGACGGAATGATCGCAGCCGGTAACGCTGCGATAGCACGCGACAGCGTGCGGCAGTGCTGCCGGCCTTCAGCCTGAAGCAATATAGGCTTCAGCCTGAAGCAATATAGGCTTTCAGCGCCTCTGCTTCGGCGGCCTGTTCGGCGAGGCGGTTTTTCACCACATCGCCGATCGAGACGATGCCGCGTAATTTGCCATCTTCAACGACCGGTAAATGCCGGAAACGGCCATGGGTCATGGCTTCCATCACGGAATGCAGGCTGTCGCGGGGCGTGCAGGTGACAATGTCAACGGTCATCAGGTCGCGTACCCGGCAATGCAGCACGGCGCCCGCCTCGCGCGCCAGGCCATGTACCAGATCGCGTTCCGAAACAATGCCCAGAATATCGCCATTGCCGGCCAGCACCAGCAGCGATCCAATACCGCGTTTGGAAAGTATTCTTGCCGCCGATAGCGCCGAATCCTCCGGCCCTACGGAAATGACCTCGCCCCCTTTATCCCTCAATATGTCGGATACAAACATGTTTGCCTCCTGTGAGTGTGGTGCGGCGCCGGACAGATGACTGCCGGACACGGCCAGCATGCGCCACAATGCGCCACCTGACAAGAGGCCCTGCAAGGGATTCGGGCTGGCGGCCGGATATTCCGGGCACCAGGATTAACCCTGCGAAATGGACGAATTACAGCAGATTCAGCCTGGAATGTTCGCGCGCCAGAAAGGCCCCGGACCAGGTATTGCGGACCTCGGCTTCCAGCTCGTCCAGAAACCGGTCTTCATGTTCCGGATCATGGTGAAAAATCGCCAGGCTTTTGACATTGGCGGCCTTGCTCAGGCGCACACCTTCCTGCCAGGTGGAATGGCCCCAGCCAATTTTTGCCGGAAATTCCTTGTCGGTATAGGTGCTGTCATAAATTACAAGATCCGCGCCTTCAATCAGTGCCAGAATATTCTGATCCGGCTTGCCGATAATATGTTCGGTGTCGGTCACATAACAGACCGATTTGCCGCGATGCTCGATGCGATACCCCGTTGCGCCGTCCGGATGGTTCAGCATGGCGGTCTTGACAAAGATGCGCGGGCTAAGCGCAAAACTGTCTCCGGCCTTGAAGTCCGTATAGTTGACTTTGGCGTTCATGACCTCAAGCGGAACAGGAAAGAAGGGGTGCGTCATCTGGCCGGAAAATACATTCCGGATGGTCAGATCGCTGCGCAGATGCCCGGCCATAATTTCAAATTCATATTCAGGATGGAACGCCGGCGAGAAAAACGGAAACCCGCTGATATGATCCCAATGCGTATGCGACATCAAAATGGTGGCGCGCTTGATGTTTTTACGCAGCAGCCAGTGGCCGAGATTGCGCATGCCGGTGCCCGCATCAAAAATAATCCGTTCTCCGCCGCAGGCAATTTCAAGGCAGGATGTGTTTCCGCCATACTGAATATGATTGGCGCCTGGACATGCTATACTGCCGCGAACCCCCCAGAACTTTACCTTGAACGCCATTGCCCAACTCCTGTTCTTAAGCCCCCTTTTTGGGCGCGAATCGCAATCCGGGTCTGCCCCCCTGACCCCCGCCAAGATCTGACAGAAAAAGATTTTTAATGTCAAATACTTAACAATGTGACGCCTGAATTACAGATGCGGTAATCTGAAAATGCCACGCATTAACGGCGCGGCAGGTTCAAGTTAAGTTATTATGTCACATGCGCAATGCCCAGTCCGAACTTAGGCTAACTGCCAATTTTGTGACTGCCATCACAGGTTGCGCATGAAATAATGGATAAATTGTATCAATCCTGTCTTGCAGGTCTGGGATTGACCTTTGACGCCTGTTAAACTATTGGCGCTATGTTGGCGCAGTAACAAAAAGCAGCTTGGAAAGACTGGAAATGACGCAAATTCAAGGGCCTGAAGGGCTGGTCTATCCGGTCATCCTGTCCGGCGGGTCCGGCAGCCGCCTGTGGCCTGTTTCCCGGAGCCAGCATCCCAAGCAGTTGCAGCCGCTGATTTCCGATTTCAGCATGATCCAGGAGACCGCATTGCGCTTTGCGGATGCCAGCCGCTTTCCGGCGCCTGTGATCATCTGCAATCAGGAGCACCGGTTCATTATTGCCGAACAGTTGCGCGAGGCCGAAATTCCCCCCAGCCTGCAAATTCTGGAACCGGTGGGACGCAATACCGCGCCCGCAGCGGCGGTTGCGGCGCTGTGCCTGCAGGCGCGCGACAAGGATGCGATCCTGCTGCTGATGCCGGCCGACCACGCCATTGCCGATCTTGCGGCCTTTGGCCAGGCGGTGGAAACCGGCGCCCATCTCGCGCGCGCAGGCTATCTGGTGACTTTCGGGATCAAACCGGACAAGCCGGAAATGGGTTTTGGCTATTTGAAACAGGGCGCCATAATTTCCGGCATTGCGGGGCAGATGGCGCCTCACCGGGTGGAACGTTTTGTGGAAAAACCGGATCTGGCCACTGCCGAGGCCTATTTGCAGTCGGGTGATTATTTCTGGAACAGCGGTATTTTCATGTTCCGCGCCAGCCAGTTTCTCGAAATTCTGGGACGGCTGCGGCCCGCCATGCTGGATGCCTGCCGTGCGGCAGTCGCCAGGGGCCGTCATGATCTGGATTTTTTCCGCCTGAATGCGGGTGCGTTCAGCGCCTGTGAAAGTGATTCCATTGACTATGCGGTGATGGAACATGCCGATAATGTCGCTATGGTGCCCGTGGATATGGGCTGGAGCGATGTGGGCTCCTGGGCCTCGCTGTGGGAGATCGGGCAAAAAGACGCACAGAACAATCTGTTGCAGGGCGATGTCATCGCCAATGGCGCGCGGGAATGCTATATCCGCTCCGAAAGCCGTCTGATCAGCGCCATCGGCGTTGAAAATCTGATTATCGTGGAAACCTCCGACGCCGTTCTGGTGGCCCACCGGGACCATTCCCAGCAGGTCAAGGAAATGGTGGATGAGCTGAAGCTGCGCCAGCGCGATGAACATGCGCTGCACCAGCGGGTATATCGTCCCTGGGGATTTTATGAAGGCATCGCGTCCGGCGACCGTCACCAGGTCAAACATCTGATGGTCAAGCCGGGCGCCAAACTATCCTTGCAGATGCACCATCACCGCGCCGAACATTGGGTTGTGGTCAGCGGCACCGCCCGGGTCACACGCGATGATGAAGTGGTGATATTGTCGGAAAATGAATCCATCTATCTGCCGCTGGGCTGCCGTCACCGCCTGGAAAATCCAGGCAAGCTGCCGCTTAGCGTCATCGAAGTGCAATCCGGCGGTTATCTTGGCGAAGACGATATTGTACGCTTCGAAGATGTCTATCAGCGCGAGGACAAGGCCGCCGAGTAAGACAGGCTCTTTACATTGCACTACACTGTAGTGTAATGTAGCGTTATGAAGCGCGCCGTCACCAATAAGGCTAAAACCCAGCCTTTAAGCATACGCCTGCAAGCCGGGCTTGATGCGCAGCTTACTGCACTAGCAGGTGCGTTTGACCGTTCGAAATCATGGATTATCGAACAGGCGATCCGCGATTATGTGGCCCTACAGGCCTGGCAGCTGGCGGCAATCGAGGAAGGCATCGCTGCGGCCGATGCCGGCCATCTGGTGTCGCATGAGGATGTCGCTGCCTGGGTAGAGTCGTGGGACCAGGCCGATGAGACGCCGATGCCCGGATGAGGCTGGTATGGACGCCGCCGGCCATTCGCGATTTGCAGTCCTTACGCAACTATATCGCCCAGGACAAGCCGTCTGCCGCCGGAAAGCAGGTGAAAATCATTCTGACTGCCGTTGCCGGGCTTTCTCAATTTCCGGAAAGTGGCCGCCCGGGCCGTAAGGCGGGGACGCGAGAGCTGGTCATCGGTAAAACCCCCTATTTGGCGATATACCGAAACCGCAACGAAAGGCTTGAAATTCTGCGCATTCTCCACGGCAGACAGTCCTGGAACAATTCCTGATCAGATTGAACCATCTGGTTCCATCGGATCAGGTAATGCCGTTGTTGCAGGTGCTATCGCAGGCTGGCGCAGAAACGTTGAATGCGCTCGCACGCCGCCGTCAGCGCCTCGGTCGATGTAGCATAGGAAATCCGGAAATGCGGCGCCAGGCCAAAGGCCGAACCCTGCACCACGGCCACGCCCTCAGCGGCCAGCAATTCCCTGACGAAATCTTCGTCGGTTGCAATCACATTGCCATCCACGGTTTTTTTGCCGATACAGCCGGCGCAACTGGGATAGACATAAAATGCGCCTTCGGGTTTCGGGCATTCAATGCCATTCGCCTGATTGAGCATCGCCACCACCAGATCGCGGCGCTGCTGAAAGATTGCGGCGCGTTCCGGAATAAAATCCTGCGGCCCGTTCAACGCTTCAACCGCAGCGCACTGGCTGATCGAGGAAGGATTGGATGTGGATTGCGACATTACATTCGCCATCGCCTTGATCAGAATTTCCGGCCCGCCGGCATAACCAATGCGCCAGCCGGTCATGGCATAGGCTTTCGACACACCATTCATCGTCAGTGTACGGTCATATAATTTTGGCTCGACCTGGGCTATGGTGGCGAATTTCATGCCGTCATACAAAAGATGCTCATACATGTCATCGGCCAATATCCAGACCTGCGGATGGCGCAGCAGCACATCGGTCAGCGCCTTGATCTGCGCATGGCTATAGGCCGCACCCGACGGGTTGCTGGGCGAATTGAAAATCAGCCATTTGGTTTTTGGGGTGATGGCTTTTTCCAGCGCCTCCGGCGTGACGCGAAAGCCGGTTGCGATGCTGGTTTCCACAAATACCGGCGTTGCGCCCGCCATCAGCACAATGTCGGGATAGGACACCCAATAGGGCGCGGGGATGATTACCTCGTCTTCGG
Source organism: Pseudomonadota bacterium (assembly GCA_049323435.1). GTDB lineage: Bacteria > Pseudomonadota > Alphaproteobacteria > UBA11222 > UBA11222 > UBA11222. The sequence continues at coordinate 47,498 of JBMOMX010000043.1, forward strand.
GATTAAGCGTCGCCATCAGCGCATTGAAAATCACCGGCTTGCCGCCCGGCGCGACCGAGATCTGCGACGGCTTGTAGTCCAGCCCGTTTTCGCGTTTGAACTTGGCGCAGATCGCCTGTTTCAGCTCCGGCGTGCCGTCTACGGTGGTGTATTTGGTTTCGCCGCGCTGAATGGCGGCAATCGCCGCCGCCTTGATATTATCCGGCGTGTCGAAATCCGGTTCGCCCGCGCCAAGGCCGATAATGTCGCGCCCCTGCGCGGTCAGTTCGCGCGCCAGCTGGCTGACCGCCATGGTGGCCGAAGGTTTGATTCGGGAAAGAGACTGGGCAAGAAACGGCATGGGCAATGCTCCGCAAGATCAGACACCATATAACCGCAATGGCGTGTTATAATATCCTCTATATCCTCTATGGAATTTTTTCGAACTGATTATTGTGTGACAGCCAGCGCAGTTCGCCGCTGGCGATGGAAAACCAGGCCCCGTGCAGGCGGATACGCCCTGCATCCAGCGCCGCCTGCACGAACGGGAAGCTTTGCAGATTTTGCAGCGAATGCCCGATCGCACCAAATTCCAGCGCCTGTTGCAGCGTTGCAGCATCGGCATTGGGGTTGTTTGCCAGCACCGCATCCCGGGTGCTGGAAATCATATCCACCCAGGGGGCGATGAATTGGCCGACGGGCTTTTCCGACAGGCTGGCGGCAATACCGCCGCACAGGCCATGCCCCATGACCACAATGTCCTGCACCTTCAGATGCTCAACGGCGAATTCGATGGCCGCAGATGTGCCGTGATAGCCGCCCCCGGTTTCATAGGGCGGCACCATATTGGCCACATTGCGCACCACGAACAGCTCTCCGGGGCCGGCATCGAAGATCGCCGAGGGGTCAACCCGGCTGTCGGCGCAGGCGATCATCATCACGCCCGGATTCTGACCCTTTGCCAGGTTGCGGTAAAAAGCGGCCTTTTCTGTCAGATGCGTTTCTTTGAACCGGCGGTAGCCATCAAGAAGCCGGGGTGGGATCTTCATTGAAACACCATGCAAAAAGTTACGCCAAACGCGCCCTTCGCGGCGCGGGCATGCTATACACCAGGTGCGCCCGAATGCCCAGCCCCGTCGCAGGACAGGCTGGATTTTTGACCGGTCCGGAAGGGCAATGCGCCGGCAGGCCGGGCATAGGCCGGCCGCACCTGCTGTGAAAACAGGGCCGTTGCCCGGATTTTCAGCGATATTTCCCGCGCCAATGTCAAAATAGCCATGACAAAACAGCCATACAGTCTTAAGGACTTGGCGTATATTAACCTTCTGGAAATTGTAACAGGGGGTGCTGTGAGCGGCATGGCGTGCTATATGCTGGGCCTGCGCCCTTACCCATACCCTTTCCCGCAAAGATACGGAAAACATGAAAAACCCGGATAATTCCAGCCGCAAGCTTACCAGCCGGACCGAACGCGAGGCGCGTCAGGCAGAGGCCCTGCGCGCTAATCTGCGCCGCCGCAAGGCCTTTGCCAGCAAGGCCCCCGCGGCCGGTGATAAGCCGCCTGCGGGTGGGGATCACGCTGTGGAGACGCCTGATGGATAGGCTGGTCATGACCGGCGGCAGGCCGCTTGCCGGTACCATCCGTATCAGCGGCGCCAAGAACGCCGCGCTGCCCCTTATGGCCGCCAGCCTGCTGACCAGTGAACCCCTGACCTTGCGCAATACGCCCGATCTTGCGGATATTACCATTCTGGGCGAATTACTGAGCGAGCATGGCACCGAGATCGCCCTGCGCAAGCATGATGGCGTGCGTCTGCTGCGGCTCAGTACGCCCGTGATCACCAGCACGCTGGCGCCCTATGAACTGGTCGCCAGAATGCGCGCCAGCTTTCTGGTGCTGGGCCCGCTGCTGGCGCGCCAGGGCGAGGCCCGCGTGTCGCTTCCGGGCGGTGACGCCATCGGCCACCGGCCTGTGGATCTGCACTTGAAAGGGCTGGAGGCGATGGGTGCGCGCATCGAACTGGAACAGGGCTATATCCATGCGCAAGCCAGCCAGGGCCTGAAAGGTGCGGAAATCCGCTTTCCTGTGGTTTCCGTTGGGGCCACTGAAAATCTGATGATGGCCGCCTGCCTGGCGAAGGGCGAAACCGTGCTGGACAATGCGGCGCGCGAACCGGAAATCGGTGATCTCGCGCGTTGTCTCAGCGCCATGGGCGCGCGTATCGAGGGGGCGGGAACCGATACAATCCGGATCACCGGGGTGGCGCGGCTGCATGGCGCCGAGCATGAAGTGCTGCCCGACCGTATCGAGGCGGGAACTTATGCGCTGGCGGCGGCGGCGGCGGGCGGCGATATCCTGCTGACCCACACCAGCCCTGATGCGATCGAGGCGCTGCTGGAATTGCTCACACAGGCCGGCGCCGATCTGACGCGCACGGCGGACAGTCTGCGTATCCGGCGTGACCCGGCCCGCCGCCTGCAAGGCGTTGACGCGATGACCGCGCCCTTTCCAGGCTTCGCCACCGATTTGCAGGCGCAGTTCATGGCCTGCATGACCACGGCAAGCGGCGCGTCGATGATCAGCGAAACCATTTTTGAGAACCGCTTCATGCATGTGCCTGAACTGATGCGCATGGGGGCGAATATCAATCTGCATGGCGGCACGGCGCTGGTGCGTGGCGTGGAAATACTCAAAGGCGCGCCGGTCATGGCGACGGATGTGCGCGCTTCGGTAAGCCTGATTATTGCGGGCCTGTCGGCGCAGGGTGAAACTTCGGTCAGTAAAGTGTATCATCTTGATCGCGGATATGAGCGCATCGAGACCAAGCTCAGCGCCTGCGGCGCCGAAATCCGCCGCATCCGGGACTAGCGTTGAGGGAGAAAAAGTGCATAAACCGTTAAAACTGACAGCGCTTGACGCCGAAGACCTGGCAGTGATTTCCGCCTGCCTTCAGGACGCGATCACGCGGGTTGCCGATACCGCGTTCGAACCGAAGCGGCGGCGCTTTGCCATTATGTTCAACCGCTATCGCTGGGAAAACGAGACCGCGCCCAGCAAGGGGGCAAGTCTGGGCGCCAGCCTGGGGCCGCGCCGCCCGGAACGGGTACGCTGCGCGGTGCATTTTGACGGCGTCATGGCGGTGCGCCACCGTAATTTAAATCAGGCCAGCCCGGAACAGGTGCTGGATCTGCTGGCCATTCAGGCTGAGGAACACCGCGATGGCGGCGGGCGCATCCTGCTGCTGTTTGCGGGCGGGCCGGAACTGCTGCTGGAAACGGAATGTATCGACATCTATCTGGAAGATCTCAGCCAGCCCTGGCCTGCTTCCGGGCGGCCGCAACATGCCCTGGATGAGTGATCGGACAGGCGCATGCCAGCAAGGCTGAACATTACAGACGCCGGGTTCGAGGGCGCGTTTCGCGCCCTGCTCGGCGCAAAGCGTGAAAGCGCACAGGATGTCAATGCCGCCGTTGCGGATATTCTGGGCGATGTGGCCGCGCGCGGCGATGCCGCGCTGCTGGAATATACCGCGCGTTTTGACCGCCTCACGCTGGCGCCATCGCAACTGGCGTTCAGCGCGGCGGAAATTGACGCCGCCATTGCCGCCTGTGACCGCGCGGCGCTGAACGCGCTTGAAATGGCCGCTGCGCGGATCGAGGCATATCACCGCCGCCAATTGCCGCAGGATGATCTCTATACAGATGAAATCGGGGTGCAGCTTGGGCATCGCTGGACAGCCATTGCGGCGGCAGGCATGTATGTGCCCGGCGGCACGGCGTCCTATCCAAGCTCGGTGCTGATGAACGCCATTCCGGCCAGGGTGGCGGGCGTGCCGCGCCGTGTCATGGTGATGCCCGCGCCGGATGGGCGGTTCAATCCGCTGACCCTGGCGGCGGCGCGCCTGGCGGGGGTGCATGAAATCTACCGTATCGGCGGGGCGCAGGCGGTGGGCGCGCTGGCCTATGGCACAGCCAGCATCGCGCCCGTTGACAAGATCACCGGCCCCGGCAATGCCTGGGTCGCGGCCGCCAAGCGCCAGATTTTTGGCGCCGTGGGCATTGACATGATCGCGGGCCCTTCGGAAATACTGGTGGTGGCGGACGGTGCCAATGATCCGGCCTGGATTGCGGCCGATCTGCTGTCGCAGGCCGAACATGACCCGGCCGCGCAATCCATACTGCTGACCAATGATGCGGGTTTTGCAGACCAGGTGGCGGACGCCATCGCCGCGCAACTGCAAAGCCTGACGCGCGCTGTCATTGCCGCGGAAAGCTGGAACGCCAATGGCGCCATCATCCTTGTACGGAATATGGAGGATGCGCCCCCGCTGATTGACCGTATCGCGCCGGAACATCTGCAATTGGCGGTGGCGGATCCGCAGGCGCTGATGGCGCGGGTGCGCAATGCGGGCGCGATTTTTCTTGGCCGCCACACGCCTGAGGCCATTGGCGACTATATGGCCGGGCCCAATCATGTGCTGCCCACGGCGCGCGCCGCCAGATACGCCTCCGGCCTGTCGGTGCTTGATTTCATGAAACGCAGCACCATCATTGGCTGCACGCCGGAGGCGCTGGCGGCGCTTGCGCCCGCCACGCTTTCGCTCGCCGCCAGCGAGGGGCTGGACGCGCATGGGCGCGCCATTTCCATCCGCCTTAATGCGCGTGAGGCAAAATGACGCCGCCGCCCGTGTCCCCGGCGCATAAGGTCATTGATATTACGCTGGACGAAACCAATATTGTCCGGCTTAACGCCGATATTGATCATGAACGCCGTGTTGCGATTTTCGATCTGCTGGAGGAAAATTATTTCGAACCGGTCGGCAGCCCCTATGGCCCCTACCGGCTGCATCTGATGATATCGGATAACCGGCTGATATTTGACGTGCGGCGCGAAGATGACAGCCCGCTTGGCAAGGTGATGCTGGCATTATCGCCGTTCCGGCGTATCGTGAAGGATTATTTTGCGGTCTGTGACAGCTATTTTGATGCGATCAAGCATGCGCCGCCGTCGCAGATAGAAGCCATTGATATGGGCCGCCGCGGCCTGCACAATGACGGCGCGGATCTGCTGCGCGAACGCCTTGCGGGCAAGATAGAAATTGACGGCCTTACGTCGCGGCGGCTGTTCACGTTAATCTGTGTACTGCATATCCGGGCCTGAACGCAATGAACGGCGCGCCGCCAGACAATGCGCCCGGCCAGTTCGCACCCGCGCAGATGCCGTCTGCGGTGCTGTTTTCCTGCAATTTCAACGCGGTGCGCTCGCCCATGGCCGAGGCGCTGATGAAATATCTGTATGGCCATATTGTCTATGTGGATTCCGCGGGCGTGCGCAAGCAGGAACTGGATCCGTTTGTGGTTGAGGTGCTGGATGAAATCGGCATCGACATCGCCAAACACAAGCCCAAAACCTTTGACGATCTGGAAGACACCTCGTTTGATCTGGTGATCACGCTGACGCCGGAGGCGCAGCACAAGGCCCTGGAAATGACCCGCACCATGGCGGTCGATGTGGAATATTGGCCCACGCCCGACCCCACCGCCGCCACCGGCAGCCGCGACCAGATGCTCGACGCCTACCGCGCCGTGCGCGACCGGTTGATGGCCAAGATCAAGGACCGCTTCGGGCCGCTCGCGCCCGCGAAGGGGTAGGGGATGTGTCAATAGTGGCTTTGCATAAGACCATATAAGAACTATATTAAGTCCGGATCAATCAAAGGGACATTCTCATGCGTTATTCCTCCCAGGTCAGGCCGATCAGCTATCTGAAGGCGAATGCCGCAGAAGTGCTGGCGCAGCTTACAGAACAGCGCCAACCGATGGTGATCACCCAGAATGGTGAAGCCAGGGCGGTGATCCAGGATGTGGCCTCTTTCGAGGAAACGCAGGAGACGCTGGCGCTGCTGAAAATCCTGGCGCTGGGTAATCAGGATGTCGCGGCGGGCAAGCTCAAACCAGCGGCTAAAATATTTGCACATTTGCGGGCCAGGCGGGCTCCCGGCTGATGTCAGGCGCCACCAGAACCTATACGGTTCTGTTTACCGATGGCGCGGAACGGGACCTCATGTCCATCTATGAATATATTGCAGAGGCAGATTCGCTTGCCAGCGCCGATCATGTGCTGGACCGGTTGCAGGAAGTGACCGATAGCCTGTCACAGTATCCGGAACGGGGCAGATACCCGAAAGAGTTGATTGCCCTGGGTATTCGCGAATACCGGCAGACTTCATACAAGCCCTACCGTGTGATTTACCGGATTACCGGCGCAAAGGTGATCATTTACCTGATTGCCGACGGCAGGCGGGATATGCAGTCTCTGCTGGCGCGCCGGCTGCTGGGGGCTTGATTCACGCATCTCGCCATATGGCGGCGTCCCGCAATAGGGGCATTCTGCCTGTAACTGGGGCTGCGAAACCCTGAAAAATCACCTGGATTGCCTGACTCGTACAGGATTATCTTGATTTTTCCGCCGTTTTTTGCTCTTTGCCAGTTCACATCCATTTGAATGGAGAATAGTTGGAAGATGCATGTCTAAAGAAGAACTGATTGAAATGCCCGGCTCCGTCAGCGAATTGCTGCCTAACGCCACCTTCAAGGTCAAACTGGAAAATGGGCACGAGATCATCGCCCATGCTGCGGGCAAGATGCGCAAGAACCGCATCCGTGTGCTGGCGGGGGATCAGGTGCTGGTCGAAATGACCCCCTATGATCTGACCAAGGGCCGCATCACCTACCGCTTTAAATAACGCCATATACAGGCGTCACGCATCCGATGCCGCAAAACCCGCATTTGGTTCTGGCCAGCGCTTCGCCGCGCCGCCTTGATCTGCTGGCGCAAATCGGCGTCACCCCGGATCTGATCGCAGCCGCCGATGTGGATGAGACCCCGCAAAAGGCCGAATTGCCCCGTCAGCTTGCGGCGCGCCTGGCGCTGGCCAAGGCGCAGACGCTGAAGGCGCGTTATGCGGATAGTATTGTTCTGGCCGCGGATACTGTGGTGGCGTGCGGGCGCCGGATTCTGCCCAAGGCCGAAACCGCAGCGCAGGCGCGCGTCTGTCTCGGCCTTCTGTCAGGACGCCAGCACCAGGTGCTGACCGGGCTTGTTGTGATCGGCGCCGATGGCGCGCTGTACCGGCGCGTCAGCCTGACCCGCGTCAGTTTTCGCCGCCTGCATCTGGATGACATCAATCATTATATTGCACTGGGCGAATGGCGCGGCAAGGCGGGCGGTTATGCCATTCAGGGCTATGCCGGCTGTTTTGTGCGCGGCATGAACGGCGCCTATAGTAATGTGGTCGGCCTGCCCCTGCTGGAAACGGCGCATCTGCTGCGCGCCGCGAATTACCTGATTTAATCGGTTGGGATAAATGCTAACCTGAAACATTAACGGTTTTGGACCCTGCTTATGAACAATCTTTTAAATGAAGAAGTGCTGATCAATGCCGGTATCGGGGAAACCCGCGTTGCGACGCTGGTCGATGGCCGCCTGGATCAGCTTATACTGGAACGCGCGCGGGCCACATTGCAGGGCCGCGCGGGGCACAGCCTGCTGGGCAATATTTATCTTGGCCGGGTGCAGCGCGTCCTGCCGGGCATGCAGGCGGCTTTTGTCGAGATCGGCCTTAAACGGGCCGGATTTCTTGGTGCGCGCGAGGCCCGCTGCCTGAGCGAACTGCCCAGCATGCAGGACGAAACCCTGCCCCCGATCAGCCAATGCGTCACCGAAGGCCAGGCGCTGCTGGTGCAGGTGGTCAAAGATCCGATCCGCGACAAGGGCGCAAGACTGTCGGCGAATGTAACGCTGCCCGGAAGGCTGCTGGTGCTGGTGCCCAATCAGGACGGCGTGGCGCTGTCACGCCGCATCGAGGATGATCCTGAACGTGCGCGCCTGACCCAGATCTGCGAAGCCATGATCGCGCGCATGAAACGCATCAATGCCGATACGGCGGGCGCCAATTCGGGCAACAAACCGATCCGCACCGGCGGTTATATTGTGCGCACGGCGGCCATCGGCGCGCATCTGAACGAATTGGAGCTTGACGCCGTCCGTCTCAACGATCTGTGGCGCGACATTGAAAAAACCCGGCTACAGGCGCAACCCGCCACCTGTGTCTATTATGATATTGATCCGGTCAAAAAAGCGATGCGCGACTGTGTAGGCGTTAACACCAAACGCATCCTGATTGATGATGCCGAGGCGTTTGCGGTGGCGCGGCGCTATTGCGATGAAACCATGCCGGAAATCCTGCCCCGGCTGGAACGGTTTCAGGGCCCCGGCGCGCTGTTTGATCTGTTCGGGGTGGAAGATGATCTGCGCACCGCGCTGGATCCAATTGTGACATTGCCGTCCGGCGGTTATGTGGTGATCGAAACCACCGAGGCGCTGACGGCGATTGATATCAATTCCGGCAGCTATACCGAAGCGACCGGCCTGGAGCAAACCAGCGTGCGCACCAATCTTGAAGCAGCAGAGGTAATCTGCCGCCAGTTGAAACTGCGCGGCATTGGCGGGGTGATTGTGATTGATTTCATTCATATGAATGATCCGCAGAATATTGCCCGTGTGCTCGAAGTTCTGCGTTCCGGACTGGCTAATGACCGCACCCCGACGCAGATATCAGGCATGTCGGAATTTGGTCTGGTGGAAATGACCCGCAAACGCACCCGCGAACCGCTTTCACGGCTATTGTCCGAAGATTGCGGCGTCTGCGGCGGTGTCGGGCGCAACCGCGCCGTGGTCGCCATCGGCAATGAAGTTCTGCGCTGCGTGGAACGCGAAGGCGCGCTCAAACCCGGCCGCCAGATACGGGTCAGCGCCGCCGGAGATGTCACGGCATGGCTCACAGATGGCGAGGAGGATCTGCTGGGACGCCTGATCCGCCGGCTCGGGGTGCAGGTCAGCATCGAAGCCCGCCCCGGATTTCCCCGCGAACGCTACGAAATCACGGTAGGATAAGCGGGCGGCTGGACAGACCCGTAAAAGTTTCCTATAACCGCGCCGCCTGTCATTTTTCCTTATGGCAGATGCCTGCCCAGGTAGCTCAGTTGGTAGAGCAGCGGACTGAAAATCCGCGTGTCGGTGGTTCGAATCCGCCCCTGGGCACCACTTACTCCCCTTCCTCTTTGTCTCCTGCTTCTTCCACATTTGCCGATTTACACCTAAGCAGATGAAATAGTTTAGTTTTTTTCACCGTCCGTCCCGGCTGGCCGCTGCGCGTGATCGTCCACAAGGATCTCATGCTCAGGCCCTACGGCGTATGAAATGAGCAAGCCTATGTCCGGACTGAAACTCGGCAAGCTGCCCAACCGCACGCCGGTCAAGATCACCATCTCGCTTGGCCCCGATCTCGATCAGGCGCTTCGCGATTATGCGGCGATCTACCGGGCAACCTATGGCGAGGCCGAAAGTGTTGCAGACCTGATCCCGTTCATCCTGACGGGCTTTCTGGAAAGCGACCGCAGCTTTGCCAGGGCGCGCAAGCAAGTTCCATCGGAGGCGGCCGGAACGGCGCAACATCGCTCGGCGCGCCCCTTTTCACCTCAATCCAAATCAACCACAAACCAGGAGAATTAATCCCATGTCTGTCATCGGCACATTCACCCCCGCCAGGGATGGCGGCTGGACCGGCGCCATCCGCACCCTGACCATCAACGCCAAACTGCGGCTGGTCCCGGACGATAACCGCGTCAATGAAAACGCGCCGCTGTTCCGGGTGTTCACCGGCCAGTCACGCGTCGGCGACGCCTGGGCCGCGCGCTCCGGCGGCGATACGCCAAAGGATTATCTCCGCGTCCGCCTCGACGACCCGAGCCTGCCCGAGCCCATCAGCGCCGCCCTGTTCCAGTCCGAGAATGGAAAAGAAGCGCAACTCGTGTGGAACAGGCGGCGTACGGATGATTGATGTTGATTGTGAGATTCAAGCCGGAGCATGACACTCGAACTTTCATCTGAGATAAGATGGCTGACTGCGGACCTGGCGGCGATACTCGGGCTGAGGCGGCAAACAATCTATATTGCTTCGAGACAGGTACCCGCGGAACGGTTGTCAGAGTCGGCTCGCCGATAGAATACCTCGGAGCACGATATAAAACATCCAAGGTATTGTATCATTTCAGCAGATTATGATATAAATCCTTTTGTAAATCATTGAATTGTGCGAGGATTCATATCATATAGTACCTATGGAATCAAACATCGAACGTCAGCAAGACCGGGTCATCACGCTGCTATCCCAGCGTGGCATGGTTCGTCTATCTGAACTGACCGCCACCGGTATCACCGCCGCGACGGTATCGCGCCTGGAGCGCAAGGGCGTGGTGGTCCGCCTTGGCCGCGGCCTCTATCAGCTTCCGGATGCCCCGCTTGATGCAAATCATTCGCTCGCCGAGGCGGCCAAGCTGGCGCCGAAAGGCGTTATCTGCCTGGTGTCGGCGCTGGCGTACCACAACCTGACCGATAGGCTTCCAGCACGGATTTGGATGGCGATCGGGCGCAAGGACTGGCGGCCGCAAATTGATCGACCGCCGATCCGGTTCGTCCGGTTCGGGCCAAAGGTGCTGACATCCGGCATTGAGGAACATGCCATCGAAGGCGTGCCGGTCCGCATATATGGGGCCGCCAAAACAGTGGCCGATCTGTTCCGCTACCGCCGTACTGTTGGAATGGATCTGGCCATCGAAGGTCTGAAAGAGACGCTGCGCCAGCGCAAGGCGACACCGTCAGACATAGCGCGGTTCGCGGTCGAGGGCGGCGTTTGGAAGGTGGTCCAACCCTGTCTGGAGACACTGACGGCAAATGGCTAAGCCAATACGTAACATGCGGGCTTCGGTCCGGACGCGCCTGCTCCATCACGCGAAGCAGCGGAACCAGCAATTTCAGTTGCTGCTCACGCGCTATGTGCTGGAGCGGCTGCTTTACCGCCTCAGCCTTACAAAGCATCGCGATCATTTCGTATTGAAGGGAGCGATGCTGATGACAAATTGGTTCGCCGATCCGCATCGCCAGACGCGTGACGTCGATTTTCTTGGATTCGGCAACCCCGACCCGGAGATGATGCTGGACGTCTTTCGCGAGATCTGCACGGTGGAAGTTGACGACGGTGTCGATATCGACATAGCGGCCCTGCGCGCCGATCAGATCCGGGAGGGGCTGGAGTACGGTGGACTCCGCATCAAGACGACGGCGGTTGTGGGCGGGGCGCGTGTGAACGTCGTCATTGATATTGGATTCGGTGACGCCATCGAGCCGGGTCTCGAGGAGATAGAGCTACCCGTCTTGCTCGACCTGCCGGCGCCGCGCTTGCGCGCCTATGTGCGCGAAACGGTGATCGGCGAGAAATTTCAGGCCATGGTGATGCTTGGCCGCGCCAACAGCCGCATGAAGGATATTTACGATATATGGATACTAAGCCGCACCTATGAGTTCACGGGGGATCGTCTCGCGCGGGCGATTGCGGCGACATTCGCCCGCAGGCAAACTGCAATTCCCGTTGAGCCGCCGGACGCACTGACCAGCGCGTTCGCCGAAGATGCAGTCAAGCGTCAGCAATGGGCCGCGTTCGTGAACGATGTCGCCGCGCAACCCGGTTCTCTTGCCGGGGTGCTTGACGATTTGGTAGCATTCCTCATGCCGCAAGCAGCCCAGGCACGAATGTTGGGCGCTCCTGAAATGGATGGTTCGAGAGAGCCATGAGCCGGACTTACTTCCTTCTTGCGGAATACCCAAAACATGGCGTCAGCAGTGCGAATCGAACTTGCAACCTGCTAATGTAGCCAACGATTCTCACGTTAAGGCGGTGTGATCAAACTTCTATGAGCAAAAGCGACTCAGTACGTTTCAGCCGTGACGGTGATCAGTTCCATTATTTATGGGCTGCCCGTCGCTGTCTGCGGCTGTTATCGGCGCTATCGACGCAATTCGTTCGCTGACGTTCACGATCTTTGGCGCCAGGATCTGCTTGCGGGAGAATGTCAACAGCTGTCCGGTGAGCGCTTCCGCATTCTGCGTGCGCTGCATGACTTCCTGAATGAGATCGTCCACATCCGCCGCTGGCGCTCCCTCCCGGAGCTTTGTGCCGATCAGCCTAAGGCCAGCCTGGACGACCATGATGAGATTTCTAAAGTCATGAGCGATGCCGGCCGCAAGTCTGCCCAGCGCCTCCAGCTTTTGCAGTTCGCGCAGACGCTCTTCCTCAGCGAACTCACCAGGTGCGTCTCGCAAGTTGGTAAAGAGGCCTTGGGTCATGCGTTGGCCGCTGCTACCGGCTTCATCCTGGCGAGCGCGGCGAGTTCCTTTTCATCGAGCGTCTCATTTTCCAGAAGCTTTCGGGCGATCCGTTCCAATGCATCTCTGCGCTCGCGCAGAAGACTGACGGTCCTCTCGAAAATATCGTCCACGATGCGCTTCACCTCTTCATCGATCGCTGCGGCGGTTTCCTCGGAATAGGAACGCTCCTGCGGACCGTAGTAGGGCTGGTCCGTAGCAAGGAAGGAGCGTCGGTCCTTCTCCAGCGCGACGTGGCCAAGCCGGTCCGTCATGCCATAGCGCGTGACAATGGCGCGCGCGATGTCAGTGACCTTGGCGAGGTCGTCGGCGGCGCCAGTGGAAAGATGCTCGAATATGATCTGCTCCGCCGCGCGTCCGCCGAGCAACACCGCCATCTTGTTTTCCAGTTCCTCCCGCGTCATGAGAAAGCGATCCTCCGTCGGCCGCTGGATCGTGTAGCCGAGCGCACCGACGCCGCGCGGGATGATGGAGACCTTATGGACGGGATCAACGCCGGGCAGTGCCATGGCGACCAGCGCATGACCCGTCTCGTGATAGGCAACGATCTCGCGCTCCTTCGGGTTGAGCAGCCGGTTGCGCTTTTCGAGCCCCGCCACGATGCGCTCCACCGCGTTGTTGAAATCCTCCATCGTCACGGCGTCGGCCTTGCGGCGCGTCGCCAGCAGCGTCGCCTCGTTGACAAGATTTGCGAGATCGGCGCCCGTAAAGCCCGGGGTGAGCGCGGCAATCTTCTCCGCGTCCACCTCTGGCGCGAGCTTAGCCTTCTTCAGATGGACGTTCAGGATCTGGATGCGACCAGTCTTGTCGGGCCGGTCGACCAGGACCTGACGGTCGAAGCGGCCGGCTCGCAGCAGGGCCGGGTCGAGAATCTCGGGGCGGTTGGTCGCGGCCAGTAGCACGAGGCCTGTCGATGAATCGAACCCATCCAGCTCGACGAGGAGCTGATTGAGCGTCTGCTCCTTCTCATCGTGACCGCCTACAAGCGGCCCGATGCCGCGAGCCCGGCCGAGCGCATCAAGTTCGTCGATGAAGATAATCGCTGGCGCCTTGGCGCGGGCCTGCTCGAACAGGTCGCGCACGCGGGCTGCGCCAACGCCGACGAACATCTCGACGAACTCGGACCCTGAGATCGAGAAGAAGGGGACGCCGGCCTCGCCGGCGACGGCCTTGGCCAGCAGCGTCTTTCCGGTGCCGGGCGGGCCGACGAGGAGGACGCCCTTGGGCATACGGCCGCCGAGCCGGCCGTAGCCCTGCGGGTCCTTCAGGAAGTCGACGATCTCCTTCAGTTCATCCTTCGCCTCATCGACGCCAGCGACATCATCGAATGTCACGCCCGTATCTTTTTCGACGTAGACCTTCGCCTTCGACTTGCCGATTTGCATCAGTCCACCGCCGATGCCCCCGCCCATTCTCTTGAGCATAAACATCCAGATGCCGATGAAGAGCACCACGGGGATGACCCAGGACAGGAGGTCGCGCAGGAAGGTACTTTCGATCTGGCCGCTGACGACGACGCCGTGCTGTTGCAAATCGCGGGCAAAGTCCCGCTCAACCCGCGTCGTGATGAACATTGACCAGCCCTCGACGGGCTCTTTGAACCGCCCTTGAATGAAGCGGTCCGACACGGCCACCTCTGCGATCCTGCCGTCCCGCAGATAGCTCTCGAATTGACTGTAAGGAATCTGCGCCACCTGCGTGGCTGTCGTGAACAAATACTGAAACGCCATCAGGAAGAAGAATGCCGCGATCCAGTACCAGATGTTGAACTGAGTTTTCTTGTCCATTTCCATCGCCGCCTTCTCTAGTTACCTGATTATCAACAGCAGGCGGCCGCCGTTCCGCAGCAGCTCTACTGCGAGTGTCGTCAGACGGTTGGAGGTCCAGCGGTGGATATCATCGACCGATATCACGGGAATCCGATTGATCGCCAGGATCATGTCGCTCGGGCGAAGGCCAGCACGAGCGGCGCGACTTCCAGCAGTTACGCTATCGACAATCACGCCGTCCGATCCGGCCTCTCGCGCTTCCTGGCGAGAGGCGTTCCGCAGACTTGCGCCTTCGAACGCCGTTCCGGCCAACTGCGAGGACGCGGTATGCCCGCCGGCCTCGATCCGGACTCTAACCTCGCGCACACCGTCGCTGCGCACCACCGTCAGCCTGACATCGGTTCCAGAGGGCGTGAGGCCGATCCGGTTGCGCAGGTTGGCCGATCCGAGAACAGCGCGTCCATCAACAGCGGTGACGACATCGCCAACCCGCAAACCGGCCCGCTCAGCCGGTGAGCCTGACTCGACATTAGCGATCACGGCACCCCTTAGGTCGCCAAGCCCCAGCGCCTCGGCGAGGTCCGGAGTCACGTCCTGGATGCCAATGCCGACCCGGCCACGCCGAACCTCGCCATGAGCAACAAGCTGGTTCATGACGGTGACGGCCATATTGCTGGGCACCGCGAAGCCTATGCCGATATTGCCGCCGGCCGGGCTGAGGATCGCTGTGTTGATGCCGACGAGCTTGCCGTCCAGCGTGACCAATGCGCCGCCCGAATTCCCCGGGTTGATCGAGGCGTCCGTCTGGATGAAATCCTCATATCCCTCGTTGTTGATCCCGCTGCGCCCAAGCGCGCTGACGATACCGGAGGTCACAGTTTGACCAAGACCGAACGGGTTACCTATGGCAACCACATAGTCCCCGACCTTGAGACGATCGGAGTCGCCGATCTCCAAAGCGGCGAGATTGCGGCTCTCGACTTTGAGCAAGGCGATATCCGTCGCCTGGTCAGAGCCGACAAGTTCTGCATGCAGACGTCGCCCATCCTTTAGCGTGACCGTGATTTCACGTGCGTTCGCTACAACGTGGTGATTGGTGAGTATATGGCCTCGCGCCGCATCAACGATCACGCCTGACCCTGCGCTCATGCGCTGCCGAGGCGGCGGCGCGTCCGGCAGGTCGAAGAAGCGGCGGAAAAACGGGTCGTTGTAGAGCGGGTTGGACGCTGCGGGCGTTTCCGAAATGACAGAGATGTTGACGACTGCGGGAGTGACCCGTTCAAGCACAGGCGCGAGCGTCGGAAGTTGCTCCGCTATGCCTTGAACCGCCTGTCCGATGGCGGGAGAAGGCAGTCCGACCGCAATTGCAGCCACCGCGCAGAGAACGATGATAGTCCGGCGGACGACCGTGTCCTTTCTGATCATGAGTAATCTCCGTTTGACCCGACGATTGGCTTCCTCCTTTCCGTCTGAGGTCAGACGGAAGATATGCAAACCGGCCCGGCGTTCGGGCCGGGCCGGTTCTGCCGACATGCATCACGCAGTTGAGAGCTGACGGCCACGGACGAACCAGATGCTAGCGCCGGCCATTACAGCCACCACGATGCCGGCAACCACATGCGCCCACATCGCGTCCG
Organism: Pseudomonadota bacterium; assembly: GCA_049323435.1. Classification (GTDB taxonomy): domain Bacteria; phylum Pseudomonadota; class Alphaproteobacteria; order UBA11222; family UBA11222; genus UBA11222. Next base: position 63,166 of record JBMOMX010000043.1, read on the forward strand.
TAGCCGCTGAGAAGCCAAGCGCCCAGGGCGCGATCACCGCCCAAAGGCCAACCACCAGAGTGACCCACTCTTCAGCCTCATGGAATGCAAAGAGGGCGGCAGCCGCGATCACGGCGACGGCGGCACCTACGATCCAGGCATTCCACGCGGCATAGGTTTCGTTCGTGAAGCCCAGATACCATGGTGAGAGCAGAAGACCGAGACCGGCAATGATATTGAGGACATCGAAGACCGTCCGGTTACTGGAAGACAGTGACCTTACCATTGTTCATTCCTCCTCGTTGGTTGGATGCGTCACCAGCTGGCGCCTGCATGCCCCACCCGCAAGCGGTCCCGCGATGACAATCATCAGTAAAAGATCTGGCTTCGAGAGAGAGCGCCGCAGCCGTTGCCCCCGCGTCAGCCCAACGCGAGGGGCACGCCGGAGGCGGAAGCAGGCTCGCGCTGTCCTGGCTCGGCAGAAACGGGGCGAGTTCCTCCTCCGTGAAGGCGTTTGCAGCGATCTCGTGCAGTGCGAGATCGACCGTGCTGGTCGCCGGCCGGGCGAGTCGCGGAGGGTGTCCCCTGGTGAGCGCCCGGCTACGCGCGGCCGCTGTCAAGGTAAGCGCGAAACGGTTCGGCAGAACCCTTTCACAATCAAAGACGACAGACGGGTCCATGGCCACACCTCACGCCGCCTTTCGTGAGGTCGCGGCCGGCACCGCCGCCGGCCGCGACATCACGTTCAAGCGCCAACAAGGCTTGCTCGACCTCGTCCAGACGAGAGGGACGATCGTTTTCCGGCATACCCTCGTTCGTCGCCTGATCGATCAGGTACTCCGTATAGGCCCAGTTCATCAGGATCGACCGCTTGGCATCGAGAGACAAAGTCGCGTCAGCAAGAACCTGCATTGGCGAATCCCAGTGTTCCGCGCCTACAGGATCGTTTCGGTTCGCCGCGTCCTCCAGAGCCTTTCCGTAAGTCCCCTGAAGGTGCGTCAGGCCGAGCTTCTTCAGGGATACGTCGGAGAACGAATGCGTCGTACCCCCCCTGCGAGCTGCTGTCGGAGCGCGGTGGACGTTGCCCTCCACAACATAAGCCATGCCTTGCCGCCGGGCGTAGCGAACCGCCGAATCGAGTGTCGGAAAGCTGAGCTCGACCTGAGTCAGCGTGTCGTCTCTGCCGGTCCAACCCATCAGCGGCTCTATGAACGGCGCACGGCGCGGCTCGAAACGGAGCTCCCAGCCTTTCGTGCGCGCCTTTCCCGAAGTCATCACCGAACGGGACGGCTTATAAATGCGGGCGACTGCGTCCTCCGGGAAAACCGAACGCCCCATCGAAAGCGGCTGAACCCGATTGTCGTTGAAGGGACATGCCCACGGCACCGTGGCTGATCTGCTATTTTCTGTCTGTCTGACGTACTCCATCATTGCTTATCCCTCCCATTCTGGCGAAGGATGCCGCTGACGGTGGCCAATCGGCCCGCCGTCAGCAGTCAGTCCAGTTAGCTTTTGATCGCTATGCGCTTCACCTGCGATTGCGCCTTCGCACTCTTCGGCAGCACGATGCTCAGCACGCCGCTCTTGAAGCGCGCGTCGATCTTGTCTTCCTCGACTTCGACGCCGAGCGGGATGCGGCGCTCGAAACGGCCATAAAAGCGTTCCGAGAACTGTTTGTCCTTGTCCTCGGTTTCCGAACGCTTCTCGCCCTTCAGCGTCAGCACACCGTCATCGAGCAGAACCTCGATGTCCTTTTCCTCGAGGCCAGGTACTTCCGCGTTCACCTTGATCTCCTTGTCGGTCTCAGAGATCTCGACATTCGGCCATGTGCCGAATGTCGACAGCGAGCCGAAGGCCGGCAGGCGGCCATCAAACGAGCGGAAGACGTCGTCGAAGAGCCGGTTCACCTCGCGGTGCAGCGAGAGAAACGGGTTGCGATCGTCGTCACGAAACACGCTGGGGGCCTGGTTGCTGGAGCGACCCCACGGAATCAGATCACGCACACTCATACTGCTTCTCCTTCTGATCGTTGTTTGGCAAAGCTTTCCCGTAGGCGCCGGGCACACGGCCCGGCACCTTACAGAAACCGCGTTGACGGAAAGCCTCAGGCGGCGAGATTCTCGGGCTCGGCCTGTCTGGCCTCGACCCTCGGCAGCGTCTCGCCAGCCGCGATAGCGATCCGGCGCGGCTTCATCTCCTCGGGAATTTCGCGCTTCAGCTCGACCGTCAGCAGACCGTTGACAAGGCTGGCGCCGACGACCTTCACGTGGTCAGCAAGCTCGAAGCGGCGCTGGAAGGCACGGCCCGCAATACCGCGATGCAGATATTGCCCGTTCTCTTCAGACTCGCCGGACTTCTGGCCCGCCACCATAAGCATGTTCTGCTCCTGCGTGATGGTCAGTTCGTCCTCGCTGAAACCGGCCACCGCCATGGTGATGCGGTACTCGTCCTCACCCGTCTTGACGATGTCGTAGGGCGGCCAATTGTCGATGGATGCGACGCGCCTCGCATTCTCGAGCGCGTTCAACAGTCGGTCGAAGCCGACGCTCGACCGGAACAGGGGAGAGAAATCCAAAACGGTGCTCATAGCCACATCCTCCTTTAAGCAACATGAATACAAGACTTCACGACTTCACGGCGAACGCCGGGCGCCGTTGGCGCCCAACCGATCGCCGCCGGCCCCGGAATGGCAGCCGTCGTTTTTTGATTTAGTTCAGCGCTTTAGCAGTTCAAGAGGCGAAGCCCACCGATCAGCCTGGATTCGAACAGACCATCAGGCGCTCGACCCACCCGCGCAGCGTGTTCGCGTCGGTCAAGCCGGCTTGCCGGGCCGCCACCTTGCCTTCCGAAAAGGCCAAAAGGGCCGGGATCCCCTGGAGTGTTAATTTTCACTTAGATTTGACCCTGGATTTTCATTTAGAAGTGACCCGGGTGGATGTTATGTCCCGCGATGCGGGCAATTGGTCAAGCCTGTTTTTTTTCCTTTCTGGTTTTGGTGGCAGCGGA
>JBMOMX010000044.1:0-6452 GCA_049323435.1 Pseudomonadota bacterium
GATCTTTTATTTTCCGCCATTGGTCGTCGCGCAATTCGTGTCGTGCCATGCCTGCTGACCTCCTCTCAGCAAGCAGCTTGAATCACAATCCATCCGATTTGTGAATCCTAAATGTCAACAGAACCTAAAACGGTTCAGAGAAACCTTTGAGCGTTTTCCGCTGGCGGTGCTCAGCATTGCCGGTTTTTATGTGCTTGGAAATTTCGACCTGCGTTGGCCATATGGCGGTCTGCCGTATGTTTTTTTGTTTTCCTATTGCGTCACTTTCTGGCTGGTCAGCATTAAGCTTTACGCGGAATCTCATGGCCTTTCCATCCATGTGAGCAATGCAATCGGCCTCGTAACTTTTGCACCGGTATCTTATCTCGCGCTTGTATCGCGGATCATAAGTTATGACGCCCTGGGCTATGCGTTCCCGCTGTTTTTTGCTCTCATGTTCATTGCGCCATTCCTGAGGTGGAATGTAAAATTCAAAGAGATCGGGCAGTTTTATAATCAATTCTGGGGCCATATTGGCAGAACCATACCCATCGTTTTCATTTTTTTCATGATCGCACTGGCAGTGTTCTTCTGGCTCTATCCTGTTTTTGGCATCCCGATGCATCGCCATGAGTTTGCGCGGCTAAGCGATATCATCCTTAGCCTGTTGTTTCCTATAATCGCTCTGGCGGGCGTTCCAAAGATGCAAAAATAATTCTTTATTACTACAAAAAGGGTAGCGTCCCCTTTAATCAGGATCCTTCGCTCCCTTCGGGAGCTTCGGAGGACAGGTCGCTCAGGATGACTATATCCCACGCCTCAAATAATAATGCTGATCTTGCCGAGTGCGCGGATGGAATCGAGATCGAGGATCGAGCGTTTTTCGGCGATTTTCGGCCCGTCCGGCCCCACGACGATCTTGTATTCATGATGGCCGATATAGGTGTTGGTGATGTCGTTTTTGGTGCGGTAGGTGACGAAGTTGCAGGTCACCGCATAGGCGTTTCCTTCAACACTTCGTATACGGACATTATGCACCGTATGCCGGGTTTTGGAGCGCGGCCATTCCGCATGGGCCATTTTCTTGTTCAGCCGCACCACCCGTTCGCCCAGGCGGAAACGGTCATCGGCGATGTAGAACAGCGAATTGGCGGGTGTTGACGCATCCGTGCAATCGGTGGAGGGCACCATATAGCGCGCGTCATCGGTGAACAGCGCCAGCCATTCATTGAGTCGCCATTCATCGAGCAACGCTGCCTCCAGATACAGAAAATCCTCGAAATCATGCCGGGTCATCGCCGGGGAGGCGGCTTCTTTCTGCATGGTCTGGCTCATTCGGCGGCCTCCTGCGCTGTCATTAAATTGTTCCATTGCCGCCAGAAGGCGCGCATCTGCAATTCATCGCTGGTGCCGGGTTTTTCACGCAGCATCCCCTTGGAAATATCGTTCCACGCGACGCCGCGCAGATTTTTATAGCCGCGCTGGCACATTTCCAACGCCTCGACATCATCGGGCGTGGCGAAACCGCCGGGGCCGAGAAATTCCAGAAAATTGAACAGGCGGCGTTCGCGCATCGCGCCGCTTTCCTCGCGCGGGCCAATCGCCCAGGCATTGACATGCATCCGGTCCGGCGACAGCGGATAAAAGGCGCGCAAGGTGACAGCCATAATATCGTTGAGCACCAGGTTCGGGAAAATCAGGATATTGCGGTTCATCAGCCCAATACGCCGGGCGCGTTCTTCGCCGTATTTTTGCGTCAGCCGGTCCATGATGGCGGCGACATCCTTTTTGCCGTCCTCGCCCCAGGCCGGCACATGCTGCGCCACGGGCCGCCCCCAGGGCGCGGAATATTCAATCACCGCATGGCCGCCGCCAAGCTGCTTTCCGCCGCCGCCCATTCCCACATTGGTCATGCTGCCCGCCGTGTTGGCCAGATAATCCATATAGGTCGCGTGCGTGGTGGCGGCGTGATAGCCGTCAATGCTGTTTTCGCACAGCAGTTTCCAGTTGGCGTCGATGGCATATTGTTGCGTGCCGCCCACCACCTCCATGCCGGTTTCGGCCTGATCCATCACCAGATCAATATATTCCTTCACGCCGCCCAGATAGGCGTCGAGCGAAATGGCGTTACGGTCGTAATTAATGAAATACAGGCCACGGTAATTTTCCAGCCGCTCGACCCGCGCCAGATTGCTGGAGCCATCGTCATTGAATTTATCGGGATAGGCGTCCTTGCCGGGCTGATCGATCAGCCTGCCCTCATTGGAAAACACCCAGCCATGATAAAAACACTGGAACATTTTGGAACTGCCCTTGGCCTCGCGGCAGACAAAGGCGCCCCGATGCGTGCAGGTGTTATAAAAGGCGTTAATCACGCCCTTGCCGTCGCGGTTGAAAATCAGATTGCGCCCGGCTATGGCGCGGGTGACGAAATCATTGGGTTTGGCCACCTCGGACTCATGGCCAAGATACAGCCAGCACCGCTCGAATATGCGTTTTTGTTCCTGCGCGAACACTTGCGGTTCGACAAAGGCGGTGCGCGCCACCTTGAACAGACCCCTGTCCCCATCATCAATGATATAAAGCCCCCGGCTGTTGCTCGACTGTTTTTCAATCATGGAAACACTCCTTATAATCACTCAGCCGCAGCCTGCATGGGTTGCCCGGTCATCAGCATATTCCATTGCCGCCAGAAGGCGCGCATCTGTAATTCATCATTCGTGCCCGGCTTGTCGCGCAACATGCCCTTGGAAATATCGTTCCACGCCACCGCCTGCAAATTTTTATAACCGCGCTGGCACATTTCCAGCGCCTCGACATCATCGGGCGTGGCGAATCCGCCGGGGCCGAGAAATTCCAGAAAATTGAACAGGCGGCGTTCGCGCATCGCCGCATCTTCCTCGCGCGGGCCCATCGCCCAGGCGTTCACCGTCATGCGATCCGGGCTGAGCGGGTAAAAGCTGCGCACCGTAATCGCCATTACATCATTGATGATGAGATTGGGAAAGATCAGCAGATTACGGTTCAGGCTGGACATGCGTTCGGCCTTTTCCGCGCCCATGCGGGCGGCGAGCCGCGCCTTGATGTCCGCCACATCCTGTTTGGCGGCCTCGCCCCAGGTGGGCACCCATTGCGCAATCGGCCGCCCCCAGGGCGAGCTATATTCGATCACCGCATGACCATTGCCCAGCGCATATGCGCCACCCGCAATGCCCACCCGCGCCAGCGCGCCGCTATTGCCCAGATAATCCATATAGGTCGCATGGGTGGTCATGGCGTGATAGCCATCAACACTGTTTTCGGTCAGCAGTTTCCAGTTGGCGTCAATGGCATATTGTTGCGTGCCGCCGATAATTTCCATGCCGCTTTCCGCCTGATCCGCCACCAGATCAATGAAAGACCGCGCATTGCCGAGATAGTCGTGCAGGCTGACTGCATTCCGGTCAAAATTAATGAAGTAAAAGCCGCGATACTGTTCCAGCCGTTCCACCCGCGCCAGATTGCTGGAACCGTCCGCGTTGAATTTATCAGGATAGGCGTCCTTGCCGGGCTGATCGATCAGCCTGCCCTCATTGGAAAACACCCAGCCATGATAAAAACACTGGAACATTTTGGAACTGCCCTTGGCCTCGCGGCAGACAAAGGCGCCCCGGTGCGTGCAGGTATTGTAAAAGGCGTTCACCGCCCCCGTGCGGTCACGGTTGAAAATCAGGTTGCGCCCGGCAACGGCGCGGGTGACAAAATCGCCCGGTTTCGCCAGTTCGGATTCATGGCCAAGATAGAGCCAGCAGCGTTCGAATATGCGCGTCTGTTCGAGCGCCAGCACATCCGGCGACACAAAGGCGGTGCGCGCCACCTTGAACAGGCCGCGCCCCTCATCCACCCGCAAATATTCCCCCGACGCCATCTTCCTGACACCCTTGTTCATGGTCTGCCGCCATTTTCAGTAGTTTATACACAGTGGCTTGCCATGCTAAAGTGTTATTCACCAGATATATAAAAATCGGCGGGAGCAAACGGCATGAGCGGCGGAGATGAGCTGATATCAAGTCTTTCAGGCCCTATGGGCTGGACACGCAAAGAGGTGCTGGCGCTGGTGGATGAGGGGCGCGGCACGCTAGATCCGCGCATCTATACCGATGAGCGGCTATATCAGCTTGAACTGGAACGCATATTTGGCCGCGCCTGGATTTTTGTGGCGCATGAGGCGCAAATCCCGAAGGCCGGGGACTTCTTCACCACCTATATTGGCGAAGACCCGGTGCTGGTGGTGCGCCAGAAAGATGCCAGCATCCGCGTATTCCTGAACCAGTGCCGCCATCGCGGCATGAAACTATGCCGGGCGGACGCGGGCAATGCGCGCAGCTTCACCTGTTCCTATCACGGCTGGGCCTATAATACAGCCGGCGATCTGGTCAGCGTGCCGCACGAGGCCGACGCCTATTACAATGAAATCGACAAATCAAAATGGGGCCCGGTGCAGACCGCCAAGGTTGAAACCTATAAGGGGCTGATATTCGCCACCTGGGACCATCAGGCGCCCACGCTCGACGCCTATCTGGGCGAAGCGAAATTCTATATGGACGCGTTTCTGGATCGCATGGAGGGCGGCACCGAGGTGATTGGCGGCGTCACCAAATGGGTGATCGGATGCAACTGGAAATTCGCCGCCGAACAATTTTGCAGCGACATGTATCATGCGCCGGTCAGCCATGTTTCACCCACCATTGCCGCCCTGCCGGATGGCGTGCCGGCTGAATTCGCCAAATGGCCGGATACGGGCACGCAGTTCCGCGCCACGATTGGCGGGCATGGCACCGGATTTTTTACTGGGCCGCAGAAATATATTCCGGTCGAGGAGCGCGAGGACCGGCTGCTGCTCGGGCTGATCGGCCCGGTCGCGGGTAAATATTATGCGCGCGAATCCCGCGAGGCGTGCCGCGAACGGCTGGGCGATGCCCGCGCCGACCGCATCAATGGCGCGCATATGACGATTTTCCCCACACTGTCTTTTCTGCCCGGGGTGCAGACCCTGCGCGCCTGGCATCCGCGCGGCCCCAATGAAATCGAGGTATGGGCGTTGACCGTGGTGGATAAGGACGCGCCGCCGGAAGTGAAAGAGGAATATCGCACCGGCGTGATGCGCACCTTCAGCGCGGGCGGCATCCTGGAACAGGATGATGGCGAAAACTGGGTGATGATCCAGAAGGGCCTGCGCGGGTTCAAATCGCGCCAGGCGCATTTCAACGCCGCAATGGGCAAGGGCCACAGCAACGCCAATGATCCCATGTGGCCCGGCGTCATTGGCAATGTTTATGGCGAAGAGGCGGCGCGCGGATTCTATTCCCATTGGGGCAAGATGATCGTCACCGATGACTGGGCCACGCTCTATCCCGCCGCCGCCCCGGCCAAAGCAGCGGAGTAAGCCATGTCCGCACAGCCCGGCCGCCCCGCCCTGCCCGCCATCACCCCGCAACTGCAATGGGAACTGGAGCAGTTTCTCTATGCCGAGGCGGCGCTGCGCGATCAGCGCCGCTTTCGCGACTGGTATGCGCATCTGGCCGAGGATTTGCGTTACCGGATGCCGCTGACCTTTAACCGGCTGGCGCGCGAACGCGATCATGAATATTCGCGCGACAATGAAAGTTTTCTGTTCGACGACACCAAGGCCAGCATCCATGTGCGGCTAAAGCGGCTGGAAACAGGCATGGCCTGGGCGGAAGAACCGCCCTCGCGCACCCGCCACATGATCACCAATGTGCGCGTGGAGCCCGCGGACACGCCGGACAGTTTCATCGTGCATTGCTATTTTCATCTGTACCGCTCGCGGCTGGAACGCCAGACCGATCATCTGATTGGCGGGCGTACCGATCTGATCCGCCGCGCGGCGACGCCGCTGGGCTGGGAAATTGTCCGCCGGGACATCACACTTGATCAGTCCACGGTGCTTTCCAATAATCTGAGCATGTTTTTTTAGGGTTTGGATGCCGTAGTCAGGTGAACATGCCTATATTTCATGTCCCAACAGGTTGTTCACAGGAAAACGGGTTCCCTCCCCCTGTAAGGGGGAGGGTCAGGGAGGGGGTCAATGATGCAGCAAATTATAGTGCTGCCTTATTTTGGGCGCTTGCACATCGACCCCCTCCCAGCCTCCCCCTTACAGGGGGAGGAGGCGATTACCGCAAATTCCTCCCTTCCCCTGAAAAGGGCCTGAAGATGCAGGTGCCAATAAGGGGTGGGGTGAGGGTCAGTTTTTTAGAAAAGGCGGGATGTCTTCCGGGCCGATTCATACTAAAAGCATCACGCTCCAGATAAGCGCCGGGGCATAGTTTCATTCGCCAGGAAGCGCATCTTGCTGCTGCTGCTGTTCCTCTTGTTGCTGTTCCCGTTGTTGCTGTTCCCGTTGTTGCTGCTCTTCGGCGGCGCGCTGGCGGTCGGCTTCGGCCTGTTGAGCGGCCTGGGCTTCGACCTGT
>JBMOMX010000045.1:0-56223 GCA_049323435.1 Pseudomonadota bacterium
TCCCGGCCTCCCCCTTTCAGGGGGAGGAGGATGGTAGCGGCATATGCCTCCCTCCCCCTGCAAGGGGGAGGGCTGGGGTGGGGGTCCACTTTTATAGAGAGCTGGATGGCTTACAGGCCGATTCAACCTAATGTCATGCTGCTCTAAACTTCCGCCCAGCCGCGCAGCAGGTTGGAATAGATTTTCGACAGGCCGTCAAATTCCGGGCATTTTCCGTCGCGTTTGAAAATGTGGCGGCGCACGCGATCCAGCTCGAACAATGTCTCGCGCTGGCCCGCATCGCGTATGTAGCTCTGCACCCAGCCGACAGCGGCATCGCGCACGCCCCCGGTGATCTGCATCACGCGGTGCAGGCTGCCCGAGGGATAGAACAGGGCCTGACCGGCTTCCAGTTTAAACACCTGTTCACCGGCGCTGGTTTCGATGACCAGCTCGCCGCCTTCGTAACTTTCAGGCGGGCTCAGAAATATTGTAAAGGAAATATCGGTCCGCACGGCATCCTGACCGGGCGCCGTTAGCCGCATCAAGGCATCGTCCACATGGCTGCCATAGGACATGCCCGTTTCGTAACGGTTGAACAGCAGGGGACAAAACCGCCTGGGAAACATGGCTGTTGCAACAATATGGTGCGCGGAAATCTGGGCCAGCAGTTTCTGTTGCAACGCCGCCACTTGGGAATTGCCAGGGGCAATCTGCAAATTATTCTTCACCTGGCTGGCATGCCAGCCAGCGGTTTGCCTGCCGTCACGATATGTGCTGCTGGCCAGTACCGCGCAGGTTTCTGCAAGCAGCGCATCCGGCAGCAAATCCGCAATACACAAGATCATATTATTTATCTTTCCGCCCGAATTTCGACTAGATTTAGCGCCATGTTATTCCATTCAATGAGGCAATGCACGGCCATGACGCAAAATAAAACCAGGATATGGTTCGGTTTCGGCAGCTCCCTGCTGCTTGCAGGCAGCACCCTTCCCGCCATCGCGGCTGCAGACAAGGCCGAAGCGGCGGTGCCTGCCGCGCATGCGCAGCATTTGAATGAGCCCAGCGCGACACAGGGCGGAGAGGGCGGAGAGGCCGGCTATACGCATGAGAATCCCGATCAGGTTTTTGCGGTTAATCTGCTGCTGTCAAAAGGGCATCTGCACATTGCGCACGAAATGGCCGGTGTGGGCCGCTGGGATATCGCTGCGGCGCATGCCCAGCACCCGGCGGCGGAAACCTATGATAAGCTGCGCCCTGAGCTGAAAAAGCGCAATGCGGCGCCTTTTGAGGCGGAACTTGACCTGCTGGTCGATGCGATCACTGAGAAAAAGCCCCGGGAAGAGGTGCGTCAGGCCTATGAGTCGGTCATTGCCAAAATTGACGCCGCACTGGGCAAGATCGAGTCAGCCAAGGGCGTTTCACCCGCATTTATCATGAGCTCGGCTATGGCCCTGTTAAAGCAGGCGAGCGCTGAATATGTCATCGGTGTCTCTGAAGGCAAGGTGGTCAATTTACAGGAATATCAGGACGCCAACGGTTTCGCCTGGGTGGCTGACCAGAGAATCGCCTCGCTGGATCCGGCCTCGCCCGGTCTGGATGAGGTGCGCGCTCTGCTGGCAAAACTCAAATCCTTATGGTCTGCCTCGGCCGAAATGGGATCAGTTGTGGCGCCAGAGACGGATTTTCTCGGAACAATCTCCCGCATCGAACTGAAAGCGGGTAAAATAAAATAATTTCTGCCCGTTTCGAGGCATTGCCCTGTAAAAGCCGTCCATGAACGATCAGACCGCACTGCCGCGCTGCCTGTTACAGGTCATTCCTTCGCTGGATGCCGGTGGGGCGGAGCGGGCCTGCCTGGATATGGCCGCCGTTGTGCGCCAGCAGGGGGGGCGCGCGCTGGTTGCCACCTCTGGCGGCAGAATGGCGCAGGAACTGGCGGGCCTGGGAGGCGAGATTGTCATCATGCCGGCGGCCAGTAAAAATCCGCTGGTGATGCTGGCCAATATATTCCGGCTTGCCGTATTGATCCGTAGGCAGAAGGTTGATCTTGTGCATGCGCGTTCCCGCGCCCCGGCATGGAGCGCCTGGGCGGCGGCCCGGATAACCGGCGTGCCGCTGGTAACGACCTTTCACGGTTTTTATGGCGCCGGAAATGCGTTGAAGCGATTTTACAACAGCATCATGCTGCGGGGTGAAAAAGTCATCGCCGGATCACACTTCATGGCGGAACATATCACTGCCATTTATCATCCGCCGCCGGATCGCATTGCCGTCATTGCGCGCGGCATTGATGTGCAGCGCTTTGATCCAGCCAGCCTTGATCCCGCCCGCGTGGCGGCCCCGCGCCGGGAATGGAAAATTCCCGAAGCGGCGCGGATCATCCTGCTGCCCGCGCGGCTGACAAGGTGGAAGGGCCAGCTATTATTCATCGAGGCGCTGGCAAGGCTGAACCACGCAGATGTGATTGGCATTCTGTGCGGCGATGCGCAGGGCCGCGATGGCTATGAACAGGAAATCCGGGCTGCGGCGCGTCATTTTGGCATTGAAGCGCAGATCCGCCTTACCGGCAATCTTGCGGATATGCCCGCAGCCTATGGCGCCGCGCACAGTGTGGTGTCCGCATCCAGCGATGCCGAGGCGTTTGGCCGGGTGCCGGTTGAAGCCATGGCCATGGGCTGCACGATTGTGGCGGCGGATCATGGCGGCGCGGCGGAAACGCTGCGGCCCGGCAAGGACGGGCCGGCCTTTGGCATAATGTTTCCACCGGGGGATGTGGGGGCGCTGACCCGGGCGCTGGCGCTGGCGCTGGCGGCCCCGCGCGGCGGCGCGCCGGAACAGGCGGCGGCGGCGCGCGCGCATGTTCTGGCGCATTATTCCACCGCACGCATGTGTGCGCAAACCCTGGCGCTATACCGCGCGGTGCTGGCCAGGCCATGAAGCGCATCCTGGTCATCAAGCTTGGCGCGCTGGGCGATTTTGTTCTGGCAATGGGGCCGTTCCAGGCGATACGCGCGCATCATCCGGAGGCGCAGATCACGCTGCTGACCACGCCCGCTTTCTCCGCGCTGGGTGAGGCCTGCGGATATTTCAACAGGGTCTGGCCGCATGGCCGTCCGGCGAAAAGTGATCTTGCCGGTCTGTGGCGGCTGTTTCGTTCACTGCGCGGGGGACAGTTTGAGCGGGTCTATGATCTGCAAACCTCGACCCGCTCCAGTTTATACCGGAATTTCTTGCCTGGAGCCGAATGGTCCGGCATTGCCGCTGGATGCAGCCATCCGCATCGCAACCCGAAACGCGATTTCATGCACACGCTGGACCGGCAGGCCGAACAATTGGCCCTGGCCGGAATTTCCCCGGTGCCCCAGGCCGATCTGTCCTGGGCGCAGGCGGACCTTGGCGGCTTTAACCTGCCGCCAGCGGGTGCTTATGCGTTGCTGGTTCCCGGCGGCTCCGCGCATCGGCCCGCCAAGCGCTGGCCGGTGGAATTTTACGGAGAAATCGCACACTGGCTGCATAATCAGGGGATTCTGCCGGTGATTCTGGGGGCCGGGGCGGAGGAGATACGGCTTGCCGACGCCATTGAGGCGCTGTGCCCGGCTGCCGTCAGTTTTGTAGATCGCACCAGCTTTATCGAAATCATCGCCCTGGCCAGGGGCGCGCGATGGGCCATCGGCAATGATACCGGCCCCATGCATCTGATCGCTGCCGCCGGTTGCCCCGCATTGGTGCTGTTTTCCGGCGAGAGCGATCCCGCTTTATGCGCGCCGCGCGGCCAGAATGTCAGAATTTTGCGCCGCCAGCCCCTGACGGATCTTGCCGTTAGCGACGTGACAACCCATCTGAATCGTTTATAAGAGGTTTTTTTTGAGAAGATTCACTTGCGATTAAGCTGCCGGTGAATATTGTCAAATCTTGGACAATCACAAGTAAGGAGAGATTTTCATCGTACGCCGACCACTAGCAGCGCAGCCGTCCCGTGAGGGGCCGCGCGTAAATGAAGAGATTGATGTGCCCAATGTCCGGCTCATCGACGGCGAAGGCGCCCAGGTAGGCGTGGTAACCACCCGGGCGGCCATACAGGCCGCGATGGATGCAGGCCTGGATCTGGTAGAGGTATCGCCAAATGTCGATCCCCCGGTATGCAAGCTTCTGGATTATGGCCGCTTTAAATATCAGGCTCAGAAAAAAGCCAATGAAGCGCGCAAAAAACAGAAAATCGTCGAAATCAAGGAAATCAAGATGCGCCCTACCATCGACATCCATGATTATGGCGTGAAGATGAAGGCCGTGCAGCGCTTTTTCGAAGAGGGCGACAAGGTAAAAGTCACCATCCGCTTCCGGGGCCGCGAACTGTCGCATCAGGAACTAGGCATGAAACTGCTGGAACGTGTGCAGGCTGATACCACCGACACCGCGAAAGTAGAGCAATGGCCAAAAATGGAAGGCCGCCAGATGACCATGGTAATGGCCCCCAAATAACGGCAGCCGCCGGTGACAGTATCCGGAAAATTAATCAGATACTGTCACCAATTATATATCCCCCTGGCCAGATGCGGCGCAATATCAGCGCGCAGAGCAGGCCCAGCCCGCACAGGGCTGCCATGCCGGTAAAGGCACCGCTGCCAAACGCGGCATAGGCGAAACCGGATATATAGGTGACAGCCCCGATTACAATACCGGTGGAGATGGCGGCATAGACGCCTTGCGCCGTTACCGCCAGATGTCCGGGCACGGCGCGGCTGATGAACTGCATCGCAGCCAGATGGGTTGCCCCGAAAGTAAAGGCGTGCAGGCATTGCAGCAGCAGCAAAAGCCAAAGATCGGGATTTAACGCCGTCAGCGTCCAGCGCAAAATGCCTGCAAGCCCGCCCAGCGCCAGTAACGCCGCCGGACCAAAACGTGCTGTCACCCGCCCGGAAAATGCGAACAGGATAATTTCCGCAATCACCCCCAGCGCCCATAGGCCGCCGATCACTGTACTATCCAGCCCAAGACGCTGCCAGTTCAGGGTGCCAAAAGTATAATAGACCGCATGCGCCGCCTGAATACAGGAACCGGCCGCCACGAAATATAAAAACCGGCGGTCACGGCACAGGCGCAATGCTTAACGCCAATTGGCGCGCCGTGGCGGGCTGCCGGGGCTGTGCGCCGCTTCGCGCGGCAGCAACAGCGCCGCCACCACGGTGATGGCGCATCCCGCCAGAATCATCGGCAGAATCATAGCGCTCCCGGCATTTGAGAGCATAATGCCGCCTCCCATGCTGGCGGCGATAAAACTGATCGAGCCCCACAACCGCACCCGCCCGTAATCGGCGCGCCCCTGTGTCTGCTGCGCCAGCGTGAGCGTGTCAATCAGCGGCATTATGGTAGGGATGAGGGTGCTGGTCAGCAGGGTGACAAAAAAAATCGCGGCAAAGCTGTCAGCCAGCGAGAACAATAAAAAGCTGCCCCCAAGCAGAATGGAAAACAGCACAAGCTGCACCCGCCGCCGCCCTGCGCGATCGGAAGCAAAAGCAATCAGCGGTCCGGAAATCACGCGCAGCACCAGCGCCGCGCCAGTGAGCAATCCAATATCGCCCGCGCTTAACCCGCGCGCCGCAAGCCATAATGGCCAAAACGGAAGATGCACGCCCGCAACGATAAAGATTGCGAAATAATAAAACCCAAGGCGGGCGGAAGCACTCGAATTCGGCCGGGTCACAGACTCTCCCATACGCATCGGCGTCCTATTTCGCCATTGCAAAGACAGCGGGCGCCGCCTAACTTCATGCCATGACCAAAATAAAACCGCTAATTTTATTCCTGCTGGCGCTGCTGCCTATGCGCGCGCTGGCCGATGACGCAGCCAAAACGGGAACCCTGTACAAGGATCCCAATTGCGGTTGTTGTCAGGACTATGCCGAATATCTGCGCCAGAACGGCTATGCGTTGGAGGTTGTTCCTACAGATGAACTGCCGCTGCTGCGGGCCGAACACGGCATTCCGGAGGAGCTGGAAGGCTGCCACATGACGCTGATCGACGGTTATGTCATTGAGGGGCATGTGCCGGTGGCGATGATCAACCGTTTGCTGGACACGCGCCCCGCGATCAAAGGCGTCTCGCTGCCAGGCATGCCGATGGGATCGCCTGGCATGTCGGGGAAAAAGACCGGGCCGTTCACAGTGCTGGAAATTTCCGCAACAGCATCGGATGCTGAACCACGGGTTTTTGCCGTCGAGTGACCTCAGGCCGGGTAATGACAGGGCGTGGAATTGCTCAGCCCGGTGCGCAGCGCGCGGCGGCTTCCATTATGTTTTCCGCCATTATTGCAAACCCGGCGGGACAGCCGGCAAGGCGCAGGGCGCGTGCCGTCCAGACATTGCAGGTTCTGAACAGATGAAACTTTTCACGGCCTGCAAAAAAGCGGCTGTCGCCATACAGGCCCTGTCCCATGCGTATGATGCCGCCAGCCGCATTGCGTTCATAGGCATCTGAAATATACTGTGCGACCCGCGTCATCGCCGCCGCATCCAGCTGTAATGCAACGACCTCGCTATACGGAAAACGCACGGCCACCGGCCCGTTAAACCCCACCAGATGCAATATACTGGGGGCGGGCCACAGCGCCGCGCCCAGCGCCTGCAACAGGCTGGGATCGCGGGTCTGGTAAAATTCCCGCTGTCCCCAGCCCACTTCCAGATATTCGCCCGGCGGTGCCTGCCGCTGTTCCGGCCACAAGCCATTGGGAATATCGCCAAGCCGGATCACAAGCCCCGTATGCCAGCCATGATTGACCACATAAAGCGTGGCGGCGTGCAGCGGTGAAGTCAACATGACCAATAGCGTGAGAAGTACAATCTTGCCAAAGCCGATTTGCATCATGTCTCCCCTGGCGGGCAGCCCGTTGTAGGGCTATACGCTTAAAGCGTATTTCACCTTGACAATTATACGCTTTAGGCGTATATGCGGCCATGATTGAATTCGACCCGTGATGAAGTCTAAGTCGTTTTTTGAGCGTGTTGACGCACGCCCATCTCTCAATTTGTCACCCCGGATTTATTCCGGGGTCCAGGGCCACAAGGAAAGGCCTGAGTGTTTGACCCTGGACCCCGCAACAAGTGCGGGGTGACATTGGGGTGTAGCGATTCAATCAGATCAAAAATAATCCATGTTTGCACTTACACCTATAGGGACGGACGCGAACGCATCATTTCTCTCCGGCCCGCAAATCGAAAGGAGCGCCGCCGCTATGCGCAAAAATTCACCTAGCCCCGTCAAGACGGCCCGCCGCCCGGTCCCAAAAATTACCAGTTCCGAGCCCAGGCGCGTCAAAGAGCGGACACATGTGCCAACCCAGCGAGAAATTGATCGCACCATCAAAGAAGTCATCGACAAGCGAATTTACGCCAGGAGCGATGCCGAGATCAAACGCGCGATTGCAGACGATCCGGACACCTTCGCGCCGGATCTGCGCAAATTGCGCGCCGTCATGCCCAGCGATGTGAATGTCGCCCGCATCCGCAGCAAATTCCGCCTTAGCCAGGCCGAGTTTGGTCAACGCGTTGGCGTGTCCGCCAGGGTGATCTCGGATTGGGAGCAATACCGCAAAAAACCCACGGCCGCGGCGCGCTCTTTATTGATTCTGCTTGACGAACTCGGAGAAACGGCGCTGCGCGCGCTCGCCAAAAGGGTGGCTTAAGATTTAGATTGAACTAAATGCTGACTAATGGCTCAATAAGCGCAATTCATATTACACATAAAGTATGGGGAGAAGCAGGCAATGGCGGCAAGCGAGAAATCGGCGCAGGTGGGCGGCGCGACATTAAAATATCTGGAGGGCGGAAGCGGGGCGCCATTGCTGGTGCTGCATGGGGAATTGGGCTTTCCCGGCTGGACCGATGCCTATGAGTCCTTGTCAAAAACCCGCAAATTGATCATTCCGCTGCATCCGGGCTTTGGTGTTAGCGATCGCATTGACTGGATCATGAATATGCGCGATCAGGCGTGTTTTTATACGCGCTTTTTGCAGGAACAGGCGCTGCTACCCATCGACGTGCTGGGCTTTTCGCTGGGCGGCTGGATCGCCGCCGAGATGGCGGTGAACAATGCAGGCCAGTTCAGACATATGGCGCTGGCGGCGCCATTCGGGATACGCCCGCCATCGGGGGAAATCCGCGATC
This sequence comes from Pseudomonadota bacterium, assembly GCA_049323435.1. Lineage (GTDB taxonomy): Bacteria > Pseudomonadota > Alphaproteobacteria > UBA11222 > UBA11222 > UBA11222. The sequence continues at coordinate 8,143 of JBMOMX010000045.1, forward strand.
TGTTCGCCACGCCCACCCAGAACTATATTGACGCCAGCATGTTCGATCCTGTCGGCGCGCCGGAACTGTCCAAACTGTATGGCGCGCCTGGCCCCAAGCAATATGAAATGTGGGAAGACGCCCGCGCGGAATCCGCGCGTCTGGCCTGGGCGCCCTATATGTTCAATCCCAGCCTGCCGCATCTGCTGGGCGGGGTGAAAGGCCTGCCAACGCTTGTCCTGTGGGGCAAGGATGACAGGATCATCCCGGCAGGCACCGCAGATGTCTTTGCCACTGCCATTGCGGGCGCAAAGGTGGAAATGTTCGATAAATGCGGCCATATGCCGGAGATCGAAAAAAAGGATCAATTTCTTGCCAAGCTAACCGCGTTTCTGGCGCAATAGCCTTATAGGAGAGCATCATGCATATCGGAACTTTTACAGAGCGTCCCTACGCCAGTCTTGCAGAAAACGAAGTGTACCGTAACGCCAGTTTCTTTGGCGTATCCAACAAGCATTTTGATCCAAAAACCGGCGCGGATCTGTATCACCGCTATCTGGATCAGAATGTGGCCGCCGAAGCGCTGGGCTTTGACGTGATCATGCTGAACGAACACCATGCCAATCCGTTCACCATGGGCGCGGTGATGGATGTCGAGGCGGCGATTCTGGCCGCGCGCACCAATCGGGTGAAGATCGCGCTGATGGGCAATCCGCTGCCGGTCACCGATCCGCTGCGCCTGGCCGAAGAACTGGCGACCATCGACATGATTTCGCGCGGACGGCTGGTCGCAGGCTGGGTGCGCGGCGCGGGTTCCGAACAGATCGCCAATAATGTGAACCCCGCCTATAACCGCGAACGGTTCAACGAGGCGCATGACTTCATTCAGCAGGCCTGGACCCGCCCCGGACCCTGGCGCTATGAAGGCAAGCATTATCATTACCGGCATGTCAATCCGTGGCAGAAGCCCTATCAGCAGCCGGTTCCGGAATGCTGGATTCCCGGCCTGGTCAGTCCGGAGACGGTGATCTGGTGCGCGCAGCACCGCTATCCCTATCTGGCGCTGGCGACATTTCTGGAACCCACCATGGAAATGTGGGACATGTATGCCGATGAGGCCGAACGCCAGGGTTATCAGGCGGGGCCGGAGAATTTTGGCTACTTGCAAAAAATCGTGGTCGCAGAAACCGAGGAAAAGGCCCAGGAACTGGGCCGGGCCTGGCTGTATGGCGGGGGCCAGCCGGCCTTTGCACGCCCGGAATGGATGTTCCCGTCGGGCTATAATACCAAGGCTGCGACGGCGCGTCTGGCCAAGGCCTTCACCAATCCCGAGACCGGCGACGTGGCGCTGGCTTCTGCAACCTATAGCGAGAATATTGATGTCGAGGCCGCCAGGCGCGCGACGCAGGCCACCTATCAGGGTTTTCAGGACAGCAATCAGTTTATCGTCGGCACACCCAAATCCGTGCTGCCCAAGCTGCGCCATGTCATGGAAACCATCCGCCCCGGCATCTTTATCTGCTGGCACATTGAAGGCGGAACGGTCAGCCAGGAAGACGCCATGACCAGCCTGCGCCTGCTCGGCACCCAGGTGCTGCCGGAAATGCGCAAATATGCCAAGGAACTGGGCCTCACCAGCCCTGATGAAGTGAAACCCGGTTCACGCCCGCTGCCCGCCAGCGGCAAACGCCTGCCGGTGGTCGGTAAAATCAACCGCGCGGCGGAATAACAGCCCGGGAATAAGAAACCGGGGATCGGGGATCGGGGGGCCGGAAACGGCTACCCCGATTTTTTGCGCTTGCTTTTCTGGCCAAGGCCCATTTGTTTGGCCAGGTTCGAGCGGGCCTGGGCGTAATTGGGCGCCACCATCGGATAATCCTTTGGAAGCCCCCATTTAATCCGGTATTCATCAGGGCTCATATCATACTGCGCCCGCAGATGCCGTTTCAGGGATTTGAATTTTTTGCCGTCTTCAAGACACACAATATAATCCGAGGACACCGAACGTTTGACGGAAATTGCTGGTTTCAGCGGCTCATTCTCGCTGATCACCACCCCCTGTGACACGTCGGCAAGCGAGCCATAAACCTGCTGAATGAGGCTGGGCAGTTCTGCCGCGCTTATTTCATTATTGCCAACATAGGCCGAGACAATCTCAGCCGTCATGTCAATAAGGGCGTTCTTGTTGTCCATGATTACTAGCTTTCACTGAAAATATGAATGGCGCGACTATAAGTTTAGGAAATAATAAAATCAATATAATTGTTTATAATTTTTTTCTATAGCCATCTTTATTGTAGAAGACAACTATTGGTTAACCTTTGGCAATATAAGCGTGTTTTGGGGGGTATGGCCACTAGAATATAGACTTGATGAAGCGGCGAATCGGGAAATAAAGCACCCCCAGTGCGCCAACCGCCAGATATGGATCACCATAAGGCAGCGGGTAAAACAGCATCAGCCAGTTGCGCCAGCATTCAATAAGAAAATTTAATATGGTGTACAGCATGGCCCATCCACTCCTTCCTTCCCTGACGTAAGCAGGCCTTTATCTCCCTTCAAGAAAAATCCGGGTATAATGTGACACTAGACAGCATTAGTTAAAACTTAACTTGCGGCGTAGACATTACGGGCGGAAGAGGTTTGTATGGTTAATTTACAGAAACAATTTAAATGATGATGCAGCGTTGGGCGCGCCATATTCAGAATATTTTTCCGGCGCTGGTGCTTTTTCTGGCGTTCGCGCTGAATTATTATGACCCGCTGTTTATCATTACAAATTTACGCAATCAGACCTTCGATCTGTATCAGCGGATACAGCCGCGTGAATATGTTGATACGGCGGCAGTTTCCGGTGTGGGCATCAAGCTGATTGATGTGGACGATGAAAGTCTGAATAAAATCGGACAGTGGCCCTGGCCCAGAACCGTGATTGCCGAACTGATCGCCCGCGCCACAAATGCGGGCGCCTATGCGCTGGTGTTCGACGTGGTGTTTGCGGAACCCGACCGCACCTCGCCGGAACAGTTTCTCACACAAATTGGCGCCAATCCCGAACTTGGCAAGATAAGCAAGGCCATTGGCGCGCTTCCCAGGCATGATGATGTGCTGGTGGATGTCATGCGCCAGGCCAATGTCGTGACCGGCTTCACCCTGACCGAGGCGAAAAACGATCTGGAGCCGGAGCGTAAAGCCGGTTTTTCCCATGCCGGTGATGATCCGCGCCAGTTTATCCCGGAATTTTTCGGCGCGGTGACGAATCTGAACAAGATCGAAAAGGCTGCGGCCGGCAATGGCAGCTTCAACTTTATTACCGAGCGGGACAATATTATCCGCCGCGTGCCGCTGCTGGTGCGCAAGGGCGACACGCTGTTTCCGACCCTGGCCATGGAAGCGCTGCGTATTGTACAGGGCGCCTCGACCTATATCGTCAAATCATCAGGCGCAAACATGACCGAATCATTTGGCGAAAATACCGGCATCAGCGCGATCAAAGTGGGGCGCATCGAAGTGCCAACCACCAGCACCGGCCAGGCCTGGGTGCATTATACCCGCGACGAGCCCTCGCGGCGCATTCCCGCATGGCAATTACTGGAAGATAATTTCGATCCCTCCAGGGTTGCCGGAAGCATTCTGTTTGTAGGCCCGAGCGCAGCAGGGCTGAAGGACTTGCGCGCGACACCGCTGAACCCGGTCAGTGCGGGGGTTGAAGTGCATATCCAGCTGCTGGAACAGATTCTGCTGGGGCATTTTCTGTCCCGGCCTGACTGGGCGGAAGGCGCGGAAGTGCTTTTCCTTATCAGTTTTGGCATCATCATTCTGATTCTGCTGCGCCAGGTTTCGGCCATTACCTGCGCCATAGTCGCTGTTGGCGGTATTTCATTCGCCGTTCTTGTATCCTGGTATCTCTATTCTCAATATCAGTGGCTGCTGGATCCTATCGGCCCTTCCTTGACTGTTGGCCTGATGTTTATCTCTGGCACGCTGATCAACTTTCTGCGCACGGAGGCCGAAAAAGCCCAGGTGCGCGGCGCCTTCAGTCAATATCTTTCACCCGCACTGGTGGAGCAACTGGCCCGCGATCCCACCCGGCTGAAACTGGGCGGGGAAACCCGCAATATGACATTCCTGTTTTGCGATGTGCGCGGCTTTACCACCATCTCCGAGCAATTCAAAGGCAACCCGCAGGGGCTTACCAGCCTGATCAACCGGTTTCTGACCCCCATGACCGACATCATTCTGGAGAAAGGCGGCACCATCGACAAATATATGGGGGACTGCATCATGGCCTTCTGGAATGCGCCGCTCGATGTGCCAGATCACGCCTTTCAGGCGTGCAGCACCTCGCTGCAAATGTATCATGATCTGGAATTTCTCAACCAGGATCTCAAGGCGGAAGCGGAGCGCGAGAACCGCCCATTTCATCCCCTGAAAATCGGTATCGGACTGAATACGGGGGATTGCGTGGTCGGCAATATGGGATCGGAGCAGCGTTTCGATTATTCCGTCCTGGGGGATGCGGTCAATCTGGCGTCGCGGCTGGAATCGGCATCAAAAAATTATGGCGCCAATATTGTTGTGGGTGAGCAGACCTATGACCTGGTCAAGGACAGCCATGCCCTTCTGGAACTGGATTTGATCGCGGTAAAAGGCAAAACCGAAGCGGTGCGAATCTATTCGCTGGTGGGCGGCAAGGAATATGCCGAATCGCAGGACTTCCTGGCGTTGAGGGAAAAACATGACCAGATGCTGCGGGACTATCGCACACAGCGCTGGGACGCGGCCGAAGCCCTGATTGCTGAACTTCGGGCGTTTAAAGACGCCAACCACACCCTGTATGATCTGTACGAAGAGCGGATTTCGGAATATCGTTCTGCACCGCCAGGTGCTGATTGGGATGGCGTTTATGTTGCATCAAGCAAATAAGGATCGCCGTCATATGAGGTCAGGCAGTTCAGGGATATTTTCAATTTGCGCCGGCCTGTTGCTGGCATCCCCATCCTGTATCGCGCCAGCACCTGATGCGCTGGCCGCACAGGCGGCGGCACAGGCCGTCAACCGCCTGGATGCCGCCCAGGCCAACCAGTTTATTGCCGATCTTGGCGCCCAGGCGATTAATGTTTTACAGCGGCCCGGCCAGACCATCGAACAGCGCGAGGCCATATTCCGCAACATACTGTCGCAAAAATTTGCGTTGGAATTTATCGGGCGTTTCGTTCTTGGACGCCATTGGCAGAGCTTCTCCGCAGACCAGCGGGAAGACTATCTTGCACTTTTCTCCGAATTTGTCCTCAGCGCCTATGCCAGCAATCTTGGCGGCTATGCAGATGAAAAATTTCAGGTACTGGGCGTCATTGAAGCCGGGCAGCAGGACATGATTGTCAATTCCCGGATTACTGGCAGCGGCCGGGAAGCCATCCAGGTGGACTGGCGTGTGCGCCGCATTGACGCACAGCCGCAAATCATTGATGTTGCCGTTGGGGGGATCAGCATGTCGATTACGCAACGCGAGGAATTTTCAGCTTTGATTCAGCGCGACGGCGTTCAGGGTTTGCTGGAAGTGCTGCGCGCGCGTACCCTTCGTCTGCCTGCTGAGGGAATCCAATGACACAGAGCCCTGCTGATACGCGATTTTCCCGGATCCGGAAGATTGGTCTGGGCATGGCCATTGTCACGGCAAGCCTGTGGCTGACGCTGTCTGGCTGCGATGGCGGCGAAGACGATGCCTTTGCCAGGGGATATCAAGCCTATCAAAAGGGGGACTTTGGCGCTGCGCACGCCATCTGGAAGCCGCTTGCCGAAACCGGCGATGCGCGCGCGCAATATAATATGGGCATTCTTTACGCCGAAGGGCGCGGCGCCAGGCGCGATACGCAAATGGCCATGCAGATGTGGCGCAAGGCAGCCGGTCAGGGACATATGCGGGCGCGTCATAATCTGGCGCTAGCCCTGATCGCCGGGGAGAATGGCAAGCAGAACTACCCCGCCGCCATTGCCGAACTGAAAATCAACGCAGCGGCGGGTTTCGCAAATTCGCAATATTCCCTTGGTAAAATGCTGATCGAGGGGCTGGGCGGTGAAAAGGATGTCGCCGCCGGAACCGCCTATATTCTCCAGGCTGCCGAGCAGGGGTTTGACAAGGCGCAATACAGTATGGGCAAAGCCTATCGCGACGGCACGGGCGTTGCAGTCAGCGAAGAAAAAGCTGTGCAATGGTTCGAAAAGGCCGCAAGGCGCGGCCATTTGCGCGCGCAGCGCCATCTTGCCTTCCGGCTGGCGGCAGGGAAAGGAATTCCCAGGGACGATGCCGCAGCGATGAAATGGGCCCTGATTGCAGCCAATCAGGGGGTGGCCGACGCGGCTGAACTGATTACGCAGTTAAATCAGAAACTGACCGCAGAACAGATCAGCAAAGCAGAATCCGAGGCCGCCGCCTTCCGCCCGGAATAGGACGGCGGCGGCGCCTGGCTTGTGTATCGGGGGTAAGTGATGAATATGAGCTGGAGTCCGCAATTTAAGCCGGCGCCTGGCTGGCCTGCGGCCGCGCTGGGGATTATCTGTGTGCTGATTACAATAATTATGCCAGGCCCGGCGGCGGCAGCCCCTTCCCTGCCCGCGCCGGTACTGGCCGATCTGCGCAACGCCGCCGCGCTGGCGCAACAGGACCAGGCCCGTGTCGATCGCATGAGCGATGCGACAAGCGACCCCCTGCTGGCGGCGCGTATGCGTGAAGAAAGCCGCCGCCAGTCCGCCACCACTTTCAGCTATGTCGTCAATACCGCCATCGCCGGCAATCCCGGCGCCACCGAGGCGATTATCAGCGCCGCACTATCCATTGCGCCTGATCTGCGCGATGCAATTGTTCAGTCGGCGGTGATCGCCTTTCCGGGTTTTGAGGACCGCATCAGGGCCGCGCGGCCCGGGCGTTATGATATGCAAGCGGCCCCTGCGCAGCCTGTGGCGGCGGCGGGCCTGCTGCCTGCGCAACGCCCGTCCATGACCCAGGAATATGTCCACCCCCCCGCAGCAGATGCGCGCGCAAACCCCATATGGGATCCGTTGCAGCCAATCAACCGGCCGCTATTCGCCATCTATCAGTTTGTTGATGATTTTCTGGTTCGGCCCATTGCCCAGGGCTATGGCTGGATCACGCCCGGCCCGATAAAAACGGGCATGCGCAACGCCTTTCGCAATCTGGATTCGCCCATCGTGTTCGCCAATGACCTGCTGCAATTTCAGCCGGGCGATGCCGCCGTCACGCTTGGGCGCTTTGTGATCAACACCACTGTGGGGGGGTTGGGGTTTTTCGATGTCGCCGCGCGCGGGGGCCTCGCCTATCATCCGGCGGATTTTGATCAGACCCTGCATTTTTATCATGTCCCTTCCGGCCCCTATATGATTTTGCCCATATTGGGCCCGGGCACCCTGCGCCATAATCTGGCGCGCATCGTGGACAGCGCCGCAGACCCGATCAATTGGAGCAATGAAGTGGACAGCTCCATCCAGACCGGCCGCACCGCCGGTTATGTGATTGTCACGCGGGAAAATCTGATCACGCCGCTGGCCACGCTGCGCAAGGATTCGGTGGACTGGTACGCCACATTCCGCGCCACCTATTATCAGGACCGCGATGTGGTGCTGCGCAAGGGCGTCACCGCGCCCAGCCAGACACAGAACGACATGTTTGACGCCGCACAATAATGCGCCGTTTGCACCTTGCACAGGAAAGCTGGCCGATACGCGGCAGCTTCACTATTTCGCGCGGCGCAAAACGCGAAGCACAGGTGGTGGTGGCCAGCATTTCCGAGGGCGCGTTCACGGGGCGCGGAGAATGCGTACCGTATGGGCGCTATGGCGAAAGCATGGCCTCGGTCATGGCGCAGCTGGGTTCACTGAAATCCGGCATCGAGGCCGGCATGAGCCGCGCGCAGCTACAGGATGCCTGTACCCCCGGCGCGGCGCGCAATGCGCTGGATTGCGCACTTTGGGATCTGGAGGCCAAGCTATGCGGCATGCCGGTCTGGAAGCTGGCGGGGCTGCCCGCGCCCGGCCCCTGCGTCACGGCCTATACGCTCAGTCTGGACACGCCCGCAGCCATGGCGGCCGCAGCGGCAAAGGCTGCGCAATTTCCGGTGCTGAAGCTGAAACTGGGCGCGGATGCGGTGATCGAATCTGTCCGCGCCGTGCATGACGCGGCCCCGCAAGCAAAACTGATCATAGACGCCAACGAGGCCTGGGATCTGGCGCTGTTGCAGGCGGTCAGCCCGCATCTGAAAGCCGCGCATGCGGTGCTGATTGAACAGCCGCTGCCTGCGGGCGCGGATGCGCAGCTGGCCGGGCAGGACTGGCCGGTGCCGCTTTGCGCCGACGAATCCTGTCATGATAGTGCCGGGCTGGCGCAATTGCGCGGGCTCTATGGACTGATCAATATCAAGCTGGACAAAACTGGCGGCCTGACCGGGGCATTGGCGCTGGCGCGGGTGGCCCGCGGCCAGGGCTTCGGAATCATGGTGGGCTGCATGGTCAGCACGTCGCTGGCCATGGCGCCTGCCCTGCTGCTGGCTGGAATGGCGGACTTTGTCGATCTGGACGGCCCGTTATTGCTGCAGCAGGACCGGCCAGGCGGGCTGCGCAGCCAGGCGGGCGGCATTCTGTACCCGCCCGATCCCGCATTATGGGGCTGAAACTGCTTGCATAAACCGGGAAATTTGGGGAAACTAAGCGCTTGAACAATAATGACGAGCATAAGGATATGCAGATGGCCTGGAGAAAGCCCAAAATCACCGAAATCAGTGTCGGCATGGAAATCAACTGCTATGCCTGCGCCGAGATCAGCGCATAGAATTTTATCTCTGTATTAAGTCAACGCGCCGCGCCGTCATCGCGGATGGAAGCAATCAGTGCGCATTCTAATTCTCGGCGCTGCGGCGGGTGGCGGCTTTCCGCAGTGGAACGCCAATAACGCAAACTGCCGGCGCGCCCGTGCGTACAATCCCAATACGCCCGCACAGACACAATCCTCCATCGCTGTCAGCGTGGACAGCGCCCGCTGGTGCCTGTGCAACGCTTCGCCTGATCTGCGCCAGCAGATCGAGGCCAACCCGCCCTTGCACCCCCGCCCCGATGGCCCGTTGCGCGCCTCGCCGATTGGCGCTGTAGTGCTGACCAATGCGGATATTGATCATATTGCCGGCCTGCTCAGCCTGCGCGAAAGCCAGGCTTTTTCCCTGTACGCAACGTCACGTGTGCAGGAGACGCTGGCTGCGAACAGCGTGTTCAATGTGCTGAACCCGGACTTTGTTGCGCGGCGGGAAATCAGCCTGGACACGCCATTTTCGCCCCTGCCGGGATTGCAGATCACCGCATTTGCCGTGCCGGGAAAAGTGGCGCTGTATCTGGAAGACGCATCGCGAAAAAATTTCGGCACTGCCGGCGGCGACACGGTAGGATTGGAAATTCAGGATAGCGCCTCAGGCCGGAAGTTTTTTTATGTTCCGGGCTGCGCGGAAATGACGCCGCAACTTGCCGCACGGTTGCGCAACGCGGCCCTGGTGCTGTTTGATGGTACGCTGTACACGGATGATGAAATGATTGCGGCGGGCGAAGGCGTGAAAACCGGGCAGCGCATGGGCCATATCAGCATGTCAGGCGGCGCAGGCAGCATCCAGGCGTTTGCGGAACTGGGCGTGCGGCGGCGGCTGTTCATTCATCTGAACAATACCAATCCTGTATTGAATCTGGACAGTCCGGAGCGCGCCGCGGTGCTGGCCAGCGGCTGGGAAATCGCAATGGATGGCATGGAAATCAGCCTATGAATAACACGGACCGCCTGCGCATTTCAAAACTGCTGAGCCCGGCAGAACTGGAAGCGGCGCTGCGTCAGATTGGCGCTGAACGCTATCATAGCCGCCATCCGTTTCACATATTGCTGCATGAAGGAAAACTGAACAGGGGGCAGTTGCAGGCCTGGGCGCTGAACAGGTTTTATTATCAGTCGCGTATTCCGATGAAGGATGCGGCACTGATGTCGCGCACCACGGATCCGCAATTGCGCCGCGAATGGATCAGGCGGATATCCGATCATGATGGCGCCGGGCCCGATAGCGGCGGTATTGAACGCTGGCTGCGCCTGACATCCGGCCTGGGGCTGGATACGGATTATGTCACATCGGAAACCGGCATTCTGCCCGCAACGAAATTCGCAGTGGACGCCTATGTGCGCTATGTGTTTGAGCGCAGCCTGTTGCAGGCGGTGGCGTCTTCGCTGACCGAGCTTTTCGCAGCTTCGCTGATCGAAACACGGGTCGCCGCCATGCTTGCCAATTATGATTATGTCGATAAAAGGATTTTGTCCTATTTTGACGCCCGCCTGACACAGGCCCCGCAGGATTCAAATTTCGCGCTGGCCTATTGCCAGCTGCATGCAAGGACAATCGCGCAGCAGCAGGACGTGCTGGACGCGCTCTATTTCAAAACGGATGTGCTATGGGCGCAACTGGATGCGCTGTATTACGCCTATGTACAGCCCGGCCATATTCCGCCCGGCGGGTTTGTTCCGGATACGGATAATTCATGAGCGCGGCCGGAATTGCGTCTTCATCCTGTCCCGCACTGGCGCGCGGGGTGAAGATGCGTTTTGATGAAGCGCGCAGCCAATGGATGCTGAATGCGCCGGAACGGGTGCTGGTGCTGGATGAAATTGCGCAGATCATTCTGTCGCGCTGCGATGGCGTGATCAGCGTGGAGGATCTGTGCCGGGAACTGGCGCTGGAATTTGCGGCGCCCCAGGAAATAATTCAGGCCGATGTCATGGAGATGCTGGCCGATATGCTGCACCGGGGATTTATCCGCCTATGAGGCCGCCTGATCCGCCTTTTGCGCTGCTGGCGGAACTGACGCACCGTTGCCCCCTGGCCTGCCCCTATTGTTCCAATCCGCTGACACTGGCGCGCGCCGCCAGTGAGCTGGAAACGGATGAATGGCGCCGGGTGCTGGATGAGGCGGCGAAGCTGGGCGTGTTGCAGGTGCATTTTTCCGGAGGCGAGCCGCTGATCCGCAAGGATCTTGAGCTGTTGATCGCGCATGCGGGCCAATGCGGGCTGTACACGAATCTGATTACCTCCGGCATGGCGCTGAGCCCCGCCCGCGCCACGGCGTTGGCGCAGGCGGGGCTCGATCATGCGCAACTGAGTTTGCAGGATACGGATGCGCTGAATGCGGATCTGTTTTCCGGATCAAAAAATACGCTGGCGCAGAAAACCGCAGCGGCGGCAATGCTGCGCGCCGCAGATTTGCCGCTGACGCTGAATGCGGTGATGCATCGCGGCAACCTTGCGCATCTGGAAGCGATGATTGAAACGGCGCTGGCCTTTGGCGCGGGGCGGCTGGAAGTGGCGCATGTGCAATATTATGGATGGGCATTGCGCAACCGCGCGGCCCTGATGCCCACACGCGCGCAGATTGATCTGGCGACGCAGATTGTGACGGCGGCGCGGGCGCGATTGTCCGGCAGGCTGGTGATTGATTATGTGGTTCCGGATTATTACGCTACGCGGCCGAAAGCCTGTATGGGCGGCTGGGCGCAGCGTTTCCTGAATGTCGATCCGGCGGGCAATGTGTTGCCCTGCCATGCGGCGCAAAGCATTCCGGATATGCACTTTGACACGGTGCGGGAAAAATCACTGGGCGAGATCTGGCGCAACAGCGCCGCATTCAACCGCTTTCGCGGCGCCGGATGGATGCCGGAACCCTGCCAAAGCTGCGAGCGGCGCGAGGTGGACTGGGGCGGATGCCGCTGTCAGGCGCTGGCGCTGACCGGCGATGCAGGCGCCACCGATCCGGCCTGCGCCCTGTCGCCGCATCACGCGGAAATGCTCGCCACCGCGCAAAATGAAGCGGCAGCGCCCGCGCCGGATTTTATCTACCGGCGCTATTAAAGTGGTAAGATTTTAAGCAGAATCTTTCTGACCCTATCAGCCTTTGCTCTGCAAGCTTCGGTCTGACCCCCTCCCCGGCCCTCCCCCTTTCAGGGGGAGGGAGGTGTTGCGCCTAGCCTCCCCTCCCCTTGCAAAGGGGAGGGACAGGGTGGGGATCAGGCGGGTTAACCTAAAATCATACCGGCGCTTTTAAATCACGAAACCTCAAGCCCGCGTAATGCGCCCTCTTCGCGCCAGTTTTTCAGAATCTCGAAAAACGCCACCGGGCCGCCGCCATAGGTGCCGCTGAGAAAGCCGTGCTGGGCAGAGCCGGGCTTGCCTTCATTATTGTAATAGCCGGGCGTGCACGAGGCGTAATAGGCCTCGCCCAGCAGCGCCATGCGGTGGATTTCGTCCACCCATGCCGCCTCGGCATCCCGGGTGGCTTCGACCGCTTTGATATTGCTGGTCTTGGCGTGCTTGATCACATAGGCCACATGGTTCGCCTGCTCGTTCAGCATATGCGTCATGTTGGAGGTCAGGCCGGTTTGCGTCATGCCGATGAAAAAGCAGTTGGGAAAGCCGTTGGAGAAAAAACCGTGGAAGGTTTTCAGGCCATTCGCCCATTTTTCGCTCAGCTTGATATTATCGCGGCCGACAATGTCATAGCCTGACTTGCTGGTATAGGCCGTGGCAACCTCAAAGCCGGTGGCGAACACGATACAGTCCACCTCATACTCCCTGCCGTCAAAGACGATGCCTTTTTCGGTGATGCGATCCACGCCCTTGCCGCGCGTATCCACCAGATGAACATTGGGGCGGTTATAGGTCTGCAAATATTCATCATGGAATGTGGGCCGCTTGCAGAATTGCCGGTAATAAGGTTTCAGTGCTTCGGCGGTAGCCTGATCCTTGACGATGCTGGCGGCGCGGGCGCGGATTTCCTCCATCTTCTGGAAGTCGGCCAGTTCATTCAGCAGGTCTTTTTCTTCCTTGCTCAGCACCAGATCGGGTTTCAGATCCTTGCGGTTGGTGATGTCGCGGAAAATATCGGTCCAGCCATCGCCGACTTCATCTTTTTCGGCATAGCCGCCGCTGACCATGACGTTGAAATTTTCGACACGCTTTTTATGCCAGCCGGGTTGCAGCTTCTTGACCCATTCCGGGCTGGTGGGGGCATTTTTGCGCACATCGCAGGAAGACGGGGTGCGTTGAAACACGAACAGTTCCTTTGACCATTCGCCCAGATGCGGAATGCATTGCACGGCCGTGGCGCCGGTGCCGATAATGGCGACACGCTTGTCCTTAAGACCGGTCAGATTGCCCTCACAGGTGCCGCCGGTATAGTCATAATCCCAGCGGCTGGTGTGAAAGGTATGGCCCTTGAAATTTTCAATGCCTTCCATACCGGGCAGTTTTGGCTTGTTCAGCGGGCCGTTCGACATGGCGACAAAGCGCGCCTTCATGCGGTCGCCGCGATTGGTGGTGAGAAGCCATTTCGCTTCCGCCTCGATCCACTCCATGCCGGTCACTTCGGTCTGGAACAGCACATCATCATACAGATCATATTTGCGGCCGATCGCCTGGGTATGCGCCATGATTTCCGGCGCGTGGCTATAGCGCTCGCGCGGGATATAGTTCAGCTCTTCCAGCAGCGGCAGATAGATATAGGCCTCGATATCGCATTGCGCGCCGGGATAGCGGTTCCAGTACCAGGTGCCGCCGAAATCGCCGCCCTTTTCGATCATGCGCAGACTTTTTACGCCAGCCTCGCGCAGCCTTGCGCCCGTCAGCAAGCCGCCAAAGCCGCCGCCGATCACCACCACTTCCACTTCATCCGTGACCGGCTCGCGGGTAAACGGCTCGACATAGGGATCATCAATGAAATGCGCAAACTGACCGGAAATTTCGCGATACTGGCTGCTGCCATCTTCGCGCACCCGCTTGTCACGCTCCTGACGGTATTTTTCCAGCAGCGCGCCGGGGTCAAAGTCCAGCGCCATCCCGGCCTTTTCCGCCAATGCGGTATATTTGTCGCTCATCTCATCTGCTCCCAGGATTGCCGTTTCCATATTATATGCGGGTGAAGTATAGGGACGCGCTTGGCGTTTACGCAAGCCTCCTGACGGGTCGCATAATAAGCCTGAAAATTCGCTTCGCCTGGTCCGCTTTAGCCGCCAAGCCCTGCCTTGACGGCTTTTGCGGCGTCGGCGATGGCGGGTTTGGCTGCTTCGATGAAGCCTGCCATGGTGAAGAAGCCGTGGATCATTTCCTCATAATTGACCAGCTTGACCTTGACGCCGGCGGCCTGCAATTTCTCCGCATACAGACGGCCTTCATCACGCAGCACGTCATATTGTGCGGTAATAACATAGGCAGGCGGCAGGCCTGCAAAGCTTTTGGCGCGTAGCGGCGACAGGCGCGGATCATTTTCGTCCGTACCCTTGGGCACATACAGATCATAAAAATATTTCATGGTCTTTTCTTCGAGAAAATAGCCAACGGCATTTTCCTTGCGTGCGGGCGTCTGCAACGCCATGTCAGTGGCGGGATAGATCAGCAGCTGAAACGCAATCGCCGGGCCGCCGGCATCGCGCGCCATCTGGCACACCACGGCGCTGAGATTACCGCCAGCACTGTCGCCGCCGACCGCGATGCGTTTGGGATCAATGCCGATCTGCGCGGCATTTTCAGCCACCCATTTTACGGCGGCGTAACAATCATTGGGCGCCGCCGGAAACAGATGTTCGGGCGCCAGCCGGTAATCCACAGACACCACGCGGCAGCCGCTGTCATTAGCCAGCAGACGGCAGGCCCCTTCATGCGTGTCCAGATCGCCGATCACCCAGCCGCCGCCATGATAATAGACCAGACAGGGCAGCGCGCCTGCACCCGCCGAGGCGGGCGTATAAATGCGCACGGACATGTCGCCGGCCGGGCCGGGGATTTTGCGATTTTCGACCTTGCCGATGGGAACATCCTTGGCGTCTAGCATCGCCCCCAAGGCGTGAAACATCGCGCGCGCCCCTTCCGGCGGCACATCGGCCAGTCCCGGCGCATCCGGGTTTGCTGAAAGCTGGGCAAGCAACGCCGCTACCTGAGTATCCAACGCCATGACTGATCTCCCTGCTGCTGTTTATGATATTTAACAGCCATACTGAACGGATGCAGGCTTGTGTGCAAGTCCGCTTCTTGGTTCCACTTTTAACATGGAATAGCGTCTGTTTTATGCCGCCTTGCTCTGGGCGATCCCCCACTGTGCATGCAGAAAGGCGCCGAGATCGGCGCGATAATCCACCGCACAATCCGTAATCGCCCGGCAGTGCCTGGCGCCGTGATGCACGGTCCCCGATGTGCGATAGCCGCGCGCATCCAAATCCTGGCGATAGGCGTCCACATAGGCCGGATCGATAATCGGATCGTCACTGCTTTGGATGAAATGCAGCGCCGCCATGGGCGGTATCAGAAAGCGCCCTTCGCGAATTTGCGCCTCAAACCGCCGGGTGATTCCAACCAGCGGGCGCAGCACGGCAAAGGGTGTGGAAAAATAGGATTTATGCTCTCGATCAAACCGCCAGGCGACAAAGCGGCTGAAATTTTCCGCCTTGCAATCCATTGGCGAACACTCAAAAACCACCGACTTGATCGCATTTTTCGTCTGTTCGGGCAAATAACGCAATATCCGGCCCGCCAGAAAAACCGAACCCGAAAATACATGCACCGTCACGTCGTCCTCATAACCTGCCGACGCAAAAAACGCCGCCAGTTTGCGCGCCTGCCGGTCGCCGAATGCAGGCACGATCATCTTGTGCAGCGGATGATCCAGCACCAGAATATCGCCTGCGCCCAGGCGCCGGTAAAGTCTGGCAAGGCGGGTGCAATGGGCGCGCTTCATGCCAAACCCGCCAAAAATTACCACCGGGCGTCCCCGGACACCCTCCCCCTTAATATTCGAACGCATAAGAAATCCTCACTGAATTTGTATAAAATACCTGATTATTGACACAATTATCATTTTCGACAATATTATCAATAGCTTTTTAAGATATCAAGCCTCTGTAAAAGCTTGATAATTTCATATTGACAAAGAAAGCTGCATGACATCTTCTGGGTCTTATTAATTAATTTTTAAGGATGTTGTTGTGCGTAGTTTTACTCCTTACCGCGCCACTTCCCGGTGGCGTATCCTGGCTGTGGTTGGTCTGTTTTCCGGCGGTGGCTTTGCCATCTTTCATGGGCAGGAACCGGCAACTGTGGCTGAAATAGACAATCGGGTACCCGTGCAGGTGGCGTTGGCGCAACCGGCCCCGGATGCGGATGCGATAAGCGCCTATGGCGTCGTGCGCCCGGATCGCGAGGCCAAACTCGCCTTCAAAATTGGCGGCATGATCCGCGCTGTCACGGTGGATGCGGGGGATCGTGTCCGCAAAGGCCAGGTGCTGGCCGAACTTGACACCAGCGAAATTGATTCGCGTGCGTCCCTGGCCGCCCTGGCAGTGGAAAAGGCGCAACGCGATGTGAACCGGCTGACGCCCCTGGGCCAAAAAGGCTATGCCAGCGCCCAGCATGTGGCGGATGCGCGCACCGCACTCGATGGCGCCCGCGCCGATCAACGCGCCGTCGAATTTGACCGCAGCCTGGCCCATATCACAGCCCCTGTGGATGGCGTCGTACTGGCGCGCCACGCCGAAGGGCGCGAAATGGTCAGCCCTGGCGCCCCGATCCTGACAGTCAGCAGCGGTACGGACAGCTTTGTGCTGAAAGTGGGCCTGAGCGACAGGGATATGGCGCGGGTAAAAGTTGGCGACCCGGCCATTATCCGCCTTGACGCCTTTGACCGGGCCGAACTGCAGGGCCGGGTGGCGCGTCTGGCGGCGGAAAGCGATCCGCGCAGTGGCACATTTGAAGCCGAGATCAGTTTTGATGATCTGGACCGCCCACTGGTCAGCGGCTTTATGGGGCAGGTGCAGATACAGCCTGAGGCCGCTGGTCCGAGCGCCGCCGCCGTCAGCATTCCCGCAAGCGCCATACTCGAAGGCCACGGCTCGCAGGCAAGCGTATTCCTGGTTAATCCACAAACCGGCCAGGTGGAGCGCCGCAGGCTTACGGTTGGCAGGCTGCGGGGCGAAAACATCCTGGTCACGGGGGGCCTGAGCCCGGATAGCGTCATTGTAACCGCAGGCGCCGCCTATCTGCACGAAGGGGCCAGCGTGCGCATTACCGAAGACCTTGCCGCGCTAAAATGAACGTCAGCGCATTTGCGGTTCGCCACTGGCAATTTACACTGGTCATTTTTGCACTGCTGGCGGCGATGGGCGTCAATTCGTTTTTTATCATTCCGCGATCTGAGGATCCAAGCTTTCCGCTGCCGATACTTTCTGTTACCGCCGTGCTGCCCGGCGCTGATCCGGCGGATGTGGAAAAGCTGCTGGTTGATCCTATCGAAGAAGCCATCAATACGCTGGACGATGTAAAAATACTCAGCAGCATCGCCCAGGACGGCATTGGCCAGGTCACCGTGGAATTTGACTGGGCCACAAGCGACCCGGAGAAAAAATTTGACGAAGTGCAGCGCGAGATGGATGCGCTGCGTCAATCTCTGCCATCCGGCCTGCAGCGTTTTGAAATCAAAAAATACAATGTGTCGCTGACAAATATTGTGCAGATTGCGCTGGTCAGCGAAACCGTGCCCTACCGTGAACTGGACGATATCAGCGAGGCGCTGAAAGACCGGCTTGAGCGTGTTCCGGGAATCTGGAAAACCGAAATCTGGGGCGTGCCAAAATCCGAGGTGCGCATATCCGTTGACCTGGCGCGCCTTGCCGCCCTGGCCATACCCGTTACCCGCGTCAGCGAAGCCATCGGCGCGGAAAATGCCGAAATACCGGGCGGCCCCATCCATGCGGGTGACCGGCGCTTCAATCTGAAAGCGACAGGCGGCTTCGAAGATTTGCAGCAAATCCGGGATACCGTTATCGGGGTTTTTGATGGAAAAATGGTCAAAGTTTCCGATATTGCCACGGTGGAATGGGCCTATGAGGAAGCCACCCATCTGACCCGCTATAATGGGCAGCGCGCCGTGTTTGTCAGCGCCAATCAGAAAGCCGGACAGAATATCTTCAAAGTACGCGCCGCAATTTACGCGGAACTGGATAAATTTGAAAAAACCCTGCCGGGCGACATCAAACTGGAGCGCGGCTTTGATCAATCCCGGAGTGTCGAGCGCCGTCTGGGTGGCCTGTATGATGATTTTCTGATCGCACTCGGCCTGGTGTTGCTTACCTTGCTGCCGCTTGGATTGCGCGCCTCGGCTGTCGTAATGATTTCGATCCCGCTATCGCTGGCGATCAGCATTACGATTTTGCATCTGTTCGGGTTTTCGTTAAATCAGATCACCGTCGCCGGACTGATCCTTTCGCTTGGCCTGCTGGTGGATGATTCCATCGTTGTGGTGGAAAATATCGCGCGGCATTTGCGCGAGGGCAAAGCGCGGCTTGAGGCGGTGATTGCCGCAACATCGCAAATTTCCGTCGCGGTGATGGGCTGCACCGCAACCCTGATTTTTGCATTCCTGCCGCTGATGTTTCTGCCCGAGGCGGCGGGGCGTTTCATTGTCTCGCTACCTGCTGCGGTGGTGTCGGCGGTGCTGGCTTCGCTGTTTGTGTCGCTGACCATCATTCCTTTTCTGTCCAGCCGCATCCTGTCCGAAAATGAACCGCATGACGGCAATGTGGTGTTGCGGCTGCTGACGCGCGGCATTCAAACCTTTTACAGTCCGATGCTGAACCGCGCCCTGCGCTGGCCCAAAATGACCCTTGCGCTTGCGGCGCTGCTGTTTGCAGGCAGCCTAATGCTGATACCCCGGGTGGGATTTAGCCTGTTTCCGGCGTCAGATTCGCGGCAGTTTCTGGTGCAGATCACCACCCCTGACGGCGCCGCACTGAGCGCGACCGAAAAAGCGCTGGAATTTACGGATAAAACCTTGCGCGCCCTGCCAGAGGTCAAATGGGTCATGTCGAATCTGGGGCGGGGCAATCCAAAAATTTATTACAATCTCAATCCGGATAATGCCCGCGCCAATGTGGCCGAAGCTTTTGTCGAATTGCATGAATATGATCCGGATACGACACCGGCCCTGCTGGACAAGGCGCGCGCGCGCCTCAAGACCTATCCGGGCGCGGAGATTTTGCTGCGCTCGTTCGTCAACGGAACGCTGATCGAGGCGCCTATTGTTCTGCGGGTGAGCGGTCCGGATTTATCCGTGCTCAAGCACATCGCGGCGCGCGTCACCGGCGTGATGGAGAACATCAAGGGGGTGCGCGATATTTCAAACCCGATGCGCTTTGACCGCACCGATCTGAACCTTGGCATTGACACGCAAAAAGCATCGCTGATCGGCATTGGCGCGGGCCAGATCGACAAGGCCGTGCGCCTGGCGTTGCGCGGCGACAGCGTCGGCAAATTCCGCGAACAGGACGGCGATGAATTTGACATCATGGTGCGCCTGCCAATGGGAGAACGCCACGCGCTTGACGCGCTGGAGCGCATCTATGTCAGCACCAATCTGGGCGGCGCAACGCCCTTGAGCCTGGTCACCCACCCCGTTCTGGAAGCCGGGCCAAACCGCATTGACCGTTATAACCGCGAACGGGTGGTCACCCTCACGGCGCATGCGCAAACCGGATATGTGCCTGAAAAACTGAGCGAGGAAATTCTGGACGCCCTGAAATCCCAGCCACTACCGCTGGGCTATACACTGTCTCTGGGCGGCGATACCGAGGCACGGCAAAGAAGTTTTTCCGGACTGCCCATCGCCGTGCTGGTGACGGTGTTTGGCATTCTTGCCGTGCTGGTGCTGGAGTTCCGCTCGTTCCGTTCCAGCCTGGTGGTGGCGGGCGTTATACCGCTGGGCATTCTGGGCGGGATTGCCGCATTATGGATCACTGGATACAGCCTTTCCTTTATCGCCGCTGTCGGCATGGTGGCGCTGATCGGCATCGAAATTAAAAACTCGATCCTGCTGGTGGATTTCGCCAATCAATTGCGTCAACAAGGGACGCCCTTGCTGGAAGCCATAGAGCAAGCGGGCGAACTGCGTTTTCTGCCCGTCGTGCTGACCTCGGCAACCGCGATCGGCGGCCTGTTGCCGCTTGCATTATCAGGGTCCGGACTTTACGGGCCAATGTCCGTCGTGATCATTGGCGGCCTGTTATCCTCAACCTTCCTGTCGCGGCTGGTGACGCCGGCATTATATCTGCTGCTGGCGCCAAAGGATGCGGGATAATGCAGTCAAGCGGGGAAACTAAATCTTTAATCTGCCGGTCAGGCCGAAAAGAAATTCAGCTCCACTTTCACGCCATCCGGATCGTACACAAAAATCTGCCGCACATTGAAATCCGGCACAGACATTTCGGAAAATTTTATTCCGTGCTGCTGCAATTTGGCTTTTGTGCCTTCAAAATCTGTCGCCCGGAATGCCACATGATCCAGCGTTCCAGAGCCGCTTTTTTCATTATGCTTGATAGCGACAATATGCACGACGGCCTTGTCACCGCAATATAGCCAGGCGCCAGGAATGCCGAAATCGGGGCGCTTGCCATTGTGCAGGCCCAGCACTTCTGCATAAAACCTGACCGAGCGATCAAGATTATCGGTGAAGATATTATAATGGTCGAGTTCAGATAGGGCCATGATCCGCTCCTGTGAAAGCCAATAACGGCTGCCGCCTGGCAATACGCCAGTTTCACCCCTCAGCCGGCTGGAGACAAGGGGTTTGACGACAGTATCTGACATCTTGTCAGAATTGTTAGCAGGTGATAACTCTTGCCATAGATTAGGGCCATCTGCTTGCGGGGCCATATGGGCCTGCACGCAATATTAGCCATTTTACAGGAAGTTACAGGTAATTGCCGATTTAAAGATAAATCAGGCATTTTAATTGGGGTATATGGGCCGGTATGCTTAAACGCTTGGAAGATCTGGTTTTCAAACTGCGCATTCCGTTCCTGCTGGCCCTGACAGTGTTAACACTTGTCACCGGATATTATGCAGCGCAACTGCGCTTTGATGCCGGGTTCATCAAGCAGTTACCCACCGACCATCCCTTTATCGAAACATTCCAGGCCTATCGCGACAAGCTGCCGCCGCCCAACACCATTATCATTGGCGTCCATCCCCGCGAAGGCACCGTCTGGACGGTGGATGCGCTGCGCAAGGTCAATGAAGTGACGGATGCGGTGTTTTTCCTGCCCGGGGTTTACCGGGGCTCGGTGCAGTCGCTATGGACCCCCAATACCCGCGTTCTGGAAGTCAATGAAGACGGCTTGCTGGCCTATAATGTCATCGAGGCCGATGTCACGCCGAAAAATATAGATGACAAAAAGATTGACCGTATTCGCGACAACACGCTGCGCGGCGGCCATGTGGGGCAGCTTGTATCGCACGATTTTACGATTGCCTCGGTCAAGGCGAATTTGAACGAGGTAGACAATAAGACAAAAAAACCCCTCGACTATATTGATCTGGCGCGGCGGCTTGAGACCGATATCCGGGATCGCTTCGAAGATGACAAATATGAAATTCACATTGTCGGCTTCGCCAAAATGATCGGGGATATCGCGGAAGAGGCCAAAAATGTCGGCATCTTCTTTCTGCTGGCCTTTGTGCTGACGACCCTGGCGGTATATGCCTATGCGCGCTCGGTGGTGCTGACCCTGCTGGCAGTTTTCTGTTCGCTGGTTTCGGTCGTGTGGCAGTTCGGATTGCTGAAACTGTTTGATATCGGCCTGGATCCTCTGGCGATACTTGTGCCGTTCCTGGTTTACGCCATTGGCGTCAGCCATGGGGTGCAGCAGATAAATCTGATGTCTGCGGAAATCTGCGCTGGCCGCGACAGTGAAACGGCGGCGCGCGCCACTTTCAGCCGCCTGCTGGTTCCCGGCATTATGGCGCTGGTTACGGCCCTGGTTGGCTTTTTGACGCTGTATCTGATTCCCATTCCCATGATTCAGGAAATGTCGATGATGGCCTCGATCGGCGTGGCGCTGAAAATCATCACTAATCTTTTCATGCTGCCGGTTGTTGCGTCTTACTGCAAATTCGGGCCGGCCTATGTGGCGCGCATCACCCGTGCGCGCGCAGTGCGCGCCAAGGCCATGCGCTGGCTGGCGGGCGTCGCCCAGCCCAGGGCGAGTGCGATTACCCTGATCATCGGCGTTATTATTTTCGCCGTCTCGATCGCCGCCACCCGTGACCGCCATGTTGGCGATCTGCATGCGGGCGCGCCGGAGCTGTGGCCGGAAGAACGCTATAATGTAGACACCAATCTGATGGTGGAGAAGTTCTCGATGAATCTGGACGCCTTCATCATTATCGGCGAAATGCCGGAGCTTTCCTGTATCGACTATCCGGCCATGGATCTGCTTGACCGGTTTTCCTGGCATTTGCAAAACACGCAAGGCGTCAAATACGCCATGTCGCTGGCGACACTGGCGAAACTGGGCCATTCCGTCTGGTCGGAAGACAATCTCAAATTCAGGGCCCTGGCGCGAAATCCAAAAACATTTTCACTGACCATTGGCGGCGTTCCACTCAGCAGCGGCCTGCTGAATGAGAATTGCACCATGCTGCCCATTATCGCCTTTACACTTGATCACAAGGCCACAACCATCAACCGCGTGGTGGCGGCAGCGCAGCAGTTCATAGCCGATAATCCGATGGAAGGCGTCCGCTTCCGCCTGGCGTCGGGCAATGTGGGTATCATGGCGGCAACCAATGAAGTGATCGCAGAAAACGAAGTGCCGATGCTGATTGCCGTCTATATCGCTATCATTGCGCTGGTGATTTTAGCCTATCGCGACTGGCGGGCGACCATATGCTGCTGCGTGCCGCTGATCCTGGCCACCTTTATCGGTTACTGGTTCATGTCCTGGCAGGAAATCGGCCTCAAGGTTTCAACCCTGCCGGTGCTGGTGCTGGCGGTGGGTATCGGGGTCGATTACGCCTTCTATATCTATAGCCGCATGCAGGGCTATCTGGAGAATGGCATGGACGTTGCCGACGCCTATGCGCAGGCCCTGCAGGAAACCGGCATGGCCGTGATGTTCACCGGCGCGACGCTTTGCATCGGTGTGTCCACCTGGGCATTCTCGGCGCTGAAATTCCAAGCCGACATGGGCATATTGCTGTCGTTCATGTTCCTGATCAACATGATCGGCGCGGTCAGCATCCTGCCGGCGCTGGCCGTTACGCTGGAACGCTGGTTTCCACGCCGCCGGAAAGCAGCCGCAGCAGCCTAGCGTCTATTCGGATCAGATGGAGAATCGCCACTGGCACTTCCATCTGATCCGTAAAATAGGTCCTAGCCCGGAAACGCCTTTTTCAAGCCTTCCTGTATCTCGCCCAACAGCTTGGCGATATGCGGGTCTTTGGCGATGGCCTCCCAATAGGCCGCGACCCTGGGATAAGCCGCAAACGGTTTGGGCACGTCAAAGCGCGGCAGGACGGCGCTGACAAATGAGAGTGACCCCGCCAGCGCACCATCGGCATGGGTAAGCTGTCCGGCTGCAGCATAGCCGCCTTCGCCAATCAGCGCCTCCAAATCTTTCAGCGCGACATTCAGCGCCGGTATGGCTTCGGTAACCGCCTGCGCGGAGACCTCCCGGCCGAACAGCTTGAAAATCAGCGGCCGGATTGCGGGCATGATGTAACTATCCGACATGCGCGCGATCAGCCGCGCCCGCGCCCGGTCCAGCGGGGCGGCAGGACGCAGGCTGGGGGTTGGATACATGTCCTCCAGATATTCGCAAATCACCTCGGATTCCGGCAGAACGGCGCCGTCATCCAGTTCCAGCGCCGGAATTTTGCCGATGGGATTGATGGTTCTGAAGGCCTCCGTGCGAAAACCGGGCGGATCAGCAAGTTCAATATTCAGCTTCTTGACATTGATCAAAAGCCGCACCCGCGCGGTGTAAGGTGAAAGGTTCGAATTATAAAGCTTCATTAAGGTACCCTCCCTGCTTTGCCATGCGCACAGGGTGCACCGGTTTACGCCATCGCACCAGTAAATTTTACCGCCGGCATCAGCCGGAAACGGCAGTCAAAATATTTCAGCATGATCAGTTTTTCTCACGCTGGCCAAAAGGATAGACGCCGGCCGGGCCGATGAAGGGCTGGAGCAGCAGCCGATCCAGCCTTTGATCGCGCGCGGATCCGAATTGCCCGATACCGAGTGTCATGGCCTCATACCCCAGCGCGGGCGCTGCTTTATAGGTGCCGAATATATGGTCCCACCAGGGCAGGCAGAAGCCAAAATTGCTGTTCGTTTCGCTAGGCATTACCGAGTGATGAACCCGGTGCATGTCTGGTGTCACTACAAAGCGGCGCATAAAGCGGTCGGCGCCCGCCGGCAATTTCAAATTGGCGTGATTGAACATTGAAACGCCATTCAGCAGAATTTCGAAAATCAGCACCGCAATAGCGGGCGGCCCAAATGCCGCGATAAGTGTGAGCTTGATTCCCATGGAAAGAATAATTTCCACAGGGTGAAAGCGCGACCCGGTCGTAATATCAAAATCAGGATCGGCATGGTGCATCCGGTGCAGCCGCCACAGTGACGGCGCGGCATGAAACAGCACATGCTGAAAATAGATACCAAGATCAAGCACCAGAACAGAAAGCGCGATGGCCAAGGGTCCGGCCAGCGGTGCCGAAACCCCCGGCGCGTTCAGAAACCCCCAGCCCTGCGCCTGGCAGAATGCCGCAAAACCAACCGCCGCTGCGGGAAACAGAATGCGCAGCAGAATCGTGTTTAACGCCATAATACCAAGATTGCCGGGCCAGCGCCGCCAGCGCCCCAGCGACCACTGCCGGCGCGGCGCGGCCGCCTCCCATGCTGCGATGGCGATGAACAAGAAAACCGAAACCGCCAGCCGGATAACCGGCTCATGCGCCAGTATCGCTTCACCCAGCGAAGCCGTGCTGGCAAGGGTTTCATTCATGCGCGCACGATCTCCTTAAAGGTCAGGTTTCCGTCTAGCCCCGCCGCCACACCAGTAACTGGTTATTGGCAGGCATATCGTAATCAGCCAGCAGGCGCAGACCCTGGGCACGGGCCAGTGCATCCACGGCCTCAAAATCACGCACGCCGCTCAGCGGATCGCGCTGTTTCAGCCAGACATCGAATTGCGCATTGCTGGGCGTCGTGAACGCACCGCCATATCTGAACGGGCCATAAAGGCAGACTATGGCCTGGTCACACAGAATTTCACCCATGCCCTGAAACATCTGCGTCACATGCGCCCAGGACATGATGTGCACGGCATTGGCGCTGAACAGCCCGTCAATATCCCTGACCGGCCAAACCTGCATGGCGACATCCAGCGCCAGCGGGGCCAGCACATTGGCGGGCGCCTCCGCTGCCAGCCGCGCCTGTATATCGGGCAGATTATGCGCCAGATCGCTGGGCTGCCAGACAAGATGCGGCAAACCACGGCCAAAATGCACGGCATGCTGTCCCGTGCCGCTGCCGATTTCCAGA
Organism: Pseudomonadota bacterium; assembly: GCA_049323435.1. Classification (GTDB taxonomy): domain Bacteria; phylum Pseudomonadota; class Alphaproteobacteria; order UBA11222; family UBA11222; genus UBA11222. The sequence goes on from JBMOMX010000045.1 coordinate 33,574, forward strand.
ACAATACGTGTCTGCGCGAACACCTCGCGCAAAATGCGCAGGATCGGCGCCTTGTTATTCTCTGCGGCCTGTGAAAAAGCCAAATTGTTCATGCTGCCATTATAATCCCAGCACAGCTTTGGCGATGATATTGCGTTGTACCTCGTTGGTGCCGCCATAGATTGAGGCGGCACGGCCAAACAGCATGGCGGGGACGACACCCTTGCGGTTTGCAGGGCCTATGCCGCCAAGATTATCCGCATGCGGTTGATCGAAGGGCGCGGCATAGGGGCCCAGCGCCTCCACGGCCAGTTCGCTGAGGGCCTGCTGTATTTCGGTGCCCTTTACCTTCAGGATGGAGGCTTCCGGTCCCAGCCCGGCGCCTGTCGCAACAGAGACCGCCACCCGCAAATCGGTATGTGAAAGCGCCAGCAGTTCGGTTTCTATGGCGGCCAGGCGGGTGCGAAAATCCGGATCCGCCAGCAAATACCCGCCCGCATTATCCGGCGCCTGCGCCGCCAGCTCCCGCAGGCGTTCCAGCATGCCTTTGGCGCGGGCGACACCTGCTATGCCGGTGCGTTCATTGCCCAGCAGAAATTTGGCGTAGGTCCAGCCCATATTCTCCTTGCCGACCAGATTTTCCTTTGGAACCGCTACATCGGTAAAAAACACTTCATTCAGACTATGCTTGCCATTGATCGAAATGATCGGTTTCACCTGCAATCCCGGCGACTTCATATCAATCAGCAGAAAGCTGATACCCTCCTGCGCCTTGGCGGCGGGATCGGTGCGCACCAGGCAGAAAATCCAGTCCGCATCCTGCGCATTGCTGGTCCAGATTTTCTGCCCATTGACCAGATAATGATCGCCTTTGTCTTCGGCGCGGGTCTTGACCGCCGCCAGGTCAGAACCGGCCCCCGGTTCGGAATAGCCCTGACACCAATATTCCTCGCCCGACAAAATTCTGGGCAGGAACCGCTGTTTTTGCTCCGGACTGCCATATTGCATGAGCACCGGGGCCAGCATGGTCATGCCAAACGCCGATAATGGCGGCGCACCGGCCAGGGTCATTTCCGCGTCAAAGATGAAGCGCTGCATGGTGCTCCATCCCGTGCCGCCATACGCAACCGGCCATTTTGGCGCGGCCCAGCCCTTTTCGAACAGTTTTTTGTGCCAGGGGGCGACATCGGCACGGCGCGGCAGGGCGCTTTCGCGGGCCTTGGCGATCAGCTCAGGGCTTAGATTTTCCCGCAGAAAAGCCCGAACTTCCTCGCGAAAGGCAATTTCCTCGGGGCTGAACGAAAGGTCCATAACCATTTTCCCCTATATAAAAAATCAGTCTGCCCTGACTTGCGGCCTTTTGCCAGCCCGTCAGGCGCATTATATACACAATTGATCACATCACGAATACTTAACCTGATTAGATTAGGCTGTTGGGAACCTCTGAATGGAGCTGGATATGTCCAAACAATTATTGCATCTGGTGTTTGGCGGACGCCTGACAGACCCCCAGAGCGTCGAGTTCAAAAACACGGATGAACTGGATATTGTGGGTATTTTCCCCGATTATGACTCTGCCATGAAAGCCTGGAAGGCGGCGGCGCAGCGCACCGTGGATGATGCGCATATGCGCTATTTTATTGTGCACCTGCACCGCATGCTGGATCCGCATATGGGCAAGGATGTTTCGCACGCCGCGGAATAGCGGGCAAAGACGCAGGGAAAAACCGGCTCACTGCGTTTTTTCCTCATAATCTATCAGCGCCAATGCGGCGCGAAATCCGGTTTCCGGGCTGCTCCAGATGGGGATGGTGATTTCCGGGCAATGCGCAATTGCGCCATGCATTGACGCCTGCGCCAGCACGATGACATCCGCCGTCAATGCTGCGCCGCGCAGGCCGCGCGCCACTTCCCGGTGATAGCCGTCGAGATCGCCCTGCTGGAAATATTTCCATGCGCTGGCGAACAGATGATCAATGATGGTGACATTGGCCCGATTCATATCCCTGGCCGATGAATGCATGAGATCCATCGCCGCAGCAAGCGCCGTGGACAGTGCGCCGCAAACGGCGATATGATTGCCCAGCATCACCGCATTGTCCGCCATTGGACGGTCAATGCGCATTACTGGCACCGGCGCATCCGCATCAAAACTTTCCGCAACCGCGCCAATGGTCGAACATGTGCAGATAACCGCCTGCGCCCCTTCGTCCACCAGCCCGGAAAACGCGGCCCTGGCCGCCGCCGTAACCGGCGCCGTCACACCGCCCTCGGCCACGGCCTGGTGCAGCAAATCTTCACGCACCACATGGCGGATCGCAAGACCGGGCGCAAAACGGTCCCGCAAGGCGTCAAATGTGCCGGTATGCACCGGCGAGGTATGCAAAAAAACCAGCATCCAATACACCTCGGATTGGTGTTCCGGTCCTGTGTTACGGATCAAACGGGATCGCCAATGACGATTCCGTTTGATCCGGACAGGGTCTAGCGCGCCGCCTGCCTGGCCTTCAGAGCCTGAGAGTGCTTGCCATATTCCAGCCTGGCGATGGTGCGGTTATGCACTTCATCGGGGCCATCGGCGATACGCAGCGTGCGCACGCTGGCATAGGCGCGGGCCATGCCGCTATCGGTGGTGACGCCGCAGGCGCCGAAGGCCTGGATGGCGTCGTCGATAATTTTCAGCGCCATATTGGGGGCTGCCACCTTGATCATGGCGATCTCGGTGCGCGCTACCTTGTTGCCGGCCTTGTCCATCATCCAGGCGGCTTTCATGGTCAGCAGGCGGCACATTTCAATATTGGTGCGCGCCTCGCCGATGCGCTGTTCCCACACCGAATGTTCGGCGATCGGTTTGCCGAACGCCTCGCGCGACAACAGCCGCACGCACATTTTTTCAAGCGCGCGTTCGGCGACCCCGATAATGCGCATACAATGGTGAATGCGTCCCGGCCCCAGGCGGCCCTGTGCGATTTCAAAGCCGCGCCCTTCGCCAAGAATGATATTTTCAGCGGGCACCCGGACATTGTCGAAATGGATTTCCGCATGGCCGTGCGGCGCATCGTCATAGCCGAACACCGGCAGGTTACGTTTGATATTCACACCCGGCATGTGCGGTTCCACCAGAATCTGTGACTGCTGGGTATGGCGGCTGCCCTCGGTGCTGGTCTTGCCCATGACAATGAATACTTTGCAGCGCGGATCAAGCGCGCCGGACGACCACCATTTGGTGCCATTGATCACATAATGATCGCCGTCACGGATAATCCGTGTGCTGATATTCGTTGCATCGCTTGAGGCGACATCGGGTTCCGTCATGCAGAACACCGACCGGATTTCGCCGTTCAGCAGCGGTTTAAGGAATTTTTCCTTCATCCAGGGCGCGCCGTAACGTTCCAGCACTTCCATATTGCCGGTATCGGGGGCGGCGCAGTTGAATACTTCCGGCGCCCAGCTGACCCGGCCCATAATTTCGCACAGCGGCGCATATTCCAGATTGCTCAGCCCGGGGCCATGCCCGCTTTCCGGCAGGAACAGGTTCCACAGGCCCTGCGCCTTGGCCTTGATTTTCAGATCTTCGATGATCTGCACCACCTGCCAGCGGTTGGCGCCAAACGCCTGCATCTGATCGTAATAAGTCTGCTCATTTGGATAAATATGATCGTCCATGAACCTTTGCAGCTTTTCCATCAAAGCTTTGGTGCGGTCGCTATGTTCGAAATCCATGCCTGGGCCTCCCTGTTATGTCTAATTGCGATACCGCACTTTAGCGCCTTGCCGCGAAGAAAGCACGCAAAAGCCCCTGCGCGCGCAGAGCGTCAATACCGCCATAAATTTCCGGCGCATGATGGCAGGTGGGCTGCGTGAAAAAGCGCGGCCCATGCGCCACCCCGCCCCCCTTTTCGTCGTCGGCCCCATAATAAAGCCGCCGGATGCGGGCAAAACTGATCGCCGCCGCACACATGGCGCAGGGTTCCAGCGTCACATAGAGATCCAGCCCCGTCAGCCGCTGACTGTGCGTCAGCACCGCGCCCGCGCGAATGACAATCATTTCGGCATGCGCCGTCGGGTCATTGTCCGTCTGGGTGCGGTTACCTGCCCGCGCCAGCACACCGCCCGTGGCCGGGTCAACCAGCACCGCCCCCACCGGCACCTCGCCCAGCGCCGCCGCCGCCTCGGCCTCGATCAGGGCCAGTTGCATGTAATTATTGCTCATGGGCGGCAGAATATCCTGCTAAACAGTGGCCATGAAAGCAAAACCTGAAATTTCCCCATCGGATGGCCGCATCGCCAAGGTGCTGGCGCGCGCGGGCATCTGTTCGCGGCGCGAGGCGGAGGCGCTGATCACTCAGGGCCGGGTCAGCGTGGATGGCGAAATATTGGCCTCGCCCGCGCTGAATGTCAGCCCGGAGCAGGATATTCGCGTCGATGGCGTGCCCATTCCCCGGGCCGAACCGCCGCGCCTGTGGCGCTATCACAAGCCGCGCGGCGTGGTGACCACCAATCGCGACCCGCAGGGCCGCCCGACCGTGTTCGAGGCGCTGCCGAAGGATCTGCCGCGCGTCATGACCGTGGGCCGTCTGGATTTCAATTCCGAGGGGCTGCTGCTGCTGACCAATGATGGCGAACTGGCGCGCAGACTGGAACTGCCCGCAACCGCGCTGACCCGGCGTTACCGGGTGCGGGTGTTCGGGCGGCCCGATGCGGGCGCGCTGGAACGGCTGATGCGCGGCGTCACGGTGGAAGGCCAGCATTACGGCCCGATCAAGGCGGAACTGGAACGCGAACAGGGTGATAATAGCTGGCTCAGCGTCAGCTTGCGCGAAGGCAAGAACCGCGAGGTGCGCAAGGTGCTGGCGCATCTGGGAATGCAGGTGAACCGGCTGATCCGTGTTGCCTATGGGCCGTTTCAACTGGGCGATCTGAAAATCGGCCATGTGGATGAAATTCCCCCCATCAAGGTGATGGAACAGCTTGGCATATTTCAGGACAAGACCGGCTGGGCCAAGGCGGCGCCGCCAAAAAAACGCGGCGTCAAGAAAAAATGAGAATCGTCGGCGGGATTTATCGCGGCCGCACGCTGGCGGCGCCCGAAGGCCGCGCGACACGCCCGACATCGGAGCGCACCCGCGAAGCCCTGTTCAACATTCTGGCGCATGGGCTTGCGCAAAATCGCGAAACGCCCCTGCCGCAAGTGGCGCGGGTGCTGGACCTGTTTGCGGGCAGCGGCGCATTGGGGCTGGAGGCGCTGTCGCGCGGCGCACAACGTGTGCTGTTCATCGACAACGCCATAGCGGCGCGCGCCGCCATCCGGGAAAATATCGACACGTTACAGGCGGCAGGCGCCGCCAAACTGTACCGCCGCGACGCCACCCGGCTTGGCCCGATGGAAAGCAATTGCGGCGGCCCGTTCGATCTGGCGTTTCTGGACCCGCCCTATCACAGCGAACTGATCGCCCCCGCCTTGCAAAGCCTGTTGGAGGGCGGCTGGTTAAACCCCAACGCCGTGCTGGTGGTTGAACTGGCAGCCGATGAAACCCCGCCCGCGCATCCCGGTTATACGGAACTGGACCGGCGCATCTATGGCGATACGAGGCTGCTGTTTCTGAAATACGGCTAAAAATCTAATTCCGGTGCAACCGCACCGGCAAATGCGAATAGCCGCGCACAAAGCTGGAAAATACCCGCACCGGTTCCCCCATCACTTCCACTTTATGGAAGCGTTTGAGAATTTCTTCCCAGACGATGCGCAACTGCATTTCCGCCAGCCGGTTGCCGACGCAGCGGTGAATGCCAAAGCCGAACGACAGATGCTGGCGCGGCCGCGCACGGTCGATAATAAAAGCATTGGGATTTTCGATAACGGTTTCGTCGCGGTTGCCCGAAACATACCACATTAGCACCTTGTCGCCCTTTTTGATCTGCTGGCCGCCCAGCACGGTGTCCTGCAAAGCGGTGCGCCGCATATAGGACAGCGGCGTCTGCCAGCGGATGATTTCCGGCACCATGCTTTCAATCAGCGCCGGGTTTTCGCGCAGCTTCTGATATTGATCCGGGTTCTGATTAAGCGCCAGCACGCCGCCGGTAATCGAGTTGCGCGTGGTGTCATTGCCGCCAACGATCAGCAGAATGACATTACCCAAAAATTCCAGGGGCGGCATATTCCGCGTTGCATCGGAATGCGCCAGCATGGAAATCAGATCACCGCCCGGCGCCGGATCATTCACCCGCTGGTTCCATAAATTTGTGAAATAAGCGGCGCATTCATAAAGTTCCGCCCGGCGCGCCTCTTCTGAATCTATGATGCCGGAATTCAGGTCCGCCGTCGCCACATCTGACCAGCGGGTCAGTTTGCGCCGGTCTTCCCAGGGAAAATCAAACAATGTCGCCAGCATTTGCGTGGTTAGTTCAATGGAAACCCTATCCACCCAGTCGAACGTCTCGCCTGCTGGAAGCCCGTCCAGGATTTGGCCCGCGCGTTCCCGGATAACACCTTCCAGCCTGGCCAGATTAGCCGGGGCGACAATCGGGCTAACCGCCTTGCGCTGTTCGTCATGCTTGGGCGGGTCCATGGCGATGAACATCGGCAGCCGGAAATCTTCATCCGGGTCGCGCAGCGTAATTGTAGGTTCCGAAGAATATATTCCGTGATTGGTGTCAACCGTCATGATGTCGTTATATCTGGTGACCGACCAAAAGGGGCCAAACGCGCTATCTGCGCAATAATGCACCGGCGCCTCGGCGCGCAGCCGTTCAAAATACGGCCAGTGTATGTCGTTTTGAAACAGATGCCCCTGGCTCATATCGATTTTGTCGAGCGGTATGGCATAGGCCTCTTGCCGCGCATCCGGGACGATTTTGGCAGTTGAGCTGGACATAAAAAGTTCCTTATCTGATTTTCCAGCCTGGAGGGGCGTGGCGCACACAACGACTGAATATAGCAACACCAGACGATTTTTCAATGTCAGCGCATTTCATATCCCCAGAATTGGGGAGACATGATTGCATATTACAGCCTTGAGATTTGCTATAATGTTAATGAACCTGCGATTTTTTCGTTTAATGGGGTCGAATGTCAGCCTTATTTTGGTTCATTGCGCGCTTTGGTTCGTGCCAACGCTATTTTCGCGCGGCGGCGCTAACTGCGCTGGTTTTAGGCTTAGGGGTGCATCCACCCGCTTATGCTGGCGAAGTTCCGGTGGCAGTAGCGGCGAATTTTACGGCCACCGCGCAGGAAATCGCCGCAAGCTTTCAGAAGCAAACCGGCCATAGCGCCATTCTCAGTTTTGGATCATCCGGTCAGCTTTACGCCCAGATCGCCCAGGGCGCGCCATTTGACATATTGTTGTCGGCGGACGCCGCCCGCCCGGCGCAGGCGGAAAGGGATGGCCTGGCGGTTGCCGGTTCGCGCTTCACCTACGCCATCGGCAAACTGGTTCTGTGGAGTGCCAACCCGGGGCTGGTCGATAATCAGGGTGCGGTATTGAAGCAGGGGAGCTTCAGCCATATCGCCATCGCCAATCCGGATGCCGCGCCCTATGGGGCGGCCGCCCTCCAAACGCTGAAGGCGCTGGGTGTGCATGAACAGATCGCGCCCAAAATCGTTATGGGCGCAAGCATTACCCAGGCCTATCAATTCACAGCCAGCGGCAATGCCGAACTGGGCTTTGTCGCGCTGGCGCAACTGACGGATAAAAGCGCCGGGTCGCGCTGGATCGTGCCGGAAAATCTGTATGCGCCGATTTTGCAGGATGCGGTGCTGCTGACGCAGGGCGCGAACAATGAAGCCGCAAAAGCGTTTCTGGATTTTCTGAAAAGCCCGCAAGCCACCGCCATCATTACCGCACAGGGTTATGGCGCGCCATCGGAGAAGTAAAAGCATTATGTGGCAGACCATTTCTCTTTCGCTCCAGCTTGCCGCGCTGACTACGCTCATACTGGTGGCGCTGGGCGTGCCGCTGGGCTGGTGGCTGGCGCGCACGCGCAGCCTGTGGGCAGAACCGGTGGCGGCGCTGGTGGCGCTGCCGGTGGTGCTGCCGCCGACGGTGCTGGGCTTTTATCTGCTGGTGGCGATGGGGCCGAACGGGCCGTTCGCGCCGCTGCTGGCGGCGTCCGGGCTGCGCACGCTGGCGTTCAGTTTCGAAGGTCTGCTGATCGGATCTCTGATCTATTCACTGCCCTTCATGGTGCAGCCGGTGCGCAATGCGTTTCAACTGATCGGCGATGGCCCGATGGAGGCGGCGGCAACCTTGCGCGCCGCGCCGCTGGATGCGTTTTTCTCGGTGGCGGTTCCGCTGGCGCGCGGCGGCATTCTGTCGGGCGCGATTCTCAGCTTTGCGCATACCATCGGCGAATTTGGCGTGGTGCTGATGATTGGCGGTAATATTCCGGGCGAAACCAAAACCCTTTCCATCGCCATTTTCGACTATGTCGAGACGATGCAATGGGGCGCGGCGCATATGCTGTCGGCGGGGATGCTGATATTTTCATTCGCCGTCATTCTGCTGACCATGCTGATCGCCAAACGCACCGGGAGCCCGCCGCCATGAGCGAAGTGGAAGCCCGCTTCAAAGGCGCGTTTGGCGATTTTTCGCTCGATGTCGCATTCACTGCGCCCGCCCGCGGCGTGACCGGCCTGTTCGGCCCGTCAGGCTGCGGCAAGACCACCATACTGCGCTGTATTGCCGGGCTGACAAAAGTGGCGGAGGGCTATTTGCGGGCCGATGGCGCGGTGTGGCAGGATGCGGACCAATTCCTGGCCCCGCACAAACGCGCCATTGGTTATGTGTTTCAGGAACCGCGGCTGTTTTCGCATCTTTCGGTTCTGGACAATCTGCACTATGGCTTGCGCCGCGCCAAAACGGGCACGATCGCGCTGGAGCCGGTCATTGATCTGATGGGCATCCGCGATCTGCTGCGCCGTTCGACCGTGAGCCTGTCGGGCGGCGAGCGCCAGCGTATCGCCATTGGCCGCGCGCTGTTGTCGCAACCGCGCCTGCTGCTGATGGATGAGCCGCTGTCGGCGCTCGACCGGCAGAGCAAAAATGAAATTCTGCCCTATCTCGAAAGCCTGCCCCGGGCGCTGTCGCTCCCCATCATTTATGTCTCGCATGATCTGGCGGAAGTGGAACGCCTCGCCGATCATCTGGTGCTGATGCGCGAAGGCCGGGTGCTGGCGGCCGGGCCGCTCACGCAATTGCTGACCGATCTGTCGCTGCCGCTGGCGCGCCTGCCTGAAGCCGCCGCTGTGCTGGACCTGACGGTGGAAAGCCACGATGCGCGTTATGACATGAGCCAATGCCGCATTGATGGTTTGCCGTTTTTTGTGCCGGGGCATCTCGGCGCGGCAAGCACCGTGCGGCGCGTCCGGGTGCGCGCGGGCGATGTCAGCCTGGCCATGCAGCAACCCGCCGGCAGCAGTGTGCTGAATGTCCTGCCCGCCCGCATCCTGTCGGCAGAAACCGCCAGCCCCAGCCAGATGCTGGTGCTGCTCGGCCTTGGCGCATCGGGTGAGGTGCGGCTGCTGTCCAGCATCACCCGCAAAAGCTGGGACGCGCTCGACCTGCATCCCGGCCAGGCGCTGTTCGCCCAGATCAAGGGCATGGCGATGGCCGACAGATGAGGAAAGCAGGATGGCATGCCCAATAAAGGTCTTAAATTCCCAATATTATAGTTCCCGTACCAAAAGGGCAGCGGGCGTGATATGAAAAGTATCCGCGCCCTTGGAGGTGCCCCCCTTGATAGGGACGAAGACAGTGCGCTTTGTTCATTTAGATGAAAGCGGCACATCCAAGAACGAGCCGGTTTTAGTCGTCACAGGGATAGTGTCTAACGCAGACGAGCATTGGTTAGCGCTTGAAAATCACCTGTCCAGTTTAGCTGATAAGTATGCCCCGCCAGAACGGCGGGATGGGTTCGTTTTTCATGCTACGGAGTTATTTTCCGGCGGCAAGGTGTTCCCTCGCGAGAAATTTGCAATAGAACACCGCTTGTCCATACTAGACGAGTTACTCGCTGTCCCTAAGGAGTTTAATCTTGTGATTGTTGGCGGATGGATCGAAAAATCTAGGATTTTCAAAGATTTTCCTGGGTATACTGATCATCAAGCATCCATTGATGCGCATGCAGCGGCGTATGGGGCATGCTTGCTATGGGTTGAGCGCTTAATGAGATCGAAATACCCCGGTGAAGTGGCAACCCTGATTCTGGAAGATCGCCCAGAAGCAAGAAAATTGATAAAAGAACTTCATAACGATCTTCGTCAACCCCGTGCTCCTTCGTGGTTGAACGAGGAGTTGAAAGAGTATTATCCACTGACTAGGATTGCAGAGACCTGTTTCTTCGCTAAAAAAACCGAATCAGGCATTTTGCAAATTGCCGATGCTTGCGCATTCGCAATCAGACGCCACATAACCGCACAGCAAGAAGATACCCGTTTTTATCCGGCCATTAAATCTAGAATGGTTTCTTACCCGCCCAGACACCCGAGCTCGAACGCTTCAGCGAAACGATTCTCTTGATCGCCCGCTCAAATGTCTCACCCGCTTCGTCCGCCTAGCCCCACGCGTAGCCTCAATAAACCGCTGCTTTGGGGTAAGCTTGCGGTAATTCTTTGGCAACGGTTTGGGCTTTGCTTTTAGCTTAGGCATTCGCTTGTTGACCAACATGCGATAAATCGTCCTTCCCATTGACTAGTATGTTCCTGTTATGTTCTTATGACTCCCCATTTGTTGCAGGGAGCGGGGAACGTGCGGCGGCCAACGCAGATCGAACGGTTATATCTGGATTTTGACGGCTTTTTCGCCTCGGTCGAGCAGCAGGCGCGCCCGCGCCTGCGCGGCAGGCCGGTGGGAGTGACGCCGTTCGCCGAACTAAACAGTGGCCGGAATTGTTTTGAGGATGGTTGCTGATCGTGACTATTGTATTCACTCGACAGAATCAACCAATCGTGTCAGTTATGTTACATAAACAATGTGAGCTATATAATATGGCAAAGGGTGAATCAGGGCGTATTGTTGTCGAAGTAGAGCCGTCACTAAAACGGCAACTCTACAGTGTTTTGGCCATAGAGAGTTCTACATTGAAGGATTGGTTTATTCAATCTGCAGAGAACTATATAAAAGACAAAGCCGAATCGATCCAGAAACCAAAAAGAACAAGGCCGGGATCGAAAAAATGAACTTCAAAGAATTTCAGACAGAACAGAAGCTTCGGGGCGGTTACTATACACCATCCGATCTTGCGGAGTTTCTTGTTAGGTGGGTAGGCCATAATAAGCCGAAAAAAATCCTCGAGCCGAGTTGCGGTAACGGTGTTTTCTTCAAGCCTATAGCTGAGTTAATCACTGACGCACACGTAACGGGATTCGAAATTGATACCACTGAGGCGAAGCAAGCCTTGAAAGTGGCCCGCCAATCTGGCTTGGAGCAAGTTGCGATTAACGACGATGATTTTCTTGGATGGGCTATCGATGCTCTTCGAGACAAGTCCGTGCGATTTGATGCCGTACTTGGAAACCCACCCTTTATTCGATATCAATATTTGCCACCCCTATTTCAGGGCCGGGCTGAATTAATCTTCAGTGAACTAGAGTGCAAATTCACCAAACACACAAACGCATGGGTTCCGTTCATTCTAGCGTCGTTCGCGCTGTTACGGCCAGGTGGCCGGTTAGCGATGGTCGTACCAGCCGAGATTATTCATGTTACTCACGCACAGTCGTTGCGCTCCTATCTCGGAGAAAACTCTAGCCGATTAGTGGTCGTCGATCCCGAGGAATTGTGGTTTCCCGGCACTCTTCAGGGCGCGGTGTTGTTACTTGCCGAAAAAAAGGCAAATCCGCTCACCCATGCTGAGGGGTTGGGTATCTATCCTGTCAGGGGGCGCGGCTTTTTGAATAGTGATCCCGAGGATATTTTCAGAGCGCCGCAGTCCATCAATGGGAAAACTGTTGAAGGCAAATGGACGCGCGCGCTTTTAGCTCCTTCTACCCGATCCCTATTGGACGGACTGATTGAGGCAGGTGTGGCCCGGAGATTCGATGAGGTCGCAGACGTTGACGTGGGCATTGTTACTGGCGCGAATAAATTCTTCCTTGTGGAAGACGAAACTGTTGAGCGGTTTAGTTTGCAGAAATGGGCGCATCCCATGTTCGGGCGTAGTGAACATTGCCCCGGCATCGTTTACGACGATCGCCAGCATCGCGCGAATGCATTGAAGGGAAATCCGACCAACTTTATTTGGTTTCAAGATAAAAGTGTTGAGAAAAGCCGAAGCGGGAAACAATACATTGAACTGGGTGAGAGTGAGAGCCTACATACCCGCTACAAATGCCGAATGCGCAGTCCCTGGTATTCGGTCCCATCCGTTTACGCTACCGAAGTCGGAATGCTCAAGCGATCACACAACACGCCGCGCCTTATCCTGAACAAACTCCGCGCCTACACCACTGACACCGCCTACCGCATTCGCTTGAAGGAAGGTACTGCAGAACAGCTCGTATACGGATTTATCAATGGGCTTACCGCCCTCAGCGCCGAACTGGAAGGGCGGCACTATGGCGGCGGGGTTCTTGAGCTTGTTCCGTCCGAAATCGAAAGGCTATTAGTGCCACCGCCGCTAAAGATTAAGCCCAAGATTGCCGAATTAGATAAGTCTGTTCGCTCGATGCCAATGGACGCGGTACTGGAGCGGCAAACTTTCCTCACGCTCGGCAACATGGGCTTGACCAAAATCGACCAATCAGAGCTTTTATCTGGCTGGAAGAAGCTCAGGGACCGGCGGCATCGCGTGTCGTCAGGAGCGGATTAGTCGATTTCGAGAACGAACAGTTTCGGCTTCGTTTCGTCACGATAAAGATACATAACACGATCAAGCAAATCCGTGCGGGCGATTCGTGAACGCGCTTCACCCCAGTGAAGCGCCGTCATGCTGTTACTCTGTCTGTAGGAGGCTGTATCGGTTTTAGAGTTGTGAGAAAGCCGGAGGGTAAAAACCCCATAGTCCACATCACGGATAATCAAGCGAAACTGCGCGTCGGATCGCTCTATATGTTTGGTGCGGATGGCGGTATCATTCTGCCAGTCTAGTTTAGAGAACACCTCATCGCGGAAGTAGTGCCTCTGGTCAATGTTTTCCATGGCTCCTTTTGTAAACAGCATCGATCCCGTTGGATTGGTTTTAGCTCCGGTCGGGATTGAGAGATCGCGCCGGGTCAATTGTCTGCTCTCCCACACGAGAAGAAGCTGATCGCGTATCGGTGCGGCAGGAACGGGAACCGGCACAGAAGCGGACGAAGCAGGTCGTCGAACAGAAGGCGGCGCACCCGCCGCCACGGGGGCAACGGCAGGCCGCCTTATAGGCATTGTTTTGAGCTGCATCTTTGAAATCGTATCGAGGTCGCGATTACCCGATGAGCCACCAGGAGTTGGGGCAGCAACGATGCTTTCGTCCACGAGGCGACCGGCAGCGAGCAGCCGCTCAACCGCATTCTGATCTGGCACGACGAACACATGCTCCTGATATTCATTGATCATCACGCTGATTTTGTTCTCAATATCAGCTGCGAACTCGGCGTCCTCTTCACAAGACAAATCAAGCGTCATGGAAATGCTGGCCTCAATGTTCGAGTTAAGCCCTCCAATTGTAAGATTGGCGCTGCCAAGAATGAGGCGCGCTTCATCAGCATTCTTTGAGAAATATATTTTTGGGTGGAAAATGACATTCCGTGACCCGGTGTCGACAACATAGGTTGTGCAACCATACTCAATAGCTGCGAGAAGCCCCTGTGCGGACGTAATACCATTGCGGATTCCGGCAATCAAAGTTGTGCGACCCGCCACCGGGAGAATTAAATCTCTGATTTGCAGAAGCCCGCCCTGGTTCATGAAGGCGATGCTGAATAAGATTTCACTGGGGTCCGGAATCGATAATAACTGCCTTACAGCAGCTAAATGGCTATCGCCCGTAACACCTTGAAAAACTATTTTCTTACTCATAACCCCCAGCCCGACTCCTTCCATAAAAGCATACGGGACAGAGGCAGCCAAGTTAGCATTTCCAGTATCTCCATTGACTCATATGTTCCTGATATGTTCTTATGGCCGCCCACTGGTTTCAGGGAGCAGGGAACGTGCGGCGGCCAACGCAGATCGAACGGTTATATCTGGATTTTGACGGCTTTTTCGCCTCGGTCGAGCAGCAGGCGCGCCCGCGCCTGCGCGGCAAACCGGTGGGGGTGACGCCGTTCGCCGAAGCGGAACATACCTGCGTCATTGCCTGTTCGCGCGAGGCCAAGCTGCGCGGCGTTAAAAATGTCATGAGCATCGCCGAGGCGCGGGCGCGCTGCCCCGAGATCATTCTGGTGCCGCAATCGCCCGATCTGTACCGCCGCGCCCATAATGCGCTGATCTCGGAAATTTCCGCGGTGCTTCCCATCGACGCGATCAAATCCATCGATGAGCTGACCTGCCGGGTCGAGGCCGCCGACCGCGCCGATCCGCAACGCCTGGGCCTGCGCATCAAACAGCGCCTGGCGGATAATATCGGGCCTTATATCAATTGCTCGATCGGTTTCGGGGCCAACCGGCAACTGGCGAAAATGGCCTGCAAGGCGGGCAAGCCGAACGGCAATATGGTCTGGCGGCCGGAAGATATGCCCGGCCCGCTGCTGGCGTTGCAGCTCGTCGATGTGCCCGGTATTGGCGGGCGCATGGCGCGCCGTCTGGCGCGCGCCGGCATTACCGACATGGCCGGGCTGCTGGCCACCCAGCCCAAACAGATGCGCAAACTATGGGGCAATGTCACCGGCGAGCGGCTATGGTATGCGCTGCATGGCTATGATCTGCAGGCGCAGCCTTCCAAACGCGGCATGTATGGCCATGGCCGGGTCTTGCCGCCGGGGCACCGCACGCTCGATCATGCCCGCGACGCCTCGCGCCTGCTGCTGGTCAAGGCGGCGCGGCGCATGCGGCGCGATGGCTGGAATGCGGATGGGCTGTGGCTGTGGCTGCAAATCCGCGACGGATCGTGGACGCGCGCGGCGCCATTACGGGCGGCGCAGGATGATCAGGCGGTGCTGCATGCGCTGGAGGGGCTGTGGGCCATGGCGCGCGCGCAATTGCCGCGCAATGAACGCATCATCCGGCTGGGGGTGACGCTGCTTGATCTGACCCCCGCCAATGAACGCCAGCTTGATCTGCTGCTGGATGATGACCGCATACGGCGGCGCTGGGAATGCGCGACGGCGGCCATTGACAGCCTGAACCGCAAGCATGGCCGCACGCTGGTCAGCCTTGGGGCCTGGACGCCGCCGCCCGGCGGCTATGCCGGCGGCAAGATCAGCTACACCCGTATTCCGTCTGCGGAGGATTTCTGGTGAACTGGAAAACCGATCTGAAGCTTTCCGATCTGGGCGCGGGCGAGCGCATCGAGGCGACATGCAAAAAATGCGGCCTCACACATTATGAACAGGCGGCGCACCTGCTGACCCGGCCTGATATGCAGCATCTCTATCTGGACGAGGCCGAGCGCCTGCTGCATTGCGCCAACCGGTTCTGCCGCGGCCCGGTGCGCATTGCGCTGATCCATGACGGCAAGACCGAAGGTTTTGTGGGCGGCATGGCCTGATCTGAGGCCGCCGGCTGCAATTTCAAGCCGGATTATCCTTCAGATTTTCCCATATGTCCGCAAACCCGCGATGCGTGTCGGCAAACAAGGTAATCAGTTGCGGATCAAAATGTTCCTTCGGGTCCAGACGGTCATCGCCGTTTAAAATGATATCCAGCGTTTCCTCATGGCTGAAGCCCTTTTTGTAAGGGCGTTCGGAGCGCAACGCATCATAGATATCCGCGACCTGCACAATGCGCGCCGACAGGGGAATGTCCGTCCCCGCCAGTCCGGCGGGATAACCGGTGCCGGCCCATTTTTCATGATGGTTCAGGGCAATTTCCGCAGCCAGTTGCAGACGCGGGGAATCGCGCAAAATCTGATAGCCATAGGTGGTGTGCCGGTCCATTTCGGCGCGCTCAAGATCATCAAGGCGGCCCTTTTTCTTCAGCACAGCCTGATCAACGCTCATTTTTCCGACATCATGCAGTTGCGCGCTGTAATGGATCTCGTCACAAAACACCTTCGGCAGGCCCAGGTGCTGCGCAATGAAATAGCTATATTCATTGGTGCGGATAATGTGATTTCCGGTGCCTTCGTCATGAATTTCAGCCGCGCGCGCCAGCAGGCCGACAGACAGCAAAAATGCTTCTTCGGTTTGTTCCTGAAGATTGGCAATATGCATCCGTTGATCCGCCAACTGACGATTACGGTTCTGCAAAGTCAGGTTTTTCTGACGGATCTGATCCATCATGTCGGTGAGTTCGATGCTGGAACCCACAACACGCGCCACGGGCGCCACGATGGACGACATATGCGGATCAAATGGCACGGTTTCGCCTGACGGGCCAAGACGGTTGATCAGCTGCACGACGCCGATCACGCGATTGGTGTAATTTTTCAGCGGGAAACACAGCATCGAATGAGACGTGTAATGGCGCTGTTCATTGGCGGGGTCGAAGGAATAGGGCTTGTCAGCGCCAATGGCATAGACATCATCAATAACCACCGTCTCGCCGGTCATGGCCACAAACCCCGAGATGGTCTTGCTGCTTACCGGAACTTCAAAGCCGGCGGCGGACAGGCGGATGCGGTCATTTTGGGCGTTCATCGCCTGCAAGACGGCCCCCTTGCGCTTGCGCCGCAAAATAAAGATCGTACCGGCCTCCGCACCGGTCAGCATCCGCGATTTTTTCAGAACCTTCGCGAGAAGTTGCGGCAGCGACTGGCGTGGCTGCGATTCGACAAACTCCAGAAATTCCTGAGTAAGATTACGCTGATAATCCATTATGAGATGCCAAAAGATGCCGCCATAAACTAAGCTTGGTCATGATGTATAACATGGGATCATTTACCATAAGTGAACTTATATAGGACGTTTCCTGAAACAATCGAGGGGCCCGCCAACAAATATACGTGTTTGCGAAGACTGTTCTACCCCGGACACGTCAAATCCATTAGACAAACTATCCGATTTAAGGTCCAACAGAAGTTTCAGATGATAAACATCTTATGTATCAGTAATTTAATGCTAGTCTAGATGTTCGTATGCATTATTAAAAACGGGGATTTGAAATGCGTAAATATTTGACCGCTGCTTTTGCGGCCGGAACATTTCTGGCGGCCAGCCTGGTCCCGCCGGCCGCAAATGCGGCTAACCGGGTTATTCTCTCTGCCGGGGCCTTCACCAGCGGCTATTATCTGCTGGGCGGGGCCATCTGCGCGCAGGTGAACGCCGCCAGCGGCAGCGGCGGATTACGCTGCGCGGTTGAGACCAGCAAGGGCACCGTATCCAATCTCCTGGCCTTGCAGGCCGGTCAGGCGGACCTGGTTCTGGCCCAGTCGGACTGGCAATATCATGCCTATGCCGGCACCGTTAAACCCTTTACCGGCAACAAGGCCAATAAGGACATGCGGGCGCTGCTGTCGCTGACAGGATCGCCGCTGGTGGTGCTGGCGCCTGCTGCTTCCGGCATTGCCGGGGTGCAGGATCTGGCCGGGAAAAGCATTGATATCGGCAAGCCGGGCGCCGGGCGCCGGGCAGCCATGGATGATGTGCTGGCCGCCATGGGCTGGGATTTGGGAAAATTCAAACTGGCATCCGAACTGGGCGAAGATGCGGCCATCAAGGCGCTGTGCAATGGCAGCCTGGACGCCATCGCGCTGGCGGGGATGACGCCTGATCGCGATGTAAGCAAGGCCATGCGCAGTTGCGCGCTGAAAATTGTTCCGCTCACCGGGCCTGGCATAGACAAATTGCTGGCGGACAAGCCCTATTATTCCGCCGTGACAATTCCCAAAGGAAGTTACCCGGGCACTGGCGCCGATGTGCCCAGCATTGGCTTGCGGGTCATCCTGCTGGCGCGGGCTTCGCTAGCGGAAAAAGATGCTTACGCCATCGTCAAATCGGTGGCGGGCAATCTGGATGCGGTGCGCAAGCTGCACACAAGTTTCGCCAGCATTCAGCGCAAGGGCATGGACAAAGCGGGCATTGCGGCGCCGCTGCATGCCGGGGCCGCAAAATATTTCCGCGAAGCAAAATAAATGAAACGGGCCGGCCCGCTAGGCCCTATTTTGCGAATCAGACGGAACAGCCGCTGGCGGTTCCGTCTGATTCGGACAGGGTCTAAAGGTGATGGAATTTATTTGGCGGATTCTTCCTTGATATAGGCCAGCACATTGGCCAGATCCGAATCCTTCTTCAGACCGGCAAAGGCCATTTTGTTCTTGGGCACAAACCCCTTGGGATCGCGCAGATATTTTTCGATCGTCGCTTCGTCCCAGGTAAGCCCGGATGATTTCATCGCTTCGGAATAGTTAAAGCCTTCCGCCGTGCCTGCCGCGCGGCCAATGATGCCATGCAGATTGGGCCCGATCTTGTTGCCGTCCGCCGCCACGATGGAATGGCAGGCCTGGCATTTCTTGAACACCTTGGCGCCTGCGGCCGCATCGCCGGGTTCCAGCGCCAGGGCCTGACCCGCCAGCGCGCCAGAAAACGCCACCGCCAGCGCAACGCCGCGCGGGCCAAAATTACGAACTTTCATAGAATACTCCTGACTGATTGGATGATGCCGGGCCGGAAGGCCGGAATGATGAAACCTGATGACGCGAGATGATTTACAACCAGCGCCATACAAGCGCAAGCCTGCCGCATAATCGGGGCAAAAATACGGCGCTATTTGTTAAGGGCGTGCTAAAATCCATGGAAAATCCTGCGAATGAGGCATGGTTTCGATGGATCTGACCGAACTGATGAACAGCCTGCCCAAAGACAGGCTGAAAAAAATGCTCCGCGCCGGGCGCCAGGTGCTGGAATGCCAGCGCCTGCTGAACAAGACCGGGGCCAATGTGGTGGGCCAGGTGTTGGCGCATCAGGACACATTTTATCAATGGAACCATTATCCCAAGGGCGATGTCTATGACCGCGAAACCTTCAGCCAATATTATTACCACGCGCATCGCGGCACCACGGGCGAGCATGGGCATTTTCATACTTTCATGCGCGCGGGCGGCATAGGCGCGGGGGTTGAACCCGCGCCGTACAAAGGCGAATGGCAGCGCCCGATGGACAAGGACGCCATCGCCCATATTATCTGCATCAGCATGGATGCGAACGGTGTACCCACGGCGCTGTTCGGCGTCAACCGCTGGGTTACCGGCGAAACCTTTTATGCGGCGCGTGATGTCATCAAACTGATCGACCGGTACCGGATCGATCACACCTTTCCCTGCCTCGCGGTCAATATGTGGATGGGCGCGATGCTGCATTTGTTCTATCCGCAGATCTGCGTGCTGCTCTATCAGCGCGACGCGGCCATCGCGCTGCGGCAGAAAGAATATCCGGACAAGGATATTTATGAAGACCGGGCGCTGGAGATCACCTCGTTCCTGCCCATCTCCATTGAGGGCCAGCTCGCCGCCATGGATAAGGTGCTGGCGTGAGGGCAGCCAGAAGGCGGAAAGATGATAGCGCCACAGGCCGTCTTTGAGGGCGCTTCGCCGGCATCAAATGTCAGCCCTGATATAACGCGCCCTGTATTATTCGGCGGCGGCTTTTGCGGATTTACGTTGCAGGCGCTGCAACTGTTCCCAGCCCAGATAGCCGGTGAAGGCAGTGTCGTTGAAATACAGCACCGGCCCGTCGCAGATGAACAGATAAACGGTATCTTCGAGCGCGGTGGTCGCGCCATGCACCATGCCGTTCGGCTCATAAGTATAGTCGCCGGTTTCCAGCGTGCCGTCGCGCACCTGTAATTTGCCGGAAAGAATGAAGGCGTGCGCGGCCGACAGATGCTTGTGCGGCGGCGCCACATAACCCTTTTTCCATTTCAGCAGCACGGCCCAGCGCCCGGTTTCCGGTCCAGTCCACAGCACCTTCATCCAGGCCATGCCCGGATCGGTCTCGATCCATTCCATCTGCGACGAACGCGTCAGACTGTCCATCAGTTCTGAATTTACCGGCCTTATATCCTGTGGCAGTGGCATGATGTTTCTCCCTGGATGTTTCGCAGCCCAAGGCTAGCGCTGAAAGGCGGTGCAAGGCCAGTGGATTTTTGATCTGCCGGTCTGCCGGGCCGGCGCGATCCGCAAACAAAAACGGCGGCCCCCAGTTTTTGGCGGGCCGCCGTTTCAAAACACTATGTGTGAGGATTAGGCCTTGCGGCGTTTGCCGAAATAGCCCAGACCCATAATGCCCGCGCCAAGCAAAGTCAGCGATGCGGGTTCGGGTATGCCATAGGTTTCGATCAGGGCCACCGAGGTGTCAAAATCAACCGTGTTGGTGACATTGGCACCCAAAACAATGCTATTAACATCGGTGAAGTCGATCCCGGAGAAGAGCGAAAATGACAGAAAATAATCCGTCGCAGCCGAGATTACGCCCACATTTTCGAAGAAATGGGTGAAGGTGCTGTCGCCGTCGGTGACGCTCAGACTCCAGTCCACCCCATCATCCGCCGACAGAATGACCACACGGAAACTGTCGGAACTGCCGCCTTCGGTCAGATCAGCGCTGCCAAGGCCCGCGCCCGCCAGACCGTTCCAGGTAATATAGGTGTTTGAACGCACACCCGTATCCTGGCTGTGGCTGAAGGCGCCGTCAATAACCGCCGCATCCATACTGGCGGCCCGGCTGCTACCCGGCGATCCGATCAGAGTCGTTTTAATATCGCGATTACCACCGATAATACTGGCATGCGGGCCGGCGTCAGTGACCTGCAAGCCGCCAGCATTATCCAGCAGCGTGACCGAAGGATCAAGGCCACCGGGATGGGCTTCGGGTCCCACAATCCGTATGCCTTGCGGCGCATCAATGAAATCGTCGATTATGATGGCATTTGCGGCGCCTGTCATTGTTATGGCGCCTACCGCCAGGGCGGCGCAACCCAATAAAAGATTCTTAACCATGAGCTATCCCTTTAAAAATTCAATCCAAACCCGGAGCTGCGATAAAGCTCGCTGGAACCGGCATCCATATTCCCAACCATTTTTATAAATAATTTTTTTAGTGGGTCCTTACTAGCTCAGATTTTCGGATAGTGCAAGGGACATATTAACAAATTATTTAGAAATGGCTGTGACTGGGCCGGGTTTTCCCGGTCCAGTCACAAATATTCGAATATTTTAAAGCGGTTAGCGGCCTGATGGCGCCAGCCATTCCTATGTCATTGCAACTCGCGAAGCGAAGAGGCAATCCAGAAACCATCAAGCTATTGCATGATTCTGGATTGCCCTGACTGCGCTTCGCAACAACGAAGCAGGCGGCCCTTACGCTGTTTTGCGGCGGCGTTTGATGGCGCCCAGACCCATGATGCCCGCGCCAAGCAAAGTCAGCGAGGCGGGTTCGGGTATGCCATAGGTTTCGATCAGGGCCACCGAGGTGTCAAAATCAACCGTGCTGGTGACATTGGCGCCGAAAACGATGCTTTCAACATCGGTGAAGTCGATCCCGGAGAAGAGCGAAAATGACAAAAACAGATCCGTCGCAGCCGAGATTACGCCCGTATTTTCGAAGAAATGGGTGAAGGTGCTGTCGCCGTCGGTGACGCTCAGACTCCAATCCACCCCATCATCCGCCGACAGAATGACCATACGGAACCTGTCGGAACTGCCGGCTTCGGTCAGATCAACGCTGCCAAGGCCCGCGCCCGCCAGACCGTTCCAGGTAATATAGCTGTTCGAGCGCACACCCGTATCCTGGCTGTGGCTGAAGGCGCCATCAACAAGGGCCGCATCCGATTTGGTGGCCCGGCTGCTACCCGGCGATCCGATCAGAGTCGTCGTAATGTCGCGATAACCACCGATAATGCTGGCATGCGGGCCTGCGGATGTGGGCACAAGGCCGCCGTCATTATCCAGCAGCGTGACCGCAGGATCGCTACCGCCGGGATTGGCTTCGGGTCCCGCAATCTCAATGTTCTGCGGCGCATCAATGAAATCGTCGATGATCAGCGCGTTGGCGCCAGTGGCGATCGCCGTGGCCATAACCGAACCAAGCAGTATTTGTTTAAACATATCCATCTCCTTGTAAATCTGACTGGCACAACGCCACATCAATCGCACTACATTTAAGAGGAACTTCTTCATTCCCCCGATTACTTCCGTTCCCAACCAGTATTAAGTTAGTATAATTAGAATATTATTAATCAAATCTTATGATAATCTATGAATAATATCACGAAAATTTATTTTCGAATATTATCTATAGTCATCATTCCCTAGTTTGCACTTAACAGGAGCTGATTTGATTGACAAATATTCCGGCCTCGTCGCTGCTTGAGCGGAATAAAGCATGGGATCCGGCATTCTGTCTGTGACGGCCATCACAGTTTTTTAAGAATCATTATTGTTTGAGTGATAAATCCTCCCCAGCCGCCCGGCGCCATCGCTCCAGGGATGGCGCGGCCCGTTAATCGCGGACTTTTCCCCTGCTGACGCGCATTCAGGGGGGAAAAAAGTGATAAAAAAGGGGGGCGCTATGACGCCCCCGGTTTCACGGACAGGCCGTAAAAAAAGCGGGTTCAAAAGGGGACGTTTAAAAGGGGACGCTACCACTCGTTTAAAAGGGGA
>JBMOMX010000046.1:0-4650 GCA_049323435.1 Pseudomonadota bacterium
GAGCAGGGCGAGCCTGACTAACGCGGATCTATGTAATGCGGATATAAGCTACGCGGACCTGAGCGGGGCGTGGCTGAGGGGGTCGTTCTTGGTTGGTGTGGACGCTATCGGTGTGTCGTTGGACGGGGTAGGCAATATCACCCAGCAACAACTCAACACCATTCGCTATCACCGCGGCCATCCTCCCATAAACCTGCCTGCTGGCCTGACCCTGCCGGAACCTTATGATGGCTGATGCGCGGCGGGATTTATTTCCAGCCAAAACTTCCGTCATCGCGAGCGAAGCGTGGCGATCCAGAGTCGAACAGTATAGCCTGTGTTTGTGGCTCTGGATCGCCACGCCGCTGCGCGGCTCGCGATGACGAAGGAGAGGCTTTGTTCTGCGGTGCGCAGAGATCTTCCTTCTCCCCCTTGGGGGAGAAGGTTAGGATGAGGGGGCATCCCTTTAACATTGAAATTACCGACTATCATTAGGCAGGACAGGCCCATGCGCAAGAAACGCCCCATCTATCCCATTCATCCCGGCCAGATATTGGCCGATGAACTGGCCGAGCTTGGCATGAATGCGGCGGAACTGGCGCGCGCGCTGTGCGTGCCTGCCAACCGGATTTACCAGATCATTGCCGGGCAGCGGGCGATCACTGCCGACACCGCGCTGCGGCTGGAACAATGGCTGGGCGTGGAGGCCGCGTTCTGGATGAACCTGCAAAACAGCTATGAACTTGATCTTGCCACAGAGCAATTTGGCGATGAAATCAAACGCGCCGTCGCCCGCATAAAACCGCAGCGGCGGCACACGATTAACGCCCTTATGGAACGGCGCGAGGATATGGAACTAAACGCCATCGCCGATGCACGCGAAGGGCAGCCGGTCATTCCCGTCACACAAGATAAGCTATAGTCTCGCGTTGAGGCGGCGAAGCGGTAGATGCGGGCGCTCTCCCTATGGGAGGGGGATATGCGGTCGATGTGCAGAATATTTCCTTCTCCCCTTGGGGGAGAAGGCCAGGATGAGGGGGGGCTTGACGCAGGGCACGAAAAGCCTTTCTTGTGGATCGCCCCTCACCCCGGCCCTCTCCCCCGAGGGGGAGAGGGAGGAAAACGCGCCTTATGAATCCGCCCAGTTGGGTTTGCGTTTTTCGGCGAAGGCACGCGGGCCTTCGACAAAATCCTTGCTTTTGGCGAGCGCCGTCATGGCCGCATATTTGCCATTGGCCGCCGCCTCGATCCCGCCGAGCGCCAGACCCTGCATCGACATTTCCTTGGAGGCGCGCACCGACATGGGCGAGCATTCCATGATTTCCGCGGCCCAGCGTTTGGCCGCCGCCATCACCTGCGCGTGCGGCACCACCTCATTGATAAAGCCAAGCCGCAAGCCTTCTTCGGCCGTCACATGCCGCCCGGTCAGGATCATGCCCATGGCGTGTTTCAGGCCGATCTGGCGCGGCAGCCGGTGCACGCCGCCCGCGCCCGCCGCCAGCCCGACGCGCGGTTCCGGCAAGGCAAAGCGCGCCTTGTCGGACGCGACGATAATGTCGCAGGCCAGCGCGATTTCCATGCCGCCGCCCATGGCAACGCCGTTAACGGCTGCGATCAACGGCTTGTTCATGTGATAGCGCGCGGTCAGGCCGGCAAAGCCCGTCGGCGGAATTTCCATCTTGCCGCCCGACGCGGTGAATTTCAGATCATTGCCCGCGCTGAAGGCGCGATCGCCCGCGCCGGTCAGGATCGCCACCCATTGCCCGGGATCATTGGAAAAATCATTAAACACTTTTTCCAGTTCGAAATTGGCGGGCGGATGCAGCGAATTCATCACATCCGGGCGGTTGATCGTAACGATGGTCAGCTTGCCTTCGCGTTCGACCGTGCAAAATTCATATTTGGCCATTGGGTGCTCCCTGTGCGGTTTATTTTTCTGATGCCAGTCTAGCGGTGGCGCTCATCCAACGCCAGCCCCGCCTTGAAACGTTTCCAGTTTTCGACATAGCCCATGGCGGATTCCCTGAAAACCTCGATCTGCCGGGGCGACACCTGTTTCACCACCAGCCCCGGCATCCCCATCACCACGGAATTATCGGGAATTTCCTTGCCCGGCCCGATCAGCGCCTTGGAGCCAATCAGGCAGTTATTGCCCACCTTCGCGCCGTCCAGAATGATGCTGCCCATGCCGATCAGCGTATTGTCGCCAATGACGCAGCCATGCAGCATCGCCATATGCCCGACCGTGACATTGCGCCCGACAATGCACGGATCGCCCATGCCGGTATGCAGCACCGCATTGTCCTGCACATTGGAATTTTCGCCGATGGTGATCGGTTCATTATCGCCGCGCAGCACCGCGCCAAACCACACGCTGGCATTGTTTTTCAGGATCACCCGGCCCATCACCTGGGCGTTGGGCGCAATCCAGTAATCCTCATTTTCCGTCTCGAGGGCGTAATTGCCCAACCGGTAAACCGCCATTTTACCTATATTCCTGTTTGTCTGACCACCAGTTCACTGTTGCATAGATGCCCCGGTCCGGTCAAAGATAGGAAATAAAAATACCAACCCGGAGGGAAGACAAATGGGTATGCCAATTGAAAAACTGGTCGGAATTCTGCGCAAGAACAATTCCGCCGTCGGCGGCGGGGATAGCGGCGGCGCCAAACCCGGCGTTGCCAAAATGCGCGAAGGTATGGAAAAAACCGCGTTCCCGGTGGCGCCGGACGTGAAATGCGAACCCTTGAAGGTGGCCGGACGTGACGCCGAATGGGTCAGGGCGCCGGGCATCAAGGAAGGCTATGCCATCCTCTATCTGCATGGCGGCGGTTATGTGATGGGTTCGATCAACACCCATCGTTCGCTGGCGGGCGAATTGTCGCGCGCCGCCAAGGCGGCGGTGCTGCTGCTGGATTACCGGCTGGCGCCGGAAAACAAATTTCCGGCCGCCGTTGAAGATGGCGTGGCCGGTTTCAAATATTTGCTGGCGCAGGGCTATGCCCCCGCCAAAATCGCCATTGGCGGCGACAGCGCGGGCGGCGGCCTGACGGCGGCAACGCTTGTGGCGCTGCGTGATGAAAAATCACCTTTGCCGGCCGCTGGCGTCCTGATCAGCCCCTGGAGCGATCTGACCTGCTCCAATCCCAGCTACTGGACCCGCGCCGAAGCCGATCCGATGATCGCCCCCGGCGGCCTGGATGGCATGACAGCCCTTTATCTGGGCAGCACAAGCGCCGCGCATCCGCACGCCTCGCCCAATTTCGCCGATCTGACCGGGCTGCCGCCGCTGCTGATTCATGTGGGCGATGCGGAAGTGCTGCTGGATGATTCCATCCGCCTGCATGAAAAGGCGAAGGCCTGCGGCGTGGACAGCACGCTGGAAGTATGGCCGAAGATGATCCATGTCTGGCACGCCTTCCACCCGATGCTGGATGAAGGCAAGCAGGGCATCGAGCGCATCGGCGAATATCTGCGCGGCAAATGGGCGTAACCCCGTCAAGGCCGCTGGCGCAGAGCATAAAATAATCTGTAAGCAGAATAATAACCAGAAAGGAAACTCTAATGCCGGGAAATGAAATCAAGGCTGTCGTGGAGATGATCCGCGGCATCGTTGCCAATCCCAACGCCACCATTCAGGAACAGCGCGCCGCATTCGAGGGCTCAATGGGCATGATGCCCACGCCGGCCAACACCAAAATCACGCCGGTGAATGTGGACGGCGTTCCGGCGGAATGGGTGGAGGCGCCCGGCGCGCGCGCCGATCATGCGATCCTGTATCTGCATGGCGGCGGTTATGTGATCGGATCGCCCGTTACGCACCGCTCGCTGGCGGGCAAGCTGTCGGAAACCAGCAAGGCGCGCATTCTGGTGATTGATTACCGCATGGCGCCGGAAAACCCGTTTCCCGCCGCCGTGGATGATGCGGTCAAGGCCTGGCGCTGGCTGCTGGCGCAGGGGCTTTCGCCCGCCAAGCTGGCCATTTCCGGCGACAGTGCGGGCGGCGGGCTGACACTGGCCACGCTGGTGGCGTTGCGCGATGCAAAGGCGCCCTTGCCCAAAACAGCGGCGCTACTTAGTCCGTGGACGGATCTTACCGGCAATTCCGAAACCATGACCACCCGCGCCGATAAAGACCCGATGGTGCAAAAGGCCGGGCTGATGGCCATGGGGGCGCTGTATCTGAATGGCAAGGATGCGAAAACGCCGCTCGCCTCGCCGCTATTTGCGGATTTGCGGGGCCTGCCGCCATTGCTGATCCAGGTCGGCGATCATGAAACGCTGCTCGATGACAGCCGCACGCTGGAGAAAAACGCCAAGGCGGCGGGCGTCGATGTGACGCTGGAAGTCTGGGATGAAATGATCCATGTCTGGCACCTGTTCCATCCGATGCTGCCTGAGGGCGTCAAGGGGCTGGAACGCATCGGCGAATATCTGCGTGGCAAATGGGGCGGATAATTTTCTCCGCCCCGGCCTGATCCGGATAGGGCCTAGACCATTTTGTGAACTGATGGGATCGGACCCCCTCCCAACCTCCCCCTTTCAGGGGCAGGGGAATCGCATATGGCGATTAAAGGCTTGAACTGAATCAGGAAATTGATTCTTGAGGCATCTCCATGATTTAGGAGATGAGCCATGAAGCGATTCACTGATATTTTTGCCGATGTCGAA